>NZ_BCSS01000026.1 GCF_001570985.1 Janibacter limosus NBRC 16128 | reverse complement strand
CCTGCTCCCCCGCGAGGTCGGTCTGCTCGTGCGGGGCGGGCGGATCCTCGACCCTCTCGACGAGTCCCCCGAGAGCGCCCGCACCCTGGATCTCGACGACGTCGACCGCGCCGCGACCGCCAGCGCCACCGAGGTCGTCGCGCTCGTCGACGAGCTGCTCGACCGGGTCGAGGACCTGCGCCCGCGCGTCCTGCGCAGCGGCGGCCTGGCCGTCCGCGACCTGCGCGCCCTCGCCGGTCGCGTCGACCTCGACGAGGCGAGCGCCGCCTTCCTCCTCGAGCTGGCCCTGGGCGCCGGCCTCCTCGACGACGACCACGCACTCGAGCCGACCTGGCGACTCACGACGGTCCTCGACGAGTGGCGCTCCCTGCCCCCTGCCGGCCGGTGGGCCGGCCTGACCGGCCCCTGGCTGCGGTCCCTGCGTGCCAGCGCGGTCCCGGCACCCGAGGACGGGGGCCGGGTCAACGCCCTGTCCGAGGGCATGGTGTGGCCGCCCGTGCGGGCGCTGCGTCGCGAGCTGCTCGACATCCTCGCGGCCCTGCCCGAGGGCACCTCCCCCGATGCCGCTGACGTGCTGGAGCGGCTGCGGCACCGGCGCCCCCGGCGCATGCCCCACGGCGCCGACGAGGCCGTCACCGCCCTGCTCAAGGAGGGCGAGCAGCTCGGGGTCACCGGACGCGGCGCCCTCGGCTCGGTCGGCCGGCTGCTGCTGACCGACGAGGTGGCGGCGAGCCACCTGCTCGAGACCTTCGTCCCCGAGCCGGTCGACCGACTGCTGCTGCAGGCCGATCTCACCGCGGTCGTGCCCGGCACCCCCGTCCCGGAGCTGGCGGCCCTCCTGCGCCGCAGCGCCCGGCTCGAGTCCCGCGGTGGCGCCAGCGTGCACCGCTTCACCGAGACCTCGCTGCGCTCGGCCCTGGACTCGGGGTGGAGCGCCGACGAGCTGCTCGAGTCACTCGCCCGCTTCAGCGCCAGCCCCGTCCCGCAGCCGCTCGACTACCTCGTGCGCGATGTCGCCCGACGCCACGGCCAGCTGCGCGTGGGCACCGCGGGCAGCTACCTGCGCAGCGACGACTCGACACACCTCGAGGCCCTGCTCACCCACCGCGACCTGAGCCACCTGCAGCTGCGTCAGCTCGCGCCGACCGTGCTCATCTCGCCCGTCGGGCCCACGGTGCTGCTGGAGTCCCTGCGCGAGGTCGGCGCCGCGCCGGCCCTCGAGGGATCCGGTGGCGTCGTCGCGACCAAGCCCGCTGCACCGCGCATCACGCCCCGCCGCGAGCGCCCGGTCACCGAGGTCGCGCCGGAGCCGTCGGCCGAGGTGCTCATCCGGCTGCGCGAGGGCGAGGCCCGCGCGGAGCTGCAGCGCAATGCCCCTGACGACGGTGCTCCGACGATCCCGGCACTGGACCCGGCGAGCAGCTCGGCGCTGCTGCGTGAGGCCGCCGCCGACCGGCTCCCCGTCTGGCTCGGGGTGACGGACGCCGTCGGTTCGACCCGGCGGGTGATCTTCCACCCGATGACGCTCGACGGCGGTCGGGTGATCGGCGAGGTCGACGGGCAGCCGCAGGTCTTCTCGCTGCACCGGATCACCGGCGTCGTCGTCGAGGGCTGAGGCTCCCCCCTTCGCCCCGTCAGGCCCCGGCGAGCGCCTTGACCACCCGGGACGGCGAGGGCTTGCCGAGCTGCTCGGCCATCCACACGCTCGTCTCGACGAGGGCGTCGAGGTCGACGCCGGTCTCCACGCCGGCGCCGTCGAGCATCCAGACGAGGTCCTCGGTCGCGAGGTTGCCGGTGGCCGACTTGGCATAGGGGCAGCCGCCCAGCCCCCCGGTGGAGGCGTCGACGACGCTCACCCCGGCACGCAGCGCGGTCAGGGTGTTGGCCAAGGCCTGCCCATAGGTGTCGTGGAAGTGCACACCGATCCGCTCCACGCCGATGTCACGCGTGCCGAGCTCGGTGAGCAGCGCCTCGACGTGCCCCGCGGTGCCCGTACCGATGGTGTCGCCGATCGACAGCTGGTCGCAGCCCAGGTCCATCAGCTCCGCGCACGCGTCGGCGACCTGACCCACGGGCACCGGCCCCTCCCACGGGTCGCCGAAGCACATCGAGACATAGGCGCGCACCCACAGGCCCGCGTCCTGTGCCCGCTTGACGACGGGCTTGAACATCTCGACGGACTCCTCGCGGGAGCGTCCGAGGTTCTTCTGCGCAAAGGTCTGCGTGGCGCTGCCGAAGATCGCGACCGCCCCGACACCCGCCTCGAGGGCCCGGTCCAGTCCACGCTCGTTGGGCACGAGCACGGGACGAAGGGGGCCGCGCCCCACCTCGCCGAGATCGGCCAGCAGCTCGGTGGCATCGGCCAGCTGCGGCACCCAGCGCGGCGAGACGAAGGAGGTCGTCTCGACGGTCTGCAGGCCGGCAGCGAGCAGTCGTCGCACGAACTGCGCCTTGACCTCGGTGGGGACCACGGCCTTTTCGTTCTGCAGGCCGTCACGCGCTCCGACCTCGTAGATCGTCACCCGTGGGGGCAGGTCGGTCATCGGCTCGCTCTGCGGCAGTGCACGGCTCATACAGCCACTATCTCGCATCACGTACCGTTGTCACGGGCCTGCCGCAGCAGGCCAGGGAGGACAGCACCACATGAGCAACGACCCGTACCCCAACGATCGGCCGGACCCGCGAGACGGCGAGCCCTACTCGTCGGACCCGTACTCGTCGGATCCCTATGTCCAGGGTGGTGGCTCGGCCCGGCCGCAGCCGCCCGCCTACGAGCCCGGACGCTCCGCCCCTCTCCCGGCGCCGATCCTCCCGGGCGCGCCCATGCCGCCTCCGTACCACTACGCAGCGGGACCGCAGACGGAGCCCAACACCTCGGCGATCGTCCTGATCGTCCTGTCCTCACTCACGCTCCTCACCGGCTACTGCTGCTACATCGGCATTCCCGGACTCGTCCTGGGCATCCTCGGCATCGTCAAGCAGTCGACCGACCCGGAGGGCGCGGCGAAGCTGACCAAGATCGGGTGGGTCACCTTCGCCGTCCTCACCCTCGTCACGGTGATCGTCGTCGTCGGTGTGGTCATCGCCATCGTCCTCTCGGAGAGCTGACATGGCCCTCGACGGCGCGCTCATCGTCCAGAGCGACAAGACCCTCCTGCTCGAGGTCGACCACGAGCGGTCCGCCGACGCGCGTCGGGCCATCGCCCCCTTCGCCGAGCTGGAGCGGGCTCCCGAGCACATCCACACCTACCGGGTGACTCCCCTCGGTCTGTGGAATGCGCGCGCCGCGGGCCACGACGCCGAGCAGGTCGTCAATGCCCTCATCACGCACTCGCGCTACCCGGTGCCGCAGGCCCTGCTCGTCGACATCGCCGAGACCATGGACCGCTATGGCCGACTCGTGCTGGAGAAGGACGGCGACCAGCTCGTCCTGCGCACCACCGACCGGGCCGTGCTCACCGAGGTCATGAGGCACAAGAAGATCACGCCGCTGCTCGGCGAGATGCTCTCTCCCGACGAGGTCGTCGTCCACCCCTCGGAGCGGGGCACCCTCAAGCAGGAGCTGCTCAAGGTCGGGTGGCCGGCGGAGGACCGCGCCGGCTATGTCGACGGCGAGGCGCACCCGATCGAGCTGCTGGAGGACGGCTGGTCCCTGCGGCCCTACCAGCAGCAGGCTGTCGACGGCTTCTGGGACGGCGGCTCCGGCGTCGTCGTCCTGCCCTGCGGCGCCGGCAAGACGCTCGTCGGGGCCGGTGCGATGGCCGCCGCCAAGGCGACCACCCTCATCCTCGTGACCAACACGGTCAGCGCGCGGCAGTGGAAGCAGGAGCTGCTCGAGCGCACCACCCTCACCGAGGAGGAGATCGGCGAGTACTCCGGTGCCCGCAAGGAGATCCGCCCGGTCACCATCGCGACCTATCAAGTCCTCACGCTCAAGCGCAAGGGGATCTACCCGCACCTCGACCTGCTCGATGCCCGCGACTGGGGCCTGGTCGTCTATGACGAGGTGCACCTGCTGCCGGCGCCGATCTTCCGGATGACCGCGGACCTGCAGGCTCGTCGCCGCCTCGGGCTGACGGCGACCCTGGTGCGCGAGGACGGCCGCGAGGCCGATGTCTTCTCCCTCATCGGCCCCAAGCGCTTCGACGCACCGTGGAAGGACATCGAGGCGCAGGGCTACATCGCGCCGGCTGACTGCGTCGAGGTCCGGGTGACCCTCAGCGACGCCGAGCGGATGGCCTATGCCACCGCCGACGCCGAGGACCGTTACCGGTTGGCGTCGTGCTCGCCCGTCAAGCTCGGGGTCGTCCGCACGATCGTCGACCAGCACCGGGGCGAGCCGACGCTCGTCATCGGTCAGTACCTCGACCAGCTCCACGAGCTCGCCGAGCAGCTGGACGCCGACCTCATCACGGGCGAGACCCCCGTCAAGCAGCGCCAGGAGCTCTTCGCCGACTTCCGCGAAGGCAGGTCCAGCCTCCTCGTCGTGTCCAAGGTGGCCAACTTCTCCGTCGACCTGCCCGAGGCGAGCGTCGCGATCCAGGTCAGTGGCACCTTCGGCTCACGCCAGGAGGAGGCCCAGCGTCTGGGCCGGGTGCTGCGGCCCAAGGAGGACGGGCGCACCGCGCACTTCTACACCGTCGTCACGCGCGACACCGTCGATGCGGAGTTCGCCTCACACCGGCAGCGCTTCCTCGCGGAGCAGGGGTACGCCTACCGGATCCTCGACGCCGACGACCTGTAGCCGGATCCCTCGGGTCAGAGGATCGAGTCGAGGAACCTGCGCGTGCGCTCGTGCGAGGGGTTGCCAAGGATCTGGTCCGGCGGCCCCTGCTCGAGGACATGGCCCGCGTCGAACATCATCACCTTGTGCGAGACATCGCGGGCGAACTTCATCTCGTGCGTGACGATGAGCATCGAGATGTCGGTGGATTCGGCGACATCGCGCAGCACCGCGAGCACATCACCGACGAGCTCGGGGTCGAGCGCCGAGGTGACCTCGTCGAGCAGCAGGATCTTGGGGTCCATCGCCAGGGCCCGGGCGATCGCGACGCGCTGCTTCTGACCACCTGACAGCCGGCTCGGGTGCTCGTCGGCACGGTCCTTCAGCCCCACCTGGTCGAGCAGTGCGAGGGCGCGCTCGCGCGCCTCCTCCTTGCCTCGCCCCAGCACGTGCACCGGCGCCTCGGTGACGTTGTCGATGACCGACATGTTGGGGAAGAGGTTGAAGTGCTGGAAGACCATGCCGATCTGCTTGCGCGTCTCGGCGACCTCCTTCTGCTTCAGCTGGACCCGCTTGTCACCGCGCCGGTCGTGGGTC
The DNA here is from genome assembly GCF_001570985.1 of Janibacter limosus NBRC 16128. GTDB lineage: Bacteria > Actinomycetota > Actinomycetes > Actinomycetales > Dermatophilaceae > Janibacter > Janibacter limosus. The sequence goes on along the minus strand of NZ_BCSS01000026.1, from coordinate 43,603 downwards.
AACGGCTTGCCGTCGATCCAGATGTAGCCCTCGGTGAGGTGCTCGAGGGTCATCACCAGACGCAGGATCGTCGTCTTGCCGGACCCGCTGGGCCCGATGAGTGTGACCCGCTCCCCCTGCGCGACGTCGAAGTTGAGATCGGACAGCACCGTGTGGTCACCGAACCTCTTGACGACGTCCTCGAAGCGGATGACGGGCGGCACTGCGGTCGAAGGGGGTGTCCCCCCGGTCGTGTCAGTAGACAAGGGCTTTTTCCAATCTGCGCACGGCCACCGCGGTGACCAGGCTGGCGACGAGGAAGATCAGGCCGGCGATCGTGAAGGCCTCGTTGTAGCGGAAGGTGTTGCCGCCGGCCTGCTGGGCGACGGTGACCATCTCCAGGACCGAGATCGCGAAGAGGTACGGGGTGTCCTTGAACATCGAGATCGCCCAGTTGCCGAGGGCCGGCAAGGTCGAGCGCAGGGCCTGCGGCAGGACGATGTCGCGCCACGTGCGTCCCTGCGGGAGGCTGAGCGCCCGGGCCGCCTCCCACTGCCCCTTGTCGACCGACCCGATGCCGGCGATGAAGGACTCGGCCATGTAGGTCGCGTAGTGGACGCCGATGACTGCCGTACCGACCCACAACATGCTCCAGTCGACCGGTACGAGGAACTTGGCGAAGACCAGCTGCACGATGAGGGGCGTCATCCGGATGACGTCCATGACCCACCGCACGGGTTTCGACAGGATCGCGGGAGCGACCTGGGTGAGGACGGCCAGGATCAAGCCCATGACCACGGCGACGATCGTGCCGACGACGGTGATGAGCAAGGTGGCCTTGACGAAGGCCTCGATGATCTCGGGCGCGAGGTCGCGAGCGGCCTCCCAGCTCCAGAACTCGTCGAAGGTGATGGCGGGCATCATCAGAGCGCCACCCCCGCACTCTCGTGGGTGCTGCCGGCGCCCAGTCCGAGCCGTCGACGGGCACGCTTCTCGAGCTGTCTGAGCCCGGAGGAGAAGACGAGCGCGAAGAGGTAGTAGACGATCAGGCCGACGCCGTAGGCGAAGATCGTCGTCGTGTCGAGACGTAGCTCATCGATCTCGTAGGCCAGGTCCTGCAGCCCGATGAAGAGCGCCACTGCAGTCCCCTTGATGAGCATGATCAGCAGGTTGTTGTAGCCGGAGAGCATGAGCACCCACGCCTGCGGCCAGATGATCCGGCGCATGCGCATCAGCGGTGACATGTTGAGCGCCGTGGCGCCCTCCCACTGCCCCTTGTCCACCGCGTTGATCGAGCCGCGCACGATCTCCGCACCGTAGGCGCCGTAGTTGAGTCCGAGCGCGAGGACCCCGGTCAGGACCGCGTCCATGCTCACCCCGAAGAGCGGCATGACGTAGTAGAGCCAGAAGAGCTGGACGACGAGCGAGGTCCCGCGGAAGAACTCGACGACGATCGTCGCCAGCCAGCGCAGCGGCGCCACCGGGCTGATGCTCAGCAGTCCGAGGACCACCGAGACGAGGAAGGCCACGAGGGCCCCGCCGAGGGTGAGCTGGAGCGTGACGAGCACGCCCTCGCCCAACCTCGGCAGGGCATCACGTAGTGCCTCGAGATTTTCGGTCACTTGGCGTCCGGGAGCTCACCCTTGCAGAGCTGCTCGGTCGTCAGGTCACCCTTGGGCCGCTCGGCGTCGGTGAAGCCGAACTCGCCGATGACGTCCGTGTAGGCCTTCTCGTCACCGGTGATCTTGGCGAGCTCCTTGTTGTAGGCATCGCGCAGGGTGTCGTCACCCTTCTTGAAGACCGTCGCGCCGGCCCCGACCTGCTCCTTGCCGTCGACGACCGCGACGAAGGAGTCGGTCACCTCGACCTTGACGTCGGGGTTGTTCTCGTCCATCGTCCGCAGCGAGATACCGGTGAGGGCGAAGACATCGCTGCTGCCGCGGGCGACCCCGTCCATGCCGTCCTGCGGCGACTTGACCTGGGTGGCCTTGATGTCGAGCGACTTCGCGTAGTCGGTCTCGATGGCGCCACTCATCGTCGAGAGCTTGGCGCCGGACTTCTTGACGTCGGCGAGGGTCTTGAGGTTCTTGGGGTTGCCCTCGGGAACCATGAGCGCCGTCGTGTAGAGGATCTCCGGGTCACCGAAGGAGGCCTCCTTGCAGCGGTCGGGCAGGATCGACATCCCCGCCGAGATGACGTCGAAGCGGCCAGCCTTCAACCCCGGGATGAGTGCATTCCACTCGGTCTTGACGCCCTTGACCTCGTCGATCCCCATCTCCTTGAAGATCTTCTTGTGCAAGGCGATCGTCGCGCCCGTGAGCTCGCCGTCCTTCTCGAAGGAATAGGGCTCCTCACCGGCGAACGCGACGGTGATCGTCCCCTTGTCCTTGAGCTCGGCGAGCTTGTCACCCGAGGCGTCGTCCGAGCCCGAGTCCCCACAGGCCGCCAGTGTCAGGGCCAGGGTCAGTGCAGCGGTACCGGCCAGAGTTCGCGTGTGTCGCACGGCAGTTCCTCCCAGCGGAGGATCTTCCCGGGGCGTTCCCAGTCCTCCGAATCACCCCCACCCGACCAAACACGAGGGGCCAAGGGGGCCAAGCGGACGGGCGATCCGCCCTTCGTTGTCACTCCGTGACCCAACGCGGAGACTCTCCTGACCCCGCAAACGTTCAGCAGACATCCAGACAACGGGCGCACACTCGATCGGGTGAGCACTCATGCAACCCCTACCGAGGCGAGCCCCTACCTCCTCGTCGTCGAGGACGAGCCCAACATCCGCGAGCTGCTGGCCACCTCCCTGCGCTTCGCGGGCTTCCAGGTCGAGGTGGCCGGCGACGGCGCCACGGCGCTCGACATCGTCCACCGTCTCGAGCCCGACCTCATCGTCCTGGACGTCATGCTCCCCGACATCGACGGCTTCGAGGTGGCCTCCACGCTGCGAGCGTCCGAGCGGCACCAGCCGATCCTCTTCCTCACGGCGCGGGACTCCCTCGACGACAAGATCAAGGGCCTGACCGTCGGTGGCGACGACTACGTGACCAAGCCCTTCTCCCTCGAGGAGGTCATCGCCCGCATCCGCGTCATCCTGCGCCGCACGCAGGATGTCCCCTCCGCGGAGGCAACCTTGCGCTTCGCCGACCTCGAGCTCGACGACGATGCGCACGAGGTCCGCCGGGCGGGCCGCTCGATCGACGTCTCGCCCACGGAGTTCAAGCTCCTGCGCTACCTCATGCTCAACCCCAACCGAGTGCTGTCCAAGGCGCAGATCCTCGACCACGTCTGGGACTACGACTTCCGCGGCGAGATGGGCATCGTCGAGTCCTACATCTCCTACCTGCGGCGCAAGATCGACACCGAGGGCCTCCCGACGCTGATCCACACCAAGCGCGGCTTCGGCTACGTGTTGCGCCTGCCCCCGGAATGAGCCGGCCATGAGCATGGAGCGGGTGACCACGCCCGTCGTCCGCAAGCTCGAGGCGATGCCGCTCACCTGGCGGCTCATCGTCATCCTGCTCACCCTCCTGCTCGCGGCCCTCATGGCCACCTCCCTGACGACGGCCTGGCTCGTCCAGCGTGACCTCAAGGCCAATGTCGACGACCAGCTGCGGGCGGTGGCCATCCCGATCGCCGAGGACGACTCGGCGGTGACCGTCGGCGGCGACAACGGCGACATCTACAGCCATGAGACGCGCGCAGACCCGACCAACTACTTCTTCGTGCGGCAGCCATCCGACGGGACCGCCTGGCAGTACCGCTTCCCCACCGGCGAGACCACCCGGCCCGATGTCCCTGTCCTGACGCTCGACGATCCCCGCGTCCGCAGCGGCCAGCCCTTCACCGTGGAGTCCCTCGACGGCCGGACCCGGTGGCGCTTCATCGCTGGCCACTACACGACACCGGACAACTCCACCTTCGCCGTCGGCATGCCGATGACCGGGGTCAACAAGATCGTCAAGCGCTTCGCGATCGTCACCACGGTGGTCGGGCTGACCGCCCTGGTCACCTGTGGGGTGCTGGGGTGGTTCGCGACCCGGCGAGCCTTCCGACCCCTTCGCCGCATCGAGGACACCGCCGCCGGCATCGCGGCGGGAGACCTCAGCCGTCGCGTCCCGGTCCGCTACAGCCACGACGAGGTCGCGAGCCTCAGCGACTCGCTCAACGCCATGCTCGGCCAGGTCGAGCGCAGCTTCGCCCTCCAAGAAGCCTCCGAGACCAAGATGCGCCAGTTCGTCGCGGACGCCAGCCACGAGCTGCGCACCCCACTGGCGACCGTGCGCGGGTACGCCGAGCTCTACCGGCAGGGGGCCGTGCAGGGACCGGACCAGACCGCCCAGGCCATGGACCGGATCGAGGGTGAGGCCTCTCGCATGGGCGTGCTCGTCGACGACCTGCTGCTGCTCGCCCGGCTCGACGACCAGCGGCCGCTCGAGCTCGCCGAGGTCGACCTGGTGGTGATCGCCGCAGAGACGGTGCACGACGCTCGGGCCCGTGCCCCCCACCGTCACATCCAGCTCGTCGGGCTCGATGCCGAGCTCGCCCCCGTGGTCCTGCTCGGCGATGACAGCCGCCTGCGCCAGGTCCTCAGCAACCTCATCGGCAATGCCCTCATGCACACCGCTGACGACGTGCTCGTGGAGGTGCGCACGGGGCAGGTCGGCGACCGCGCCGTCATCGAGGTCCGTGACCACGGCGCGGGGATCGCCCCTGACGTGGCCGAGCGGGTCTTCGAGCGCTTCTACCGCGTGGACAAGGCGCGCTCGCGCGCCCGTGGCGGCAGCGGGCTCGGCCTGGCGATCGTCACGGCCATCGTCGCCCAGCACCACGGCGAGGTCCGCGTGCTCGACACCCCCGGCGGTGGCGCGACCTTCCGGGTGGAGCTGCCCGGATCGGTCCCCGTGCGACCCGACCGGGTCTGAGCCGGGCACAGCGAACCCACAGGCAAAACCAAGCCGGGGCCGAAGTTGCAGGAGCAGGGTGGATCCAACAGCCTCGACAAGGAGCCTTCTGATGGACCACCCCACCGCACCGATCCCACCGCACGCACCACGTGGCGAGGGCGGTCCGACCCCGACGACCTCCTACGCCGAGGCACTCACCGCTCCGCCACCGCCCAGGCTGCACCGCCACCGTGGTCGCCGCGTCGGCGAGCTGGCCGCGGTCGGCATCCTCTCCGCAGCCCTGGCCACCGGCGGCACCTGGGGTGTCATCTCCCTCACCGACCAGGGCCCCGGTGAGACACCGCCGGTAGCCACCGGTTCGTCCGTCGGCGGTGACGGCGTCGCGAGCGTCGTCCCGGTGAGCAGCGCCTCCAAGACCAACCCCGACTGGAACGCCGTGACCGCAGCCGTCTCCCCGAGCGTCGTCGCGATCACGGTCAAGAGCGGCAGCTCCGGTGGAGAGGGCTCAGGCGTCATCATCGACGGCTCAGGCCATGTCCTCACCAACCACCACGTCGTGAGCGGCGCCGGCGACGACGCACAGATCACCGTCACCCTCGCTGACGGGTCGACCTACGCGGCCACGGTTGCCGGCGAGGACGCATCGACCGACCTCGCGGTCGTCACGATCACCGACCCGCCGCAGGGCCTGCGGCCAATCACCATGGGCTCCTCCCAGGGACTCACGGTGGGTGATCCCGTCATGGCCGTCGGCAACCCGCTCGGTCTGGCAGGCACGGTCACGACGGGCATCGTCAGTGCGCTCAACCGCCCGGTGACGACGAGCGCCAGCGAGAGCGGCGGCCAGGACCCCTTCGCCCAGCAGCAGGCCTCGCCCGTCGTCACCTCCGCCATCCAGACCTCGGCCGCGGTCAACCCCGGCAACTCCGGAGGGGCACTCGTCGACGCGGCGGGACGTCTCGTGGGGATCAACTCCTCGATCGCGACGCTCGGCGGCTCCGGTGGCCAGTCCGGGAGCATCGGCATCGGCTTCGCCATCCCCGTCGACGAGGCCCAGTGGATCGCTGAACAGCTGATCGAGGACGGCAGCGCGGAGCACGCCCTGCTCGGGGTGACGCCGGTCGACGGCAGCGCCAAGGTGGGGTCGGCGACCCGCTCTGGCGCCCAGGTCCGCTCCGTCTCCGACGGGAGCGCCGCTGACAAGGCCGGACTGCGCGAGGGCGACCTCATCGTGGGAGTCGACGACACCGGCATCAACTCGGCCGAGTCCCTGGTGGGCATGATCCACGCCCAGCGCATCGGGTCGACCGTCTCGTTGTCCGTCATCCGTGATGGTCAGGAGCAGACGATCAAGGCCACCCTCGGCACCGCGCCGTCCGCCCAGGGCTGACCAACGTCGGGCGGGCTCAGGAGACTCACAGGTCGATGCCAGCAGGGTCCAAGTCTGGTGGTGCAGGATCTACATCAGGAGCACAGGACAAGGAAGCAACGGTCGCTCGATCGTCTCCTCCCCGACGCAGGCACCGACTTCCTCTGGCTCCCACAGGGGTGCTACCCCCGCCTTTGGGTGTGGCGTCTGAAGGCGGCGCTGAGTAGCCGAACTCATGCCCCCGGTGTGCTGACACAGCACACTGGGGGCATGAGCATGTCAGACCCCACCCTCGCGAGGTTGCGCGCCATCGAAGACGACTTCGCCGACGCCATGTCGCGCATGTACGGCGTCGGCAACGAGCTGGCACGCCTGCGGGCCCACCTGGCCACAGAGTCCACCGAAGCGGAGCAGTTGCTCGAGGCCGGTCCCGAGCACTGGACTCCCGTGGCACCGCCGGTGGTCGCGCCCGTCGCCGGCGCTCCCGGGCCCTCATCGGACCAGCCCTCCCCGCCTCCGACCGCCCCGGGCCATGTCATGCCCCCACCGGCGCCCGCCACGATGGCGCCCACCTCCCCTCCGCCCACCACGCCGGTGGCACCGTTGCCACCCAGCGAGCCGTGGTGGCAACGCGACGGGCTCGTCGCCAAGGTGCTGGCCGTCGTCGGCACCGCGATCACCCTCATCGGCGTCGCCTTCCTCCTCGCCCTGGCCATCCAGATGGGCTTCTTCGGCCCCTTGGCCCGTGTCGTGAGCGGAGCGCTGCTCGCCCTCGGCCTCGTCGGTGCCGCGGTCATCGTCCACCGTCGCCCCTCCGGCACCATCGGTGCTCTCGGCCTGGCCGCCACCGGCATCGCGACCGGCTACCTCGACGTCCTGGCCGTGACCCGCATCTACGAGTGGGTGCCGCTGGCCGTCGGCATGGTCCTCGCCGGGCTCATCGCCCTCGGCGGTGTCCTCCTCGCCCGGGCCTGGGACAGTCAGCTCCTCGCGGTCATCGCCGTCCTCGGTGTGGCCTTCCTGGCCCCCTTCGTCGGTCTCGAGCACGGCCTGCTGACCGGAGGCTTCCTCCTCGTCCTCGCCGCCGCCACCTGGCCGGCGCAGATCGACCGACAGTGGTGGGTGCTGGAGCTGGCACGCGTCGTGCCCACGGCCCTCTTCCTCGCAGGTCTCTCCATCGCCCACGAGCGCACGGGCATCGCTGCACTGCTCGGCGTGCTCTTCGCGATCCTCGTGCTCGGCACCAGCCTCGCCGGCGCCCGGGTCGCCCGCCTGCCCCAGCAGCTCGGCATCCTCGTCCCGGTCGCGGTCCTCCCGGTCGGGCTCGCGGCGCTCGCCGTCGATGATCGCTGGAGCGGCGTCGGCCTCCTCGTGGTGATGACCTGCTTGCTCGTGCTCGTCGCAGGTCTGGCCGACCAGACGGCCGACACCCCGCTGCAGCACCGGCTCACCGAGATCTCTCTCGCGAGCGCCGGTCTCGCCTCCCTGTGCGCCGCCCTGCGGGCCGGCGACGGCCAGGACTGGACCCCGGTCCTGGGTGTGGGCCTCTGCCTCGTGTGGGCCCTGGCTGCCCTGGCCCTGCAGCACCGCACCACACTCGTGGTGGCGCTGGGCCTGGGCGTCCTCGGCACGCTCGGCGGGATGACACTGCTGCCGCACGTCCTCCTGCGCAGCCTCTCCGACGATGTCGCGGCTCGCCACCTCCTCGCGGCGCTCGGCCTGGCCGTGCTCTACCTCGTCCTCGCCCGAGCGGTCACGACGACGCTCCCCGCCCTGGTCCCCGTCCTGCCTCGTGCCCTCACCTCACTCAGCGTGCTCTGGGTCGGTGGCAGCGTCGTCCTGCTCATCACGCTCGTCGGGCAGCTCGTCGACGACCCACGCGGCGGCTTCACCGCCGGTCAGGCCGGCGCGACCGTCGTGTGGATGGCGATCGCCGCCGTCCTCCTGCTGCGGGGTCTGCGCGGCTCCTCCTTCGCCGTGCCCGCGGGTCTCGCCCTGGCTGCCGTGAGCGTCGGCAAGCTGTTGCTCTTCGACCTCTCCTTCCTCGGTGGCCTCGCCCGGGTGCTCAGCTTCATCGTCGCGGGACTGTTGCTCCTCGGCATGGGCGCCGGCTATGCCCAGGCACTGGAGCGCACCCGTCGCGAGTCCCGGCCGCTCCCCGAGCCGGGCCCTGTGGACAACTCGGAGCACGCGGCCGCGGGTCCTCCTAGCGTGTGAGGGAGCCGGGCCGTAGGCGTCCGGACCACGAGCACAAAGGGGAACCACCATGGCCACTTTCACCGTCGACACCGCGCAGGTCGCCAGCAGCGCGTCCGATGTCGCCCGGATCTCCGAGGACGTCGAGACCACCGTGGCGAGCATGATGAGCCGCCTGCTCTCCCTGCAGAACGACTGGCAGGGGGATGCCTCGACGTCCTTCCAGGACCTCATCAACGACTGGCGCGCGACCCAGCGCACGGTCAAGGAGAGCCTCGACGAGATCGGGCGGGCGCTCAATGACGCGAGTCAGACCTATGACACCTCGGAGACCTCGGTCAAGAGCTCGATGCGTCCGGGGCGCTGACGACGTGATGAGGGGCGAGGACCATGACTCGGTCCTCGCCCCTCACCAACGCCACCGGTTCACTCCGTGGAGATCGCCTGCAGGACATCCATGCGCGCGGCTCGCCGGGCCGGTAGCAGGGCCGCCAGCACCCCGATGATCCCGGCGAGGACCACGAAGACGACCATCTGCAGCCACGGGATCGCCAGCTCGGTGATGCCGTCCTCGACCAGCGAGCGCTGGATCGCCACGCCGGCGATGACCCCTAGGACGATGCCCAGCACCGCGCCGAGGAGGGCGATGGTCACCGACTCGAGAGTGATCATCCGGCGCAGCTGGGCCCGGGACAGGCCCACCGCTCTCAGCAGACCGACCTCGCGGGTGCGCTCCATGACGGACAGCCCGAGGGTGTTGACGATGCCGAGCACGGCAATCACGATCGCCAGTCCGAGCAGGGCATAGATCAGGTAGAGGATCTGGTTGATGCTCGCCCGCTGCTCGTCGGCATAGCCCTGCTGGTCCTTGAGGGTGACGAGCGGCTGCTTGTCGACGACCTTTTCGATCCCGGACTGGACGCTCGCCTTGTCGGCACCACTGTCGACGAAGATGAAGGCCCAGTTGTCAGCGGCTGCCCCACCCATCGCATCGACGGTCTCGACCGACATCAGCACGTCGGGCGAGCCGATCGCCTGGATCTCGTCGTAGAAGCCCACGACCGTGAGCTCCTTCGTCGAGGAGCCCATCGCCACCTCGACCGTGCTGCCCACCTCTCGTCCACCCTCGTGCTTGGTCGAGAGCATCACCGAGTCGGCGTCGAGGTCAGCCGTCCCCGATGTCGGCTCGATCTGCTCGACCTCGGGGAAGCTGCTCGGGTCGATCGCGGTGACGAAGAGGCGTCCGCCGTCCACCTGGGCGCTGACGAAGCGCACCGGGGAGACCTCGCGCACCCCGTCGACCTCGGCGACCTGCGTGGCCACCGTGGAGGAGAAGGGTTGCCCGACCGCGTTGCTCAGGATGTAGTCAGCGCGGAAGGTCTCCTCGATCTGCTTGTCGATGCTGGCGGTCGCACTCGACGCGACCACGCCCATGAGCGCCACGAGCGTCATGCCGATCATCAGCGCCGAGGCCGTCGCGGCGGTGCGTCCCGGGTTGCGCACCGAGTTTTGCTCAGCCATCCGTCCGACGCTGCCGAAGAGCTTGCGATAGGCCCAGCCGAGCCCGCTGATCAACGGACGTCCGACGAAGGGGGCGAGGAAGGCCGTCCCGAGGACGAGCCCGACGATGCCTGCACCGATCCACCACAGCTCGCGCGAGTCGACGAGGAAGAGACCGACGAGGAAGGCCACGGCGCCCCCGACGAGCACGGCGACCTCGAGCGCCCGCCGGATTGGGTGATGCCCGATCCCGGTGTCGATCGAGTCGCGCATCGCGGCGACGGGCGGGACCGAGCCTGCCCGGCGGGCCGGCACCCAGGCTGCGAGCATCGTGATGATGATGCCCACCGCGTAGGCAGCGATCACCGTGCGCGGGCTGAAGACGAGGCCGCTGCCGGACAGGTCGAGGCCGATGGTCGCAAAGAGCCTCTGGATGCCCAGTGCGAGCAGCACCCCCAGCAGGAGTCCGAGGGTGGCACCGACGACGCCGACGATGAAGGCCTCGATCAGCACCGACCGCACGACCTGGCGCTTGGACGCACCGATCGCCCGCAGCAGGGCCAGCTCGCGGCCGCGCTGGGCGACGAGGATGCTGAAGGTGTTGATGATCAGGAAGGACCCGACAAAGAGGGCGATGCCGGCGAAGACGAGCAAGAAGGTCGTGATGAAACCCAACGCCTGCTGGACGTCATCCTGGTTTTCGTCCGCGAGGCCCTGGCCGGTCCAGACCGTAAACCCCTCCGGCGCGAGCGGCTCCGCCTGGCTGCGCAGCTCCTCCTGGCTCACGCCGTCCTTGGCGGTGACCCACACGGAGGAGTACTCGTCCTTGCCGTCCATGAAGTACTTCTGCATCGTCGCGGTGTCGAAGACGGAGATCGACGCGCCGGCCATGCCCCCTTCGCCGAAGGTCATCGTGCCGACGAGCTCGGCCGTGATCTCCGGGACCTTGCCGGTCGTGACGAGGGGGATCTCGTCCCCGACCACGTAGCCGGCGCGCTCCGCGGTCTTGGTGTCGATGACGACCTCACCGGTGCGCTCGGGGGCGCGCCCGTCGACGATCGCGAGCGGCTTCTCCCCCAGCTGGTTGGGGGCGTCGTTGTAGTTGAAGGCCAGTGCGGGTGCGCCCTGACCACCGACGACCTTGCCGTTGCTTCCGACGACGAAGACGCCGAAGGCGTCGACGCTCCCGTCGGCCCGTGCGGCACCGGGCAGGCCAGCCATCTCGTCGATCACCGTCGACGAGATGCGTGCGCCCCCGGACCCGCCGAAGTCATCGGTCTGCTCGGCCTGGACGACGACGTCACCGACGGTGCCGTCCATGATCCCGTCGAAGGTGCGTCCGAGGGTGTCGGTGAAGATGAGCGACCCAGCGACGAAGGCCGTCCCGAGGACGATCGCCAACGCGCTCATGAGCAGGCGCGCCTTGCGCGCCAGCAGACTCTTGAGAGTGGCCTTGAGCATCAGTGAGCCCCGTTGCTCAGGGCGACCATCCGCTCCAGGACGCTCTCGCGCTCCGGCTCCCACAGCTCGTCGACGATGCGGCCGTCGGCGAGGAACAGCACGCGATCGGTGTGACTCGCGGCCACCGGGTCGTGGGTGACCATGACGATGGTCTGGTCGAACTCGTCCACGCTGCGCCGCAGGAAGCCCAGCACCTCGGCGCCCGACGTGGAGTCGAGGTTGCCGGTCGGCTCGTCGGCGAAGATGATCGACGGCTTGGACACCAGCGCCCGCGCGCAGGCGACGCGCTGCTGCTGCCCACCGGACAGCTCGTTGGGCCGGTGGCGCAGGCGGTCGCGCAGCCCGACGGTGTCGATGACGAGGTCGAACCACTCAGGGTCCGCCGTCCGTCCGGCGATGGCGAGCGGCAGGAGGATGTTTTCCTCCGCAGTGAGGGTCGGGATGAGGTTGAAGGCCTGGAAGATGAAGCCGATCCGATCGCGACGCAGCCGCGTGAGGTCCTTTTCCTTCAGCGCGGTGATGTCGGTGTCACCGATGAGGGCGCGCCCCCCGGTCACGGAGTCCAACCCGGCGAGGCAGTGCATGAGCGTCGACTTGCCGGAGCCCGAGGGTCCCATGATCGCCGTGAACTGCCCTGCGCCGATGTCGAGGTCGATGCCGGCGAGGGCAGCCACGCTGGCCTCACCCTTGCCGTACACCTTGCGCAGCTCGTGCGTGCTGGCGGCAACCTGCGTGCCCATGGTCCCTGCTCCCGTTGTCGTGTGCGACGTGTCGCCGACAAATCTAGAGCCGCAGGTGGGGTCCGGTCACTGGGGTATCCCCCCTGAGCCGACGGCGGGTCCGCCCGAGCGGGACGAAGGGGGCTCCCCTCAGATCTCGACGGTGGAGACGACCCGCAGACGCGGGTGGGCGTCATCGCCGTCCACGACGTCACCGGTGACCCACTTGAGGGTGAGGTGCCCGTCGTGCACCTCGGCGACCGCGAGGTTGTTGTCGAACCACGGTCCTTGCGTCAGCTGCCACGGGTAGCGCAGGTGCGGGACCCCCTTCGTCCTCACGGCGAGCCGGCGCATCGGCCGGACCAGTCCCTTGGCCATCTGCGACATGAGCACGCGGATCCCCCGCGGCATCGGGTTGCGGATCGGGCTGCACACGGCCTGCACGATCCGGCTGCGCGCACCATGAGACGCGGGATCACTCACCTCCGCGACATAGGAGTGGTGCACATCGCCGGAGAGGAAGGTGACGGTGGCCGGCGGGTGGCCACGCTCTCCGCGGGCGACGGCCATGACCAGCTCGAAGACCTCGACGAATCCGGACTGGAAGGCACCCCAGTGCTCGAGGTCGACGATCTGGCGCAGCGCCTCGGTCCCTCGACGCACCAGCCCGGACCTGTGCGGGCTGGCGAGGGACTCACTGATCGCCTCGGCGTCGTGGAGGCCCGGCGGGAGGAGGAAGGGGACGGAGGTCCCGATGAACAGGTGGTCCAGGTCGCCGGTCATCTGGTCGGCGAGCCACGCGAGCTCGTCATCGTCGAGCATGGAGCGCCGGTCGGGCTCGAGCACCCGCGCGGCGCGCGAGTCGAGCATGATCAGTCGCGATCCTCCGAGGGCGCGGGTGTAGCTCCACCGGTAGGTCTCGGGGTGACGATCGACCCGATCGGACAGGCTCCGCAGCGGCTGGGTGAGATCGACCTCGCCGGGGGCGGCTCCGTCGAGGAGCTGCCAGATCTCGTCCTGGGCGAGCTCCTCGGGTGCGAGGTTGCCGATGTGCTGGTGGACCCAGTAGCTCGTCAGCCCGGCGATGAGGCGCTCGTGCCACCACGAGGTCTGGTTGATCTCCTGGTGCCAGCTCCACGACGTGTTCCAGTCATCGCGGATGTCGTGGTCGTCGAAGATCATCGCGCTCGGCACGACCGAGAGCACCCAACGGATCGCCGGGTCGCTCCACGCCAGCTCATAGAGGTGGGAGTACTCCGCGTAGTCCTTGATCTCCTCGCCCGGCGGCTCGTCGAGGCTGCGGCGAGAGGCGATGAACTCGCGCATCTGCGGGCTGGTCTCGTCTGCGTAGACCTGGTCGCCGAGCATGGCGATCGCATCGGGTCGGCGAAACTCCCCCTTGGCGATCGCCAGGGCCACGGTCCGCAGCGCGTCGACGCCATGACTGTCGTGGTGCTCGGCGTCGTGCGGGACGCTCGTGCGGCAGGAACCGAAGGCCAGGAGGGGCGGCCGCTCGTGGTCGAGGGTCGCGATGGTCGAGGCGGGGAAGGGGGAGTCGGCGAGCGGCCACACGTGCTCGGCGCCGACGTGCACGGAGTACTCGTAGGTGCGGCCCGGGGCCAGCCCGTCCAGCAGGACCAGGGCGTAGTGGTGGTCCTCCACGACGAAGCTCGCTGCGTGCCACTCGCGGCCGTCGGCAGCGACGGTGACCTTTGCGGGGCCCGCCGTCTCCACCCAGATCGAGGCGTCGTGCTCGCCGACGAAGCGCAGGAGGGGGCCGAGGACGAGCGGGGATGAAGCGGTCATCGCTCCATCCTCACCCTCGTGTCTGGGAGTCGTCCGGCCGGGTCCCGGGAGCATCCGGGCCCCGGCCGGGGGCGAGGCCGCTCGGGGTCAGTCGCGGCGGCGGCGCAGGAGGCACAGCAGGAGCGCCAGCGCGCCCACGCCTGCCGCGATCTGGGGGCCGTAGGCCTTGAGCAGCACCGGGAGCGCCGTTGCCCCCAGGTCGATCGCGTCTGCGGAACCGGAGCTGCTCGGCGCCGACCGGGTGGTGGCCGGAGCCGTGACCGCCGGAGGCGCCGTGGGCGCCGCGGCGGGTGCCGACGTACTCGTCTCCGTCTCCTGAGCAACCTCCGGCGTGGCCACCGCCGGGGGCTGCGCCTCCGCCTCTGCGGGCGCAGCGAGCCGCCCCGCGAGGCAGTCGACGAACTGTCCGAGGAGCTTGTCCGAGACGTCCTGCATGACGCCACGACCGAACTGCGCCGGCTTGCCGGTGACATTGAGGTCGGTGACCACCTCGACCTGCGTGCTCGACGCCCCGAGCTCGGTCATGGTGGCGACGACATCTGCACCCGCGGTGCCATTGCCTCGCTTGTCCTTGCCCAGGGCCTTGATCGCCATGCGGTGGGCCGAGGCATCCTTGTCGACGAACTCACCGCTGCCCTTGTAGACGAGGGCGATCGGGCCGAGCTTGACCTTGACCGTGCCCTCGAAGGAGGTCTCGTCGGCGCTGGTCACCTGGGCGCCGGGGAAGCACCCGGCCACGGACTCGATGTCGCCCAGTGCCTCCCACGTCTGCTCGATGCCGGCCGGCACGGTGAAGGTGTGGGTCAGCTGCATGTCAGTCCTCTCGTCCGGCGGCCGCGAGGACCGCACGTCTCGTCAGCACCGTGGCCAGGTGCTTGCGGTAGTCGGCGTCACCGTTGAGGTCCGACGGTGGGTCGGTCCCCTCGCCAGCCAGGTCGCATGCCACCCGCACGCCCTCTGCCGTGGGTGAGGTCCCGACGAGCGCAGCCTCCACGGCGCTGGCCCGGACCGCTGTCGATCCCATGTTGGTCAGACCGATGCGTGCCTCCGCGATCGAGCCGCCCTCCATCCTGACCTGAGCGGCCACCGCGACGATGGGCCACTGGTGAGCGACCCGGACGAACTTCTCGTAATGGGACCCCCACCCGTCATAGGCGGGGACCCGGATGGCGGTGAGCAGCTCGTCCTCGCCGACAGCGGTGTCGAACAGCCCTTCGAAGAAGTCGGCCGCCGCGACGACCCGCTCCCCCGACGAGCCGGTGATGACCAGCTCGGCGTCCATCGCCAGGATCGGCGCTCCGCAGTCACCCGCGGGGTCGGCGTGCACGAGGGCCCCACCGAGGGTCCCGCGGT
Organism: Janibacter limosus NBRC 16128; assembly: GCF_001570985.1. Taxonomy (GTDB): domain Bacteria; phylum Actinomycetota; class Actinomycetes; order Actinomycetales; family Dermatophilaceae; genus Janibacter; species Janibacter limosus. The sequence continues at coordinate 28,325 of NZ_BCSS01000026.1, read as the reverse complement.
GACGGATCTGCGGGTCCGCGACCTCGCTGATCGCCTGGTGCAGGAGCGTGCACCGGGTGCGCACGCGATCGTCGGCCAGGATCTCGTGGTACGGGGTCATCGCACCGATGGTGATGCTCGCGCCGTCGTCGCTGATGCCGCGCAGCGACGGGATCCGACCGATGTCGATGACCATCTCCGGAGCGTTGAGCCGCATCCGCAGCACCGGCAGCAGGGACTGCCCGCCAGCGAGCACCTTGGCCTCGTCACCGTGCTCGGCGAGGAGCCCGAGGGCTTCTTCGACCGAGGTCGGGGCCGCATAGTCGAACTTCGCCGGGATCATCGCCCTGCTCCTTCTGCATCGGTACCGGCTGACCCGCCGGTGGGCCCGTCCGCACCCGCCGTGCGATCGGTCTGTCCCTGCGTGCCCGTCACCTCGTCGAAGTGAGGGGCGGCCGCGCCCGTCGTGCTCTCGCCCTCGGAGCCGGAGCGGATCGCCTGCCAGACCCGCTCCGGGGTGCAGGGCATCTGCACGTCGTCGACGCCGAAGATCCGCAGCGCGTCGACCACGCCGTTGACGATGCACGGCGTGGAGGCGATCGTGCCCGCCTCGCCGACGCCCTTGGTCCCCAGCGTGTTGGTCGTCGCGAGGGTCGTGGTCGTGGCGGTGTCGAAGCTGATGGTGTCGGCCGCCGTCGGCACGAGGTAGTCGACGAAGCTGCCGCTGACGAGAGTGCCCGCGTCGTCGTAGACGGCCTCCTCCCACAAGGCCTGGGCGATGCCCTGGACGAGACCGCCGTGGATCTGTCCCTCGACGATCAGCGGGTTGACCACCTGCCCCACGTCGTCGACGCAGGTGTACTTGCGCAGGGTCACCTGCCCGGTCTCGGTGTCGATCTCCACGGCACACAGGTGGGTGCCGTGGGGGTAGTTGAAGTTGACCGGGTCATAGGTCGCGTCGGCGTCGATACCCGGCTCGATGTCGTCCGGGTAGTCGTGGGAGGCGAAGGCTGCCGAGGCGATCTCGGCGATGCCCACGGACTGGTCCGTGCCCGTGACCCCGAAGCGACCGTCGGTGAACTCCAGGTCGTCGGGGTTGGCCTCGAGCATGTGTGCCGCGTAGCGACGCGCCTTGTCGATGACCTTGTCCACCGCCTTGACCACGGCCTCTCCACCGACGACCAGCGAGCGCGAGCCGTAGGTGTCGAGGCCCTTGTGCGAGATCTGCGTGTCGCCGTGCAGGATCTCGACATTGTCGAAGGGGACACCGAGCCGGTCGGCGACGATCTGGCTGAAGGCCGTCTCGTGCCCCTGTCCGTGGGCGCTCACGCCGACGACGACCTCGACCGAGCCGGTGGCGAGCATCCGGACGCTGGCGTGCTCCCACCCGCCAGCGCCGTAGTCCAGGCTGCCGAGCACCCGGCTGGGTGCCAGGCCGCACATCTCGGTGAAGGTCGAGACCCCGATGCCGAGCTGCACGGGGTCCTTGCTCTCGCGCCGCTGGCGCTGCTCCTCGCGCAGCTCGTCGTAACCGAACATCTCCTTGGCCATCGCGGTCGCGGCCTCGTAGTTGCCGGAGTCGTACTCCAGACCGGCGACGGAGGTGAAGGGGAATTCCTCGTGCGTGATCCAGTTGCGCTCGCGGACGACCAAGGGGTCCTCGCCGAGCTCGTTGGCCAGCTCGTCCATCATCCGCTCGATGCCGAAGGTCGCCTCGGGACGCCCGGCGCCGCGGTAGGCATCGGTCCAGGCCTTGTTGGTCAGGACCGACTGCATCGAGAAGTGGTAGGCCGGGAACTTGTAGATGGCGTTGAACATGAAGGCGCCCAGGACAGGCACCCCGCCGCCGATCAGGGCCACGTAGGAGCCCAGGTCGGCGAGCAGGTCGACCTTGAGACCGGTGACGTGCCCCTCCTTGTCGGCCGCGAGCGTGAGCCGCTGCCACTGGTCGCGCCCGTGGTGGGCGGCCATGAGCGACTCGGAGCGGGTCTCGGTGTACTTCACGGGCTTGCCCAGCTGCCGGGCCACCCACCAGGCGAGCCACTCCTCCGGGGTCACCTGCAGCTTGCCGCCGAACCCGCCGCCGACGTCAGGGGCGATGACCCGGATCTTGGACTCCGGGACGCCGGTCGTCGCCGCGAGGGCGAAACGCACGATGTGCGGGATCTGGGTCGCCGTCCACATGGTCAGCTGCTCGCCGGTCGGATCGACGACGACCGAGCGCGGCTCCATGAAGGCGGGGATCAGCCGCTGCTGGCGGTACTCACGCTCGATGAGGACGCCGTCCTCGCGAGCCTTGGCGATGGCTTCCTCGACATCGCCCCCGGTCCCCGCCTCGGCGGAGTCGAAGACCCACAGCGCCGACTTGTTGGTGCCCAGGTCGGGGTGCGCCAGGACCGTGTCCTGGGCGGCCTCCTTGAGGTCGAGGGCAGCGGGCAGCTCCTCGTAGTCGACGTCGACCAGCTCGGCGGCGTCACGCGCCTCGGCTGCGCTGCGGGCGACGATGACGGCGACGATCTCGCCGGCGAAGGTCACCCGGTCGGTCGGCATCGGCGGGTGCACCGGGGTCACCTGGTCCGGGGACAACGGCCAGGCGTTGATCAGGACGCCGACCGACTCGTCGAGGTCGGCCCCGGAGTAGACGGCGACGACATTGGTCGAGGCCTTGGCCTCGCTCGTGTCGACGGCGGTGATCCTCGCGTGGGCGAAGGGGCTGCGCACCATGGCCATGTGCAGCATGCCCGGCAGGACGATGTTGTCGGTCCAGCGGGTGCGACCGGTGATCAGCCGCTGGTCCTCCTTGCGGCGGCGGTCGCGTCCGATCTCGCGGACGGGCTGCTCGCTGGTCTGCTCGACGGTCTCGGCGGTCATCGGGTGCCGCCCGCGGTCTCGGAGCTGCCTGCCGCGGTCTGCACGGCTCGCACGATGTTGTGGTACCCGGTGCAGCGACAGAGGTTGCCCTCGAGACCCAGGCGGATCTCCTCCTCGCTCGGGTCGGGGTTGTCCCGCAGCAGGTCGACCGACTGCATGATCATGCCCGGGGTGCAGTACCCGCACTGCAGCGCGTGGCACTCGTGGAAGGCGGCCTGCACGGGGTGCAGCTCGCCGTCGGTGGCCAGTCCCTCGATGGTGGTCACCTCGCACCCGTCGGCCTGGACGGCCAAGATGTTGCAGGACTTGACGCTCCTGCCGTCGAGGTGGACGGTGCAGGCCCCGCAGTTGGAGGTGTCACAACCGACCACCGTGCCGGTCTTGCCGAGGCTCTCGCGCAGGTACTGCACGAGGAGCATGCGGGGTTCAACGTCATCAGCGACTCTTGCGCCGTCGACGACGAGCTCGATCTTGGCCATGGGGCTCTCCTGAGGTCGATCACGACAGTGTGATCTGGCTCATGCTAGCGAGTGCCCTCGGCCGGGTCACCCCCTTGACATCAGCCCTCGAGGGCGTGGTGGATCCGGCCCTCTCGAGCGGCCAGCCGCTCGCCCGTGCCGCCCCAGCGGTCCGCGACGAACTCGGCGGCGATGCTGATCGCGGTCTCCTCCGGCGTCCGGGCGCCCAGATCGAGCCCGATCGGGCTGCGCAGCCGCGCCAGCTCCGTCGAGGTCACCCCGACCTCGCGCAGCCGCTCCTCGCGGTCCTCGTGCGTGCGACGTGAGCCCATCGCTCCGACATAACCCACCTCGGGCAGACGCAGCGCGACCTCGAGGAGCGGCACATCGAACTTGGGGTCGTGCGTCAGCACCGTGATGACCGTGCGCCCGTCGACCCGGCCGGCCTCCTGCTCAACGGCCAGGTACCGGTGCGGCCAGTCGACGACGACCTCGTCCGCCGCCGGGAAGCGGCTGTGGGTCGCGAAGACGGGGCGGGCATCGCACACGGTGACGCGGTACCCGAGGAAGGCCCCCACCTTGGCCACCGCCGCCGCGAAGTCGATGGCCCCGAAGACGAGCATCCGCGGTGGGGGCGCGAAGGCCCAGATGAAGACCCGCATGCCCTCGCCGCGACGCTCGCCATCGGCTCCGTAGCCGAGCGTGGCGTTGTGGCCGGCTGAGAGCTGCCCGAGCGCGTCGTCGCGCACTGCGGCGTCGGCGCGCGGTGACCCGAGGGACCCGTGCAGCTCCTCGTCGGGTCGGATGATCATCCGGCGGCCCAGCCACTGGGCGTCGGGGTGCTCGATGACCGTCGCGACGGCCACCGGCCGCCCGGCCTCGATGTCGGCGGCGACCTCGCCGAGCTCGGGGAAGGTCTCGCGGCTCATCTGCTCGACCCACACGTCGAGGATCCCGCCGCAGGTCAGCCCGACCGACATGGCGTCGTCGTCGGAGATCCCGTACCTCTGGAATGCGGGGGTGCCGGACTCCAGCACCTCCTGCGCCTGCTCGTAGACCGCGCCCTCGACGCAGCCACCGGAGACCGAGCCCACGGCGGTGCCGTCCGGGCCGACCAGCATCGAGGCGCCGGGCGGGCGAGGAGCGGATCGGAAGGTCGCGACGACCGTCCCCACCCCGACGGAGTGTCCCTGCTCCCACCACTGCAGCAGCTCCGGCAGCACCTCACGCATCGGCGATCACCTCCAGCAACTCCTCGAACGCACGCAACGAGTGACCGGCGACGAAGGCGTCCACGTGCGGCAGCGCAGCAACGATGCCGGTCTGTACCGGACGATACCCCGCCTTGCCGCGGTGCGGGTTGGCCCAGACGACGCGGTGGGCCAGTCGGTGCAACCGGGCCAGCTGCACCGCCAGCTCGCTGCCGTCGCCGCGCTCCCAGCCGTCGCTGATGATGACGACCACGGCGCCACGCGGGAGGTGCCTGGTGCCGACTCGTGAGAGGAAGACCCGCAGCACCTCTCCGAGCCGGGTCCCGCCTGACCAGTCCGGCACCTGCTCCCCCGCTCGTACGAGCGCCCGCTCGGGGTCGCGGCTGCGCAGGGCATCGGTGATGCGGGTCAGTCGGGTGCCCAGGGTGAAGATCTCGACGGGGGTCGGCGACCCGGCACCCGCGGGGCCGCGAGCGTGCGCCAGGACGTGCGCCAGACGCAGCAGGGCGTCGGCGTATGGGCGCATCGACCCCGACACGTCGACGAGCACCACGACCCGGCGGGCCCGCAGGCCGCGACGTCGATGGTCGATCCGGCTCGGCTCACCCATCTGCCGCAACATCGATCGCATGGTCCGATGGACATCGATCTCGCCGCGCCGCCACGGGGTGCGCCGAGTGCTCCGCCGCACGGGCAGCTGCGCCCGCAGACCGGCGATGAGCGAGTCCAGCAGAGCCTTGTCCGCGGGGTCGAGGGTGGCCACGTCACGGTGCCGCAGGATCTCCTGGTCGCTGGCCGCGACGTGCACGGACTCGCTGCTCCCTTCGCCCGGACCCGGATCACTGTCGTCCACGGGCAAGGGGGAGATGGTCGTACGGTCCTGCTCGCGGGCGTGCGGTCGAGCACGCACGGCGGTCTGCCCGAACCACTCCGCGAAGACCTGCTCGAAGCGCAGCAGGTCCTCCGGGCCGGCGCACAGCGTGGCCCGACCCGCCCGGCGCACGCCCTCGCGGTCGTCCGCCCCCACGATCGCCGCGGCCTCGAGGAAGGCGGTGGAGCGGTCATGCGTGACGCCCACGCCGGCCGCGCGCACCGCGTGCGCCAGCCCGAGGAGGACCTCGTCGACCTCGCGGGGCGGGCTGGACGAGGTCGCGGTCATCTCGCGAGCACCCGGTCCAGGGCGTCGCGGACGCGGTCGGAGTCCTCCCGGTACTTGATGACCGTGCCCAGGGTGCGAGCCGCGGTCTGCAGGTCGAGCTCCTGGGCCCCCAGACGCTGCAGCGCAGCCACCCAGTCGAGTGTCTCGGCGACGCCCGGCGGCTTGACGAGGTCCAGAGCCCGTAGATGCTGCACGGCGCCGACCACCTGAGCGGCGAGCGTCTGCGTCACCTCGGGGATCCGGCTGCGGACGATTGCCACCTCGCGCTCCAGACCCGGGTGGTCGATCCAGTGGTAGAGGCAGCGCCGCTTGAGGGCGTCGTGCAGCTCACGGGTCCGGTTGGACGTGAGGACGACCATGGGGGGCACGGGAGCACTGATCGTCCCGAGCTCGGGGATGCTCACGGTCCACGACGAGAGCACCTCGAGCAGGAAGGCCTCGAACTCGTCGTCGGCGCGGTCGATCTCGTCGATGAGCAGGACCGCCGGGCTGTGTCGCAGCGCGCGCAGCACCGGCCGCTCGAGGAGGAAGCGCTCGTCGAAGAGCGACCGCTCGGCCTCGTCGGGAAGGAGCTCCCCCTTCGTCGTCAACGTCTCCAGGGTGCGCAGATGCAAGATCTGCCGCGGGAAGTCCCAGTCGTAGAGGGCCTGCGAGGCGTCGATCCCCTCGTAGCACTGCAGGCGGATGAGGGGCACGCCCTCCAGCTCGGCGAGCGCCTGCGCCAACGCCGTCTTGCCCGTGCCCGGTGCGCCCTCGAGCAGCAGCGGGCGCTGCATCTCCCGGGCGAGATGGGTGACCGTTGCCAGATCCTCGTCGGCGAGGTAGCCCGTGGCACCCAGCCGATCCGCCAGCTCTTGAGGTGACGTCATGCAGGGAGGCTACGCCGAAGGGCGGCTCCCCCATCGGGGGAACCGCCCTTCGTCAGGAACTGCGTGCAGCGACGGGACTCAGAAGCCCATGCCGCCCATGCCGCCCATCTCGTCGCCACCGGGCATGGCCGCAGAGGCCTTTTCCGGCTTGTCGGCGATGACGGCCTCGGTGGTGAGGAAGAGCGCCGCGATGGACGCGGCGTTCTGCAGCGCGCTGCGGGTCACCTTGGCGGGGTCGATGATGCCTTCGGCGATCATGTCGACGTACTCGCCGGTGGCCGCGTTGAGACCCTCGCCCGCGGGGAGGTTCTCGACCTTTTCGGTCACGACGCCGCCGTTGAGGCCGGCGTTGGTCGCGATCTGCTTCAGCGGAGCAGAGGCCGCGACGCGCACGATGTTGGCGCCGGTGGCCTCGTCACCCTCGAGCGAGAGCTTCTCGAAGGCCACCTTGGTCGCCTGCAGCAGCGCGACGCCACCACCGGCGACGATGCCCTCCTCGACGGCAGCCTTCGCATTGCGGACAGCGTCCTCGATGCGGTGCTTGCGCTCCTTGAGCTCGACCTCGGTGGCCGCACCCGCGCGGATGACGGCGACGCCGCCGGCGAGCTTGGCGAGGCGCTCCTGGAGCTTCTCGCGGTCGTAGTCCGAGTCGCTGTTCTCGATCTCGGCCTTGATCTGGTTGACCCGACCAGCGATCTGGTCCTGGTCGCCAGCGCCCTCGACGATGGTCGTCTCGTCCTTGGTGACGACGACCTTGCGAGCGCGACCCAGCAGGTCGAGCTCGGCGGTCTCGAGCGAGAGGCCGACCTCCTCGGAGATGACCTGGCCACCGGTGAGGATGGCGATGTCGGCGAGCATGGCCTTGCGGCGGTCACCGAAGCCCGGAGCCTTGACGGCGACGGACTTGAAGGTGCCCTTGAGCTTGTTGACGACCAGCGTCGACAGTGCCTCGCCCTCGAGGTCCTCGGCGATGATCAGCAGCGGCTTGCCGGCCTGCATGACCTTCTCGAGGACGGGGAGCAGGTCCTTGATGGAACCGATCTTGGAGTTGGCGATGAGGACATAGGGGTCCTCGAGCACGGTCTCCATGCGCTCGGTGTCGGTCACGAAGTACCCGGAGATGTAGCCCTTGTCGAAGCGCATGCCCTCGGTGAGCTCGAGCTCGAGACCGAAGGTGTTGCTCTCCTCGACGGTGATGACACCTTCCTTGCCGACCTTGTCCATCGCCTCGGCGATCTTGGCGCCGATCTCGGGGTCAGCAGCAGAGATGGAGGCCGTGGCCGCGATCTGCTCCTTGGTCTCGATCTCCACGGCCATCGAGAGCAGCTCGTCGGAGACCGCGTTGACGGCCTTCTCGATGCCACGCTTGAGGGCCATCGGGTTGGCGCCGGCGGCGACATTGCGCAGGCCCTCGCGCACGAGCGCCTGGGCGAGCACGGTGGCCGTCGTCGTGCCGTCTCCGGCGACGTCGTCGGTCTTCTTCGCAACTTCCTTGACGAGCTCGGCCCCGATCTTTTCGTACGGGTCGTCGAGCTCGATCTCCTTGGCGATGGACACGCCGTCATTGGTGATCGTGGGTGCGCCCCACTTCTTCTCCAGGACGACATTGCGGCCCTTGGGGCCAAGGGTGACCTTGACGGCGTCGGCGAGGGTGTTCATTCCCCGCTCGAGGCCGCGACGGGCCTCCTCGTCAAAAGCAATGAGCTTTGCCATTCGGGTGGTCCTCCACGCGAATCGAAGGGTCATGACCGGGGGCGCCCGCGACGGACGGAGAGCGACCACCCGGCTCACGTCACCGTGCGATCGCACCCCTCACCTGACCGGTCAAGGATTATCACTCTCACGGGGAGAGTGCTAACGCCATTATTGGCACTCTCGGTGGTCGAGTGCAAACGCGTCAGGTCCGCGGGTGGAGGTCCTCGAAGGTGGCCCGCATCTCGCCGTCGGCATCCGAGGAGAGCGGATCGTCGAGGTCGGCGACGAAGACTGCGACGAGCTCACGCGCTGGGTTGCCCTCGATCTCGGCGAGCAGCCCGCGCCAGACACCGAGGTTGGCGTGCTCGAGCTGGGTGCAGGCCTCGGCAGGGGCCAGACCCTCGACGGCCGCGGCCAGCTGGCCCGGCGACACCGCGAGGGTGCCGGTCGAGCCGTCGTGCCGGAGCACCGTGGCGAGGATCGCGGCGGCCAGCCCGTGGCTGCCACCGGGCGCATTGACGTGCGGCCACTGCCAGCTGGGGTCGCTGGTCGCCGAGCTGATGCCCACCGCCCAGGCGACCGGCTGCTGCCAGCCGTCGATCCGCCCGGTCAGGTGGGCCTTGATCGCGGCGAGGCCGGTGGGAGTGCTCCAGTCCATGTCAACCATGGGTCCACCATGCCAAGACGCGGGGCGGCTCCGGTACCCCCTGCGCACCGGAGCCACCCTGCGGGCTCCCTCGTGCGAAGAGACGTGGACACCGATCATTCGGTTCGGCACCTGCTCGTTCCGTGATCAACCCGTGATCAGGAGCCAGTGCGGCCTCAGACCTCGATGCCGAGGCGGCGGGCGCTGCGGGTGCGCTGGCGCTGGTCGCGCAGGCGGCGCAGCCGCTTGATGAGCATCGGGTCCTCGGAGAGCGCGGCCGGGTTGTTGATCAGGCCGTTGAGCACTTGGTAGTAGCGCGTGGAGCTCATGTCGAAGAGCTCCTTGATGGCCTGCTCCTTGGAACCGGCGTACTTCCACCACTGACGCTCGAAGGCGAGGATCTCGCGGTCGCGGTCCGTGAGCGGGACCGAGGGGGTCGGCTGGCTGGACTGGTTGGCGAGGTTCACGCGTCGCACTGTACCGGCGTAATCACATGCTTGTCATTCCCCCGGCGTGTCGGCTGGACAGGTGCGACGAAGGGAGTCACTCACGCCCCCTTCGCCACATCCGTCACAGCGGCGACCGCTCGGCGCACCGCCCGCCCACAATGGTCAGGAAAGACACTCATCACCTGCGTCATGGCAGTGGGGATGCTCGCCGCTGGCGCGGGAGCGGCATCGGCCGGCGAAGTCACCGGCAACGGCAAGGTCACCCCGGCACCGCAGCACGCGAGCTCGCTGTGCGTCTTCTCCGGGCAGGACACCCCCGACGAGATCGAGGGACCCGGTCCGGACGGGAACGGCGACGACTGGCTCGGTCACGGCGTGCAGAACTACGGCCAGTTCGTCTCCCACGGGCTCAAGGCCAGGCTCGGTGACGAGCGGCCCGGCGTCCTGTGCCGGGGCAACCTGGTCTTCGAGTGACAGACGCGTGGGCCCCCGCCCGGCGCCGGGGGCCCACGCGTGTCGACGCTCGCTCAGCCCATCGAGTCGAGGATCGCGCTGATGTCCTGGGTTGTCGTCTGCGGGTTGACGATCGCGAAGCGGGCCAGCGTCTCGCCTTCGTGGGTGGTGGGCACGATGAAGGCGAACTCCTCGTCGAGGATCCGGTCGGACCACGCGGCGTAGTCGGCAGCCTGCCAGCCCTTGCGCCGGAAGACGACGACGGACAGGAAGCGCTCCCCGACGAGCTCGAGGTCGTCGCGCCGATGGATCTCGGCCTCGGCGAAGGCGGCGACGTCGAGGGTCATCTCGACGGCCTTGGTGTAGGCCTGCGTGCCGTGGGTGGCGAGGGAGAACCAGAAGGGCAGCCCGCGCGCCCGGCGGGTCAGGCCCACGGAGTAGTCGGTGGGGTTCCAGTCCGGCGTCTCGGTGAGCACGTCGAGGTACCCGGCCCGCTGGGTGTGGGCGTTGCGGGCCGCTGCGGGGTCGCGGTAGATCAGCGCGCAGCAGTCGAAGGGGGCGAAGAGCCACTTGTGCGGGTCGACGATGAAGGAGTCGCAGTGCTCGATGCCGGCGTAGAGGTGGCGCACCGAGGGTGCGGCCAGGCCGGCGCCGCCGTAGGCGCCGTCGACGTGGAACCAGATGCCGAGCTCGCGGCAGACCTCGGCCACGGAGGTCAGGTCGTCGATGATGCCGAAGTTGGTCGTGCCGGCTGTCGCAACGACCGCGAAGTAGGTCTCCGGGCCATTGGCCAGGAGGACCTCGCGCAGTCGTTCGCCCGTCAGCCGCCCGCGGTCGTCGGGCTCGACCGTCGTCAGCTCCGCGTCCATGACATCGCAGGCGGACTGGATCGACGAGTGCGCGCCACGCGTGGTCGCCACGCGGAAGGGTCGCTGCCCGGGGGACGCCGTGCGGCGGGCCTCGGTACGCGCCGCGACGAGCGCCGAGAGGTTGCCGATCGTCCCACCGGGGACGAAGACCCCGCCTGACGACTCGGGCAGGCCGACGAGGTCGGAGATCCAGCGCAGCGCCTGGTTCTCCGCATAGACGGCGCCGGAGCCCTCGAGCCAGGACCCCGCGTAGATCGAGCTCGCGCCGACGACCAGGTCGAACATCGCGGCCGCCTCGGTGGGCGCACACGGGATGAAGGAGAGGTAGCGCGGGTGGTCGACGGACAGGCAGGCGGGGGCGAGGACCTCGGCGAAGAGATCCATCGCCCGGTGCCCACCCATGCCCTCGGCGGTGATCGTCTGCCCGGCCTGCTCCTGCAGCTGCGTCGGCGTCAGGGGTCGATCGAGCGGCACCGGGTCGAGCTCCAGACGCTCCTTGGAGTAGTCGAGGACGATCTGGGCCAGCTCCGCCAGGGAGGTGTTGTCATCAGCGAATCCATGCACGATCGAGCACTCTAGGGGCCCCGGCCGGAGAGGACCCGCCACAGCACGTCGTAGGTTGGTCCGGTGCCCACCCAGCCCCTGACCGATCTGGTCCATCCGTCGTGGGCGCAGGCGCTCCAACCGGTGGCCCCCACGATCGCCGCGATGGGCGACTTCCTGCGTCAGGAGGTCGCCGAGGGGCGGGGCTACCTGCCGGCGGGCGAGCACGTCCTGCGGGCCTTCACCATCCCCGTGGACGAGGTGCGGGTCCTCGTCGTCGGGCAGGACCCCTATCCCACGCCGGGCCATGCGATCGGCCTGTCCTTCGCCGTGGCCCCCGACGTGCGCCCGCTGCCGCGGTCCCTGCTCAACATCCACCGGGAGCTCGTCGACGACATCGGTGCGCCCACCCCGACCAACGGCGACCTCACCCCGTGGGCGCAGCAGGGCGTCATGCTGCTCAACCGTTGCCTGACCGTCCGCCCCGGCGCCCCCGACAGCCACCGCGGCAAGGGGTGGGAGAGCGTGACCGACCAGGCGATCGAGGTCCTCGCCTCGCGCGGCGGCCCGCTTGTCGCGATCCTCTGGGGCCGCAAGGCCCGCGACCTCGCCCCGGCTCTCGGTGACGTCCCCCGCGTCGAGAGCGCCCACCCCTCACCCCTGTCCGCCCGCAACGGGTTCTTCGGCTCGCGCCCCTTCAGCGCCGCCAACGAGCTGCTCACCCGCCAGGGCGCCGACCCCATCGACTGGAGACTCCCGTGACCGAGACCGTCCACCCCTGGCGCCGCTACATCGCGATCGGCGACTCCTTCACCGAAGGCATGTCCGACGCCGACCCCCGCACCGAGGGCCGCTACCTCGGGTGGGCCGACCGGCTCGCCGCCGAGCTGTCGACCCACGCCCCTCAGGGCGAGTTCCACTACGCCAACCTCGCCGTCCGCGGCCGCAAGCTCGACGACGTCATCGGCCCGCAGATCGATGCCGCCCTCGCCGCGGGACCCGACCTCGTCTCGATCGTCGGTGGCGGCAACGACATCCTGCGCCCGCGCGTCGACCTCGACGAGATTGCCGACCGCCTCGAGCAGGCCGTCGCGCGCGTCCGCGCCACGGGCGCCGACGTCCTCATGGCCACGCCGGCGGACCCGGTCGACGCGGGGCTGCTGTCCTCCCTTCGCTCCCGGCACGCGGTGCACTCGGCCAATGTCTTCTCCATCGCCCAGCGCCAGGGCGCGCACGTGCTCAACCTGTGGGGCATGCGCGCCCTGCGTGACTGGCGACTGTGGGCGACCGACCGCATCCACCTGAGCACCGAGGGCCACCGGAGGGTGGCGCAGGAGGCGCTCACCGCCCTGGCCCAGCCGGTGAGCGATCCCGAGTGGCGCACCCCGCTGGAGACGGCCCCCGCCCTCGCGCGCCGCCAGCAGGCCGCGGAGACCGCACGCTGGGCCCGCTCCTACGCCGCACCATGGGTGCACCGTCGGCTCACCGGGCGCTCGTCCGGCGACTCGGTGACGGCCAAGATCGCTGCGCCCACCCCCTTCGGCCCGCAGGACCTGCCCGAGGCTTGAGCCGGAGCGAGCCGCAGGTGCGACTGCTAGCCTTCTGAAATGGCGCAGATGCGAGTTTCAGACGCGGCGGAGTTGCTCGCGGTCTCCCCGGACACGGTCCGGCGCTGGATCGATGGCGGTCGCCTCGCCGCGACGAAGGGGGCGGGTCCCGTCCTCGTCGACGGCGCCGATCTCGCCCGCCTCGCCCAGGAGATCGCCCACCCGGCCCCAGTCGGACCCGTCACCGATGAGTCCGCCCGCAACCGGATGCGCGGCATCGTCACCGAGGTCCTGCGCGACGGGGTCATGGCGCAGGTGAGCCTGCAGGCGGGGCCCTTCCGCGTGGTCTCCCTGATGTCCCGCGAGGCCGCCGACGAGCTGGGCCTCGAGCCGGGCGTCGTCGCCGTGGCCTCGATCAAGTCCACCAATGTCGTCATCGGCACCCCGGGCAGCGCGACATGAGGCGCGCCCTCGCGACGACCTCGGTCACCGCCCTCGCACTGGCACTGTCCGCCTGCGGGTCGGGCCCGGACTCCGGCGACGGCGGGTCCACCACCCTGCGCGTCGCGGCGGCAGCGTCGCTCACCACGGCCTTCGAGGAGATCGCCCCCGCCTTCGAGGCCGAGCACGAGGGCGTCGAGGTCGAGCTGCAGTTCGCCGGTTCCTCGGACCTCGCCTCGCAGATCACCAACGGTGCGCAGCTCGACGTCTTCGCCTCAGCCGACGAGGCCACCATGGACACGGTCGCCGACGCGGTCCGGGGCGAGCCGGCGACCTTTGCCACCAACACCCTCACGATCATCACCGAGCCGGGCAACCCGCAGAAGATCACCGGCCTGGCGGACCTCGAGAGGTCCGACCTGGCCGTCGTCGTCTGCGCCCCGCAGGTCCCGTGCGGAGCCGCGACCCAGACGCTGATGGACCAGCAGGGCGTCACCCTGGACCCGGCGAGTGAGGAGTCCAAGGTGACCGATGTGCTCACCAAGGTCACCACGGGCGAGGCCGACGCCGGGCTCGTCTACGTCACGGACGCGACCGGAGCCGGGGACACGGTCGCGACCGTCGAGACCGCGGGCGCCGACCAGGTCGTCAACGCCTACCCGATCGCTGCTCTCAAGGACTCGGCCGCCACGGACGACGCGCAGGCCTTCGTCGACTACGTCACCGGCCCGGAGGGGCAGCAGGTCCTCGAGGCCCAGGGCTTCGGCGCCCCGTGAGACCCCCGCTCTGGCTGTGGCTCCCCGCGGCGGGGGCCATCCTCGTCGTCGTCGTCCCGCTCCTCGGGCTGATCTCCTCGGTCGACGTCGGCAGCCTCTGGCCGCTGCTGACCTCCGAGGCCTCGGTGACCGCGCTCCTGCTGTCGCTGCGCACCTCGGTCATCGCGACGGCGCTGTGCATCCTCCTCGGCGCCCCGCTCGCCCTGCTCCTGGCCCGCGGCAGCTGGCGCGGGCAGTCGGCCCTGCGGGCACTCGTGCTCGTCCCCCTCGTGCTGCCACCGGTCGTCGGTGGCCTGGCGCTGCTCACCACCTTTGGTCGGCGCGGTCTGCTCGGTGAGCACCTCGTCGCGGCGGGCCTGTCGATCTCCTACTCGACCACCGCGGTCGTCCTCGCGCAGACCTTCGTCGCGCTCCCCTTCCTCGTCCTGTCGCTGGAGGGGGCCGTCCGCGGGCTCGACCAGCGCCACGAGGAGGCGGCTGCCACGCTCGGGGCCAGTCCGTGGCGGCGCCTGACCCGCGTCACCCTGCCTCTCGTGGCGCCCGGCCTGCTGTCAGGATCGGTGCTCGCCTTCGCCCGGGCACTCGGGGAGTTCGGTGCGACGCTCACCTTCGCCGGGTCCGCGCAGGGTCGTACCCGCACGCTCCCGCTCGAGATCTATCTGCAGCGCGAGGTCGACCCGGACGCCGCGATCGCGTTGTCCCTCGTGCTCGTCGTCCTCGCCACGGTGATCGTCGGGTCGGTCTACGCGCGCACCACGCGGGCCGCCGCATGAGCCTGCAGGTGCGTGCCCGATGGGCCGAGCGGAGCCTGGACGTCGATCTCGACCTCTCCCCCGGCCGGCACGCGATCACCGGCCCCAACGGCGCCGGCAAGTCCTCACTGCTCTCGATCGTCGCCGGCCTGGCCCGGGCCGACTCCAGCCGGGTCGTCCTCGACGGACGCCCGCTCGACGACCTGCCGCCGCACCGGCGAGGCGTGGTCCTGATGTCGCAGGCCGGGCAGCTCTTTCCCCACCTGAGCGCGCGCGACAACGTCGCCTTCGGGCCGCGGAGCCATGGCCTGGGGCGCAGGGGGTCGCGCGCCGCCGCCGACCACTGGCTGGGCATCGTGGGCATGAGCGAGTTCGCCGACCGCCGACCCTCCCAGCTGTCCGGCGGGCAGGCCGCGCGCGTCGCCCTCGCTCGGGCGCTGGCGGCCGAGCCGGCCGCGCTGCTCCTGGACGAGCCGCTCGCGGCTCTGGATGTCGAGGCGACCCCTGCGATGCGGGCGGTGCTCTCTCGGGTGACCCACGAGCGCGAGGACCTGATCGTCCTGCTCGTCACCCACGACGTCCTCGACGTCCTCACCGTCGCCGACGGCCCGACCGACACGCTCACCGTGCTCGGTGAGCGGGTCGAGCACGGTCCGGTCCGTCAGGTGCTCGAGCACCCGCGCAGCGACTTCACGGCCGGGCTCGCAGGGGTCAACCTGCTGCGGGCGGAGGCCGTGCCGGGGGGCGGTGCGGTGGCATCCCTGCGAGGCGCCCACGCGGAGATCGCGACCGGCCCGCACGAGGTGACCGGGCCCTGCTGGGTGACCTTCGCGCCCGACGCGGTCTCGCTGCACCGCGACCACCCGGAGGGGTCACCACGCAATGTCTGGCAGGGGCGGGTCTCCCGGGTCGAGGCGCACGCCGGGCGGGTGCGCGTCTGGCTGGAGACCCCCTTCGCCATGAGCGCTGAGGTGACGCCCGCAGCGTTGGCGGCGCTCCCCCTGCGGCCCGGCGACGGTGTGTGGGTGTCGGTCAAGGCGAGCCAGGTGCGCGTCCACCCGGCCGGGGTCAGCTGAGACGGCCGTCCCGGAAGTCGCGGAAGGCCGCCGTGGACTCACCGTCGAGGCGCACGATCGACTGTCCCGACTGCATGCCCGTCGGGCCCTTGGCCACGGCGTGGCCGACCTTGGTCGGGCTGACCCGGTAGAAGGACGCGCTGAAGAGGAGCATCTCCTCCGCTGACAGGTCGCTGCTCGCGTGCTTGTCGATGACCGTGAGGGCCCTGGGCACCACGCTGGGCCCCGCGACCTTGGCCTGCACCGCGGCCGCCGCGAGGAGCAGGCCCTGGTTGCGGGAGCGATCGAAGTCGCCACCGGGCAGCGTCTTGCGCTCACGGGCCCAGGCCAGGGCGTTGTCCCCGGAGAGACGGTGACGTCCCTTGCCGATCGTGCCGCCGTCGAGGTGGGAGTTGAGCGCCTTGGGCGCGACGAAGTCCAGCCCGCCGAGCTCGTCGACCATCGCGGAGAAGCCCTTCATGCTCGTCACGACGTAGCCGTCGACGTCGATGCCGCTGATGCTCTCGACCGACGCGGCCTGGCCGTCCGGTCCGGCGAAGACCATCGAGGAGTTGAGCTTGCCGTGGCCGTGGCCGGGGATCGGCACCCACAGGTCGCGGGCGAAGCCCATCAGCCCCGCGCCGCCCGAGCCGTCGACACCGAGCAGCTGGATCGCGTCGGCCCGGGAGCGCTCCACGTCCTCACCGGGACGGGCATCGGAGCCGAGGACGAGGACGTGGCGGCTGCCCCCGAGATCGACCTTGCCTGCGCTGCCGAGGCTGGGCCACCAGCCACCGACGACCTTCCACGCAGTCTTGCCCTTGGGTCGCACGGCGAGGGTGACGTCATCGTCGGCGGTGACGACGGCGACCTTGGCCCCGCGCCACGTGCCGAGCTTCGCCGTCCCGTCCAGCTCGTGGTCCCCGTACTTCTTGGCCACGGCCGTGGTCAGCGCGGCGGGCGCCCCCGAGACGGTGGCCGTGCTCGTGGTCGACGACGAGCTGGCTGACGACGACGGGGAGGACGACGTGGCCGTGCCCTCCCCTTCGTCCGGGGTCGCGGTGCAGGCGGCGAGCGCCAGCGTGATCGCTGTGGTGGTCGCGGCGGTGCGGATGGCGAAGGGAGGTCTCACCCCTCCACCGTAGGTGCGGGTCAGTCGTCCTGCTCGAGGGTGGCCTTGCCCGTGGTGACGTCGACGAGGACGTCGGTGTCGTCACCGGAGACGTCGATGCTGATCTTCCAGAAGTGCGTGCCGCCCTCCTCCTCGAGCTCTGCCTCGTCAAAGGTGCCGTCGACCTTCTCCAGCGCAGCCTCGATGGCCTGCGGAAGGTCGATCTTGGCCGCCTTGAGGCCGGCGCGGTCGTCGTCATCGAGGTCGTCCTCGTCACCGGCGGTCGCCGTGCCGTCCTTGGCGACATCGACCTCGACGCTCTTGGCCCCCTTCGCGACGTCGATCTCCCAGGCGCCGTCGTCGTCCTGGTCGTCGACCTCGTAGGCGGTGCCTCCGCCCTCCTTCTCCGCGGCGGCGATGGCAGCCAGCACCGGGTCGCTGGCCGGGCTGGCGGAGGACGTCGTCGACGTGCTGGACGCGGAGCCCGACGGGGTGGAGGAGCCGGACGAGGCGGTCGACGACGCGGACGGTGTGTCGCCGGAGCGTTGGGTGCGGGACTCTGCGGGGCCGGCCGGGTCGTCGGCGTTGCCGCAGGCGGTCAGCCCGAGCAGGGCTGCGGACATGAGGGCGAGGAGGGCGCTGCGTGAGGTCTTCATGCCCCTAGTCCTACCCACTTCCCCTGCGAATCACCATGCAGATCGGCCTTTTTGAAGAAACCCTCACGCAGTCCTCACCGGTCCCTCATCCGACAGCTCTTCCCGAGGGTCATGACGCGCGCCCCGTCGGGCTCGTAGAGTGCTCGGCATGCCAGCAACCAGGCTCATGCCCACCGAGATCGGCGACGACCTCATCGAGCTCACCCGATCGATCTGCGACAAGTCCCTGCGACCGCAGGTCGACGAGGTCGAGGCGCGCGCCGCGACGGAGGAGGTCTTCCCCCGCGAGGTCTTCCGCACCCTCGGCCGCGCCGGTCTGCTGTCGCTGCCCTACCCGGAGGAGCTCGGCGGGGGAGGCCAGCCCTACGAGGTCTACCTGCAGGTCGTCGAGGAGATCGCCTCCGCATGGGGAGCTGTCGGGGTCGGTGTCTCGGTGCACTCCCTCACGGCCTACGCCGTGCACACCTTCGGCACGCCCGAGCAGCAGGAGGCGCTGCTGCCGGACATGCTGTCCGGGGAGACGCTCGGCGCCTATGCCCTCTCCGAGCCGCTGGCCGGCTCGGACATCGCGGCGATGACCACCCGCGCGACGCAGGACGGCGAGGGCTGGCGCATCCGGGGTCGCAAGGCATGGATCTCGCACGCCGGCCACGCCGACTACTACACGACCTTCGCCCGGACCAGCGATGACGGCGGCCGTGGGGTCAGCTGCTTCGTCGTGCCGGGCAACACTGCGGGACTCTCCTACGGCGCACCGGAGAAGAAGATGGGCCTGCACGGGGACACCGTGCGTGAGGTGATCTACGACGACGTGGCCGTCTCCGGAGACCGGCAGATCGGAGACCTGGGGCGTGGCGTGCCGATGGCTCTCGCGGGCCTCGACGCTGGTCGTCTGGGCATCGCCGCCGTCGCCACCGGGCTGGCCCAGGCCGCGCTCGATGTCGCGGCGAAGTACGCCAACGAACGTGAGCAGTTCGGCCGGACGATCGCGAGCAACCAGGGCCTGGCCTTCCTACTGGCCGACATGGAGGCTGCGGTCACCAGCGCCAGGGCGACCTATCTCCACGCTGCCCGGCTGCGGGACGCGGGCCGCCCCTATGGCAAGGAGGCCGCGGTCGCCAAGCTCATCGCGACCGACGCCTCCATGCAGGTGACGACCGACGCGATCCAGGTGCTCGGCGGCGCGGGGTACACGCAGGACTTCCCGGTGGAGCGCTACTTCCGTGAGGCCAAGGTGACGCAGATCTTCGAGGGGACCAACCAGATCCAGCGACTGGTGATCTCGCGCCACCTGCTCGCTGGCCTCTGACCCCCTCCGTCAGTCCTCGTGGTCCCGGGAGATCCCGGGCAGCAGCGCGTCGCCGTCACGCAGCGCCTCCATGGCACCGGGGCTGCGCGACACCCGCTCGAGGCTGCGCTGGCGGTAGCGCAGGATCATCCACGCGCCGAAGCCCCACATGAGGAACTGCACGCTCATCGCGATCCGGAAGTCATTGAGCGTGTAGGTCTCCGGGCCGCCGGGTGCCAGTCGGTCGAGGACGAGGCCGATGAGGGCCATCGTCACCAGCGACGCGACGAAGCCACCCATGTTGACCACACCGGACGCCCGCCCGTAGCGCTCGCTGCGGTGGAAGCTGCGGGCCAGGTCGAAGGCGATCATCGAGCCCGGGCCACCGACCGCGGTGACCGCGACGAGGATGACGAGCAGCCACAGCGGGGACGGGCCCGGCATGACCAGCACGATCGCCCAGACGAGGGCGATCGCGCCGACGACACTCAGCGCCATGACGGAGCGGTAGTAGGGGTGGCGGCCGGTCCATCGACCGATGGTCGGCCCGGCGATGAGCGCGACGAAGGTCATCAGGGTGAGCAGTGTGGACGCCTGTGTCGGGCTCAGCCCCTGCCCCGAGACGAGGAAGGGGTAGCCCCACAGGAGCGCGAAGACGGTCGGCGCGAACTGGGCGGTGAAGTGCACCGAGAGGCCCAGCCGGGTGCCCGGGTCGCGCCAGACCTCGGTGAGGCTCTCGCGAAGGGCGCGGATCTTGATCCGCTCGACGGCGCCCCTCTCGTAGGGCGAGTCCTTGATGAGCAGGACCACGCCGATGAGCAGGAAGAGGCCCAGCGAGGCGGCGATCGTGTAGGTGCGGGTCCAGCCCCAGCTGTGCAGGGCCGCGCTCAGCGGGACGGCCGCGGCGACCGCGCCCATCTGCCCGATCATCCCGGTGACCTGGGTGATGACCGGCGCCTGACGCACGAGGAACCACAGGGCGACCAGTCGCAGCAGCGAGGTGAAGACCATCGCGTCGCCGGCACCGATGAGAGCGCGGGCCGCGAGACCGCTCTGGAAGCTCTCGGCGTAGGAGAACCACAGCTGGCCCGCCGTCATGCAGACCAGGCCGCTGGCGATGAGGGCCTTGGAGCCGAAGCGGTCGAGGAGCACCCCGACGGGGACCTGCATGCCCGCGTAGACGGCCAGCTGCAGCACGGTGAAGGTGGCCAGCTGGCTGGCGTTGATGCCGAACCGGTCGGCGGCGAGGAGTCCCGCGACGCCCAGCGAGGTGCGGTGGAAGACGGCGAGGACATAGACCGCCAGTCCCATGCCCCAGATGGCATAGGCGCGGCGGCGTCCGATGTTGTGCAGCTGGACGGTCCCGGTCACTGGATAGATGATACGAATCGCTGCAGGGAACAGACAATCCTCGTTCCGCGCAACGGACCGACGACTCCATACCCCCGGCCCGCTGCCCTGGGTGGCGCGCTATCTTTCGGCCATGCCCAGCCTCACGAGTGTCATCACCGCGTCGGTCGCGACCGCCGCCGTCGGCGTCGCAGGCGTGTCCGGGCTCGTCGTGATCGGAGTCACGGCAGGCGACCAGGCGACGGTGGTCAAGATCGTCGACGGCGACACCATCGACGTGCGCTATGACGGCGCGGAGCACCGCGTGCGCTTGCTCAACATCGACACCCCCGAGATGGGCGGCAAGACGAAAGACGCCGAGTGTCTCGCGCCCGAGGCGAAACGCTATGTGCAGGAGCGGATCCCGGTCGGGTCGGGCGTCCGACTCATGTGGGACCGCGACCACGACGACTCATATGGGCGCCAGCTACGTGGAGTGTTCAGCGACGGCCTCGTCAACGCTGACATCGTTCGCAACGGCTTGGCCGTCCCGATGCACATCGACCCCAATGAGAGGTACAAAGACGACATCGACGAGGCCTTCGCAGAAGCATCGGCCAGCAAGCGGGGATTCTTCGATCCCTCACAGGAGTGCGCCGTCGCCGCCCGGACCGAGCGGGTGGACGCTGCGACCGCGGCAGGCGACATGACGACCGCGCGTGGAGAGGCCGCGGCCCTGCTCATCCTGCTCGACGACCCCGACAGCTTTGCCGCTCGGGCCTTGGGTCCCTCCAGCCGGGCCGAGGCCATGACGCACCTCAAAAGCGTCTTCCACAGGCCGGCCACGTCGACAGCGAAGAAGACGACGAAGCCACGGCGTCCGAAGACGCGGACCTCGACCCCTGACCACTCCAGGGCGCCCAAGCCCTCGCGCAAGCCGAAACCGAAGCCCGCGCCGACTGCCACGGTGACCACCACGACCCCACTCACCACGCCAACGCCAGCCCCGTCGCGGACCCAGGCACCACCCCCTCCGGCCCGCACGACGCCACCGCCCCCTTCGTCGACATACACGCCACCCCCGCCGCCGCGATCGACGAGCACCCCAGCGCCGCCACCCCCCGCCAGCACCCGTCCCAACAACGCCGCCCCGTGCCGGAGCTACGCCCCGGGCGGCAAGACCTTCACGTACATCGACTGCGACACCCGGCAGCCGCTGTGAGCACCCCGTCCGGCGGCGCCCAGCGCCTCGCCACCGAGGGTGGTGAGTACACGGTCGTCCGCGCCACCCGTGATGACGTGCGGGACATCGTGGGCCTGCTGCGCGACGACGAGATCGGGGCGGGCCGCGAAGGCGTCGACCTCGCCCCGTACCTCGCCGCCTTCGACGAGGTCGACGCCGACCCGCAGCAGCTCTTGGCGATCGTCCGGGACGAAGGGGGCGCTGCCGCCGGCACCCTGCAACTCACCTTCGTCCCCGGCCTGTCACGCGGGGGCGCGAAGCGCCTGATCGTCGAGGGGGTGCGCGTCCACTCGCGCACGCGCGGCAGCGGCCTGGGCGCGGCGCTCATGGAGTGGGCCCACGGGCAGGGCCGTTCGCGCGGGGTGACGCTCGTGCAGCTGACGAGCGACAAGCGTCGAGGCGATGCGCACCGCTTCTACGAGCGACTGGGCTACGAGGCCACCCACGAGGGCTTCAAGCTCGAGCTCTGATCTTTTGTGTCGCCACCTTGACACAACCGGCGGCCAGGAGGACGCTTCACTTGTCCCAACCATCTGACACATAGGTGCAGCCATGAGCACGGCCCTCATCCTCCCCTTCGTCCTGTCCGTCGGGTTGCTCGTGGCCGTCGTCGCCGCCCTGCTCACCCGTCGACGCACCTCGACCGTCGGCATCAACGAGCACGTCGACCTCCTGAGCTACGCGCGCCGAGCCCGCACCTGGCGCCTCGCGTCCCTGGCGCTGGCCGTCGTGGCCTGCCTGGCCATCCCGACGCTGGGGGTCGGCGGGACGGACGCCGCCCCGGCGGTCGTCCCGGCACTGGCGGGGACTCTGGTCGTCGCGGTCATCGGCGTGGGCGAGGCGACCTTCCGTCGACCGATGACGATCACCCGCAGCGCCGTCCTGCGACCGCGCCGCGTCGGCGACCTCGTGCCGTGGGGATGGCTCACGTCCGCCGCGGCGGCGCTCGCCGGGCTCGCCGCGACCCTCGGCATCGGCACGCTGTACGGCAGTCCCGACGACCTGGGCCGCGCGGGGCGGGCGATCAGCGTGGTGTGCGACGGAGCGACCCTCACCCGCACCCCATGGCCGGGGAGCCACTACGGAGTGCCCATCGCGTTCGCGACCATCGTCAGCGTCGTGCTCGCCGTGATCGCGTGCGGGGTCATCGCCCGCCGACCGAGCCCGGCCGCCGAGAGCACCGAGGTCGACACCGCGCTGCGCCGCTGGTCGATCGCCGGCGTCCTGCAGACGCTCACCCTCGTGGCGTGCGTGACGCTCGTGCCGGTGCTGCTCCTCATGACACTGGGCGCCCGTGCCTCCGACTGCGCCCCCGGCGGGTACGGACTCCTCGCCCAGCTTTCGCTCCTGGGCGCGGTCGCGGCGGGCATCCTCGGCATCGCCGCCTGTGCGGGGTTGTGCACCGGGCCCGGGGTGAAGGTCGACGACATCCCGCCACCGTCGCGCGGTGACGCCACCGCCGTGGGGGTGCCGCTGTGAGCACGGCCGTGACGATCGACCTCGTCGACCCGACCCCGCCCTATGAGCAGGTGCGTCGCCAGCTGACGACATTCATCGAGACGGGACAGCTGCAGCCGGGCGACCGGCTCCCTTCGGTCCGGCAGCTCGCGAGCGATCTCGGTCTGGCCGCAGGCACCGTCGCCCGGGCGTACAAGGAGCTCGAGGGGTCCGGGCTCGTCACGACACGCCGCGGCGCAGGCACCCGCGTCGCACCACGGCCGGAGTCGGCGAGCCCAGCCGCGGTCACGCTCCTCGAGGATGCCGCTGAGTCCTACCTCGCGCGCGCCGCCACCCTGGGTGCGACGCCCGAGCAGGCGGCCCTGGCCTTGGAGCGGGTGACCAAGCGGCGCTGACCCGAGTCAGGTCCAGCGGGCCAGGAGGTACTGCACGCCGAAGGGGGCCTCCTCGGACACGAGATCGCCCCGCAGACCCGGTGCCGCGGCCGCGAGCACCTGCAGCGCCGGTCGGCCGCGCATCCACAGCCGGTCACAGGTCGCGGGGTCGAGCGCCGCGAGCGCCGGGGTGTCCCCTGCTGCCAGCGCGTCAGCCAGCTCCAGCGCGAAGGGGGTGGCGTCCGGCTGCAGGTGTCCCGGCGCCTTGTCGGTGAGCGTCGCGGGACCGTCGGCAACGCACACGAGCAGCGTCGAGGGGCCGTCACGCAGCTCGTGACCCAGCCGGGCGCACTCCTGCGGCGTCGCGTCGGCCGCGATCGAGTGCAGGACCAGTTCGCCCCCTCCAGAGGGGGCGAACATCCGACCGATCTCGACGTCCGCGGGCAGACCACCCTCCGGGACGACCCCCGTGGTGAATCGGGCAGCGCCGGATGGCGCATCCGTCGGCCAGGTCCGGGTCGATTGCCCCGCGCCGATCACGACGACTCGGGCGCCCCCCTTCGTCACGGCGCTGGTGTCAGCGACGAGCTGGCGGGCCCGCTCACGCAGGTCGCCCAGCGGGTCGTCGGCACCCCCGATCCCGGGCAGGAGTGCCGGGGCAGCCGGGACGACGACAGCGGCGATCACACTCATGCCAGACCTCGGATCGTGCGGGCCGGCGGACGTTCGCCGCGCAGCGTGGCCACCATGTCGAGGACCTGCCGCGTCTCGTCGACCTCGTGCACCCGGTAGATCCGCGCCCCGAGCCACGCGGACACGGCGGTCGTGGCGAGGGTGCCGATGAGTCGCTGGTCGACGGGCTTGTCGAGGGTCTCGCCGACGAAGTCCTTGTTGGACAGGGAGACCAGCACCGGCCAACCGGTGTCGACCATCTCGTCGAGGCGGCGGGTGACCTCGAGGGTGTGGTGGGTGTTCTTGCCGAAGTCGTGGGCCGGGTCGATGACGATCGACTCCCGCGCGATGCCGGCCGTGAGCGCCCGCTCGGCGTACCCGAGGACGCCGTCGAGGACCTCGGTCATGATGTCCCGCTCGAAGCCGGTGCGGAAGGGGCGGGTGCGCGGCTCCACGCCACCGGTGTGCGTGCAGATGATGGCCACGTCGTGCCGGGCCGCCACGTCGACGAGCGTCGGGTCAGCGCCACCCCAGGCGTCGTTGAGCACGTCCGCGCCTGCGGCACAGACGGCTTCGCCGACCTCCGCCCGCCACGTGTCGACGGAGATGACGAGCTGCGGGTGGGCCGCGCGCACGCGAGCGACGAGCCCGACGACGCGGTCGATCTCCTCGGCGATGTCGACCTCGCCCCCGGGGGCTGCCTTGACGCCACCGATGTCGACGATGTCCGCGCCCTGCTCGACGACGAGGTCGACGCGCTCCATCGCCTTGTCCTCGGCGAAGGTCGCTCCCTTGTCGTAGAACGAGTCGGGCGTGCGGTTGACGATCGCCATGACGAGCCTGGCGTCGTCGGCGAAGGCGTGTCGGCCGAGCCTCATGAGACTCCCTCGGAGTAGCCGGTCTGGGTCATGGCCGGGGGCCGCTGGACGAGCGGGACCGGCCGGGTGCGCCAGCCGCCGTCACGGGTGAACTGCTGCAGCTCGTCGGCGACGACGTCGAGGTCCTGCGGCTCGCCGTCCCGGCGGGCGTACACGACGGCGAGCAGCTCCGCGGCCATGACCGCGAGGTCGTGGTCCTTTTGGTGGTGGTGGGCTCGGGCACCGAGGTCGACCTGGGCGATCGCCCCGAGCCCGAGCCTGCGGTGGGTGTCGATGAGGGAGGCGATCTCGACGCCGTAGCCGGTGGGCACGGTGAGCGACTCCATGAGGGCCCGCCGGGCCGCCCACTCGCCGGCGAGCGGCTGGACGACGCCCGCCAGGTCAGGCCACCACAGGTCGAGCACCGGGCGCGCGACGAGCTCGGTGACCCGGCCGCCTTCGGTGCTCGGGGACTGGCCGGGCACATCGAGGACGCGGTCGTACCAGCCCTTGACGAGCACCGTGGCGGGGTCGACGGTCAGCGCGCCGACGAGGCCGGTGACGAAGTGCGGCCCCCACTCGGTGAGGTCGGCATCGACGAAGACGAGCAGCTCGCCCGAGGTGACGAAGAGGGACTTCCACAGCGCCTCCCCCTTGCCGGGGTGGCTGCCGAGGTGCGGTGCGATCTCGTCGGACCGGTGGACCGTGGCACCCGCGTCAGCGGCGATGGCCGACGTGTCATCACTGGAGTCGGAGTCGACGACGACGAGCTCACTGACGAGCGGCACCCGCTCGACGAGCTCGCGGCGCAGGCCGCTGACGACGTCCCCGACGGTCGCGGCCTCGTTGCGGGCCGGGATGACGACGGTGACCCGCTCCCCCTTCGCCTCGAGACGCTCGACGAGGTCTGCGGCGTCGAAGTCCCCATGGACGTGGCTGTGCCTGGCGAGCCATTCACGGGTCGGAGCGCGCATGCAAGGGGACCTCTCGACGAGACGGGGACCGCGACGGCCCCTGCCCATCGTAGGCAGGCATCATGGGGGCCATGCGTCGACTCCTCGCACTGGCACTGCTGCCACTCCTCCTCGTGGCGACCGCCTGCTCGGATCCCGGCTCGGCCCTGTCCCGCGCCGAGAGCACGGGGATCCTCAATGTCGGCGTCGTCAACAACCCACCTCTGACCGTCCCCGCTGACAGCGGCGACGTGACGGGTCCGGCCGCGGACATGATCACCGGCTACGCCGACTCCATCGACGCCCACCCGAGCTGGCAGGTCGGCGAGCTGGAAGCGCTGGCGGCCGCGGTGGACCGCGGCGAGGTCGACGTGATCATCGGTGCCGGCAGCCCGACGAAGGGGGTCACCGCCACCTCCTCGTCCGCGACCGGCGGCGTCGTGCTCGTGGGTGAGCAGGAGCAGCCGCTGAAGGACTCGATCAACGCGTGGCTGGCCAACCAGGGCTGAGTCCGGTCAGGCGCGGGCGCCCTGCGACACACGTTGGGGTGAGATCTCCAGCAGAGTGGCGGCATCCCGCACCGTCAGCCCCTCATCCAGGACGTCGGCCACGGCTCGAGACAGCTGACGGGTCGCGGACTCACGCAGGAGCTCGGACTCACGACGAAGACGGATCGCCTCGTCGACGTCCTTTTGGACGTCCGGACGAAGAGTCGCTCGCAAGGTCACCTCCACATCGCCGGCATCGATACCGGTCATGGTCGCCACGGCATCTGCGGCCATGGCCGCTGCCTGATCCAGAGGCTTCCCCTGGGTGAAGACGCCGGGCACCACGGGGACGTGAACCGCCCACCAGCCCCCGGAGCGCACGACCTGCGCGGTCACCTTCACTGTCCGACTCCCATCTGCTTCAGGACCGCTCTCGCCGTGCGCTCGTTGATCTCGCTGTGGCGAGGACTCACCGTCGTCCGCACGCCGATGCTCACCTTGGTGTGGCTACCGCCCTCACGGGTCACCAGTTCGACACCTTGTCGCTTCGCTTGCGCGCGCAGCGCCTTGAGTACGTCCCTGCGCCTCATCACGACATGTCCAGTCAGGTCGACAGATCAAGACAAGAGGACTAGACAGCAACCCGCCCCTCTCCGACGAACATGGAGCCGTGCCGCTATTGGGCCACGAGGCAGGCCACCGGCGTGGACAATTGCAGATGAAGCCAGAGGCTTGTGGACGGGCGCCGCGTTGGCTGGGCGCGATCCATGTCAGCTCAGTGAAGAGATGCCGGGTGGTCAGATCCAGGTCCGCCAGCGCGGTGCTTGGAGTGGGCCCGCGGTCGATGGCCCACGCACGACGGCGTGGACCGTGGCAGCCGCCTCTCGCAGGGCCGTCATGGCATCACGAACTGCGCCCCAGTGGAGACGATGTCCTCGACGACCGCCACCTGGCGTCCGACCACCTCGGCGCCTCGGCCGACCCGGCGCAGCAGCTGCGGGCCGGACTCGAAGAGTTGCTTGTCGAAGTAGTCCCCAGCAATCCGGCCGCAGCGCAGCTTGAGGGTGCCGGTCAGGTGACACGTGGCGTCGATGTCGCGGGCAAGCTCAGACAGAGAGTCGGCCACCCTCGCATCGTGCCAGCGCCGCGTCAGTTGGTTTCGAGGCTGCGTCGCTGGCGCTCCTCGCACCTCAGCCATCGTGAAGAGCTGGCGAAGGGACTTGAACCCTCAACCCCCTGTTTCCCTCTGGCACTTTTCGGCCTGATGCTCTTGGGCTGCTTCTCCCCCGGCTTTCCGGGCTTCTCGGCGTGCGCTCGGTGCTTCGGCTCGGGCTGGCTGGGGAGATCTCGGGACCAAAGTGGAGGTGAAAGTGGAGGGCTGGCCGGATCTAGCCGCCGACCCTGTAGCGGAGCAGAGGAGCCTGCCGGAGTGGCCGGGTCAAGGGTGGACGGAGTCCATCACGCAGTGACGCGGAGCGCCCTTGATGTGGTCCGGAGGTGGGCGGAGAGTGAAGCGGAGGGTCGGAGGCGTGAGGGTGACGTGATCGCACGGCTGCGTGTCCACCCATCTGCACTTCTGGACCACCCACCGTGCTCACGTCGTTGCTGCGAGCCGGCAGGGCGATCTGGGTTGCAGTTCCGTCGACCTTTCGGTGGCGCTATGTCCCGGACAGGACCTGGACTAACTGGTCCACTGTGGGAGAACCCTGCACACCGTCTGGTGTCCGATACAGCCGGCACGAGAGTCCCACTGGCGCGTCTGGTTCGGCGAAGCGGTCCTGACCGTCGACAAGGATCGACGGCGAGCCGCGAAAGCTCCACTCGTCAGCTTGCTCCGGTGTGGTCACCAGGATCTTCTCTACGTCGACGTGGACGCCCAGGGCTTCAAGCGCCTCACCGAGGCGGCCGTCGGCCAGCTCCCAGTGCGGGCAGCCATCGAAGTAGAGGAGTTGGACGCGCATGCCGCCACTTTAGGTGCCACGCGACGGCAGTGACGTAGCCGTCTTGGCGAAGGGAGCGACGCTCGGGATGAGGTCCTGGCCGTCGCTCCCTTTGTTGTGCCGGTGGGGTCGAGGTCCGCCGCCGCGCCCGGAACGGCCGCAGGCCGCACGCCCGGCACGGCG
>NZ_BCSS01000025.1 GCF_001570985.1 Janibacter limosus NBRC 16128 | reverse complement strand
CCCCGCCGGGTCGAAGGGGGGGATGTCCCCCCTTCGACCCGGCGGGGTCCCGCATTGGCCCGGCGGCGCAGACAGGGCAGAGTCGTGGCAGGACCTGAGGAGGACCCACCATGACCGAGCACCCACAGCTCCCGCCCGACACCCAGCAGACCGGTAGCGCGCTGCCGCCCGGCTACACGCCGGCATCGCTCTCCCCCACCGAGGAGCGCAACCTCGGGACCATCGCCCACGTCGTCCCCGCGATCCTGCTGCCGCTGAGCGCCGGGACCCTGGGCTTCGTCGGGTCGCTGGTCATCTATCTCATGTACAAGGACCGCGGGCCCTTCGTGCGCCAGCACGCGGCCAACAGCCTCAACGTGCAGATCATCACCGCGATCCTGCTGCTGGTCTCGAGCGTGCTGATGCTCGTGCTCATCGGCTTCCTCGCCTACCCGCTCGTCATCGTCGTCGCGACGGTCATCCACATCCTGGGGGCGGTCAAGGCCAACAACGGTGAGTGGTGGACCCCGCCGCTCACCCCGCAGATCGTCCGGTGAGCACGAGGGCGCAGGGGGTCGTCGTCGCCGGCCACGGGGTCGCCTCGGGCCGGGCGAGCGCCTCCCCCTTCGCCGCGGGGACGATCGCTCTGCAGGCCCCGCACTTCGCGGCCCGCGGACTGGACCTGGCCCCCTTCGTCATGGCGACGGTCAACCTCGACATTGCTCCGCTGACCCTCGTGCTGCGGGCGCCGCGGTGGACCTTCGTCGACGTCGAGTGGACGGACGTGCACGGGCCGGAGACCTTTTCCTTCGTCGAGTGCACGCTCGCCCGAGGCGACGAGGAGGTCACCGGACTCGTCTACCGGCCGCACCCGGAGACCAAGCCGATGCACCACCAGCCCTCGACGGTGATCGAGCTGCTGCTGCCGCGTCTGGCGGGCCTGGCCCCGGGCGACCGGCTCGATCTCCGGGTCGCCGAAGGCCAGGCCGAGCTGCTCAGGTCCTGACGAGCGCCTCCGTCAGCTCGGCGAAGAGCGCGCCGTTGAGCGCGAAGACGTCCTTGACCTCCGCGAGCACCGCTGCCCGCTCGGCCTCGTCGAGCGGCAGCGCGTCCAGGCGTGCCCGGTAGTCGTCCTTGTACGGCTTGGGCTTGGGGATCGCGACGAAGTCGTAGAACTGCACGCCCTGCGGCTGCTCCAGGGCGTAGGTGCGCGCGAGGATCCGGCCGATGGCCTGGCCGCCGGAGAGGTCCCCGAGGTAGCGCGTGTAGTGGTGCGCGACAAACAGCTTGGGGTCTGCCCGGGTGGCTTCGATGCGGGCGACGTAGGCGTCGGCGGCGGGGCTGATCACGGCCAGGCCCGCCCCCTTCGTCCAGAAGGCGAGGTCCGCGTCGAGGGCTGCCAGGCGCTCGAGGTCCGGGTCGACGAGACCGCCGGCGATGGGGTCGTCGGCGAGCTCGCGCCCCACTGCTTCGAGGGCGACGTACACGGGACGCAGGACGGCGAGGTAGTGCGCGTAACCGGCGGCGTCGATCCGGCCGGCGAGCAGCTCGCTCATGAAGCTCGAGCCCTCGGCGGCCTCGTGCTCTGCCTTGGACCCGTCTCGGACGAGGGTGGACAGCGGGGTGTCCGGGGCGATGGTGGTCATGGGATGTCCTCCGGTGTGGTGGTGGCGGTGCTGGGGCGAAGGGGGACGACGACCCGGTGGCCGTCGGGTGTGGTGAGCAGGTGCGTCTCGACGCCGTAGACGGCGCGGACCATCTCGGGAGTGAGGACCCGGTCGGGCGGGCCGAGGGCACCGAGCGTGCCGTCGGCGATGACGGCGATCTCGTCGGCGTAGGCGGCGGCGAGCGAGAGGTCGTGGAGGACCACGACGACCGCTCGTCCGGCGTGGGCCAGCGAGCGCGCGACGGTCATGACCTCCTCCTGGTGGCGCAGGTCCAGCGCTGCGGTCGGCTCGTCGAGCAGGACGACCGGGGTGCGCTGGGCGAGCACGCGCGCGAGCGAGACCCGGGCGCGTTCGCCCCCGGACAGCGCGGAGTAGGGACGGTCGGCGAGATGCGTGACATCGGCGACGCGCAGCGCATCGGCGACCGCGCTCTCGTCGTCGTCGGACTCGGGCCGGCCCGACCACGGGTTGCGGCCCATCTCGACGACCTCGCGAGCGGTGAAGCTGAAGCTCACCTCGTTGCTCTGCAGGAGCACCGAGCGCACCCGCGAGAGGTCCCCTGGCGACCACTGCTGCAGGGGGGTCCCGTCGACGAGCACCTCACCGCGGGCGAGCGGCAGGTCACCGCACATCAGTGACAGGAGGGTCGACTTGCCGGCTCCGTTGGGCCCGACGAGGGCGAGCAGGCGACCGGGCCGCACGGAGAGCGAGACATCGGTGAGCACCCGCCGGCCACCCCGGACACACCCGACGCCCGTGATCGTGATGGCGCTCATGCCCAGCCTCCGGACCGACGACGCGAGCGGAGGATCAGGTGGAGGAAGAAGGGACCACCGATGAGCGAGGTGAGCATGCCGATCGGCAGGTCGGCACCGCTCACGACGGTCCGGGCCACCGTGTCCGCCCAGGTGAGCAGCACCGCGCCACCGAGCATGCTCGCGGGGACGAGCAGGCGGTGCCCCGGGCCGAGGACCATGCGCAGCAGGTGCGGCACCACGAGGCCGACGAAGGCGATGATCCCGGCGAAGGCCACGCCCACCGCGGTGAGCAGCGCGACGAGGACGATCGAGATGCCGCGCAGGCGCTCGACGCGCACCCCGAGGTGGGCAGCGGTGCGCTCACCGAGAGCGAGCAGGTCGTACTGACGGGCCATCGCCCAGCACCCGAGGACTGCCGGCACGGTGACGACGAGCACGGCGAGGACCTCGGGCCACCGCGACCCGTTGAGGGAGCCGAGCTGGAAGAAGACGATCTGCTCGCGGCTGGCGGTGCTGCCGGCGAACATCACCAGGGCCATGCCTGCCCCGGCGAAGGCGTTGACGGCGATGCCGGTGAGCAGCAGGGTGACGACCTCGGTGCGTCCCTGGCTGCGGGAGACGAGGTAGACGAGCAGGGTCGAGGTGAAGCCCCCGGCGAAGGCCGCCGCGGCAATCCCCCACACGCCGAGGAAGGTCGCGCCCGTCGCGATGGCGATGGCGGCGCCGAGGGCAGCACCGGCGGAGACCCCGACGACGCCGGGCTCCGCGAGCGGGTTGCCGAAGATCGCCTGCATGACCGTGCCGGCCACGGCCAGGCCGGCACCGACGAGCACACTCATCACGGCGCGCGGGAAGCGGATCTGCTGCATCGAGGCGTTGAGGATCTCGGGCTGCGGGGTCCACGAGGTCTGCAGACCGACCGCGTCGAGCAGGCTGCCGATGGCTCCCTTCGGTCCCACCCCGAGCTGTCCGACCGACACCGAGACCAGGACTCCGGCGGCGAGCAGCAGGAGCAGGACGAAGGGGGTCGACACCCGGCTCATCACCCGGTCTCCTCGGGTGCATAGACGGCCCGCGCGAGGGCCTCGAGGATCCGGGCGCTGCGCGGACCGAAGGACAGGACGTCCCCGTCGGCCATGTCGACGAAGCGACGCTGCTGGCCCGCGGTGGTCAGCCCGAGCGCCGGCTTGTCACGGAGCAGCTGGTCGATGCCCCCGGCCGACTCGAGGCCACCGGTCATGACGATGACGAGGTCCGGGTTGGCCGAGGTGATCGCCTCGTCGGTCATCGGCTGCTGGCCCTTCCAGCCCTGCTCCGAGGCGACGTCGACGCCACCGAGCGCGTCGATGAGGTCGTCCGCGCCCGACTCCTTGCCGAAGAGGTAGTAGACGCCCGAGCTGCCACGCACGTAGAGGAAGATCATCCGGACCCTGTCCCCCTTCGCGGTGGGGGCGAGGCGGGCGATCTGCGCCGTGGTCTCGGAGATCTCGGAGCTGATCCGCTCGGAGAGCTGCGTGCCCGCCGCGGGCGCGCCGTAGACGGCCGCGACGTCGGTGGCCAGCTGCGCTGCTCCGTCGAAGGACGCCTCGTTGTCGACGAAGACGACGCTCACCTCGGCGTCGCGCAGCTGCTCGACGACGTCACGCGGACCGATCGACCCGTCGGTGATGACGAGGGTCGGCTCGAGCGCGAGGAGCGCCTCGGCGTTGACGGAGTGACCGCCGGAGGTGACCAGGGGCAGGTCCTGCGCCTCCGGGAAGGTCGTCGACTGGTCCCGACCGACGAGGGTGTCCCCGAGCCCGAGCCCGTGGATCGTCGCGGCGATCGAGCCGGAGAGGTCCATGGCGACGACCCGCGAGGTGTCGGTGATCTCGACCCTGCGGGGGCCGGCCTTGTCATGACTGGTCACGGTGGTGGGCAGCGACTGCTGCGGTGCCTCCCCGACCGGCTCGACGTGCGCGTCGGCGAGGGTCGCAGTGCTCGGTCCCTCGTGGGTGCGCGGGGCGTCGACCGCCTCGACCTGGGACAGGGGCACGACGGGAGCGCCGCCCGCCGTCGACGTCCCCGAGGCATGTCCGCTGCCTCCGCAGCCCGCGAGCCCGAGGACTGCGACGGTCAGCACGGCAGCCACCCGCGCCCGTGCGTCCCGGCCAGTCATGCCGCTCATGCCGTGACCTCGGGCCGGCGACGGCCGAGGAGCAGGATGGTGCCGGCCGCGGTGGCGGCGCCGAGACCGGCGCCCCCGATCCACGGCGTCCAGCCGGACAGGCTGTCCGAGCCGGACGGCCCCGACATCGCGGCGGCCGCGGTGTTGCTGCCCGAGGGTGCGCCGGTCGCGGTCTTCATCGGGGCCAGGCAGCTGGACTTCGCGGTGATCGTGAAGGAGACCGGGTCGAAGCTCGTGCCCGCGGTGTAGGTGGAGAAGGCGGCCTCGCCCTGGGAGGTGAGGGCCGTCGGGGCGTCGGTCGCCGTGATCGTCGTCCGTCCGCCCTTCGTCTCGACCGTCGCCTGGGAGAGGTCCACCTCGACGAAGGGGACGTCGGGGACGCTCTTCGAGTCGTCCCGGCCCTCCATGGCAGCGTCCATCGAGGCGCCCTCCACGTCGAGGACGATCAGGGCCCGGTCGCCCTCGATCTGGACCTGCGGGTCGCTGATCGTCGTGTTGAGCGCGCCGTCGTGACCGGAGAAGGCCACGGTGCCCGGGAAGTCGACCGAGCCCGTCCGGGTCCTCTCGTCGAAGCTGCCCGTGCCCTTGGCCCAGGTGAAGCTCGGCGTCGAGTAGCTCGCGCCACGGCTCGCCGACCAGTCGCCGCCCGCGATGCTCCCCGACACGTAGGAGCGGAAGGACTCCTTGAAGCCCCAGGTGAGGTTGCTCCCGGTCGCGACGCACGCGTCGGGGGCGACCTTGGCCCTGCGCGCCGTCGTGGACCGGCTCACGGCGGTCGACGCGCTCGACGAGGACGTGCCGGTCGCGGAGGCGACCGTCTGCGGGGCAGCCGAGGAGCCGCCGGCGGCCGCGGACGACGCCGAGCCGACGGTGAAGGACACCGGGTCCATCGCGGTACCCGCCGGGTAGAAGGAGCTGCCGTTGTAGACGAACATCGTCGAGCCCTGCGCGGTGAGCGTCGCCGGCACGGCCGAGTACGTCGTCGCCCCGCCCGACTGCGCCGTGGCGCTGGCGGCCAGGTTGAGCGTCGCGATCGTCATCCGCTGACCGGAGACCTGCGCGGTGAGCGCTGCGCTGCGCGTGGAGTCGATCCGGACCGAGGGGTTGGACAGCGACATGCTGAGGATGCCGCCGTGGCCGCGGAAGGTCACCGCTCCGCGGTAGTCGGCCCCGCCGTCCCCCTTCGCGCCGCCGGACTGGGGGAAGGTGAAGGCGCTGCCGGAGGAGCCGGCACCGCCCGAGACGGAGATCGAGCCGTGGGCGATCGGACCGGTGATGTAGTCACGGAAGGACGTGCGCACGCCCCAGGTGAGGGACCCGGCGCCGACCGAGCTGCCCGTCGTGGCCGGCGCCGCAGCACCCGCCGAGGGAGTGCCGGCGGACGTGGAACTGCCGTCGGTCGTGCCGGAGCTCGAGGTGGAGGACCCCTTGGGCTGCGTCGTCGAGGTGTCGCCCGACCCGGAGACCGTGGTGTCCGTGCCGACGGTGAAGGTCACCGGGTCCATCGCGGTCCCGGCCGGGTACATCGAGCTGCCGCCCCAGGAAAACAGCCGGGTGCCGGCCGGGCTCAGGGTGACGGGGACATCGCTGTGGGTGACCGCCCCCTGCGCGGAGGACTTCGCCCCCTTCGTCAGGTCGAGGGCGCTCACGGTCACCGTGCTGAAGCCGCTCGCCCCGGTCGGACGGGAGTCGACGACGAGGCGCGCGGAGGTCGAGGAGGTGACGACGACGCGCGGGTTGCGCAGGGTGAGGTCGAGGTCGCCGTGGTGGCCGGCGAAGCCGACCTGTCCCCGGTAGCTCGTCGTGCCCTGCGCCGACGGGGGCGCGGCGCTCGTGGAGCGCTGCGGGAAGACATAGCTGCCGTTGGCCGCGGTCCTCGCGTGACCGGAGGTCGTCACCGTGCCCTGCGCGACAGGCCCGCCGACGTAGGAGCGGAAGGAGGACTTCACGCCCCAGACGAGCTGGCCGGACGTGCCGGTGGGGGGCGTCGGCTTCGGCGTGGTCGGCGGCTCGACGGTCGGCGGGTCAGTGGGCTCTGTGGTCGGCGGGTCGGTCGGCTCCGGGTCGGTCGCGGCCGGGACCAGCGCGACCTCGATGGAGACCGGGTCGAGCTCTTCACCCGCGGTGTAGAAGCTGCTGCCGGCGGTGCCGTCCATGGAGAAGACCGCACGGCCCGCCTCCGTCAGGGTGACCGTCGCGTCCTGCAGGGTCGCGGTGTCGCCGTCGACGGCGATGTCGGCATCGGAGACGTCGGCGATGTCCACGGAGGTCGTCGTGCCCTCGAGGGTGTGCTGGACGACGAGGTGGCCCGCGCCGGTGGCGTCGAGAGTCAGCTCGGGGTCGGCGATGGTGACGTCGAGGTCGCCGTGGTGACCGGAGAAGGTGACGGACCCGTCGAAGGCGAGGTCGGCCCCACCGTCGGTGCGCACCGTGCCCGTACCCCCGGTGAAGGTGAAGGGACCGTTGTCGGCCGCTTGGCTCGCCCCGTCGGCCGGGGTGATCTCGCCCCGGGCGATGAACCCGGTGACGTAGGTGCGGAAGGACTCCTTGGCCCCCCACGTCAGGCTTCCGCCCTCGACCTGGCGGCCTGTGGCCGCCGCGGAGCTGCCCGCCGCGAGGGGCAGGAAGAGGATCGCGACGGCGACCAGGGCGATGGCCCATCGAGCGCCACTTCTGGACATGCGGACAACGGCTGACTGCACGGACGGACCTGCTCTTCCCCAACACACGACGCACTGTGAAATGCCACTACCACTTAGGTAAGGCTTGCCTTAATGTACACAGAGGTTGGCCCTTCGCCTACCCCCTGTCCACGTCTTTGCTGAGAGGCACCTCATGTCCCGATCGCCCTCGTCCACGCGGCACCGCGCCGCGCTGGCCGGCCTGCTGACGGCCGCCGTCCCCGCCGCACTCCTGCTGACCTCCCCCGGCGCCCATGCCGCACCGTCCGCACCCCCGACCTTCACGTGGAAGGTGTCGCAGCAGTTCGTCGACCACTTCGCCAAGGCCGGCTACAACCAGAACACCTTCGTGGCGAGCGACGGGGCGAGCCTCACCGCAGACTCCGCGACGGTCTTCGGCGACGGCGCCGGCTGGGCCAACCCGACGACGGGCGACGCGTCGCTGCAGTACGCCGGCACCATCACCGGCAGCTTCGTCGTCGGCGCTCCGCAGTACTCCATCGCCATCTCCGACCCGGCCATCACGATCAAGGACGGCGCCGGGCAGGTCACCGCGGACGTCGCGTGGACCGTCCCGAGCGACAGCGCGAACCCGAGCGGCGGGGCCGACGACGTCGTCGTCACGACCTTCAACGCGACGGCGAGCGACTGGAGCGACGGCGCGCTCACGGCGACCCCGGACTGGAGCACACAGTCCTTCGCCCCGGAGTTCATGGATGCCCTCAACCCGGGCCTGCAGCCGCACTTCCGCACCACCGGCGGCTCGTCGGACGCCAAGAAGGCACCCGCCCCCTTCACCGCGCTCGCCGCAGCCCCGGCCGCCACCACCACGGTCACGCAGGAGGACGACGGCGCCGCCGAGGTCGCGGTCGCCGGCACCGGCTACCAGCCCGGTGGGCTCGGCATCTACGTCGGCGTCACACAGGCCGGCCCGATCAACCCGGCCGACGCGGAGGCCTATCTGGGCACCCAGTGGGTCAATGGCTCGCAGATCGCTGCCGACGGCAGCTTCAGCACGACGCTCGCGCTCACGGCAGAGGAGGTCGCCGGGCTCGACCCGGAGGCCTCCTACGAGGTCCACACGATGAAGGCGCACGGTCAGGCCGCATCCGACCCCTCGCAGAACGTCCGCATTCCGATCGAGCTGGTCATCCCGGCCACCGACGAGCCCGGCACCGACGAGCCCGGCACCGACGAGCCGGTGACCGAGGAGCCGGTCACGGAGGAGCCCGTGACCGAAGAACCCGCCACGGAGGAACCCACCGTCGAGGAGCCGGCGACCGAGGAGCCCGTGAGCGAGGAGCCCGCCATCGAGACGCCGGCGACCACGACGCCGCCGACGCAGGCGCCCGCCGCCGCAGCCCCCGAGGTCCCCCAGGTCGTCCAGACCGACGGCATCGGCGGACCAGCCGGCAGCGCCACCCCCGCCCTCGGAGCAGTGCTCGTCGGGCTGCTCGTCGGGGCAGCCGTCGGCATCCGGCGTCGCCTGGCCGGTGAGCACTGAGTCACCACGCCGAAGGGGGTGTGGCCTCGGGACGACCCCGACCCACACCCCCTTCGTCCATTCCATAACGCGACGTTATTCATCTCATAACGTGACCGACTGGATCCAATGAATCAGGGCGACCTAACATGGAAGGACGCCCCGGGGGACTCCTCGCGGCACGACCGACCTGCAAGGGGCACGACCACCCATCATGAGCAGCACAGCGACGACCCAGGCCAAGGATCGCGTCATCATCCGCTTTGCCGGTGACTCCGGCGACGGCATGCAGATGACGGGCGACCGGTTCACCGCCGACAGCGCGGCGCTGGGCAATGACCTATCCACGCTGCCCAACTTCCCCGCGGAGATCCGCGCGCCCCAGGGCA
Source organism: Janibacter limosus NBRC 16128 (assembly GCF_001570985.1). Lineage (GTDB taxonomy): Bacteria > Actinomycetota > Actinomycetes > Actinomycetales > Dermatophilaceae > Janibacter > Janibacter limosus. The sequence goes on along the minus strand of NZ_BCSS01000025.1, from coordinate 40,257 downwards.
CGATGGCCGGCGTCAGCTCCTTCCAGCTGCACTTCGCCAGCTGGGACATCCTCACCCCCGGCGACGCCCCTGACGTGCTGGTCGCGATGAACCCTGCCGCGCTCAAGGCCAACCTGGCTGATGTGCCGCGCGGCGCGACGATCATCGTCAACACCGACGAGTTCACCACCCGCAGCCTGAAGAAGGTCGGGTGGACCAGCAACCCGGTCGAGGACGACACCCTCGAGTCCTGGCACGTGCACGCCCTCCCGTTGACCTCGATCACGGTTGCGGCGCTGGCGGAGTTCGACTCCTTGACCCGCAAGGAGAAGGAGCGGGCGAAGAACATGTTCGCCCTTGGTCTGCTGTCGTGGATGTACTCGCGCTCGACGACGTCCACCGAGGACTTCCTCACGTCGAAGTTCGGGGCGAAGCCCGACATCCTCGCGGCCAACCTCGCTGCGCTGCGCGCCGGCTGGAACTACGGGGAGACCACCGAGGACTTCGCGGTGCCCTTCACCGTCGCGGCTGCCAAGACCCCGCCGGGCACCTACCGCAACATCACGGGCAGCGCGGCCTTGGCCCTGGGCCTGGTCGCCGGCGCCCACCGCGCCACCCGCCCGCTGGTGCTCGGCTCGTACCCGATCACCCCGGCCAGTGACATCCTGCACGCCCTGTCCAACTACAAGCGCCACGGCGTGACGACGGTGCAGGCCGAGGACGAGATCGCGGCCATCGGTGTCGCACTCGGCGCCTCCTTCGGCGGGTCGGTCGGCGTGACCACCACCTCCGGTCCCGGCGTGGCGCTGAAGTCGGAGACGATCGGCCTGGCCGTCAGCCTCGAGCTGCCGCTGGTCATCGTCGACGTCCAGCGCGGCGGTCCGTCCACCGGTCTGCCGACCAAGACCGAGCAGTCCGACCTGCTGCAGGCGATGTTCGGCCGCAACGGCGAGTCCCCGGTGCCGATCATCGCGCCGCAGACCTCCGCCGATTGCTTCGACGCGGCCATGGAGGCCGTGCGGATCGCCACGACCTACCGCACCCCCGTCTTCCTGCTGTCCGACGGGTACCTGGCCAACGGCTCCGAGCCCTGGCAGGTCCCCTCCGTCGCCGACCTGCCGTCCTTCCCCGTGGAGCTGGCGAGCCAGACCAACGGCGTCGACGCCAAGGGCAACCCCGTCTTCCACCCCTATGTCCGCGACGAGGAGACCCTCGCCCGCCCCTGGGCGGTGCCCGGCACCCCCGGCCTGGAGCACCGCGTCGGCGGCATCGAGAAGGACGCGGTCACCGGCAACATCTCCTACGACCCGGACAACCACGACCACATGGTCCGCACCCGCCAGGCCAAGATCGACGGCGTCGCCAACACGATCGGTGACCTGCAGGTCGACGACCCGACCGGCGACGCCACGGTCCTCGTCCTGGGCTGGGGCTCGACCTACGGCCCCAACCTGGCCGCGGTCCGCCGCCTGCGCGCGGCCGGCAAGTCCGTCGCCCACGCACACCTGCGCCACGTCAACCCCTTCCCGAGCAACACCGGTGAGGTCCTGCGCCGCTACGACCGCGTCATCGTCCCCGAGATGAACCTCGGACAGCTGGCGATGCTGCTGCGCGCGAAGTACCTCGTCGACGTCCGCTCCCACACCTCGGTACGCGGTCTGCCCTTCAAGGTCGCGGACCTCACCGAGGTCATCGACACGGCCCTCCAGGAGGTCTGAAGCATGAGCATCGATCTCGGCATCCCCACGGTCGCCTCCGGCACCGACGGCGTCCCCACCCTCGACGAGGGTGAGAAGCACACTCGCAAGGACTTCGCCTCCGACCAGGAGGTGCGTTGGTGCCCCGGGTGCGGTGACTACGCCATCCTCGCCGCGGTCCAGGGCTTCCTGCCCGAGCTGGGGCTGCGCAAGGAAAACATCACCTTCATCTCCGGCATCGGGTGCTCCTCGCGCTTCCCGTACTACCTCGACACCTACGGCATGCACTCGATCCACGGGCGCGCCCCGGCGATCGCCACCGGCCTGGCGACCAGCCGCCCCGACCTGTCGGTGTGGGTCGTCACCGGCGACGGTGACGCGCTGTCGATCGGCGGCAACCACCTCATCCACGCGATGCGCCGCAACGTGAACATGACGATCCTGCTCTTCAACAACCGCATCTACGGCCTGACCAAGGGTCAGTACTCCCCGACGTCGCAGCCCGGTCTGGTCACCAAGTCCTCGCCGATGGGCAGCGTCGACGCCCCCTTCAACCCCGTCTCGCTGGCCTTGGGCGCCGAGGGCACCTTCGTCGCCCGCACGATGGACTCCGACCGCAAGCACCTCACCGAGGTGCTCAAGGCCGCTGCGACACACCGCGGTACGTCGATCGTCGAGATCTACCAGAACTGCCCCATCTTCAACGACGGCGCCTTCGAGCTGATCAAGGACATCGAGCAGCAAAAGGCTCGCTTGGTGCACCTGCGCGACGGTGAGCCCATCGCCATCGGCGAGGACGACGAGCGTGAGCTCCTCATCCGTGGCGAAGGGGGCTCCGTCCGCTTCGTCCCCGAGGGCGAGGTCACCGCGCAGGGCTTGGCCGACCAGGTCGTCGTCCACGACGTCACCCTCACCGACCCCAGCCAGGCCTTCTCCATCAGCCGTCTGGACTCCGAGTCGATGACCCACGTGCCCATGGGCATCTTCCGCGCCGTCGACCGCCCCACCTACGACGACCAGACCCGCGCGCAGGTCGATGCTGCGGTCGAGCTCGCCGGTGGCTCCGCCACCGACGAGGACCTGCAGGAGCTCCTCTACGGCAAGGACACCTGGACCGTCGAGGGCTGATCCACTCCTTCACGCGCCGAACCCGCATTCCCTCACAGGGGAGTGCGGGTTCGGTCGTGAGGTGGCGCTGGTGTCCGCTCAGGCGCCGAGGACCCGGTCGAGGTAGTCGTTGGTCAGGACCCGGTCGGGGTCCAGCCGGTCACGCAGGGCGACGAAGTCCGCGTGTCGCGGGTACAGGCCGGCGAGCTGCCCGGCATCGAGCGTGTGCAGCTTGCCCCAGTGCGGGCGGCCGGCGTGCGCGGCGACGATCTCCTCGAAGGCCGCGAAGTAGGCCCGGTGGTCCCCACGGTGGTACTGGTGCACGGCGATGTAGGCATTGGCACGCTCGTACCCGGTCGACAGCCACATGTCGTCGGGGGCGGCGACGCGCACCTCCACAGGGAAGCTGATCGGCTCGCGGCGACGCTCCACCCACGCGACGAGGTCGGTGAGCACATCGGTCACCGCCTCGCGCGGCACGGCGTACTCGGACTCGACGAAGCGCACCGTGCGAGGTGTCACGAAGACCTCGTGGGAGGGCGCCGTGTAGGACCGCTCGGTGAGTGCCCGTGCTGCGATCGCGTTGAAGGGCAACACTGCTCGCGGCGTCCTGGTCAGCAGCCGGTTGGCGGCACCGAAGACCGTGTTGGACAGCAGCTCGTCGTCCAACCGCCGCCGCCACGGCGCGAGCGGTTCGTGCACGTCGTCGGCGACGAGGTCGTTGGCCTTGGTCTGCACGCGGCGGGTCCCGGGGAACCAGTACATCTCGAAGTGCCGGTGCGCGTCGAAGTGCTCCTGGATGCGCGGCAGCACCTCGTCCAGCGAGTCCGGCCGCTCCACCGCGCGCAGCCGGTAGGCGGGGATGCACGCCAGCTCGACCTCGGTGATGACACCGAGCGCGCCGAGGCCCACCCGTGCCGCGCCGAAGAGCTCAGGGTCGCTCTCGTCGACCCACCGCTGGCTGCCGTCGGCCGTGACGAGTCGCAGCCCGACGATGCCCGCGGAGAGGCCAGCGAGCGCCACGCCGGTCCCGTGGGTACCGGTCGACGTCGCGCCGGCGACCGTCTGGGCATCGATGTCACCGAGGTTGGGCATGGCCAGACCGAGCAGGTCGAGGGCCTGGTTCAGGACACGAAGGGGTGTCCCCGCCAGCACGCGCACGCGGCCGGTCCCCCGGTCGGCGGAGACGATCCCGCTCAGGTGCGCCAGGTCCAGCCGCAGATCATCGGCCCGGGCGATCGCGGTGAAGGAGTGACCGCTGCCGACGGGACGGATGCGCCGCCCGTCGTCCGCCGCGGAGCGGACCAGCTCAGCCACCGCCTCCGGGGTGCGGGGCCGCCGCACCTGGGCCTCGTCGGTGACATTGCCCGCCCAGTTCGTCCACACCATCTCTGCCCTCTTTCGTGTCGGCCACCATGTTACTGGTGAGTCATCTGCAATGGGTGCGGCCGGTGAGCACGCCTGTCCACAGGTCCGTGCGACGACGTCCGGGAGCCCGGCACAGCCGTATGGTGGAGCCATGTCCTCCCCCGCCGATGTCAGCCACAAGGTCCGACAGCTCGACAACGACGTCCAGGCGACCTACGACATGATCAGCACCGTCCAGTCCACCCAGATGCGGCACACCAACCGCTTCGCCCAAGGTCAATCAGATCCTCGAGCTGCTGCGCCCCTGACTCAACCGAAGTTCTTTCCTTCGCCGCGATAGGTCGGCACCACGTCGACGATCTCGTCCCCGCTGATGACGACGTACTCGTCGAAGCGCTCGGCGAGCTCTCCCGCCTTGGCATGGCGGAACCACACCCGATCGCCGATGGCCAGATCACGAGCAGCCTTGCCCCGCAGGGGAGTCTGCACCTCGCCCGCGCCCTCGGTGCCGACCATCCGCAGCCCCTCGGGGTGGTGGATCGTGGGGACACGACTGTCGCCCGCCGGCCCTGAGGCGATGTAGCCCCCCGAGAAGCAGGTGACGATGTCCTTCGCCGGTCGGCGCACGACGGGCAGCGCGAAGGCGAGCGCCGGCTGCGGGCTGAAGTCGTCGTACCCGTCGAAGAGCGTCGGTCCGATCAGGCCCGACCCCGCCGCCAGCTCGGTGAGGGAGTGGTCCTGGCCGGTGAGGTGCAGAGACCCGGTCCCGCCGCCGTTGACGATCTCCAGCGGTCCGACGACGTCCTCGATGGCCGAGCGCACCGCGGTGCGGCGCCGACGCAGCGAGGCATCGCTGCGCGCCTTGACCAGACGGATGGCGCGCGAGCTGTCCGGCAGCCCGGCGATCTGGGCGTCGTAGAACATCAGGCCGACGACCCGCAGGCTCGCGTCACGAGCAGCCTTGGCCACGCTCGCTGCTCGTCGTGGGGACCGGGTCGGGCTGCGGCGCACGCCCAGGTGCGCCGGCCCGATGCGCAGCGAGGCGTCGATGTCGACGACCACCCGCACGGGCGCACCCGCGGGCAGCCACCGCCGCAGCGCGTCCACCTGCTCGACGGAGTCGACCGCGATGCTGACCTGCTCCAGCGCGAGCTCGTCCTGCGCGAGGGCGACGAGCGCCTCGCGATCGGTCGTCGGGTATGCGACGAAGACATCGCGCACTCCCTGCCCGACGAGCCAGAGCGCCTCGGGCAGCGAGTAGGCCATCACGCCCGCGTAGCCCCCGCGCGCCAGCGTCCGCTCGAGCAGGTGTCGTACCCGGACGGACTTGCTGGCGACCCGGATCGGGAGTCCGCCGGCCCTCCTCACGAGGTCCACGGCATTGGCGTCAAAGGCGTCGAGGTCCACCACGGCGAAGGGGGCGGACCTGCCCTGCGTCGCTCGGTCCCACACATCGGCTCTGTTCACCCACCCCACGTTACTCGCGAGTCACCTGAGGGTGACATTCGGACGCGCGTCACCTCCCGGACACCTCGTCGCCGCTCGGCGTGACCCTCGCCTCCTTAGGTTGCGAAGGTCCCTTGCGCCATCCAGCCCGTTCGATGGGCCCCTCGGAGGAAGAACGACATGACGCCACCCCGCAACGACCGCACCCTGCTGCCCCTGTCCACCGGCCACCGGGACGGCGGCCGCTCGGCCGCCACCTGCATGTGGAAGTGCAACGACGCCTGCAGCAAGCCGGTCCCCAACACCTCGGACAACGCATACTTCGGCGACGTCGTCGCGGCCTCGCGACGCTCCGTCCTCAAGGCCGGGGGCGCCGCCGCAGCGCTCGCTGGCCTGACCACCGTCGCCGCCACGTCCGTCGCCGAGCCGGCCGTCGCCGCCCCCGGGACGGGCAAGACCGCTCCCTTCGGCTTCACGGGCATCGACCCCGTCAAGGCCGGCACCGACCAGGTCGTCGTGCCCGACGGCTTCCAGTGGGCCCCGATCATCGCCTGGGGCGACCCGATCCTCGCCGACGCGCCGGCCTTCGACTTCGACAACCACACGGCAGCCGCCCAGGCCGGCCAGATGGGCTACAACTGCGACTACGTCGGCGTCCTGCGCAACGGCAGCGCCAACCAGGCCGTGCTCGTCGTCAACAACGAGTACACCAACAACGAGCTGATGTTCCACGGCTACACCGACGCTGCGTCCATGACCGACGACCAGGTGCAGCTGACGATGAACGCCCACGGGATGACGGTCGTGGAGATGACGCGCAAGAACCCGGGCAGCAGGTGGACCTACACCAAGGGTGCGCCGCTCAACCGTCGGATCACCGCTGAAACCCCCTTCGAGCTCGTCGGCCCGGTGCGCGGCAGCGACCTGGTCAGGACGAGCGCCGACCCGGCCGGCACGACGCCGCACGGCACCTTCGGCAACTGCGCCGGCGGGACCACCCCGTGGGGCACGATCCTGTCCGGAGAGGAAAACTTCAACGGCTACTTCACCCAGCCGGCCGCGCCGAGCGATGACCTGACCGGCGAGGCCGCAGCCCGCTACGGCCTCGCCGGCGGCAGCACCTCCCAGCACAACTGGGACCGCCTCGACGAGCGCTTCGACCTGACCGTCGAGCCCAACGAGGCGCACCGCCACGGCTGGGTCGTCGAGATCAACCCCTTCGACCCCGGCGCCGCCCCGCGCAAGCTCAGCGCGCTCGGTCGCCTCAAGCACGAGGGCGCCAATGTCGTCGTCGCCGGCGACGGCCGGGTCGTCGCCTACATGGGTGACGACGAGCGCTTCGACTACATGTACAAGTTCGTCTCCGCGGGCACCTACGTCGAGGGCGACCTGGCCAACAACCTCACGCTGCTCGAGGAGGGGGACCTGTACGTCGCCAAGTTCTCCGGCAACGGCACCGGCGACGGTGTGCACGACGGCACCGGCGAGTGGCTGCCGCTCGTCGTCGACGGCGCGTCCACGGTCGACGGCATGACGCTCGAGGAGGTCCTCGTCTTCACCCGTCTGGCCGCTGACAAGGTCGGGCCGACCAAGATGGACCGACCCGAGGACGTCGAGGTCAACCTCGTCAACGGTCGCGTCTACGCGGCGCTGACCAACAACTCCAAGCGCGCCCCGGCTCAGGTCGACGAGGCCAACCCCCGCGCGGAGAACAAGCACGGTCAGGTCCTGGAGATCACGCCGCGCTCGGGCGACCACACGGTGACCGGCTTCGACTGGAAGCTCGTGCTCGTCTGCGGTGACCCCAACGACCCCGAGACCTACTTCAACGGCTACGACAGGTCGCAGGTCAGCCCGATCTCGTGCCCGGACAATGTTGCCTTCGACGGCGCCGGCAACCTGTGGATCTCCACCGACGGCAATGCCCTGGGCCACTGCGACGGCATGTACCTCATGCCGCTTGAGGGTGAGCACAAGGGTCACCTGCAGCAGTTCCTGTCGGTCCCGGCCTTCTCCGAGTGCTGCGGCCCGCTCATCGAGTGGGACGACCGGGTCGTCTTCGCGGCCATCCAGCACCCCGGCGAGGAGGACGGCGCGAGCACGACCAAGGTGATGAGCCGCTTCCCCTACCAGGGCAACACCCAGCCGCGCCCCGCGGTCATCATGGTCTGGCCGACCTCCCCCGCCGGCCCGAAGCCCCCCAAGGAGCCCAAGCCTCCCAAGGGCGACCAGCCCACCGGTCCGAAGGACGACACCCCTCGCGGTCCGGTCATCGAGACCGACCGGGTCTGAGCACCATCCGTGATGGCCGCCCACGCTTCGGCGTGGGCGGCCCGTCCTCCATGACAAGGTGAACTCCATGCCGCTCCCCCGACGCACCCGCCACGGCCTCGTCGCCGCGAGCGCGCTGATCGCGCTCGCCCTCGCCGGGTGTGGCGGCTCCGGGGACGACACGACGACGGCGGGGACCTCCCCTTCGTCCTCGTCGACGGCCTCGACCACGACGCGCGGATCGGGCACGAGCTCGCCGTCCAGCAGCTCGTCCGACGACTCCTCGGCCAGCGCCACGACCAATGAGCCGGACCCCGAGGTCTCCGTCACGCCCGATACCGACCCGACCCAGTCGAGCGCCGAGCGCGCGGCCGGGATCGCGGCAGCCGACGCCAAGGACCCCGCGACGAGCCTGAGCATCCCGAGCGTCGGGCTGTCGACCACGATCGAGGGGCAGGGGCTGCGCGGAGGCAAGGTCAACCCCGCCGCCGGCCAGGTCATCTGGTTCACCGGGTACGACCGGGTGCGCCCCGGCGCCACCGGGACGACCGTCATCGCCGGGCACGTCGTCTCGGGCGGGCAGGCCGACTCCTTCGCCGCGCTCGAGCAGCTGGCGAAGGGAGACGGCGTGGTCCTCACCTACCCCGGCGGGGCCACGCTGCGCTTCGAGGTGACGAGCACCGACATCGTCGACAAGGACGAGCTGACCACCAGCGCGCAGGTCTGGGGGGCCAATGACGACACCCGACGGGTGGTCCTGGTGACCTGCGACGACGAGCTCGGCTTCCGCAAGGACGGCCACCGCACGGCCAATTTCGTCGCCGTTGCCGAACTGCCCTCCTGACCCGCCCTCGGTCCGGAGTAGCCTCGCGGCGTGACCCCTCAACGCGACGCCCGCGGCGTCCTGGCCGCCTGGTTCGCCTACGGCATCTGGGGGCTCTTCCCCCTGTACTTCCACGCGCTGCGCCCTGCCGGGGCGCTGGAGATCCTGGCGCACCGGGTCGTCTGGACCTTCGTGCTGTGCGTCCTCGTCCTGCTCCTGCGCACGGAGCTCGTGGCACTGCTGCGCCAGCTGCGAGGACGACTGGCCGTGGGCGTGTGCATCGCCGCCTATCTCATCGGCATCAACTGGTTCGTCTACGTCTACGCCGTCGGCACCGGGCGGACCAACGAGGCTGCGCTCGGCTACTTCCTCAACCCGATCGTCACCGTGGCGTTCGGCGTGCTCGTCCTCGGTGAGCGCCTGCGCGCCCTGCAATGGGTCGCCGTCGGGATCGGCGCGCTCGCTGCCGTCTACCTCACGCTCGCCGGAGGCGGCCTGCCGTGGATCTCGCTCGTCCTCGCGATGAGCTTCGGCGGCTACGGCCTGACCAAGAAAAAGCTCGGCGCCACGCTGCCGGCACTGCAGTCCCTGTCAGCGGAGACGATCTTCCTCCTTCCGCCGGCCCTGGGACTCGTGTGGTGGCTGACGGCGCAGAGCGACTCGACCTTCACCACGGATGCTCCGTGGCACCCGGTCCTGCTCGTGTCGGCAGGAGTGATCACCGCGATCCCGTTGCTCCTCTTCGCCGAGGCCGCGCGTCGCATCCCGCTGGTGACGATCGGGCTGATCCAGTTCATCACCCCGGTGATCCAGCTCGTCGTCAGCGTCACCCTGCTCGGCGAGCACGTCGACCCGGTCCGTTGGATCGGCTTCGGGATCGTGTGGGTGGCGCTCGTCTGCCTGACCGTCGACTCGCTGCGCACGGCCCGTCAGCGACGCCGCCCTGCCCAGGACCAGTGCGAGTCGCTGGAGCCGGTAGAGCCCGTCTGAGACTGAACCCTGTCTGAGGCTGAACCGTCCGGTCTCAGCCCACGCGGTGGACGACGCCCTCCATGAGGGCGATGAGAGCGGTCTTGGCGTCGCTGTCGGGCAGCATGGCCAGCGAGTCGACGGCCTGCCGACCCACGGCGAGGGTCTCCTCACGCGCGTCTGTCATGGCCTGGTGCGGCCGCAGCAGCTCCAGCGCCCGCTCCACCCGCTCGGGCTCCTTGAGCTCGGAGCGCAGCAGCTCCTGCAGCTCGGCGTCGGCGGGGTCGGTCGAGGCCAGGGCATTGAGCACCGGCAGGGTGCGCTTGCCCTCACGCAGGTCGGTGCCGGGCGTCTTGCCGGTCTCGTCGGACTCGCTCGAGATGTCGATGAGGTCATCAGCGAGCTGGAAGGCGACCCCGAGGTGCTCGCCGTACTCCGTCGCCATCTCGATGACCTCGGGGCTGCACCCGCTGTACATGGCGCCGTAGCGCGCTGCCGTGGCGACGAGGACACCCGTCTTGTCGGCGAGGACACCTCGGTAGTACTCACGGGCGTCCTGGCCCTGCGGGCAGGGCCGGTCATCGCGGATCTGGCCGGAGCACAGCCGGATGAAGGTCTGCGCCTGGATCCTGACCGCGTCGGCGCCGAGGTCGGCGATGATGTCCGACGCGGTGCCGAAGAGCAGGTCGCCCACGAGGATCGCGGTCGAGTTGTCGTACAGCGCGTTGGCGCTCGGGGCGCCTCGGCGCAGGTCCGCCTCGTCCATGACGTCGTCGTGGTACAGGCTCGCCAGGTGGGTCAGCTCGACACCGGCAGCGGCCGCCACGACCTGCTCGTTGATCCCTGAGCCGAGCTCTGCGACGAGCATCGTGAGCATCGGCCGGAACCGCTTGCCCCCGGCGTTGGCCAGGTGGAGGCTGGCCTCGCTGATGAAGTCGTCCTCGCTGCGGGTGCGCTCGATGATCAGCGCCTCCACCTGCTGCAGACCGGCCGTCAGGCGCGAGGTCAGGTCCTCGCTCGCCTGTGGCAGGGCGAGGACCGGCGGGGTCGAGCTGGTCACAGGGTCACCTCGTGATGAAGATGCTGGACTGCTCAGCGAGCTCGAGCAGCGGGCCCGGGAAGACACCGAGGGCGATCGTAACGATGACACCCACGACGATGACAGCCAGGGACAGCGTGGCCGGCGCGGCGACGGTGACATCGCCGGTCGGCTCGGTGAAGAACATCAGGACGATCAACCGGATGTAGACGAAGGCGGTGATCGCTGACATGAGCACGCCGATGACCACGAGCACGACGCCGGAGAGGCCGCCGTGCTCCAGAGCCGGCATGAATGCCGCGACCTTGGCCGTGAAGCCGGAGGTCAGCGGGATCCCCGCGAAGGCGAGCATGAGCAGCGCGAAGGCGCCGGACAGCCACGGGTGCTTGCGCCCCAGCCCAGCCCACTGGGAGAGGTGCGTCGCCTCCGCGTCGCGCTCACGCACGAGGTTGACGATCGCGAAGGCGGCGATCGTCGAGACGCCGTAGGCGACGACGTAGAAGAAGACGCCCTCGACCGCGCTGCGGTCGAAGCTGATGAGCGCCACGATGATGAACCCGGCGTGCGCGATCGAGCTGTAGGCCAGCAGCCGCTTGATGTCGGTCTGCGTGACGGACAGCACGGACCCGACGATCATGGTCAGGGCGGCGATGACGACGACCCCGATGTGCCACTCCCACCGCGTGGTCTCCAGCCCGACGTACATCAGGCGCAGCAGCGCACCGAAGGCAGCAGCCTTGGTGCAGGCCGCCATGAAGCCGGTGACCGGGGTCGGGGCGCCCTGGTAGACGTCCGGGGTCCAGGAGTGGAAGGGCACGGCGCCGACCTTGAAGAGCAGGCCGACGATGACCATGACGACACCCGGCAGGAGCAGGCCCTCGAACTCGCCGGTCGAGGTGCTGGCGGCCGCGGCGATCTCCGGCAGGCCGATGGAGCCCGCGTAGCCGTAGAGCAGCGCGGCACCGAAGAGGAAGAAGCCGGAGGAGAAGGCGCCGAGCAGGAAGTACTTGAGCGCAGCCTCCTGGGACAGCAGGCGCCGACGCCGGGCCAGGCCGGACATGAGGTACAGCGGCAGCGAGAGCAGCTCGAGTGCGACGAACATCGTGAGCAGGTCGTTGGACGCGGGGAAGAGCAGCATCCCGGCGAGGGCGAAGAGCGCCAGCGGGAAGGCCTCCGTCGTCGACCAGCCCTTGCGCGCTGCCTGTGCCTCGAGGTTGGACCCGGGGCTCGCGGCACCCATGGGGGTGAACGCGTCGGCGGTGTCACCGCCGAGACGGTCGGCCATGACGAGCAGGCCCAGCAGGCCGAGGACGAGCAGGGTGCCCTGCATGAAGCGGGTCGGACCGTCGACGGCGATGGTGCCGCCCACGGTGATCCCCGTCTCGGTCTCGGTCATGAAGACCAGCGCGGCCAGGGAGAGCACGATCGAGCCCGCGGCGACGACGACCTGGGCGAGATGCCGCGTGCCGCGCGGGACGAAGGCCTCGACGAGCACACCGACGAAGGCTCCGACGAGGAGCACGATCATCGGCGAGAGCGCCCAGTAGCTGATCTCGACGGCCTCGAAGGCCGCGGGGACGGTGGGGGGCATCAGTGGTCACTCCCTGAGGTCGAGCCTGCGTCAGCCGGGACCGACGGGGTCGTGTCGGAGACGCCGACGATCTGGAGCGTCCGCTCGACGGCCGGGTTGAGCGTGTCCAGCACGGGCTGGGGGAAGAAGCCGAGGCCGACGAGGATCGCGAGGATCGGGGCCACGACGAACTTTTCGCGCAGTCCCAGGTCGCGCAGCGGCGCGGCGAGGTGAAGGGGGCGACGCCCCTCGTCGATGTCGGCGCGGATGTACTGCGGCTCGCTGTCGGACGACGCGAGGTCACCCTCGTCAACCGTCTCGCCGACCGCCTCCATGACGGGCGGCGGGCCGGTGAAGATCCGCTTGTACATCAGCAGGATGTAGATCGCGGCGAGGACGACGCCCCAGACGGCGAAGGCCGTCGCGACGGGGTAGCGCGACCAGGTGCCCGCGATGACGAGGAACTCAGAGACGAAGGTCGACAGACCCGGCAGCGACAGGGTCGCCAGACCGGCCACGAGGAAGCTGCCGGCCAGGACCGGGGTCGCTCGCTGCCAGCCGCCGTAGTCGTCGATGCGCTTGCTGCCGCGGCGGGCGACGAGCATGCCCGCGATGAGGAAGAGCGCAGCCGTCGCGAACCCGTGGTTGACCATGTACAGGTTGCTGCCGGCCTGCGAGACCGAGGTGAAGGCGAAGATGCCCATCACGATGAAGCCGAAGTGGCTGATCGAGGTGAAGGCGATCAGGCGCATCATGTCGCGCTGACCGATCGCCAGGATCGCGCCGTAGAGGACCGAGACCACCGCGAGGGTGATGACGACCGGGGTCGCCCACTGGCTCGCCTCGGGGAAGAGCTGCAGGCAGAAGCGGATCATCCCGAAGGTGCCGACCTTGTCGAGCACGCCGACGAGCAGCGTGGCCACGGCGGGCCGGGCAGCGGTCGCGGCATCGGGCAGCCAGGTGTGGACCGGCCACATCGGCGCCTTGACCGCGAAGGCGATGAAGAAGGCCACGAAGAGCCAGCGCTCGGTGTTGCCGCCGATCTCGAGGCCGGTGAGGCGCTCGAGGAGGAAGCCGTCGGAGCCACCCGGGCCCTGCAGGTACAGCGCGATGACGCCGACGAGCATGATGAGCCCGCCCGCGAGGCTGAAGAGCAGGAACTTCACCGCAGCAGCCTGACGACGCTCGCCGCCGTACATCCCGATGAGGAAGTACACGGGGATGAGCATGGCCTCGAAGAAGACGTAGAAGAGGAAGACGTCCGTCGCGGCGAAGACTCCGACCATGAAGGGCAGGAGCACCAGGAGCAGGGCGAAGTAGCCCTTTTCGCGGCCGCCGCCCTCGGGCACGTCGTCCCAGGCCGCCAGCAGGCAGATCGGCATGAGGACGAGCGCCATGAGGATGAGCGAGAGGGCGATCCCGTCGACGCCGAGGGAGTAGCTGACCCCGAGCTGCGGGATCCACTCGTGCTGCTCGGTCATCTGGAACTGCTGGTCGCTGCCGCGAGTGAAGCTCGTGGCCGCGGCGACGACTCCGATCGCCAGCGTCAGGAGCGAGACGCCGAGCGCGATGGGCCGCGCGAGTGCGGAGCTGCGCGAAGGGAGCGCCGCCACCACGATCGAGCCGACCAGCGGTACGACCATGAGCAGGGTGAGCCAGGGCATGTTGTCCATCAGTTGATCACCCACAGGGCTGCGAGGAAGACGACGACGCCGGAGAGCATCGTCAGGGCGTAACTGCGCGCGTAGCCGTTCTGGGCACGGCGCAGCCAGGAGGAGGAGCGCTCGGTCCAGCGGGCGAGCCCACCGACACCGGCACCGTCGATGCCGTCGGTGTCGACGGAGACCAGCCCGCGGGTGAGGGCCATGCCCGGCCACTGCAGGAGGGTCGCGTTGAGCTCGTCCTGGTAGAGGTCGCGGCGGGCCGCGCGGGTCAGGGCGGAGCCCTCGGGGGCAACCTCCGGCACCTCACCACGGCCGTAGGTCAGCCAGGCCCAGACGGCACCGATGGCGACGACGACGAGCGTGGCGGCCATGAGCACCGGCACCGGCAGGACCGGCTCGTGGTGCTCGACGTGACCGAAGACCGGCTCGAGCCAGGTGCCGATCGGGGCGACGGTCGCGAGGACCAGGCCGAGGAAGGCCGAGCCGACGGCCAGCACCATCATCGGGATGGTCATCGTCAGCGGCGACTCGTGCGGGTGCACGTCCTCGGTCCAGCGCTTCTTGCCGTGGAAGGTCATGAAGAACAGGCGCGACATGTAGAAGGCGGTGATCCCGGCACCGATGAGGGCGGCCAGGCCGAAGACCCACGGACGCCAGCCCTCGCCGACGAAGGCGGCCTCGATGATCTTGTCCTTGCTCCAGAAGCCGGAGAAGGGGGGAACCCCCAGGATCGCGAGCCAGCCCAGGCCGAAGGTCACCCAGGTGATCTTCATGGCCGTGGACAGCCCACCGAAGCGGCGCATGTCGACCTGGTCGTCCATCCCGTGCATCACCGAACCGGCACCGAGGAACATGCCGGCCTTGAAGAAGCCGTGGGTGATGAGGTGGAAGATCGCGAAGGCGTAGCCGACCGGACCGAGGCCGGCGGCGAGCATCATGTAGCCGATCTGGCTCATGGTCGAGGCGGCCAGCGCCTTCTTCATGTCGTCCTTGGCGCAGCCGACGATGGCTCCGTAGACGAGCGTGATGGCACCGACGATGACGACGGCCAGCTGGGCATTGGGCGCCCCGTCGAAGATCGTGTGACTGCGCACGACGAGGTAGACGCCGGCGGTGACCATGGTCGCGGCGTGGATGAGCGCCGAGACGGGGGTCGGGCCGGCCATGGCGTCACCGAGCCAGGACTGCAGCGGGAACTGTGCCGACTTGCCGCAGGCGGCGAGCAGGAGCAGCAGGCCGATGGCCGTGAGCGTGCCCTCGCCGGCGCCCGCGATGGCGTCGTCGACCGCGGCGAAGTCCAATGTGCCGAAGGTCGCCAGCATGATCGACATCGCGAGCAGGAGTCCGACGTCACCGATCCGGTTGACGATGAAGGCCTTGTTGGCCGCGGTCGCGTAGGCGGGGTTGTGGTTCCAGAAGCCGATGAGCAGCCAGGAGGCCAGGCCCACGCCCTCCCAGCCGACGAAGAGCAGCAGGTAGGAGTCGGCGAGGACGAGCAGGAGCATCGACGCGACGAAGAGGTTCAGGTACGCGAAGAAGCGCCGCTTGTCGGGGTCGTGCTCCATGTACCCGAGCGAGTACACGTGGATGAGCGAGCCGACGAAGGTGACCAGCAGGACGAAGGCCATCGACAGCGGGTCGACGAGCAACCCTGCGGCGACGTCGAGGCTGCCTGCCGGGACCCAGTTCCACAGCTCGATGGAGGAGGTGCGCTCCCCCGGCTCGGAGCCGAGCATCGAGATGAAGATGGCGGCACCCACGAGGAAGGAACCCCAGGACAGGGCGGTGGCCAGCAGCGGTCCGAAGGAGTCGGTGAGGCGGCCGCCGAGGAGCAGCAGCGCGGCGCCGAGCAGTGGCAGGGCGACGAGCAGCCAAGCGAGATCCGTGAGCAAGGTGGCTCCTTACAGCTTCAGCAGGTTGGCGTCGTCGACCGAGGCCGACCGGCGGGCACGGAAGACGGCCATGATGATGGCGAGTCCGACGACGACCTCGGCGGCGGCCACCACCATGACGAACATGGCGATCACCTGCCCCTCGACCGACCCGTGCATACGGGAAAAGGTGACGAAGGCGAGCGAGGCGGCGTTGAGCATCAGCTCCACACCCATGAAGACGATGATCGCGTTGCGGCGCAGCAGGACGGCGGCGCTGCCGATCGTGAAGAGGATGATCGCGAGGTAGATGTAGTTCATCGGGTTCATCGCTCCAGCCCCCCTTCGGTCGTGGTCTCGGCGTCCTCGACCTGCACGTACCGGGTCGGGGTGGTGACCTGGTCGCGGGCCACGAGGACTCGGTTGAGGGAGAGCTCGGAGATGCTGCCGTCCGGCAGGAGCGCCGGGGTGTCGACCGCGTTGTGGCGGGCGTAGACGCCGGGGACGGGCAGGCCGGCGAGGTTCTTGCCCTCGCGGAAGCGCTTGGCCATCCACTCCTTCTGCGTCGGCTTGGCGATGATCCGCTCGCGGTGGGCGAAGACCATCGCGCCGAGCGCGGCCACCGTCAGCAGGGCGGCGGTGACCTCGAAGAGCCACACGTACTTGCCGAAGACGAGGTAGGCGATCGCTTCGACATTGCCCGGGTCGGCATTGACCTCCGCCAGCGACGGGTCGCCGGTGTAGGTGACCCGACCGATGGCGGCGAAGAGCAGCGCCATCCCGGCGAGCGAGAGCACGATGGTCATGACCCGCTGGCCCTTGAGCGGCTCGACGAGCGACGAGGAGTGGTCGACGCCGACGAGCATGACGACGAAGAGGAAGAGCATCATCACGGCGCCGGTGTAGACGAAAATGTGCACGACACCGAGGAAGTCCGCCTCCTGCAGGAGGTAGAAGACGCCGATGGTGATCATCGTCAGCACCATGCCGATGGCTGCGTGCACCGCCTTGCGGGCGAAGAGCAGGGCCAGCGCGCCGGGGACGGCGATGGCGCTGAGGACCCAGAAGACGACAGCTTCTCCGGTGCCTGTCATCGGGCCTCCTCCTGCGCCTGCGTGGCGTCATCGTCGTCAGCGGTCGAGTGCTGGTCGACCCACTGGCGCTGGGCGTCGGTGGCCGTGGCCACCTTGCCCTGGTAGTAGTCGCGCTCTTCCATGCCCTCGACCATCGGGTGGGGTGCCGGGAGCATCCCCTCTTGGAGGGGGGCGAGCAGCTGCTCCTTGGTGAAGATCAGGTCGGCGCGGTTGTTGTCGGCGAGCTCGTACTCGTTGGTCATCGTCAGCGCCCGCGTCGGGCAGGCCTCGATGCACAGTCCGCAGAAGATACAGCGCAGGTAGTTGATCTGGTAGATGTGCCCGTACCGCTCACCGGGGCTGAAGCGCAGGCCGCGCTCGTCGTCGTTGTCGCCGCCCTGGACGAGGATCGCGTCGGCCGGGCAGGCCCACGCGCACAGCTCGCAGCCGATGCACTTCTCCAGCCCGTCCGGGTGCCGATTGAGCTGGTGCCGGCCGTGGAAGCGCGGCTGGGTCGGCCACTTGACCTCGGGGTACTCCTGGGTGGCGACCTTGCGAAACATCGTCGCGAAGGTGACGCCGAACCCGGCTACGGGGGCGAAGAGGTCCGAGAAGAACCCGCCCTGGGAATCGTCAGCCACGGTGCTGCTCCTCCTCACGGGCCGGCGAGGTCGCCGCCCCGGTGGTCGCTGGCTTGGTGTCGATGGCGGTGGCGCCGCGGTTCTCGACGAGACGCTGGCCCGGCATCGGCGGGACGGGGTACCCCTCGGCCCAGGGATCGATCTCCTCGGGGATGACCGAGGCCTCCTCCTGCTCCTTGGCCTGTGCCTCGACCTTGCTCTCCCAGATCCACGTGGATCCCAGGACGATCACGGCCAGGACCGCGACGATGATCAGCGAGGAGATCGGGAAGTTCAGCCCGAAGAGGCCGACCGTCCCGTCGCCGAAGAACCCGGCGTCGGCTCCGCGGATGAAGGCCACCGCGATGACCCACGCGACGGTGACGGGGATGAGGAACTTCCAGCCGAAGCGCATGAACTGGTCGTACCGGGTACGAGGCAGCGTGCCGCGCAGCCAGACGAAGAAGTACATGAACATCCACAGCTTGACCGAGAACCACAGCAGGCCCCACCAGCCGGTGTTGAACATGCCGTCGCCGATCGCCGCGATGCCGGGAGGTGCCTGCCAGCCGCCGAGGAAGAGCGTCGTGGCCAGGGCCGAGACGGTGAACATGTTGATGTACTCACCGAGGAAGAACATCGCGAACCGCATGCCCGAGTACTCGGTGAAGTAGCCACCGACGATCTCGCCCTCGCCCTCGGCGAGGTCGAAGGGCAGACGGTTGGTCTCGCCGACCATGGTGATCACGTAGATGACGAAGGAGACGCAGGCCGGGATGATGAACCAGAGGTCGGCCTGGGCCGCGACGATCTCACTCGTGCTCATCGAGCCGGAGTACATGAAGACCGCGACCAGGGCCAGTCCCATCGCGATCTCGTAGGAGATCAGCTGGGCCGTGGCGCGCAGGCCACCGAGCAGCGGGTACGTGGAGCCGGCCGACCAACCACCGAGCACGATGCCGTAGGCGGCGACGCCCGCGACCGCGAGGACGAGGAGCGCGGCGACCGGCAGGTCGGTCAGCTGCAGCGGCGTGTGGTGACCAAACATCCAGACCATGCCGCCGAGCGGCATGATCGAGAAGGCGACGAAGGCCATCGACGCGAAGATGACCGGCGCGATCGTGAAGATCAACGCGTCGGCTCCCTTGGGGCGCACGTCCTCCTTGAGCATCGACTTCATGCCGTCGGCGAGGGTCTGCAGCAGACCGAAGGGGCCGGCGCGGTTGGGGCCGGGACGCTGCTGCATCCGACCGATCACGCGACGCTCGAACCAGATGACGAGCAGCACGGACACGAGCAGGTAGACGAAGAGGAAGAGCGCCTTGACCAGCGACAGCCAGACCGGCGTGTCACTGAAGTCCGCAGCCACCGGCTTGTCCGCAGCGGCGATCAGGAGCGAGATGCCGGTCATGCCGCACCACCCTTCGTGACGGAGACGATCGCTCCGGCTCGGCCGGAGAGGCCGCGCAGGTCGCAGCTCTCCGAGTTGGTCGGCAACCACACGACGTGGTCGACCATGTCCTGCACGCGCACGGGAACGGTCACCCGCACGTCGTCGCCCTGGACGGTGACGAGGTCTCCCTCGACCAGCCCGAAGGCCTGCGCGGTCGCCGGTGAGACGTGGGCGCGCGGCGCCTTGGCGGTGCCGGCGAGGAAGGGCTCACCCTCCTGGAGGGATCCCTTGTCGAGCATGAGACGCCACGTGGCGAGGACCAGCTCACCGGCGCCCGGCTCGGGGACCGGAGCCCGTCGCACCCGCGGCGGGTACCCCTTGGCCGACGGTGCGCTCGTGGCCTCCATCGAGGCGCGGGCCTCCGCCGTGGTGCGGGTCCCGAGGAACTCGCCCATCTCGTCGGCCAGCATGTGCAGGACCCGGTGGTCGGGCAGGGCATTGGTCGCCAGAGCCGCCTCGAAGGGACGCACGCGCCCCTCCCAGTTGACGAAGGCTCCCGCACGCTCGGCGTGGGGGGCGACCGGGAGCACGACGTCGGCGTGCTCGGTGACGCTGCTCGGGCGGATCTCGAGAGAGACGACGAAGGAACGCTCGAAGGCCTCGCTCGCCCCGGGCAGACCCAGGTCGTGCGCATCGACGCCACCGACGACGAGGGCGCCGAGCGTGCCGGAGGCGGCGCCGGCGACGATGCCGGCGGTGTCGAGGCCGTCCTCACCGGGCAGGCAGCCGGCCTCGACCGCACCGCGCTCACCCGCACGTCGCGGGATCCACGCCAGTCGGGCACCGCTCTCGCGGGCCAGCTCTGCAGCAGCGGCGAGGGCACCGGGCACGGTGGCCAGGCGTTCGCCGACGAGGATGATCGGCCGCTCGCCGCGCAGCGCGGCGTGGGCAGCGATGAGCGGGTCGGTGTCCGCGCCGGGACCGACCTCGCCGGTCAGCGCCGTGAGCACCTCGGTCTCGGTGCCCGGTGCGGAGGGGATGAGGGTGCCACCGAGCTTGTCGAGGCCGCGGGTGGCCAGCGGAGCGATGGAGTGGACCGCGGTCTTGGCCTCGCGGTAGGCCTTGCGCAGGCGCAGGAAGAGGATCGGGCTCTCCTCCTCGGGCTCCAGGCCGACGAGCAGGACCGAGCTGGCCCGCCCGACCTCCTCGAAGGTCACACCGGTCTCCGGCGTGGTCCCCGCGACATGCCGCAGCAGGAAGTCACGCTCGTCGGCGGAGTGCGGACGGGCGCGGTGGTCGATGTTGTCGGTGTGCAGCACCGAGCGGGCGAAGGCCGCATAGGCGTGGGCGTCCTCGACGCTCACCCGGCCGCCGACGAGCACTCCGTGGCCCTGCGCAGCGCGCAGCCCCTCCGCGGCAGCGACGAGAGCCTCCTGCCAGGAGACGACGCGCAGCTCACCGCTGGCGTCACGCACCATCGGGAACTCGAAGCGGTCCCCGAGGCTGGCGGAGTTGAAGGCCCAGCGGCCCTTGTCGCAGTTCCACTCCTCGTTGACCTGGGGGTCATTGCCCGCCATCCGTCGCAGGACCGTGCCGCGGCGGTGGTCGGTGCGGATCGAGCAGCCGTCGGCGCAGTGCTCGCAGACGTCGGAGGTGGAGACGAGGTCGAAGGGACGCGACCGGAAGCGGTAGGCCGCCCCCGTGAGCGCGCCCACGGGGCAGATCTGGACCGTGTTGCCCGAGAAGTAGGACTCGAAGGGCTGGTCCTCGTAGATGCCGACCTGCTGGAGGGCACCTCGCTCGACGAGCGCGATGAAGGGGTCGCCGGCGATCTGGTCGGAGAAGCGGGTGCAGCGTGCGCACAGCACGCACCGGTCACGGTCGAGGAGCACCTGGGAGGAGATGTTGATCGGCTTGGGGTAGGTGCGCTTGACGTCCTCGAAGCGCGAGGTGGCCCGGCCGTTGCTCATCGACTGGTTCTGCAGGGGGCACTCGCCGCCCTTGTCGCAGACCGGACAGTCGAGCGGGTGGTTGATGAGGAGCATCTCCATGATGCCCTGCTGCGCCTTGTCGGCGACTGGCGAGGAGTGCTGCGTGCGCACCTGCATGCCCTCACTGACCGTCATGGTGCAGCTCGCCTGCGGCTTGGGCATCGGCTTGACATTGCCCTCGCGGTCGGGCGTCGCCACCTCGACGAGGCACTGGCGGCAGGCGCCGACCGGCTCCAGGAGCGGGTGGTCGCAGAAGCGCGGGATCTCGATCCCCGCCTCCTCCGCGGCCCGGATGACCAAGGTGTTCTTGGGGACCGAGACGGCGATGCCGTCGATGGTCACGCCGATGAGGTCGGGCTTGACCTCGTCGGACGTCGGGTTCTTGTCGCTCGTGACGCTCATGCGGTCACCATCGTGTTCTGCTCCTTGGCGAAGAGCGTCGAGGCGGCGGGCGGGAAGAGCTCCGCGGCCGGGGTGTGGCACCCGGCCTCGAACTCCTCACGGAAGTACTTCACGGCAGAGGTGATCGGGCTGGTGGCGCCGTCACCGAGGGCGCAGAAGGCCCGTCCGAGGATGTTGTCGCAGATGTCGACGAGCTTGTCGATGTCCTCGGGGGTGCCCTGGCCGCGCTCGATCCGCTGCAGGATCTGGGCGAGCCACCACGTGCCCTCGCGGCACGGGGTGCACTTGCCGCAGGACTCGTGCATGTAGAAGTCGGTCCAGCGGCTCACGGCGCGCACGACCGAGACGGTGTCGTCGAAGATCTGCAGCGCACGCGTACCGAGCATCGAGCCGTTGGCCGCGACGGACTCGAAGTCCAGGGGCACGTCGAGGTGCTCGTCGGTGAAGATCGGCGTCGACGAGCCACCCGGGGTCCAGAACTTCAGCGGGTGACCCGGGTCGCGCATGCCACCGGCCATGTCGAGCAGCTCGCGCAGCGTGATGCCGAGCGGCGCCTCGTACTGGCCCGGGTTCTTGACGTGCCCGGACAGGGAAAAGATCCCGAAGCCCTGCGACTTCTCCGTCCCCATGTCGGAGAACCACTCGGCGCCCTGCTTGATGATCGCCGGGACCGAGGCGATGGACTCGACATTGTTGACGACCGTCGGGCGGGCGTAGAGACCGGCCACCGCGGGGAAGGGGGGCTTGAGACGCGGTTGGCCACGGCGCCCCTCGAGCGAGTCGAGCAGAGCCGTCTCCTCGCCGCAGATGTAGGCACCGGCACCGGCGTGGACGGTCACGTCCAGGTCGAAGCCGGTCCCGAGGATGTCCTTGCCCAGGTACCCGGCCGCGTAGGCCTCCTCAACCGCGCGCATGACGCGCCGGTAGACGTGGACGACCTCGCCGCGCAGGTAGATGAAGGCGTGGTTGCACCCGATCGCGAAGGAGGTGATCGCGATGCCCTCGACGAGGAAGTGCGGAGCCGCCATGAGCAGCGGGATGTCCTTGCAGGTGCCCGGCTCGGACTCGTCGGCGTTGACGACGAGGTAGCGGGGGCCACCGTCCGGAGGAGGCAGGAAGCCCCACTTCATGCCGGTGGGGAAGCCGGCGCCACCACGGCCGCGCAGACCGGAGTCCTTGGTCGCCTGGATGAGGTCGGCCGGGTCACTCTTCAGCGCCTGACGCAGGGCGGTGTAGCCCTCGTTGTCCTCGTAGGTGGCCATCGTCCAGGACTGCGGGTGGTCCCAGAACTTCGTGAGGATCGGGGTCAGCGTGGTCACTTGTCGTCCTCCTTGGCCTGCTCCTGGGCGTCCTGCCCACCGGGCCGCTCGTCCGGGGCATTGGCCGGGGTGTCGACCGAGCCCTGCTCGCCGACCGCGATGCCGTCGACGGACTCGCCGCGGGAGTCCGCGCTCGTGGCGTCCGACCCGTCACCGGGAGCGGTCCACCCTTCGCGTCTGGCCAGCTCCACCCCGCGAAGGGAGGCGGGCCCGGCGCCGATGCCCTCGTCGGCGAGCCCGTCGGGGAAGCCGGCGAGCACGCGGGAGACCTGCTTGAAGGTGCACACGCGGCTCGGGCCGCGGGTCGGGGCCACCGGGGCTCCGGAGCGCAGGTCGTCGACCAGCTGCACGGTCGAGTCGGGGGTCTGGTTGTCGAAGAACTCCCAGTTGGTCATGACGACCGGGGCGTAGTCGCACGCGGCATTGCACTCGATGCGCTCGAGGGTGACCTTGCCGTCCTCGGTCGTCTCGTCGTGGCCGATGCCCAGGTGCTCGCTGACGGTCTCCCAGATCTGGTCGCCGCCCATGACCGCGCACAGGGTGTTGGTGCAGACGCCGACGGTGTAGTCACCGTTGGGGTGGCGCTTGTACTGGGTGTAGAAGGTCGCGACGCCCGAGACCTCGGCCAGCGTCAGGTCGAGGGTGTGCGCGCAGAAGTCGATGCCACGGCCGGTGACGTACCCGTCGACGCTCTGCACGAGGTGCAGCAGCGGCAGCAGCGCCGAGCGCGGCTGCGGGTAACGGGCGATGACCTGCTCGGCATCGAGCGACAGTTGCTCGAGCACGTCCGCCGGGTACGGCTCCTTGCTCTCCGAGGGCACGTGCAGGTGCCCCGAGGCGCTCTGCCTCCCAAAGTGTCCTGTCATCGGTCCACTCCTCCCATCACGGGGTCGATGGAGGCGACGGCGACGATGACGTCGGCGAGCATGCCCCCTTCGCACATGGCCGCGACGGCCTGCAGGTTGTTGAAGCTCGGGTCCCGGAAGTGGGCCCGGTACGGGCGCGTGCCACCGTCGGCGACGACGTGGCAGCCCAGCTCGCCCTTGGGCGACTCGATCGCCACGTAGGCCTGGCCGGGCGGGACCCGGAAGCCCTCGGTGACGAGCTTGAAGTGGTGGATCAGGGACTCCATCGAGGTGCCCATGATCTCGCGGATGTGGTCCAGGCTGTTGCCCTGGCCATCGCCTCCGACAGCCAGCTTGGCCGGCCAGGCGATGCGCTTGTCGGCGACCATCGTCTCGCCGGGGTTGCGCTGCAGCTCGTCGATCACCTGCTCGATGATCTTCAGGCTCTCGCGCATCTCCTCGATGCGGATGACCAGCCGGTCATAGGCGTCGGCTCCCGTGCGGGTGATGACGTCGAAGTCGTACTTCTCATAACCGCAGTACGGGGACAGCTTGCGCAGGTCGTGCGGCAGACCCGTCGAGCGCAGGACCGGGCCGGTGATACCGAGCGCCGTGCACCCGGTGAGGGAGAGCACGCCGACGTTCTTGGTGCGGCCCTTGAGGATGGGGTTCTCGAGCAGCAGCTTGTCGAGCTCGAGGATGCCCTTGCGCACCTGCGGCACCATCTCGCGGATCTTGTCGATGGCGCCGTGGGGCAGGTCCTGGGCGACGCCGCCGGGACGGACGTAGGCGTTGTTCATCCGCAGACCGGTGATGTTCTCGATCACCGAGAGGATGCGCTCGCGCTCGCGGAAGCCGATCGTCATGATCGTCGTCGCGCCCATCTCCATGCCGCCGGTGCCGAGGCAGATGAGGTGGCTGGAGACGCGGGTCAGCTCCATCATGAGCACCCGGATCGCGCTGGCACGCTCCGGGATGTCCGCGGTGATGCCCAGCACCTTTTCGATGGCGAGGCAGTAGGCCGTCTCCTGGAACATCGGGGTCAGGTAGTCCATCCGGGTGCAGAAGGTGACCCCCTGCGTCCAGGTGCGGAACTCCATGTTCTTCTCGATGCCGGTGTGCAGGTACCCGATGCCCGCGCGGGCCTCGGTGACCGTCTCGCCGTCGAGCTCGAGGATGAGCCGGAGCACGCCGTGCGTCGAAGGGTGCTGGGGACCCATGTTGAGGACGATGCGCTCCTCGGGGTTCATCCCGAGCTCGCCCATCTCCTGGTCCCAGTCACCGCCCTGGACGTTGACGACGTGGCCCTCGGCGAGGTCGTCGGCTCCGGGGGTGGAGTGCACCCCTGCCGTGTGCGTGTGTGTGCGAGCCATCAGTTGTACGACCTCCGCTCGTCGGGCGGCGGGACGGTGCCGCCCTTGTACTCCACCGGGATGCCACCCAGCGGGTAGTCCTTGCGCTGCGGGTGCCCGGCCCAGTCGTCGGGCATCAGGATGCGGGTCAGCGACGGGTGCCCGTCGAAGATGACGCCGAACATGTCCCAGGTCTCGCGCTCGTGCCAGTCGGCGGCCGGGTAGGTCGCGACGACGCTCGGGATGTGCGGGTCGCTGTCGGGCGCGGTGACCTCCACGCGCAGGCGGCGGCCGCCGTGGGTGATCGACAGCAGGTGGTAGGCGACGTGCAGCTCGGCGCCCTCCTCCTGCGGGTAGTGCACCCCGGAGACGGACATGCACATCTCGAAGCGCAGGTCGGGCCGGTCGCGCAGGGCGCGCATGACGACCGGGAGGTCCTCACGGCGCACGTGCAGCGTCAGCTCGTCGGCGTGCACGACGACCCGCTCGACCAGGTCCGTCCCGGTCGCCTCGGCGAGCCGGTCGACGACCTCGTCGTACCAGCCGCCGTAGGGCCGGGGCGTGGCACCGGGGAAGGCGACCGTGCGCTTGAGGCCGCCGTAGCCGGAGGTGTCCTGACCGTCGGTGGCGCCGAACATGCCACGGCGCTCGTCACGCACGACGGGGGCCTGCTCGGGGTCGACCTCGCCGGTCGGCTCCCCCACGACATTGGAGTACTCGACGGGGCGGTTGCCCCCGGTCAGCCCCTCCGTGGAGGGGAAGCCCTTGTTGGCGGTGCCACCGAGGCCGGGGCCCTGGGGGTGCACGCCCTCGGGCTTGGCTGCGGCAACGTCCTTGTTGTCGTCGGTCATGCCAGCAGGTTCCTTCCGAGCAGCGCCTCGTGGTCGTGCGTCGGGGGCTGCAGCTCCGTCGGGGTGGCGCCGAGCGCTGCCTTTTCGGCAGCACGCGCGGCGGCGACCCGGTTGACACCCAAGGGTGTGCTCTGGATCTGCTCGTGCAGCGTGATGATCGCGTTGAGCAGCATCTCCGGCCGGGGCGGGCAGCCGGGCAGGTAGATGTCGACCGGGATGATGTGGTCTACGCCCTGGACGATCGCGTAGTTGTTGAACATGCCGCCGGAGCTGGCGCACACACCCATCGAGATGACCCACTTGGGGTTGGCCATCTGGTCGTAGACCTGGCGCACCACGGGAGCCATCTTGTTGCTCACCCGACCGGCGACGATCATCAGGTCCGCCTGGCGTGGGGTCGCCGCGAAGCGCTCCATGCCGAAGCGGGCGATGTCGTAGTGCGGCGTGCCGACGGCCATCATCTCGATGGCGCAGCAGGCCAGCCCGAAGGTGGCCGGCCACATCGACGACTTGCGCATGTAGCCCGCAAGATTCTCGACGGTGGTCAGTGCGATGCCCGAAGGCAGCTTTTCCTCGATACCCATGTCAGATCCGTCCTCGTCAGTCCCACTCGAACCCACCGCGACGCCAGACATAGGCATCAGCGATGAAGAACGCGTTGAACAGGAAAAGCACCACGGCACCGAGCGTGAAGGCCCCGAGCTCGTCGAAGGCGACGGCGAAGGGGTAGAGGAAGAGCGCCTCGATGTCGAAGATGATGAACAGCATCGCGGTCAGGTAGTACTTGACCGGGAAGCGGCCGCCCTCCGCGGCCTGCGGCGTCGGCTGGATGCCGCACTCGTAGGCCTGGGCCTTGGCCGCGTTGTACCGGGCGGGGCCCACGACCAGGCTCGTCCCCACGGAGACGAGCGCGAAGCCGAGGCCGAGCGCGAAGAGGATGAGCAGCGGGATGTACGGGTTCATCGCTGCACCTCGCTTTCTTCTTCAGTCATGTGATGCACGCCATGGTCGATCCTAGGGGTGACCTGCAGCACGTCGACGGCGGGCTCATGCATTGGGAGCGACCTTGGTCATGAGCTGGACGAGGCGGTCGTCGAGACCGCCGCCCTTCTCCTCCGGCAGGTTGGCCATGAGCTTGAGCATGAACTTCATCAGCGTCTGCCGCGGCAGGCCGTACTTGGTCGCCAGGCGCATGATCTCGGGCTTGCCGATGAGCTTGGCGAACTGCGCCCCGAGCGTGAAGTAGCCGCCGTGCATGTCCTTCATCCGGGCGATGTAGGAGACGAGCACGCGCTCGCGATCGGCTGCGGTCGGCCGGGCGAGGGCCTGGACGATCGTCTCGGCCGCAGCGAGGCCGGCCTCGAGGGCGTAGTCGATGCCCTCGCCGTTGAAGGGGTTGACCATGCCGCCGGAGTCACCGACGAGCATCAGCCCGTCGGCGTAGAGAGGCTGGCGGTTGAAGGCCATGGGCAGCGCGGCAGCCGTGATGTCGCCGGTGATGGTGCCCTCGTTGATGCCCCACTCGGGCGGCATCGTCTCGACCCAGCGACGCATGACGTCCTTGTAGTCGGTCCGGCCGAAGGCCTCCGAGGTGTTGAGCACGCCGAGCCCGATGTTGGAGCGGCCGTCCCCCAGACCGAAGAGCCAGCCGTAGCCCGGCATGAGGATGCGTCCCCCTTCGGGCGTCGTCGACCACAGCTCGAGGTGGCTCTCGAGGTACTCGTCGTCGTGGCGGGGGGTCTCGTAGTAGGCGCGCACGGCGACGGCCATCGGCCGGTCCTCGCGCTTCTCGCGGCCCATCTTCACCGACAGCCGCGAGGAGACCCCGTCGGCGGCGACGACGACGGGCGCCCGGTAGGTCTCGCGCTCGCCCGTGGCCCGACCGCGCTCGTCGACGACCTTGGCGACGACGCCGACGATGCGGCCGTCCTCGTCACGGATCGGCTCGGAGACATTGCGCCCCTCGAGCAGCTCGGCGCCGCAGGAGGCCGCGTGCCGGGCGAGGACCTCGTCGAGGTCCTGGCGGGCCCGGACCATGCCGTAGCCGGGGAAGGAGGTGACATCGGGCCAGTCCAGCTGCAGGCGCATGCCGCCGCCGATGATCCTCAGGCCCTTGTTGTGGGCCCAGCCGTCGGTCTCCGACAGGGGGATGCCGAGGTTGATCAGCTGGCGCACTGCGCGGGGCGTCAGCCCGTCGCCACAGATCTTGTCGCGCGGGAAGCGCGACTTCTCCAGCAGGACGACGTCCTTGCCGGCCTTCGCCAGCCACGCGGCGGTGGCGCTGCCACCGGGCCCGGCTCCGACGATGATGACGTCGACACTGCGGTCTCCGTCGGCCGCAGGCAGTGCACTGGTCACGAGATGTTCCTCAGCTGCTTGTGAATCTTTTCACGATCGGCGGGCAGCCTACTCGCTGGAAACAATCCGGGTGACACAGGCTGTCCTTACCCAGCGAGCGAAGGGGGCGTCTCAGCCCGCCTTCACGGCCCGGTGGAGCGCCACGACCCCACCCGTCAGGTTGTTCCACTCGACGTCGGCCCACCCGGCGCCGGCCACCATCCGGGCCAGCGGCTCCTGGGCCGGCCAGGACTGGATCGACTCGGCGAGGTAGACGTAGGAGTCCGGGTTGGAGCTCAGGCGGCGCGCCACGGGCGGGAAGGCGGCCATGAGGTACTCGGAGTACACGGTGCGGAAGACCTTGTTGACCGGCTGGCTGAACTCGCAGATGAGCAGTCGACCGCCGGGCCGGGTCACCCGCAGGAACTCGCGCAGGGCCACCTCGGGCTCCACGACATTGCGGAAGCCGAAGGACATCGTCACGACGTCGAAGGACTCGTCGGCGAAGGGCAGGCGGGTGGCGTCGGCCGCGGTGAAGTGCAGCTGAGGGCTCTGCTTGAGCCCCTGGCGCAGCATGCCGAGGGAGAAGTCGGCCGAGGCCACGTCCGCACCGGCCCGACGCAGCGGGAGGGACGAGGACCCGGGGCCCGCGGCGATGTCGAGGATGCGCTCGCCCGGTTGGGGATCGATGGCGCGCAGCACGGCCCGACGCCACAGCCGCGTCTGACCCAGCGACATCACGTCGTTCATCAGGTCGTACTTCGCGGCGGTCTCGTCGAACATCGCGGCGACGTCCTTGGGGTCCTTCTGCAGGGTGGCGCGGCTCATGTCCTCATCCTCCCATCTGCAGTCGTAGGCTGTTGCCCGCCATGACCTCACCATCGCCCGCCGACGTCCCCCACCCGCTCGGCAACCCGCACCCCGCTGTGGTCGTGCGCACCGTGGCCGTCCCGGCCACCCGGGTCGGCGACCTGCTGGCCCTGCTCCCCGAGCCCGAGGACGCAGGCGACGTCGTCTCCTGGGTCCGCAAGGGCGAGGGCTTCGTCGGCTGGGGCCGGGTGGCCACCTTCAGCGCGAGCGGGGCAGACCGCTTCGACCGGGCGCAGGAGTGGTGGCGCGGCGTCACCGCCGAGGCCATCGTGCGCGACGACGTCGACGAGCCGGGGACCGGACCGATCGCCTTCGGGTCGATGGCCTACTCCCCCGACTCCGGGACCGAGTCGGTGCTCGTCGTGCCCGAGGTCGTCGTCGGCCGCCGCGGCGCCCTCGCCTGGGTCACGACCACGACCACCGACGCCACCGTCCCGCCGGCCGACGAGCCGCTCACCGTCCAGCCGGAGCCCCTCGACCCCGGCGAGGTCACCTTCGCCGACCGTGACCTGACCGCTGTGTGCTGGGCGCAGGCCGTCGAGGAGGCGGTCGCCCGGATCAGCGCCGGCGAGCTCGACAAGGTCGTCCTGGCCCGCGCCGTCCAGGCGAGCGCCGAGCAGCGCATCGACCCCCGCTGGCTCCTCGCCCGTCTGGCCGAGGACTACGACACGACCTGGGTCTTCGCCGTCGACGGGCTCGTCGGGGCCACCCCCGAGATGCTCGTGCGGCTCGAGCGCGGGCTGGTCACCTCCCGGGTGCTCGCCGGCACGATCCGGCGCACCGGTGACGACAGCCACGACCTGGCCCTCGCCGGCTCGCTGGCCCGCAGCAGCAAGGACCTCGAGGAGCACGAGTACGCGGTGCGCTCGGTGGCCGACGCGCTGACGGAGCACACCTCCTCGATCAACGTGCCGGAGTCCCCCTTCGTCCTGCACCTCAACAACGTCATGCATCTCGCGACCGATGTCGCTGGCGTCGTGCGTGACGGGTCGACCTCGCTGGCCCTGGCCGCGTCCCTGCACCCCTCGGCCGCCGTGTGCGGCACCCCGACGCGCGACGCCGACGCTGTGATCGCCGAGCTGGAGCAGATGGACCGCGGCCGGTACGCCGGGCCGGTCGGTTGGATGGATGCGTCCGGCGACGGCGAGTGGGGCATCGCGCTGCGCTGCGGGTGGTACGACAACCCGCAGTCCCTGCGTCTGTACGCCGGCTGCGGCATCGTCGCGGGCTCGGTCGCCGCGGACGAGGTCGCCGAGTCGGTGGCCAAACTGCTGCCGATGCGCACCGCACTGGGCGGCTGAGGCACCCTCGGCGTCAGTCCGTGAGCGCCGCGACCACGGCTTCACGAGCCGCCTGACCCGCATCCCGCCGGGCACCGGCGTCGACCGGCACCCGGATGACCCGGATGCCGGTGCTCGGGCGGGACACCAGCTCGGCGAGCCCCTCCGTGCCGGACACGGTCGTGGCCGGCACGCCGTGCGCGGCGCAGAGCAGCTCGATGTCGGTGCCTGTCGGCGTGGTGAAGAGCCGCTGCATCGGGCCCGCGAGCTCGTCAGCGCCGTACTCCAGCGTGCTGAAGATGCTCCCCCCGTCGTCGTCCACGACAACGATCGTCAGGTCCGGTCGGGGTTCGTCCGGGCCGATGAGCAGGCCGTTGGCGTCGTGCAGGAAGGTCAGGTCACCCAGCAGCGCAACGGTGGGCCCGGTGCGCGACAGCGCCAGCCCCACCGCGGTGGAGACGCAGCCGTCGATCCCGGCCAGCCCACGACTGGTGACGATCTCCACGTCCTCACGGGGCCGGGCGATTCCGTGCGCGATGTCGCGGGCGACGCTGCTGCTGCCGAGGAAGAGCGCACTGCCCTCGGGGAGAGCATCGTGCACGGTCTGAGCGGTGGCCGGGCCGTCGAGGTCTGCCGCCGCGGTGGCCAGCGCCGCTGACATCCGCTCACCTGCAGCCAGCCACGTGCGAGCGAGGTCGCTGACCTCGCGCCCTGCGCCCTCGGTCGCGAGCGCTGCGAAGGGGTGGACCGCCGCAACGGTGTGGGTGGCGTCAGCCCAGCCGGCCGCGCCGGGCTCACCGGGGGTGACCACCTCCACCCGCAGTCCGGGGGTCCGCGTCAGTGACGGGACGGCCCGGCCCAGGGTCGGTCGGCCGATGACCACGACGCGCGAAGGGAGGCGCTCCCCCACCCAGTCCGCTGCCCCGAGGATGCGGTCACCGTGGGGCACGACGAGCGGGCTGCTCCCCGGGCCGGGCTCGGCGACGACGGGCGCACCGTGGTGGCCCGCCCACGCGAGGGCGGCTGCCCGGTGCTCGGCGGTCGGCAGCTCCCCGATGACGACGAGGGTGCCGGGGTCGTGCGCCAACGGTGCCGCTGCACCCGCGGTGACGGCGACGGGAGCAGGGAGCGTGACCCACGGCGCCCCCTCGGGACGGCCCCCCACCGGGTCGAGGGGATCTGCTCCGCTCGGGGCGAGGGGATCGCGGTAGGGCAGGTCGAGGTGCACGGGACCGGCCGCGCCCGGTCCGCTGAGCGCGCCGGTGGCAGCGGCCACGGCGCGAGCTGCCGCGGTGCGCCACGCCGGCGCCTGCCGTGCCGGGTCGGAGGGTGTCTCGAGCTCGAGGGCGAGGCGGACGTGCTCGCCGTAGACACCCACCTGGTCAGTGGCCTGGTTGGCGCCGATGCCGCGCAGCTCGGGCGGACGGTCGGCGGTGAGCAGCAGCAGCGGGACGGCGCCGTGGTGCGCCTCGAGCACGGCGGGATACAGGTTGGCCACGGCGGTGCCGCTCGTCGTGATGACGGCTGCGGGGCGCCGGGAGGTCTTGGCGAGCCCGAGGGCGAGGAAGGCGGCGCTGCGCTCGTCGACCCGCACGTGCAGACGGATCCGCCCGGCGGTCTCGAGGTCGTGCGCTGCATAGGCGAGGGGCGCCGAACGCGAGCCGGGGCAGAGCACCACCTCGCGCACCCCGTGGCGCGCGAGCTCGTCGAGGAGCACGCGGGCGCCGGTGGTCGAGGGGTTCACGGGACCGATCCTGCCACCCGCGCCCGGCCTCATCGGCGCTCGATGTCGTAGTCGATGGTCACGGTGGGGCCACCGGGGTCGCCGACATACGCCGCGGCGCCGTCTCGCCAGGCAGCGATCGACGGGGCATCGCTGGCGTCGACCATCCGGGCCGTGTCCGCATAGAGACCGTTGTCGTGCGCCTGCGTCGCTCTTCCGTCCGCTCCGAGCTCATCGGCGATGGAGCGCTCCACCGTCACCCAGCTCGCCCGGTCGGGGTTGTCCGCGCCCTCGAGTCCCGGGACGAGGTCCTGGGTGTGCTCCAGGCTGAGGACCGACACGTCCTGCGGGATGTCCAGGCGCGCCACCGGCGCCGCGGAGGTCACCACGTGGGTGACGCCGAGCCGCCGCCTGAGGCCCGGGTCGGCCGCGAGCGCTGCGGCCGTGAGACCACCCTGGCTGTGACCGGTGAGCATGACGCGTGGGGGCCCTGTGTCGCCCGTGCGGCGTCGAGCGTCCTCGAGGGCGTCGACGACCGCCTGCATGGTGCGGGTGCGCTCCCCCGCGACGAGCAGGACATTGCTCGTCATGTCGTAGGGGTCGCTGCCGGCTCGGGGGTCAAAGGACCGCGTCCCGGGCACGTCGACGACCCAGGCCCATCCCCCGTCCGGCTGCGGGATGCCGGTGACCCGGACGCGCGCCTCACCCGAGGTCGGTCCATCGCCCGCCACGAGATCGGCCACACCGCGCGGGGCTCGGCCGGCGCGAGGCGCGTGCGGGGTCAGGGTGACCTCGCGATCGGTCTCGTCCAGAGCGATCCCTCGACTCGCTGCGAGGATCACCGCGAGCGCCTCCTGCTGCGTGCGTGGTGGGTAGTGCGCTCCCGCCTGACCGCTGCGCCATCGCCACCACAGCCCGAGTGCAGGGACACCCTCGCCGAGCCCGAGGACCAGTCCGTCCAGCCCGTCTGCCGCGGCAGGGACGAGCCACGGGTGGTCGCAGAGGATCTCGTCCACCCCGCGTCCGAGGCCCAGTCCCACGGCCAGCGCGGCATCGCGACCGGCGGGGGTCGACAGCACGGCGACGGCGAGGGGCGCGAGAGCGAGGCCCGCGCCCAGGAGCACCGGACCCGCGGTGCGCCCCACCCAGCGCCCGGCGGCGGTCGCGATGCCGTCGGTGAGCGCCTCGACGGCGTCCTCGCCCGCCCGGTAGGTCCGCACGGCAGCCGTCGTGGCGAGCGAGGTGGAGATGACATCCGCCGCTGCGGTGGCCACCCCGCCCGGCCCGGTGCACCCCAGCAGGGCCAGCTCCACGGCCACGAGCTCGCGCGGTGCGAGCAGCCCGGCCAGCGTGAGCCGGGGGTCGGCGGCGACGGATGCCACCGACACGGCGATCGCGGTCAGCTCCGTCCCGATGTGTCTCAGCCGACCGGCGGAGTCCTCGAGCTCGATCAGGCCGACGGACAGCCCGGCCACGCCGCCGGAGACCTCGATGCCACTCACGGCAGCAGCCCGACGGTCAGGTCGACCTCGCCGATGAGGTCCAGTCGTGACTCGGCGACGGACTGCAGCTGCCGGACCAGCCGTGCGCTCTCGCGCACCCGACCCGCGAGGCTCGTGAGGTCAGCCGCGTGGTCGGCCACCCGCCCGCGGTGCAGGTCCGCGGCCCCGCCCTGCCAGCTCGTCGCGGTAGCGGTGCGCACCTGCGTCGCGCAGACCTCCAGCCGCACGGCGTACCGGTCGAGTCGGGCCGCGACCCCGCTCAGCTCCCCCGGAAGGAGTATCCCCATGTCCATGGGCCCAGCCCACCGTCTCGACGAGGTGAGCGGGGCTCCCTTCGCCGCGCTGTGCACGTCTGCCCACACACCCCGCGGGGTGTGGACGACGCTCAGTCGCGGGCTGCCCAAGCTGCGCGCACCCGGTCGCGCCACCACTGCTGCCGGGGGGCGGGCGACTCGTGCTGCGCCAGCAGCTCCTCGTCGGGGACCACGTCCCGCACGGGCAGGACACCGCCGACGGGCAGGAGCGGGTCGGTCGTCACGTCGGCAGCGAGCAATGCACCGGTGCCGAGGCCGCACGCGTGGTCCAGGTGCGGCAGCGCGGCGGCGAGGGCGACACCGGCCCGCAGCCCGACGCTCGAGTCGATGGCCGAGGAGACGACAGCCGGGAGACCGCACTCGTCGACGATGCGCAGAGCGGCTGCCACCCCACCGAGCGGCGCGACCTTGACGACGATGACATCGGCGGCGCGCAGACGGGCCACCTCGAGCGGGTCCTCCGCCTTGCGGATGGACTCGTCCGCGGCGACGGGGACCTCGACACCGTTGTGCGCCAGGTCGACGCGCAGGTGGGCGAGGTCCCGCACGTCGGCGCAGGGCTGCTCCGCGTACTCCAGGCCGAAGGGGGCCAACCTCGCCAGCATGTCGGCTGCCTGGGCGAGCGACCACCCGCCGTTGGCGTCGACGCGGATCCGCGCGTCCGGGCCCATGAGATCGCGGACGGCCGCGACCCGGTCGATGTCGTCCTGCTCGCTCTGGCCGCGCTCGGCCACCTTGATCTTGGCCGTGGTGCACCCGTCGTAGCGGGCCAGGACCTGGGCGACGCGCTCGGACGGCACCGCGGGCACCGTGGCGTTGACCGGCACCTCGGCGCGCACCGGGTCCGGCCAGCCGGCCCACGCGGCCTCGACCGCGGCCTCCAGCCAGCGCGCCGCCTCGGTCGGTCCGTACTCGACGAAGGGGGCGAACTCCCCCCAGCCGCAGGGCCCGTGGACGAGGGCGACCTCGCGCTCGTCGACGCCGCGGAACCGGGTGGTGAGGGGCAGGGTCACCACCCGCAGGTCATCGAGCAGCTCGTCGACGGAGTCCGGCCACTGCGCGCACTGCACGTGGCTCACCGGTCGCGGGAGGAGAGCACGCAGAACTCGTTGCCCTCCGGGTCGGCGAGCACTGTCCAGGTGACATCGGGGGTCTGGCCGACGTCGACGCGGGTGGCTCCCTTGGCCAGCAGCGCCTCGATCTCGGCGTCGCGGTCCTGGTCGATGTGCGGGGCCAGGTCGATGTGCAGGCGGTTCTTGATCGTCTTGCCCTCGGGCACGGGGACGAAGACGAGCGAGGTCCGGCCCGTCAGCCACGTCGCGGTGTCGTCGATCGGGTCCTCGGTGTGCTCGGGGGGCACGACATTGCACTCGTGCTCGTCCTCGAAGTCCACGCGCCACCCGAGCGCGTCGGCCCACCATCTCGCGAGGGCAGCATGGTCATGCGCGTCGATGGAGAGCTGGTACAGGTGCAGTGCCATGGGCAGACGGTAACCCGGTGCCCTCGGGGCTGATCAGTCGGCGAGCCGACCGAGGCGGGCCTCCAGCAGCGCGATCCGGTGCGCGTTGCCGTGCAGTGCGACGTACCGCTCCCCGTAGACGGACAGCAGCGCGTCGTCGAGGCGACGGACCGCACCGGGTGGGTAGCGGTAGCCCATGTGGCCCTCGATCGACTCGACGTCGACGTCCCGCAGGACCTCGCGCAGCTCGGAGAGCGAGCTGATCCCCAGCTCGAGGAGCAGCCCGCTGATCCAGACGTAGTGGTCGGTGCGTGACCACCCGGCGTCGGTGAACTGGCCGGCGAGGAAGGCCGCCAGGTCGGTCGGGCTGATCCGCGGGTCGTCGTCGGCGCCCTCGGCAGGTGAGGTGAGCTCCTCGCGGTGTCGGTCCCGGATGGCCGAGAACTGCTGGTCCGCCAGCTCGAGCAGACCGGCCGCGAGGGTGAAGCGACGGTCGAAGTCGGGGGCGTGCTCGGCCGAGACCGATCCCTTGTAGCGGACGTCGTGCTCGAACTCTGCCCAGGCGTGCTGCAGCACCGTGCGGATCTGCACCGAGGCCGGGCGGCTCGTCGGGATGCCCGGCTCCGCGCGCTCCTCGTCGAGCGCGACGAGGAGGTGACGGCTGGAGTAGCCGAAACGTCCTGCGTCGGCCGTCTCCTGACCCATGTCGCGGTCCTCGCGGACCACCAGCTGCGAGGCCAGCAGCTGCGCCACCGCGTCGACATCGGCGAGGACATAGGTCACCACGCGCACGCCGACCTGGTCAGTGATGTCGGTGAGGGGCTTGGGGTGGGCGAGACGCCCGCCCTGCAGCCGTCGCGCGGCCTTGCCGGCGAAGGACTCCACCGACTTGGTCCGCCCTGTCACCGCCAGGTAGTTGATACCGGCGTCGTCCAGCAGCCGGGTCACGAGCGCGACATAGGCATCGGTGACGCCGCGCAGCTCCTCGTGGCTCGCGGCGTACCGCTGGACAGCCCGGCGTATCCGGGTCGACTGCGTGCTCGCCATGGGGACATGGTGCACCACGGGCCGCCGGCGGCGGGTGCCTCAGTCCTCGCGGATCCTCACCGCCAGGTCCCGGTAGGTGATCAGCTCCCGGCGAAAGCGGCTGACGAGCAGGCGCGCGTCGCCGAGCACGTAGACATCGGGTGCCTCCGCGGGACGCTGCCCGTGCGACCACTGCCCGCCACCGATCGTCGTGGCGAGGGTCGCGGACCGGCTCGACGGTGCCGAGCTCGTCCCGAGGTCACGCAGCCAGTGCGCCACGGTGAAGGGCGCACCAGAACCCACCAGCGCGTTGGCCTTGGCGATGCAGTGCACGACGATGGCGGCGATCCGCTCGGGCTCGAGGTCCCGCCACACCCGCAGCATGCCGGCGTCGGCCGCGGCAGTGAGCAGGCCACGGCAGGCGCTGAGCGCCTCGTCGACGATGGGCCACCCCACCGAGGCTCTCTCGAGCTGTTCGTCGACG
This sequence comes from Janibacter limosus NBRC 16128, assembly GCF_001570985.1. Lineage (GTDB taxonomy): Bacteria > Actinomycetota > Actinomycetes > Actinomycetales > Dermatophilaceae > Janibacter > Janibacter limosus. The sequence continues at coordinate 3,612 of NZ_BCSS01000025.1, read as the reverse complement.
GCCTGCGCCAGCTCGCGCTGCGGATCCGGCAGCGAGCGCGCATCGACCGGCGAGGCGACCGGCAACGGCCGAGCGTCCAGGGCAGCAAGGGTCTCCACGCCCCCGACGACCCGCTCGAGCCAACCGACCATCGCCTCGTGCGGGGGCTCGCGGACAGTCATCCCCTCCCCTCTCGGCGCCAGCGCTGGGCGCGGATACTCCATCTCGAGCGCCGCGCACTCATACCCGCTGCCGCTCACCGGCTCGTGCCGGACGTCGATGACCTGCCCCCGCAAGACGACGATCTGGAGCAGCTCGCCCCTCCCCTGGGTCTCGAGCAGGGCACCCTCGCGCCGGTCGTCCCACATCAGGTCCTCCACCAGACCCATCCATCGATCTGTCATGTCGCTCCGCCTCTCCGGGCCGATCCGGGTGAGCGGCCGTGCACCCACCCCACCGTCCGCGGGAGGCGAGAGGGACCCCCCTTCGCTCGCTGTGGACCGACGAGGGATCGGGGCCGTGGCTGGGGATCATGCCGGGGTGTGAGGTCGGTCACGAGCGCGTAAGGTCGGCGCGTGACCATTGCGCTGACCCTCATCGCGATCGCCCTGGCGATCCTGCTCATCATCCGGTTCAAGGTCGACCCGGTGATCTCGCTGATCATCGCCTCGGTCTTCCTCGGACTGTCCGCAGGCGTGGGCCTGGAAAAGACGGTCACGGAGATCACCGGCGGCTTCGGCGAGATCATGGGCGAGGTCGGCCTGCTCATCGGCTTCGGCGTGCTCATCGGCTCGCTGCTGCAGGCCACCGGGACCTTCCGCGCGCTTGTCGAGATCATCGCGCGCCGGGTCGGCGGCAAGCTCCCGTACGCCATGGCGGCAGCGCTGGCCACGATCTTCCCCTCGATCTACGTCGACGTGCAGGTCGTCCTCGCCTCCCCGATGGCCCGCCAGGCCGCACCGGTCGTCGACCGCAAGAAGGGCCTGCCGTGGCTCGCTGGCGCCATCGGGATCGGCATCTTCTCGGGCTATGTCTTCGTCGTCCCCGGTCTGGCTGCCGTCGCGGTCGCCGGGCTCCTGGAGATCCCCCTCGGTCGCTATCTCGTCTTCGGCGCCCCCATCGGCCTGGCCACGGCCCTGGTGACGACGCTCCTCTTCCGCCTCCTGCTGCGCGCCGGGCTGTGGGACGAGCTGACCGACATCGACCCCGACGAGGAGGAGCACCCCGAGAACCCGGGCCACCACACCTACCTCGCCCGCGCTGACGTCGAGTCCTCACCGCGTGACGCCGAGCACCTGGACACCGACGTCGAGGACCCGGACGCCGTCCCCGAGCGCGCGCTCCGGCTCCCGCTGCTGGCACGCCTCTCCCCCATCCTCGTGCCGCTGGTGCTCATCGCCTTCGGTGCCTTCATGGACCTCTTCAAGCACAGCAACGACGTCATCGCCTTCTTCGGCAATGCCAACATCGCGCTCTTCATCGGTCTGCTCATCGCCTTCCTCATCGGTCGGGCCACGCTCGGCAACGACGGCACCGAAAACGCCCTGTCCAGCGGTTTCCGCACCACCGGCGAGATCCTGCTCATCACCGGCATCGGCGGCTCGCTCGGCGCGGTCATCACGGCGACCGGTCTCGGCGACACGCTCAAGGGCCTCTTCTCCGCGGACGCCGGCGCCCCGGTGCTCATCAGCGTGCTGCTCGCGTGGTTCATCGCGGCGCTGCTGCACTTCGCCATCGGCTCGGTGTCGGTCGGCGCGATCACGGCCGCCGGCATCATCGGCCCGGTCGTCGCATCCACCGGTGTCGACCCGGTCGTCATCGGGCTGTCGATCGCCTCCGGCGCGATGTTCGCCCTGCACGTCAACAGCAACTTCTTCTGGATGTTCAAGAGCCTGCTGGGGCTGTCGACCAAGGGCGCGCTCAAGACACTCACCCTGGCGACCTCGCTGGGTGCCGTCGTCTCGTTGCCGATGGTCCTGCTCATCAGCCTCGTCGCCTGAGGCGCGCCTCCGTCGCCTCGGACCGGTCAGTAGGCTCACCCCCGTGAGCGCACTGGACAACGTCAGCGAGACCTTCGACCCGCAGGCCTGGGAGGTGGTCCCCGGCTTCGAGGACCTCACCGACCTCACGTACCACCGGGCCAAGGACGTGGGGTGCGTCCGGATCGCCTTCGACCGGCCGGAGATCCTCAACGCCTTCCGCCCGCACACGGTCGACGAGCTCTACCGCACCCTCGACCACGCGCGCCGCACCCCCGACGTGGGCGTCGTCCTGCTCACCGGCAACGGCCCGACCCCGCGTGAGGGCAGCAGCGCCACCACCGAGGGCTGGTCCTTCTGCACCGGCGGCGACCAGCGCATCCGCGGCCGCTCCGGCTACCAGTACGCGGCCGACCCGACCGGTGACGACAGCGTCGCGGGGATCGACGAGCGTCGCGTCAAGGCCGAAGGGGGGCGCCTGCACATCCTCGAGGTCCAGCGCCTCATCCGCACCATGCCCAAGGTCGTCATCGCCCTCGTGGGCGGGTGGGCGGCCGGTGGCGGTCACTCGCTGCACGTCGTCTGCGACATGACCCTGGCCAGCCAGCACGCGCGCTTCAAGCAGACCGACGCCGACGTGGGGTCCTTCGACGGCGGGTACGGCAGCGCCTACCTCGCCAAGATGGTGGGGCAGAAGCGTGCCCGCGAGATCTTCTTCCTCGGTCGCACCTACACCGGCCACGAGATGTACGAGATGGGCGCGGTCAACGCTGTCGTCGACCACGCCGAGCTCGAGGTCGAGGCTCTGACGATGGCCCGCGAGATCATGGCCAAGTCGCCCACCGCGATCCGGATGCTCAAGTTCGCCTTCAACCTCACCGATGACGGGCTCATGGGCCAGCAGGTCTTCGCCGGCGAGGCGACGCGTCTGGCCTACATGACCGACGAGGCCGTCGAGGGCCGCGACCAGTTCCTCGAGAAGCGCGAGCCCGACTGGTCGCCCTTCCCCTGGTACTTCTGATCACGAGTCCACGCGAACTCGCCTGCGAGTCGCCTCGCCGAGGCTCGGACCTGACACCGGGCTCCAGGTCGTGAGGGCGCATCCGCACACAGGCGCGGCCCCGGCAGGGGTCGCGGTCGGACATCGCCGGGCCCGGTCGTTCGCGGCTGACGACGAGCCTGTCGTCGTTGGTGGCGGTTGGATGCTCGTCTCGGGGCCACCGAGTACCCACAACGACGACGGGCGCGCACAACGACACCGAATCGCCCCGGGGCATGGGCACCTGTCGTGGTCCGAGAGCCCGATGCGGCAGCCTGTGGATGGCCTCCCCCCAGTCCGCGGTCCATCAGCCAAGATGGGCAGGTGCTCATCACCACGCTCCCCTTGCCCACCGGACCTGCGGTCCTCGAGTCACTCCCTTCGCTCGAGGGCGCGCTGACCGGCACCGCGCCGATCCACCCACACGCGCCGGACGCGGCGCCGCAGCTGCCCGACGGTGCGCTGCCGGACGACCTGGCGGTCGCCATCGCGACCTCCGGCTCGACCGGCACGCCCAAGCTCTCGCTGCTCACTGCGGCCGGACTCATTGCAAGCGCCGACGCGACCGCGGAGCGGCTCGGCGGGCACGGCCAGTGGTTGCTCGCCCTCCCGCCG
>NZ_BCSS01000024.1 GCF_001570985.1 Janibacter limosus NBRC 16128 | reverse complement strand
GTGAGCGTCGGCTCGACCCCGACCGCCCACGCCGCGACCGACCTCACCGGCGTCACCGAGGTCCGCGCCGGCAATGTCGTCTTCTTCGACCTCGTCATGGCCGGCATCGGGGTCTGCGCGCTCGACGACCTCGCCCTGTCGGTCGTCGCCACCGTCATCGGCCGCGGCCCCGACGACGCGTCGATCCTCACCGACGCCGGGTGGACGGCCACCTCCAGCGACCGCGGCACCGGTACCCAGGCCGTCGACCAGCACCTCGGCCTCGTCTCCACCGACACAGGCGAGGTCCTGCCCGACCTGCTCATGGTCGGGGCGAGCCAGGAGCACGGCGTCCTCGCCATCCGCCCCGGTGTCGAGCGCGAGCTGCCCGACCTGCCCGTCGGGACACGGGTGCGGATCCTGCCGATCCACGCCTGCGCCACGGCGGCTCAGCACGACCACTACGAGGTCGTCGCCGGCGAAGGGGAGCCCGTCACCGAGCGGTGGCAGCGCTGCCACGGGTGGTGAGCGTCGTTCGGGCGTGAGCCGTGGCGTCCCTTCGAGACGGTTGACGTGACAGCAGGTCTTGGAGTGGTGCGAGGCGTGGAGCCACAGCGACGGGGAGCTCGTCGACCATGGGCTCGACTGCCTTCCGGAGGCTGACTACTAAGAGATCAGGTGAAGAGCGGCCGCGAGACCTTCCCGGAGCCCAGGAGCTCACCCATCGTCATGCTCAGGTGCTGCGAGGTCACCTCGTCGAACTTCACCGGGTCGAGCAGGTGCCCGGCCGCGAGCCGGCCCTCGGCGAACTCCAGCATCACGTGGTCCGGTAGCGCGTAGTACGGCGTGAAGATCGGGTCGCAGGCCTGCAGCTCGCCCGCGTCGATGTTGAGGATCGCGCGCTCCTCCTCGGTCTGCGCGACCGGCGAGGTGATGAACCAGCCCGAGCGGGTGGTGCCGTCCGCGAGCCGGTCCTCGCCGTCCTGCGACGGGATCCGCTCCATCAGATAGGGGACCGGCGTCCCCATCACGAGGGCTTCCATCGCAGCCCGCTGGATCGCGAGGGTCTCGCCAGCGCGCGTGCGCTGCGGCTCCAGCTCGGCCAGCCGGGCCATCTTGGTCTGCGCCGCGTGGGCCCACAGGGCAGCGGTGAGGTCATCGGTCGTGGCCGTGCGATAGCTCTCCGGGGAGGAGAAGTCCGGGGTGGTGATCAGGAGGGTCCCCCCTTCGCCCTCGTGCAGCGTGAAGGTCGCGTACGAGGAGGGGATCTGCGCGCCGGCCTGCAGCGGACCCGCCGCACCCGCGGCGAAGGCAGCGAGGATCCCTCCGGCCAGCGGTGCGATCGCAGGGTCGATCCTGGCCTGCAGCCTCACCCCGTCCACCGTCTCGGTGAGCACCTCGAGGTCCGAGGCCGCCCGCGACGGCGACGAGGAGGCGACCCGGGTGCCGTCGCCGTCGATCAGCAGGTCACCCTGTCCCGACCAGATGCCCAGGCAGCGGCCATCGGCGAAGCGGACCACCGACCCGATCGGCAGAGCGAGGTGCGGCAGCAGGTACGGCGTGGTGCCGGCCATGACACCAGCGAGGATCTCGACCTCCTTGTTGCGCAGCACGGACCGCTGCGCGGTGCGGACAGACCAGCCGGAGTCCTGCTCGTCCTTGGGCTCACGACGCTCCAGGACCAACTCGTCCGGACGTCCCTTGTCGACGACGCTCAACGCGGCCTTGGTGAACATCACCCGCGAGGACATGTCCACCTGCTCGCCGTGCGCGCCCACGCGCCCGACGACGTCGACCTGGCTCGCCTCGATCCACAACGCAAAGGTCAGGTCGTCGGTCGTCACATCGATGATGTCGTCGCTGTCGTAGTCGCAGGCAGTGATCCAGTACTCGCGCGGCGGGCCGGACTGGCGCAGCTGCCACACCGTGAAGCCGACGATCGTGCGCTGCCCGTCCAGCGGTGCACCCGAGGCGTGGTACTGGCGGAAGCGCTCGATGACCGGCCCGGCGAAGGGCGCGACCTCGTCGGCGCACCGGTAGCGCAGGACGACGCCGCCCAGATCCACGGCTGGCTGCTCCCCACGGACGGAGTCGGTTGCGGGCAGCGGCAGGGGGAAGCTCGTCATGGGATGAGTCAACGGTGCGAAGGGGGTAGTGCCAAGGGGGAGAACTACCCGCGATCTGAGGAGAAGCGATGCACAACGTGTGGGTGATCAGCGGCATCCGCCAGGGCTGGATGCCGGTCTTCGAGTACTACGCCGCGCGGGCAGACGCAGTGGCCCGCGTGGACGAGCTCCTGGCGGACGAGCAGCGGGACTTCGAGGAGCTGGACGCGCGGGTCGACCTCGGCGTCACGTGGGAGCAGTACCGCGAGATCCAGGACCTGCCGACCTACACCATCGACGAGCTCCCGCACGTCGACTCCGTCAATGGGCAGGACGACCGCGTCGAGCCGAGCGGGGAGGTGCCCACGGAGCGCATCTGGCTGATCCTCGAGGACGGCGGCCCCGAGTCGGACCGGTGGTACCTCACGACGGAGGAGGACGCGCGCGACGAGGCGTGGAACCGCAACTGGGCGCGCTGGGAGACCTACGAGGCGTTCCCCGACTCGGGCGGCATGACCTTCGCGGAGTTCCGCGAGACCCGGGCGAACGCCCGCTACGACTACGCGCCCGCTGAGCCGGGGCCGGCGGGCAGCTGACCCGGCGAGCACCGTGCCAGACTCGCGACATGACGACGCGCGAGGACCTCGACGACCTCATGGCAGCGGTCCGACAGGGCCGCGTGCGGGTCGGGCCTCGCACCCGGGCCATCGCGCTGATCCTCCACGGCGGCCGCTCGGTGACGCAGCAGCCTCGGCGCCATCGCGATGTCTCCTACCTGCGGATGCTCCCCTTCGCCCCCGCCGTGGCGCGGGTCTCCCGAGGGAGCATCGCGCCCGTCCTCGTGCACAACCGGCACGGGGGCTGGATCGCCTCCTCAGGCACCGGTCTGGTGCAGACCCGCGAGATCGTGCGGCGCCTGGCGACCGACCACGACCTGCCCGTCGTACTGCTCGGACACTCCAGCGGCGGCTGGGCAGCGCTGCGCGGCGGGGGCCAGGACGAGGTCATCGGCAGCGTCGCCCTCGCCCCGTGGGTGGGTGAGCACGATCCCGTCGAGCACCTGCGCGACAAGACGGTCCGCGTCATCCACGGCGTGGACGACACCGTGTGCAGCCCGGCGCGCTCACGTGACCTCGTCGACCGGCTGCGCGCACTCGGCGGGGACGCCACCTACCAGGAGATGGGCGGTGGCCACGCGTTGCTCGAGCGCCCGTGGCGGTGGCACCAGCTCGCCGCCCGCGCGGTCGTGGAGGTCGTCGACCACTCGCCGTGAGGACGGGGCTGCGCCTCACACGCTCAGCACGAGCTTGCCGCGGACGTGCCGGGTCTGGACCCTCGCCAGCGCCTCGACGGCCTGGTCGAAGGGGTAGACGTGCTCGATCTCGAGGTGCAGGTCGCTCGCGGCCACACCGGCCATCAGCTCCGCCAGATCGTCGCGCACGTCCGCGTCGTAGGCGATCATGGCGACGCGGATGCCGCGCTCGGGAGCGACCACGGTGTCGCTCGTCGGCGGGCTCGCAATGAGCAGCGGGGTCCACCCGCGCAGGAGCTCCACGAGGAGCCACCCGACGGTGGCGACGGCGAGGACGGCGCGGGATCCTCCCTTCGGCAGGGAGCTCGTCACGCCGGTCACTGCCGCCACGTCAGCCGGCGGGGAGCACGGTCGCGTCGATCGCCGCGATCAGCGAGACGGGCGCCTCGAACATCGCGTAGTGCCCGGCGTTGGGGATGACGGTCAGCTCGCACCCGGGCAGCTGCTCCAGCCAGGTCGCGCGCATCGTCTCCTCGCCGAGGGCCGGGTCGTGCTCGCCGACGACGGCGTGGACGGGCACGTGCACCGCGGGCAGGTCGGCGACGAAGTCGGCTCCCGTCCAGGACGTGAGGTAGCCGGCCACGGCCTCGGGCCGGGAGTGCTGCACGGTGTAGGCGACCATCGCGTCCAGCCAGCTCGCGGGCTGCCGGTTGCCGGTGGTGAAGTCGATGATCGCCCGGCGGTTGCCGTGCTCCTGCGCCGCGCCGTCGAAGAGCGCCTGCGAGTCGGCGTCGAGGGGGACGCCCGAGGCGGGGACCGGGCTGACCCCGACGAGGGCGGTGACGCGCTCGGGGTCGTCGCTGAAGGCGCGCAGCACCATCGCTCCACCCATCGAGTGGCCGACGAGGGCGAACTGCTGCCAGCCGAGCTCGTCGGCCAGGGCGAAGACGTCCTCGGCGACCTCCTCGAGCGTGTACTCGCCGGCGACGTCGATGCGCCGTCCGTAGCCGCGCAGGTCGAAGAAGGCGACGGTGTACGCGTCGGTGTCGATGAGCTCGGGGAGCAGACCCCAGCCGTCCTCGCCGCCGAACCAGCCGTGCACCGTGATCACCTTGGTCGCGCCCGTGCCCACCAGCGTGTGGTCGATCGTCATTGATCTCGTCTCCCGCGTCCTGGGCAGCGGGCCCACGCTCCGCTGTACCCGTGGCGGCGAGTCTAGGTGACGGACGCCGACGAGCACCTGGCCGTCAGCTGTACCGCCACACCCCGTCGACATCGCTCTGCCGCACCCGCTGCTGTGCGGCGAGCACCTGCAGGTGCGCGAGCGTCTCGGTGGTGGCGAGCATCTGGTTGAAGGGGTCGAGCTCGTCCAGGTGTCGCTCGTGGCGGGTCCACCGCAGCGCCCGGGCCGCCTCGAAACCGGTGGACGCACCCGCTCGCACGACCGCCTCGGTCTGTGTCAGCCGTCGCTCGTGGTGCGCGAGCAGCTCATCGACCCGCCGGTGCAGGCTGCCGCCAGCCGGTCCGTGCGCCGGCAGCAGCACGCGGTCACGCTCGGTCAGCATCGCGGCCAGCGAGTCGAGGTAGTCGGCCAGGGGAGTGGCGACCGGCTTGGCCTGGAAGCCGATCGAGGGCGTGATGTGCGGCAGCACGTGGTCACCGGCGAAGACCAGATCGGCGTCGTCGTCGAAGAAGACGACGTGCCCGCTCGTGTGGCCCGGCGTCGCCTTGACCCGCAGCGAGCGACCCGCCGCGGCAACGGACTCGTCGTCGACGAGCCACCGGTCGGGGTCGGCCCACAGGTCGCGGTCCTGCTGATCGTGGGGGGCCTTGGCGATGGCCTCGATCACTGAGGTGGCGCCCGCGGCGACCAGCAGGGTGTGGGACCCCTCCAGGCCATGGGTGCTGCGGATCGCCTCCAGCTGGGGGGCCTCCCCTTCGCCCAGTCCGACGATCAGACCGGCGCGCTGCCGCAGACCCATCGCCATCGTGAAGTGGTCGCGGTGGTGGTGCGTGACGAGGCACTGCTCGAAGTCGTGCGTCGCCAGCCCGAGCTCACCGAGCGCGTCGTCGAGCGCACGCTGCGCGACCTCGATCTCCCACCCGCCGTCGATGAGGGTGTGCCGCTCCTCGCCAACGACGGCGTAGACGTTGACCGCCTTGAGCCCGTCCATCGGCAGGGGAAGGGGGATGCGGTGCACCCCGGGTGCGACCTCTTCGGGCCCCGGGGTGGTCCAGTCGGCAGTGGCGCTCGCAGTCATGTGCCTGAGTCAAGCACTTCATGCTTCGGGCCCGGGTGGAGGTGGACGCATTGACGAGTCCTCGGCGAGTGGGAGGCTGCACTTGAAGCCGGATTCACCTATGGTGTGGGGATGTTCAACGTCATCGCCACCATCAGCGTCAAGCCCGAGTGCACCGAGGACTTCGAGGCGGCCGTCGCGACCGCCCGCGCAGCCTTCCTCACGGACGAAGGGTGCCTGCGGTACGACCTGCAGCGGGTCGCCAGGAGCGAGGGCGACTACGTCTTCATCGAGGCCTACGACTCCAAGGACGCGCTGCGCCGGCACGGTGAGATGGCGGAGTTCGCCGCGATGGGTGAGGCGACCAAGACCTATGTGACGGGTCCGCCCCGGGTCACCGTGACGTCGCCCGTCGGCGACCAGGTCGACCTCGCACGCTGACCTGCTGCGCCGGCCCGCCTGCTCGCTCCCATCGGCTCACCCTCGCCGTGCAGGGTCGCACCGATCAGGGTCGCGCCGAGGAGTGCGTCAGGGAGCGGCAGCGTGGGCTTCCTGACCCAGACCTCCCACGCACCTGCCGGGGCTGCGCTCGGACGACAACGAGAACCATCCGGGCGTCCAGCGACTGCTGCAGGGAGATCGGACCGGCCTGCAGGTCCTGCCCAGTGCTGCCGGCACCTTGGCCTTCTTCCGCGGCGAGTGGGCCCTGCACCGGGTCACCCCGATCAGGGGCAGGAGGCCACGGATCAACTCTGTCCTCACCTACGGTGAGCGCCCCGACATGGTGCTCAACGACCTGACCTCCGAGCTGTTCTACGGCCGCACGTCAGCCTGAGCGTCACGCACCTCAGCCCACGAGCAGGACGAGCCCGAGCGAGGTCCCACCGGCGATGAGCGTCGAGACCGTCGCCAGGGTGAGCGCCTGGACCGGCAGCGGCCACAGGTCGCGGGCGCGGATGCCCATCCCCAGGCCGTACATCCCGGCAGCCAGGAGCAGGGTCGTCACCAGGTTGGTCACGTCGAGCACCGCGGTCGGCAGCAGCCCGGTGGAGCGCAGGGCGACGGCCGCTGCGAAGGCGAGGATGAACCACGGGACCAGCGGGGTGGAGGTGCCGTTGGCCCCCTTCGCTCCCTTCGCCAGCAGCGCGGAGATCGGGGCCAGGAGCGTGACCCGGCCGAGCTTGACGGTCATCGCGAGCGCCACGGCCGGGCCGCCGATCAGCGAGCCCGCGGCAGCCACCTGGGCGACCTCGTGGATGCTCGCTCCTGCCCAGATCGACGCCTGGTGATCGCTCAGACCGATGACCCCGGCCAGCCACGGGACGAGCAGGATCATCGCGGAGCCGAAGATCGTCACCATGGCCACGGCGAGCGCGACGAACTTCTCCTTCGCCCGCACCGAGTCCTGGACGCCTGCGATGGCGGCGGCACCGCAGATCGAGAAGCCGGCGGCCAGCAGCATGACGAAGCCCTCGTCCAGACCCAGCCGGCGACCGACGGCCAGGGTCCCGCGGAAGGTCACCACCACCGTGGTCGCGATGACCACCAGCCCGGCCGGACCGATCCCGACGATGTCGCCGAAGGGCAGCTGCAGGCCGAGCGCCGCCACACCGAGCCGCAGCAGCAGCCGGGTCGCCGGTCCATGGTCGACCACGGCCCGCACGCCCATCAACGGTGAGTTGGCCACGACCGCTCCGACGACCAGTGCCAGGAGCAGCGGGCTGAGCAGCGGGACGAAGGGGGCCAGCGCCATCGCCAGTCCGGCAGCGGCCAGCGGCGGCACGAAGGGAGTGACCCGCGATCCGACGCCGGGGCGCGGTGGCGCGATGGCGTCGGTGGACTGCGCGGGGAGCGTGGGGGTGTTCACCTGGTCCACCGTGCCGGGGTCCGAAGGGTTTGGGTAGACCCCAGTCCGGCGACACGTCATAGGCTGAGGCTATGGCTGATGCTCCCGACCTTGACATCGAGACGCTGCGACTGGTCGTGGCCGTCGACGACACCGGCAGCCTGAGCGCGGCGGCTCGTGAGCGCGGGCTGAGCCAGCCGTCGGCGAGCGCGCGGGTGAGGGCCTTCGAGGTGCGGTGGCAGCTGACGCTCCTGGAGCGGACCCCGCGCGGCTCGACCATCACGACCGACGGCCGCGCGGTCGTCGCCTGGGCACGGCAGGTGCTGCGCGAGGTCGACACGATGCGCGCGGGGCTGGCGTCGCTGACTGGCAGCCGACGCGGCGAGGTGCGGGTCGCGGCCAGCCTGACGATCGCCGAGCACATCCTCCCGCGATGGCTCGGCGCGCTGCGGGAGCGGATGGAGGTCCACCCGCAGCTCCACGTCGTCAACAGCGACCGGGTCGCCGACATGGTCCGCTCGCAGCTCGCGGACATCGGCTTCATCGAGACCGCCACGCGCGCTGCCGGCCTGGACCACCGCGTGGTCGGGACCGACCGGCTCGTCGTCGTGGTCCATCCCGACCACGAGTGGGCCCGGCGGCGGACCCCCCTTCGTCCCGAGGTGCTGGCGCGCGCGGAGTGGGTGCTGCGCGAGGAGGGGAGCGGGACCCGCAGCACCTTCGAGCGGGCGCTTGGGGGGGTGCCGACGATCGCCCTGCAGGCCGGCTCGACCACCGCCCTCATGGGTGCGGTGCGAGCCGGCCTCGGACCGGCGGTCATCTCCGAGCGGGCGGTCGCGACCGAGGTCGACGCCGGCCACCTCGTCGTGGTGCCGACGACGCTGGACCTCGAGCGACCGCTGACCGCGGTGTGGCGCAAGGGCGCCCGGATGAGCGCCGCGACCTCGGCCCTGCTCGCCGTCGCCGCGGGCGGCTGACCCCCGCGGGTGGATGACGGAGGTCGGGTTGGCCACGCGGGGAGACGCGCTATGGTTTTCCTACTCAACAAATTGACCAATGAAGTCGGTGACCATGTCCCTGTCCTACCCGCACCTGCTCGAGCCGATCACGGTCGGCGCCACCACCCTGCGCAACCGCGTCATCATGGGGTCGATGCACGTCGGCCTCGAGGAGGCACCCGACGGCTTCGCCCGGATGGCCGCCTTCTACGCCGAGCGGGCGAAGGGGGGAGCCGGCCTCATCGTCACCGGTGGGATCGCGCCCAACCTGGAGGCGCGACCCGCAGAGGGTGGGGCGGCCATGACCACCGAGGTCGATGTCGACAACCACCGGGTCGTCACCGACGCCGTGCACGAGGCCGGCGGCCTGATCGCCATGCAGATCCTGCACTTCGGCCGCTACGCCACCCACGCCGACCTCGTCGCGCCGTCGCCGATCCAGGCCCCGATCAGCCGTTTCGTGCCCCGCGAGCTGAGTGACGCCGAGGTCGAGCAGACGATTGAGGACTACGTGCGCTGCGCGCTGCTGGCCCAGCAGGCCGGCTACGACGGCGTCGAGATCATGGGCTCCGAGGGATACCTCATCAACGAGTTCATCGCCACGCGGACCAACCAGCGCACCGACCGCTGGGGCGGCTCCTATGACAACCGGATCCGCTTCCCCCTCGAGATCGTGCGTCGCGTCCGCGAGGCGGTCGGCCCCGACTTCGTCTTGGTCTACCGACTGTCGATGCTCGACCTCGTCCCCGAGGGCTCGACCCTCGACGAGGTCGTCCAGCTGGCCAAGGCCGTCGAGGCCGCGGGAGCCGACATCATCAACACCGGCATCGGCTGGCACGAGGCGCGGGTCCCCACGATCGCCACGCAGGTGCCGCGCGCCGCATGGGCCGGCGTCACCAAGCGGGTGATGGGCGAGGTCTCGATCCCGCTCGTCGCGACCAACCGGATCAACACCCCCGAGGTTGGTGAGCAGCTCCTCGCCGACGGTTACGCCGACATGATCTCGATGGCGCGTCCCTTCCTCGCCGACCCCGACTTCGTGGCCAAGGCCGCGGCAGGGGAGCCGGAGACGATCAACACCTGCATCGGGTGCAACCAGGCCTGCCTCGACCACACCTTCAGCGGCAAGATCACCTCCTGCCTGGTCAACCCGCGGGCCTGCCACGAGACCGAGCTGGTCATCGGCCCGACCCGCCTGGCCAAGCGCATCGCCGTCGTCGGTGCCGGCCCCGCCGGTCTGGCCTTCGCCACCACGGCAGCCGAGCGCGGCCACCACGTGACGCTCTTCGACGCAGCGGATGACATCGGTGGCCAGCTTGACGTGGCCCGACGGGTCCCGGGCAAGGAGGAGTTCAACGAGACGCTGCGCTACTTCCGCCACAAGCTCACCGAGACCGGTGTCGACGTCAAGCTCGGTGCCCGGGTCGAGGCGGACGACCTGTCCGGCTACGACGAGGTCGCCATCGCCACCGGTGTGACTCCGCGCGTCCCCGACCTGCCCGGCACCGATCACCGCACCGTCGTGAGCTACCTCGACGTGCTGCGTGGGGGAGCCGAGGTCGGTGAGCGCGTGGCCATCCTCGGAGCCGGCGGCATCGGCTTCGACGTCGCGGCGTACATCACCGACCCCGGCGACGAGGCGAGCCTGGACATCGCGGCCTTCCAGGAGACCTGGGGGATCGACGGCGACCACTCCACGCGAGGTGGACTGACCTCCCCTTCGCACCGGTCGGCGCCGCGTGAGGTGACCCTCCTGCAGCGCAAGACGACCAAGGTCGGCAAGGGACTGGGCAAGACCACCGGCTGGATCCACCGGACCGAGCTCGCCCAGCGCGGCGTGAGGATGGTGCCCGGCGTGAGCTACGAGCGCATCGACGACGAGGGACTGCACCTCACGGTTGATGGCCAGGCGCAGGTGCTCGCGGCCGACACGATCGTGCTGTGCACCGGGCAGGACTCCAACCGGGGGCTGCACGACGTGCTCGCCGAGCAGGGTGTCACCGTCCACCTGATCGGCGGGGCCGACGTCGCCGCAGAGCTCGACGCCAAGCGGGCCATCGACCAGGGCACCAGGATCGCGGCGCAGGTCTGATGGCGCTGCGCCACGTGGCCATCGGCGACAGCCTGACCGAGGGCGTCGGCGACGACCCGTGGCCCGACGGCACACCCCGGGGGTGGGCGGACCGGCTCGCTGAGCTGCTCGCCGCCCACCACGGCGAGGTGGACTACGCCAACCTCGCCGTCCGGGGTCTGCGGGCGCAGCAGGTCCTCAACACCCAGGTGGAGACGGCGCTGGCCCTGGGGCCGGACGTGCTGACCTTCACCGCCGGGATGAACGACCTGCTGCGCCCGAGGTTGGACGTCGCGCAGCTGCGGCGCACGCTCGTGCAGATCGTGGCGCCCTTCACGGCGAAGGGAGTCCGGGTCGTCGTCGTGCCCATCCCCGACATCCGTGCGGTGAGCCCCGCTGGCCACCTCATCGTGCGGCGGCGGGTGCTGCTCAACGAGATCTACCAGCACCTGGCCGACGCGCACGGCATGTTGCCGCCGGCACCGACGACGGGCACGATCTTCGAGGACCCGCGGGCCTGGTCCGAGGACCGGCTGCACCTGTCGGCGCTCGGCCACGAGCGGCTCGCCGCGGGCAGCGCTGCGGCACTCGGGGTTCCCGTCGATGCAGGGTGGGAGGCCGTCCCCGACGGAGACCTCCCCCGGCGCACCGCGCGGACCGAGGCCGTATGGGCCCGCCGCCACGTCGGGCCGTGGCTCGGCCGCCGTCTCGCCGGGAGGTCCTCCGCAGATGGGCGTGCGGCCAAGCGGCCGGCACTCAGCCCTGTTGTGCTGCCTGCTGGATCTGCGGGAAGCGCTCGGCCATCCGAGCAGCCAACGCCTGGGACGCCTTGAGCGGACGGGTCATCACCATGAAGTCGATGATCTTGCCCTCCTCGTCGAGGGTGAGGAAGTCGACCCCGGTGAGCTCCAGGCCGTCGACGGTCGCCTCGAAGACATAGGCCTCCTCGCGTCCGTCCTGCAGCTGGCGCACATAGCGGAAGTCCTCGAAGACCTCCGTCACCGCGCGCAGGATGGCGTTGGTGATCGGCTTGCCCGGATAGGGCGTGTGGGCGACGGGGCTGCGGAAGACGACATCATCGGAGAGCAGTGCTTCGACGGCGTCCATGTCATGGCGTTCGATGGCTTCACGGAACATGCGCTCAACCTACTCAACAATGTGACTAGGTGCTAGGGGTAACATCGCGGCATGGCACTCCAGGACGCGATCCTCACCGCTCTCGCCCACGACGAGTCCTCGGGCTACGACCTGGCCAAGTCCTTCGACGTCTCTGTCGCCAACTACTGGACCGCCAGCCCGCAGCAGCTCTACCGCGAGCTGGACAAGCTCGAGGACGCCGGGCTGGTCACGGCGCGCACCGTGGCCCAGACCAAGCGGCCCGACAAGCGCGTCTTCCGGTTGAGCGCGGCCGGACGCAAGGCGCTGCGCGCGCACACGCTGCGCTCGCCCAAGCCGATGGCCGTGCGTGACGAGCTGCTCGTCCAGGTCGCGGCACTCGAGTCGGGCGACCCGGAGGCGATCCGTGAGCATGTCGTCGAGCGGATGGAGGCCTTCGAGGCCAAGCTCGCCGTCTACCACCTCGTGCAGGAGCGCACCCTCGCCGGACGCAGCGAGGAGGACTACCTCGTGGCGGAGCCGCGCGTGGGGCAGTACCTCACGCTGTTGCGAGGGATCAGCTTCGAGGAGGAAAACATCCGGTGGGCCCAGCAGGTCCTCACGATCCTCGACGCCCGGGCTGCCGCCGCAGAGTGATCAGCCTCGGCGAGCCCGCTCGGCGAAGGCGTCCAGGGCAGCAGTGACCTCTGCTGCCGTCCAGGTCACGTAGCGCTGACGCCCCGTGGCGCGCGTGAGGACCTCCGCCTCCCGCAGGCGCGCGATGATCTGGTCGGCGGCCGGCTGTGACAGGGACAGCTCCTGCTGGAGCAGTGCGGAGGTGATGACCGGCTGGCTGAGCAGCAGGGGGAGCGCGCGCCAGATCGAGGCATCGCGACGAGCGCGGATGCGCTCGGTCCACCCGGTGTGGATCTCGACGAGATCGCGCGCGAGCTCGCGGCCGTTGCCGACGGCGGCGAAGGTCGCCTCGACGAATCGGTCGATGATCGGGTCGACGTCGCCCAACCGGTACGAGGTGAGCGCGTCGAAGTAGGAGTGCGTGTCGGCGAGCAGCCCCGCGGAGACGGGCACGGTCGCCCGCGTCGTGGCTCCGCCCTGTCGCAGCATCGCGTGCACGAGCGCACGCCCCACGCGGCCGTTGCCGTCGTTGAAGGGGTGGATGGTCTCGAGCTGCGCGTGCGCGATCGCACACTGGGGCAGCAGTGGGATGTCCGTGCGGGCGACGAAGGCGCACAGGTCCTCGACCGCTGCCTCGACGCGCTCGTGCGCCGGAGCGACGAAGGTGGCGCCATGCGGGGAGACGCTCGATCCGCCGACCCACACCTGCTCGGTGCGGAAGCGTCCCGGGGCGGCGTGTGGCTGATCGCGCATGAGCACGTCGTGGATCGCCAGCAGGGACTGCGGCGTGACGTCATCGGCGAGATGCACGGCGCAGGTCATCGCCTCGACATTGGCCGCCACGAGCTGGGCATTGCTTCCGGTGGGAGCGAGGTCGAGCTCCGCGAGGGCCAGTGCCCGTGCGCCAGCAGTGACCTGCTCGATCTGTGAGGAGGACGCGGACTCGGTGCGCAGCAGCACGGCGGCCAGCGGGGCCAGCTCCGTCCCCGGAAGCATCGTGGACAGCTGCGCATCGAAGCGTGAGATCTCCGCACGCGCGTCGTCGGCTGCGGCGAGCGTCCTCGCCCCGATGGTGGGCTGGAGCCGTGCGATGTCCGGGGTGATCGTGGCCTCGTACGTCGACCGTACGCGGGCACGCTCGCTGCGTGACATCGGGCGGCTCGGGTCGCGCTCCCACGCCAGCGACTCACGGTGTGTGGCCCACAGCTGGTGACGAGTCATCTCTGAACCTTACATAAGGATCAGTGGGTATCCCTATGTTAGACCTTCTGTGAGGTCGGCCCTCGACCCTGAACCCGTCGTCCGTGACCATCCGCAGCCGGACATGCGAAGGGGGACGCCCCCCTGATCGGAAGCGCCCCCTTCGGCCGTGCGGGGTCATTGCGGGTCAGCCCTGCGTCTGCTCCCGCAACGCGCGGGCAGCGCGCTCGGCGACCTGGTCGAGGTCCCCGGCGGACTGCGCCACCTGACGGGATCCGCGACGCGGCGCCGACCCACCGGACTGCAGCTGCGGCAGCAGCTGGGCCATGAGCAGCGTCGACAGCGCGGAGCTGTCGCTGGCGCCGGCGTCGGTGTGCACGATGACCGGCCGCGGAGCGTCCTCGGCGAGGGTCGCGCCCACGTCGAGGCGACGACGGGCGAGCTCGTAGCCGAGCACCGCACGGTTGTCGCGGTAGGCCGTGGCCAGCTGCTCCTGGGCCTTGGCCTCACCCTGTGCCGCAACGAGATTGGTCCGGGCGCGCGTCTCGATCTCGTAGCGGATCTTTTGCGCCTCGGTCTCGCGCTCCTCGAGCATCTGCGCGACATCCTTGCGGGCCTTGTTGAGCGAGGCCTGGACCTCGACGACCTTGGCGTCGCGCACCTTCTTGGAGCGCTCGATCTCGAGCAGGAGGGTGTCGATGCGGCGCTTGCGCGTCAGCTCCCACTCCTTTTCGTACGCGACGAGCTCCTTGGCGACCCGCTCGCGCGTGGCGATGTGCTCGCGGTACTGGTCGGGCAGCTGCACGTCCGGGATGTTGCAGCCCATGATCTGCACGCCGTACCGGGTCAGCTGACGGTTGAGGACCTCCTGCATGTCCTTGACATCGCTGCCGCGCAGGTCATAGGCCTGCTCGGTGCGCACCTGGCGGCTGCGCTGACGGATCGCGTCCTGCACCGAGTTGGACAGCACGAGGTCGAAGTTGCCCGCGCCGATCGTCTGGACGAAGCGGATCGCGTCGACGATGCGGAAGCGCAGGAAGAACTCGATCGACTTCAGCGGCACGTTTTCGTGCGTCGGCGAGCTGAGCACCGGTGCGGTGTACGGGATCTCGGTCGTCACGTCGACGACGTAGGCGACTCGCGCCCACGGGTGCCACAGGTAGTGCCGGCCGGGGGAGAGGCCGGGGCCGGAGATGGCGCCGAACTTCGTCAGCACCCCGACCGTGCCCTCCTCGATCTCGACGATCGAGGAGCGCCACCACCACAGAGCCGACAGCAGGAAGGCGATGATCGCGACGAAGATCGACAGCCCACCCATCGCCCCGTGGTCGGTCGCGGCGAGGAAGACACCGCTGAGCAGCGCCCACAGGCCGAACCAGATGAGCGAGGTCCAGGTCAGACCGCGCTTGTCCTTGGGGATGACGACGGGGACGAGGGAGCCCGAGTCGCCGCCGCGCAGGTAGCGCGCGACATCGCTCCAGCCGGAGACGACCTCCTTGATCGAGCTCATGCCCTGGCCGCGCGCCGCGCGGACCGCCTGCTCCATCATCTGGTCACTCATTGCGCTCACCCTCGCTCGGGTCGGTCTGGGTCATCGGCTCGGTCATCGGTGGCGGTGGGGGCAGGTCGACCGGCGGGGGCGGGGTGCCCGCACCGGAGACACCCTCGAGCGTCTCGGTGATGCTCTCGTCGGTCACCGACTGACGGATCGCGTCGAGACGCTGCTCGCCCTCGGGGTCGGTCTCCGGCTCGGTGACGGGCAGGATCTCGACATCGGTCTCGTCGGGGACGCGGAGCAGGTCGACGATGTCGGCCTGGCGACCGCTGACCCGGGCGGCGATGTCGCCCTGGCGGGATCGGATGGCCTCCATGTCCTCTTCGGAGAAGAGCTTGGTGTCCTGACCACCGACGAGCTGGCGGGCGATCTGGAGGTAGTCCACGCCCTCGGACTCCTCGCCGATCCGCACGATCTGCGGGAGCGATCCGGAGACGCCCTCCATCTTGTCCAGCATGTCCTGCTGGTAGCGGTAGTCGAGGATCTCCGGGGCCAGGGCCGCGCTCAGCGCGCGGATGTCGAGCGCCTGCGCCTCGAGCAGGGCCGCGTTGGCGTGGGCGTCCGACTCGGACTCGACGAAGCGCTGACGCGCCACCGCCTCGGCCCGGTTGGTCTCCCGCTCCAGCGCCGTGTCCATCTGCGCCTGGTAGCGCGCGATGTCGGCCTGGATGCCGGACAGGTTTTCGTTGAGCGAGGCGAGGTCCTTGTTGAGGTCACCCTCGTTCTGCTCCTTCTTCAGCCCCAGCTCGTAGTCGTAGGTGTAGGCCTCCTTGGCCACCCGGATCATCTCCGGCGCCGCGAGGTCCATCCGGTACTCCTGGGCGGACGGCTCGGCGTGCGTGATGTTGGCCGTCGTCAGCTCGACCGCGGGAGCGAACTGCGCGTTGAGCTGGTCGAGCAGGCGCGCGGTGCTCTCACCGACGAGGTCGTAGATGCCGGATGCCTCCTGCTCGTAGATGAGCGAGCGCGTCGTCTCGGAGATCGCGTTGTTGAGCTTGTCCTGGAAGCCCTGCACGGCGCCGAGCACGAAGACGAACTCGCGGGCGCTGACGATGCGGAACTGCAGGAAGAGGTCGACGGAGGCCTGGACGCCCGACTTGGTCGGTGCCGAGCGGATCGGCGCATTGAAGGGGTACTCGCGGGTGGTGTTGACGATGTAGGACACGCGCTTCCACGGGTTCCACAGCGTCACGCGACCGGGGCCCACCTCGGCCTCGACCTTGCCGAAGCGGCTGATGAGCGCGGTGCAGCCCTCGGGAACCATGACCATGCCCTGGCGCCACCACATGAAGGCCGCGACGGCGAGGACGAGGACCCAGTAGTGCGGGCCGAAGACGGCCAGGCTGGTGCCGAAGGGCAGCAGGAAGATCGACCCGACGAAGCCGAGGATGACCAGGAAGATGACCGGGAGCATCGCCTTGAGACGGCGGCCCTTGGGCATGACCATCGGGGTGATGACGTGCACCGGCCCGCTCTGGCCCATCTCGTAGCGGCTGCGGCTGAGCGCCTCCGCCGCGTCGTCGAGAGAGACATGGTCCGCGTTGATCCGGGTGGCGGCGCTCCCCCCTTCGCCCCGGGCCGCGGGGAAGTCCCGCGCATTGAGGTCGAAGCCGGCGCCCTGCGCCTGCTCCATCGCCTGGTTGACCGCTTGCCCCATGCCGGTCGCTCCAGCGACCTGCCGGGCAGCATTCATGAACTGCTGCGCCCCTGTACTCAACCCAAACCCCTTCGTACCGATGGTGTCCGGTGATCCTCCCACGGTGGGTGAGGTCGGGTGTAGGGGGAGCGCTCCCCGTTCGACGCTGGCTGAGGAGGTCCGACCACGCTGGCTGAGGAGGTCGCTCAGCGACCGTCTCGAAGCCCCCGCCGCACGAGCGCCAAGGGCAGTGTCAGCATCGCGAGGACCGCCGTCACGGCCAGTGCCTTGGGGAAGCCGTGCCCGGCGGCGATCGCGCCCACCACGACGGACCCGAGGCCGGAGCCGAGGTCGAAACCGACATTCCAGATCGAGCTGGCCAGCCCGATGTGCCGGCGCGACACGGATGCGAAGGAGATGACGAGCGTGAGGTTCTGCAGGCCTCCGTAGGCGCTGCCGAGGAGGATCGCGCCGACGAGCAGCACGGGCACGGACTGCTCGTGGATGGCCCAGGCGATGCCGCCGACACCGATCACGGTCAGCAGGACGAAGGGGGCGAGGAACCGCTCCGCCCCGAACCGGTCCGCGACGCCGCCGATCCACCAGCGGAAGATCGCGGCGGTCAGCTCCATCAGGGCCAGCGCCGGGATGACGATGGCGGGGTTGCGCACCATCTGCGGGCCGAAGGTGAGGACTGCGCCGCCAGCGACCGTCACGCCGAGCAGCAGCAGCATCGGGCGCAGCAGGGTGAGGGCGGCACGCTGGGTGCTGGTCCCCGGCGCGGCACCAGGCGTCTCGCGATGTGCCGGGAAGGCGTCGACGACCCGGCCGAGCGCGAGCGCCGCGGGCACCCCGAGCAGGGGCAGTGCGCCGACGACGAAGACGACACTGAAGTTCACGGTCTCGGCGACCCACGAGCCGAGGGGGAGCAGCACGACCTGCGGGCCGGCGATCGCCAGACCGTAGGCACCGACCGCCTTGCCGCGCGTCTCGGGCGTCGACAGCTCGGCGACGGCCGCGCTGCCAGTGACCGTGAGGATGCCGAAGCCGACGCCGCGCACGACGGACAGGGACAGGACCGTGGCGAGCGAGTCGCTCGCGATGAAGCCGAGAGAGGGAGCGCCGAGGAGGATCAGGCCGGCCGCGAGTGTGGGGCCCCAGCCGAAGCGGCGCAGCATCGCCGGCACCGTGAACTGCGTGAGGACGGTGACCGCCAGCAGCACGCCGTTGACGAGGCCGGCGCCCCCTTCGTCAGCGCCGCCGTGCACCGCCCAGAGGGGAGCGACGGGCATGAGGACAGCGAATCCGCTGAACCCGAGGAAGGTCGCCCACAAGAGCGCGGGCATCCCCCGCGCGGTCCACACAGTGCTCACTGGGGGCAGTCTCCCACGTCACCGCTCCAGCAGATGATCAAGCAACTTGATCAATGAGGTGTAGCATCGGCGGGTGATGTCCCAGACTGACCCAGACCTCCCAGGACAGCTCCTCGACGCGCTGCGCCCGATCCAGCGTCGACTGCACGCCGAACGCACCCTGTCGGCTGGCAAGCTCGGCATCCTGCGGCACCTGTCCGAGGCCGATCGCGCCACGGCGGGAGAGCTGGCCAAGCGGCTGCACGTGAGCCCGCAGGCCATCTCGCTGTCGACCCGTGAGCTCGAGGATCTTGAGCTCATCGCGCGGGCCCGAGACGACGAGGACCGTCGGCGCATCTGGTTCGCGGTCACGCAGGCCGGTCGTGAGCGTTACGACCACGAGCACCGTGCCGGTCAGGTGTGGCTGGCGCAGGCCATCTCGCAGCGACTCTCCACCGCTGATGCACGGGCCCTCGCGGCGGCGATCCCGGCGCTGGCCAAGCTGGTCGACGAGGGCGCCGATGACTGAGCGCAGCTCCCGTCTCGTCCCTGCACTCGTCTACGCCGCACTGTGCACGGCCATCGTCAGCTCGCTGGGCATGCTGCTCGTGCCCTCGATCTCGCAGGCCTTCGACGTCTCCGTCAGTGCCGCACAGTGGATGCTCACGATCAACCTGGCCGTCGGTGCGATCGCGACACCCGTCATGGGGCGCCTCAGCGACGGTCCCCACAAGAAGCGGCTGCTCATCGTCTCGCTGCTGATCGTCCTCGCGGGTTCGGTCCTCGCCGCGGTGACGTCCTCCTTCGCCCTCTTCCTAATCGGCCGCGCCTTGCAAGGGCTCACCTACGGCATCGTCCCCGTGACGATCGCCATGGCCCGCAGATATGTCGACCCGTCGCGGGTGCAGTCCTCGATCTCCACGCTGTCCGTCACCGTGGCGTCGGGGATCGGCATCGGCTACCCGCTGACTGGCGTCATCGCCGGCGAGGCCAGCTATCGCTGGGCCTTCTGGTTCGCGTCGCTCTTCGTCCTGACCGGGATCGTCGTCGCGGTCAGGGTCATGCCGGACGGGCCGGACGAGCTGGCTCCGCGTACCCCCTTCGACCTCGGCGGAGCCGTGTTGCTCGGTCTGGGCCTGGGTGCCCTCCTGCTCGGCATCAGCGAAGGGGAGAAGTGGGGTTGGGCGAGCAGCGCCACCATCGGGGTGCTCGGCCTTGCCGTCCTCCTGCTGGCCGCGTGGGTGCGGGTGGAACTGTCCTCGCCCCACCCCCTGATCAACCTGCGCGTGCTGCGGACCACCGATGTCCTCCTGGCCAACGGCACGGCCATCGGCCTCGGCGCTGCCATGTACATCGCCCTGTCGGTGGGGAGCCTTGTCGCACAGGCTCCGGAGTCCACCGGCTACGGCATGGCGCTGCCGGTCCTGTGGGCCGGGTTCGTCATGTTTCCCCTGTCCGTCGGCAGCCTGGCCGCCAACCGGATCGTGCGCCGCATCGCCCACCGGATCAGTCTCACGGCGCTGCTGCCCACGGGGGCCGCGATGATCTCGCTGTCGTCGATCCTGCTGTGGGTCAGCCACACCGAGCTGTGGCTGCTGCTCATCGGCATGCTCGTGCTCGGGCTGGGCATGGGCGCCGCCTACGCGGCCATGCCGGCGCTCATCGCCCGCAGCGTGGCCGCGGACGAGCTCGGCAGCTCCGTGAGCTTCAACCAGGTGCTGCGCACCGTGGGCAGCTCCTTCGGTACCGCCTTCTCCGGAGCGATCCTCGCCGCCCACACGGCGCCGGCGGGCCATGCCACCGACACCGGCATCACGTTCGCCTTCGCCCTCGGCGCCGTCGTCTGCATCGCCGTCATGGTTGCCCTGCTGGTGCACGCGGTGGCCCACCGGACCCCGCTGCAGGGAGCGGTCTCCTGATCTGGCCGGGTGGTGCTCCGGCTCAGTCCTTGGTGAGCATGCTCCCGGTCTCGAGGAATCGCTGGTGCCAGCTGAGCGCCTCACCGAGCAGGTGCGGCGTGTGCACCGCGTCGGGCCGCGTGGCCTGCGCTCGCTCGACGTAGTCCAGGAGCGCCGGTCGGAAGGACGGGTCGGCGCAGTTGTTGATGATCCGTACCGCGCGGGCACGCGGCGAGAGCCCGCGCAGGTCGGCCAGCCCGTGCTCGCTGACGATGACCTGTACGTCGTGCTCGGTGTGGTCGACGTGGCTGGCCATCGGGACGAAGGCCGAGACCTTTCCCCCCTTCGCCGTGGAGGGTGTGAGGAAGAAGTTGAGGAAGGCATTGCGGGTGAAGTCGCCGCTGCCGCCGATGCCGTTCATGATCGCGCTGCCGGCGACGTGGGTGGAGTTGACGTTGCCGTAGATGTCGGCCTCGATCATGCCGTTCATCGCGATGACGCCGAGGCGCCGCACGAGCTCGGGGTGGTTGGAGATCTCCTCGCTGCGCAGCAGGATGCGGCCCTTGTAGCTGCTGATCGTGTCGAGGAATCGCTCGACCCCGACGTCCGAGAGACCGAAGGAGGTCGCGGACGCCGCGCGGACCGTCCCGCTGTCGAGCAGGTCGAGCAGCCCGTCCTGGATGACCTCGGTGAAGGCGATGAGGTCGGTGAACTCGCTGTCGTCCAACCCGGCGAGTACGGCATTGGCGACATTGCCGACTCCCGACTGCAGGGGCAGGAGCGAAGGGGGCATCCGTCCGGCCTTGACCTCGGCGCGCAGGAAGTCCACGACATGGTCGGCGATGGCCCGCGAGGTGTCGTCCGGCGGGCTGAAGGGGGAGTTGCGGTCCGGCCGGTCGGTCTCGACGACGGCCACGACCTTGGCCGGGTCGACCCGTAGGTAGGGGTCACCGATGCGCTGCATCGGGTCGGTCAGCTGGATCGGGCGACGGTCCGGCGGCAGGGCGGCGCCGTAGTAGACGTCGTGGAAGCCCTCGAACTCGCGCGGCTGCCAGTGGTTGACCTCGAGGATCACGCGGTCGGCCTGCTCCAGCCAGGTCTTGTTGTTGCCCACGGAGCTGCTCGGCACGAGCAGGCCATTGGGCAGGATCGCGGTGACCTCGACGACCGCGACATCGAGGTTGCCGTAGAAGCCGAACCACATGTGCGGCGCGGAGTGGCTGAGGTGGGCGTCGACATAGTCGACCTCGCCGGTGTTGATCAGCTTGCGCATCGTCGGATCGGAGTTGTACGGCAGCCGGCTGGACACGCCCCGTGCTTCCGCGAGCACGCCGTCCGCGTCGGGAGCCGTCGACGCCCCGGTCCACAGTCCGACGCGGAAGTCCTCGCCGCGATCGTGGGCAGCGACCATCCGGTCGTGCAGCGCGGTGGGGACGGCCTTGGGATAGCCGGCACCGGTGAAGCCGCTCATCCCGATGTTGTCGCCGGGGTGGATGTGCTCCGCCGCAGCCTCCGCGGTGGTGACGCGGGTGCTCAGGACCGGGCAGGTGATGCGGCTCATCCGGTCACCCTGTCAGACCACCTCTCGCGACTCACGACCCCTTGGGCCAGGTGTCGGCGACCGGTACGCCACCCTCGACGACCGGCTCGTCGGCGGGTGCCTTGTCGGCCCAGGAGTCCTGTGGCCGGTAGCCGAGCTCGAGCATCGTGTTGGTCATGCCCCAGCGACGGTTGGGGTTGTCGGAGATCGCGTAGTAGATCCCGAAGTCGGTCTCGGTCTCGATCGCGCGCCGCACGACCTGCGCGGCGTCGCGCTCGCTGAGCCACATGGCGTGCAGGACATCGACATCGGAGACGGTGGGGTCGCCGGAGACCCAGCCGATGCGCAGCGAGATGAAGGACAGGCCGAACTCGTCGTGGTAGTACTGGCCGATCGTCTCGCCGAAGACCTTGGAGACTCCGTAGAGGGAGTCGGCGCGGGGGAGGGCGTCGGGGTAGACGGGCCACTGCTCGAGCCGGTCGTACATGCCCATCGCGTGGTTGGAGGAGGCGTAGACGACCCTGCGGACCCCGGCGTCGCGGGCGGCCTCGAGGACATTGCGGGTGCCGATGATGTTGGCGTTGAGCACGGCGTCCCACGAGGCCTCGGGTGATGCAGCACCGGCCAGGTGGACGAGGGTGTCGATGCCGTCCATGATCCCCCGCACGGCGTCGTAGTCGACGAGATCGGCACCGAGGATCACCGGGTCCGCCTCCGGCTGGGCGGTCAGGTCATGGCCGGTGATGTCGTACTCGTCCTTGAGGCGCTGCGTGAGGATCGTGCCGACCCCGCCGGCCGCTCCGGTGATGAGGATGCGTCGCTTGTCCATGCCTCCCACTGTGCACCTCACCTGCGTCGCTGTCAGGTCCGCGAGGTCCGCTCGGCTGATGGTTGTGTGTTGAACAGGTAGCTCAGGGAGCCGGCGTCGCTCCTGGAGCGCTGCCGGCAGCCACGGCTACCGGTTCAACACACAACCATTGAGTAGCGAAGGGCGGGACCCCCGTGATCGGGAGTCCCGCCCTTCGTGCGTGCTCGGTTCGGCTCAGAGGTCGAAGTACATCTCGAACTCGTGCGGGTGGGGGCGCACCTGCAGCGGGAGCACCTCGTTCTCGTACTTCCAGGTGATCCAGGTGTCGATCAGGTCCTGGGTGAAGACATCGCCCTCGAGGAGGAACTCGTGGTCGGCCTCCAGGGCCTTGAGGACCTCGGGGAGCGAGGTCGGGACCTGCTCGATGGCGTCGTGCTCCTCCGGGGGGAGCTCGTAGAGGTCCTTGTCGACCGGCTCCGGGGGCTCGATGCGGTTCTTGATGCCGTCGAGGCCGGCCATCAGCTGCGCGGCGAAGCACAGGTACGGGTTGCTCGACGGGTCCGGGATGCGGAACTCGACGCGCTTGGCCTTGGGGGAGTTGCCCGCGATCGGGATGCGGATGCACGCGGAACGGTTGCGTGCCGAGTACACGAGGTTGATGGGGGCCTCGTAGCCCGGGACCAGCCGGTGGTAGCTGTTGGCCGTCGGGTTGGTGAAGGCGAGCAGCGCCGGGGCGTGCTTGAGCAGGCCACCGATGTACCAGCGGGCGATGTCGGACAGGCCGCCGTACCCCTGCTCGTCGTAGAAGAGGGGCTCGCCGTCCTTCCACAGGCTCTGGTGGGTGTGCATGCCGGAGCCGTTGTCACCGAAGACCGGCTTGGGCATGAAGGTCGCGGTGCGACCAGCGGCCCAGGAGGCGCTCTTGACGACGTACTTGAACTTCATCAGGTCGTCGCCGGAGGCGAGCAGCGTGTTGAAGCGGTAGTTGATCTCCTGCTGACCGGCGGAGCCGACCTCGTGGTGGCTGCGCTCGACGTTGAGACCGACCTCCTTCATCTTCAGGCAGATCTGGTCACGCAGGTCGGTGAAGTGGTCGACCGGCGGCACGGGGAAGTAACCGCCCTTCATGACCGTCTTGTAGCCCTGGTTGCCGCCCTCCTCCTTGCGACCGGTGTTCCACGAGGCCTCGACCGAGTCGATGAAGTAGTAGGAGCCCTGCGGCTGGCTGTCGAAGCGGATGTCGTCGAAGATGTGGAACTCGGCCTCGGCACCGAAGAACGCGGTGTCGGCGATGCCGGTCGACTTCAGGTAGGCCTCAGCCTTGGCCGCGACATTGCGCGGGTCGCGGCTGTACTGCTCACCCGTGAAGGGGTCGACGATCGAGAAGTTGATGATCAGCGTCTTTTCGACGCGGAAGGGGTCGATGAAGGCGGAGTCGATGTCCGGCACGAGCTTCATGTCGGACTCGTGGATGGCCTGGAAGCCACGGATCGAGGACCCGTCGAACATCTGGCCCTCGGTGAAGAAGTCCTCGTCGATCGACTCGGCCGGCACGTTGAAGTGCTGCATGACGCCGGGCAGGTCGCAGAAGCGAATGTCGACGAACTTGACGTCTTCGGCCTTGATGAACTCAAGAACCTCGTCAGGGGAGCTGAACAAACCATCCTCCTGGGGTGGGGCGGCGGGCCACTGTGACCTCCCGCTTCAACTGTTGATGATCAATCTAGGCACGCTCGGTTTCTCGACCATGACCCAGATGTTTCACCCGTGTTACACGGGACCGACGTCCCATTTGGTGAGCACGATCCTACTCAGCGGGAGGCTCGGGCGGTGGGAGCGTCCGCCGCGCGGCGACATAGGCTGCCCTGCGTGAGCAGCACTGCAGGCCGTCCCGCCCCGACCTCGCCCCTCGAAGGGAGCACCGCCCCCTTCGGCCGTCGTCTCATCGCCCTCGTCATCGACTGGGCCTCATGCCTGCTGATCGTCCACGGACTCATCGGTGCCGTGGCCGAGCTCAGCCCCGCGGCCTTCTCCTTCGCCCCGCTCGGGCTGCTCTTCCTGCTCAACCTCGTCGGCGTCACCCTGGGGGGCGCCACCTTTGGTCACCGGATCATGGGGTTGCGCGTCGTGCCGATGTACGGGGAGTGGGTCACCCCGCTGCGCGCCGCGATCCGCGCTGCACTGCTCTGTGTCTTCATCCCCGCGCTGATCGTCCTCGGCGACGACGGACGCGGGCTCCACGACCGGCTGGCCGGTACCCGCATCACGCGACCCTGACCGAAGGGGGCGCATCCCCCGGGCGGAAGGCGTACAGCGCGCGCAACCTCGCGTGCGTCAACGACCGGTAGGCCTGCGCCGCCGTGGCAGTGCGGCCGTCGGGCGCACAGGCCTCGAGCACTCCGTCGGCGACACGTCGCGCCGTGGCCGGTGTCGTCCACCCCTGCGCCGCCCGCAGGTCGAGGTGGGCGAGCAGGTTGCCCAGGTCCAGGGCCGGGTCGCCCGGCGCGAGCATGTCGACGTCGAGCATGCCCACCCGGTCACCGTCGACGAGCAGTTGCTTGTCGTGCAGGTCGCGGTGGATGAGCGCCGGCGTCGATGGCGGTCCGGCGGTCATGATGCGCGAGGCGGCATGCGCGATGTCGCGCTCGACGGCGATGGCCTCGCGAGGGGTGAGGGCGCGGTGGCCACGGGCCAGGTCCAACAGGTCGAGAGTCGCCTCGACCTCGGCTGAAGGACGGTGGGTGGTGGCCCCGTCGGGCACCGGCCCGGTGGCACCGTGCAGAGTGGCGACCGCGCGGCCCACACCTGCTGCCACGTCGTCGGTGACGTCACCGGTGAGCAGGTTGTGCAGGGTCGTGCCCGGCAGGGTGCTCAGGGCGATCGTGCCGGTCTCCTCGTCCCAGGCGGTGACATCGGGTGCGGTGAGCCCGGGGACCGCGGCGGCGGCACGCATCCGTCGCACGAGGTCGGCGGCGCGGCGGGAGCGCACGACCTTGGTCCACACGGTCTGCTGGTCGCCGTCGGTGGCGCGCACGACGGCGCGCCGCTCGGGCCGGTGGACGACGAGCTCCGCTCCGGCGGCAACGAGCGGAGCCAGTGCCGTGAGACGACGGTCGGCCCCACCGTGCTGCAGCACGAGGTGCCCACCGAGCCGCTCGACCTGGCCGGGAGCGACCTGCTCGGTGGCGGTCATGATCCGCGCGGCCTCACCGGCGTCGGCGATCCACTGGCCGATGACCCGGTGGCCGACCACGTCCCGCAGGTCGAGGTGCAGTCGGTCTGCGCGCGGGTGGGCGCGCACGAGCGTCAGTCCCCGGTCGCCGACCTCGGCCAAGACCCGGCCGAAGGGGGTCATGCCGCCACCTGCTGGCTCGCGAGGGTGCCGGCGAGCAGCACCAGATCGCTGGTCACCCGAGGCCAGTCCGGCAGGCCGGAGCGGAAGGGCTCGCCGGCCCGGGAGAGCAGCGCCAGCGCGGTACGAGGCCCGAGGTCGTCGGTGTACCCGGCGACCCACGTGGCCGCGTGGCCAGCGAGGAGAGGGTCGCGCAGACGGTCCATCAGTCGCGTCGCACCGCCGGGTCCGCCCTCGGGCAGTGCGGTCGACGCAGCAGCCGCAAGGAGGCTCGCGATGTCGTCGAGAGGGTTGCCCAGTCGCACCCGATCGAGGTCGATGATGCCGAGCGAGTGGCCGTCGGCGACGACCTGGTCGAGCGAGAAGTCGCCATGGATGACGGCTCCCGGCCCGGCGCGTAGGGCGCGCTGCGCGGTCTCGGCGACGGCGCGCACCTCCTGGGGCAACCCACCGAGGGCCGGAGCGAGACGGTCCACGGGGTCGGCCGTCACGCCTGCGACGTCGATCTCGCGGACCGGTGCGCTCGCGTGCAGCCCTCCGAGGCAGGCGCCGAGGCGTCGGAGCGCGGCGGCGTGCACCCGCTCGTCGAGCACGCTGCCGGGCAGGTGTTCGAGGGCGATGAGCCCGTGGCGGTGGGAGCCGAGGACGCGGGGGAGTCGCACGGCGTCGACGGTGCCGAGGAGTCCGTGGGCAGCGAGGGCTGCGTCGTACTCCCTTCGGCCATAAGCGCGCAGGACCACCTGCCGGTCTGTGCTCGCGAGCGGGACTCGACCCACCCAGCGGCGAGCAGGCTTGTGCGCCAGCGTGACCGGCGTCGCGTCGACAGGTACCTCGTGGCTCAGGCGGGCGAGCCACGGACCCAGCCGCTCGCTGCGGACGAGGCGCTGCAGCGCGGTGAGTCGGCGGTCGGCCATCGCGTCGACGACGAGCAGCCCCCGGGCGGGGTCGTCGAGGAGCACGTCCTCGGTCGCGACGTGCAGGAGGGCCTTGGCGCGCTTCTCCGGTCCGGCGCCTCCCCACGCGTGGGCGATCGCCGCGCGGCCACCGACGTCGACCAGGGAGATGGCGCTCGTGCCGGGTTTGTAGCGCAGGTAGCTGCGTGTCACCGGCTGACCGAGCCGCTCGGTCAGCACGGTGTCATCGAGCAGGGCACGCAACCCGGGTAGTCCGGTGTCGTGCGCGGCGAGCATCCCGTGGGCCTCAGTTGAGCGCATGCTCTGCACCGTCCTTCGTCACCGAGCTGCTGGCCCGCAGCTCCTCGGTGTCGTGCGATCCGGCCAGGACGCCGGCGAGCTCGTCCTCGTGCCGGGCGAGCACCTCGTCCGGTCGACCTGAGTCGACGATGCGTCCGCCGTCGACCCACACGAGGCGGTCCGCGGAGCGGGCGGACTCGAGGTCGTGGGTGATGATGATCGTCGTCCGGTCGCGGGTGAGTCGGTCGAGCGCTGCGGTGACCTCGACCTCGGTCTCGCCGTCCAGCCCGGTCGTGGCCTCGTCGAGGATGATGACCGGCGCGTCCCGGACCACGGCGCGGGCGATCGCGATCCGCTGCCGCTGGCCACCGGAGAGGGTGGTGCCCCGTTCCGACACGACCGTCTCGTAGGCCTGGGGCAGGGCGGTGATGAACTCGTGCGCACCTGCGACGCGAGCGGCTGCCTCGACCTGCTGGTCGCTCACCTGACCGGCACCCTCCCTGGCGCCCATGGCGATGTTGTCGCGGATGCTCGTCGCAAAGAGCAGGCTCTCCTGGAGAACCACCGCGACCTGGCTGCGCACGTCGTGGACGGTGAGGTCCTGCACGTCCCAACCATCGAGCCGCACCGATCCGGAGTCCGGGTCGTGCATGCGCATCAGCAGCCCGGCGAGCGAGGACTTGCCGGCGCCCGAGGGCCCGGCGATGGCGACCCGCTGCCCGGGCGTGATGCGCAGGTCGATCCCACGCAGCACCGGGTGTCCGGGGACATAGGAGAACCACACGTCGGACAGCTCGACGTGACCGGTGACGCGGCGCCCGGATCGGGCCCACGAGGCGTCCCGCACGGTCGGCTCGGTCTCGAGGAGGTCGACGACGCGCTCGGCGGACGCGGCGGCCTGGGCGATGCGGCCGGTGTACTTCGCCAGGTCGCGCATCGGCTTGAAGGCCGCCTTGAGGTAGGTGACGAAGACGACGAGCTCGCCGGGGGTCAGCGCGCCGGCCAGCACGCGCTGGGCTCCGACGAAGAGGACGATGGCCGTCGCGAGGCCGACCAGCACGTCGGTGGAGCGCTCGAGCCCCGCGGACAGCTTTTTGGCCTGGACGCCGTCCTTGAGGGTCTTGACATTGTCGGAGGCGAAGCGGGACTGCATCTCGTCCTCGAGCGTGTAGGCCTGGACGACCTTCATCGACCCGAGGGTCTCGGTCGCGAGGGTGGCCAGCTGCCCCTCCGCCTTGCGCTGCTTGCGCGAGACGGTGTGGATCTTGCTGGTCGCCGAGCGTCCCGTGAGGAGGAAGACGGGGAAGACGACGAGCATGCACAGCGCGAGCTGCCAGTCGAGGACGAAGACGACGACGAGCATCACCGCGAGCGTCAGCAGGTTGCCCAGGAGCGGCAGCGCGGCGGTGACCGCGACCTCCTTGAGTCGGCCGACGTCACTCGTGATGCGCTGGACGAGGTCGCCGGTGCGCGCCTTGTCGTGGAAGGTCATGGAGAGCCGCTGCAGGTGGGCGAAGGCGTCAGCACGCACCGAGGTGAGCAAGCGGTTGCCCGCGAGCGCGAAGCAGACCGTCATCGCGTAGCTCGCGGCGGCGCGCACGAGGACGACGACGAGCAGGCCGAGGCAGGCCAGGACGAGCACCTGCTGGAGGTCGGCCGGCTGCTCCTGGTTGATGTCCGCCCCGAGGTGGCCGATGACGCCGTCGATGACGAACTTCATCGGCCAGGGCTCGAGGAGTCGCATGATGACCTCGAGGGCCATCGCGGCGCCGCCCCCGGCGATGAGCGTGCGCTGGTGGCGCAGGTGCGGTCGCACGTGCGGGAGCAGGCGCTTCAGCCCCGGGATCGCCTCGCGGAGGTCCTTGGGCTTCTTCTTCTTGCGCAGTGCGGCCTCGCTCATGCGATCCGTCCGAGCAAGTCGTCGGCGAGGCTCCTCGTCGGGGTGGGCACGGTGGCGAGGATGCGCGACACGACGAGGCTCCAGTCGTGGCGCGACTCGGCGGCGCGGCGGCCCATCTGCCCGAGCTCGGCCCGCTGGTGGGGGGCACTGCGCAGCCCGGCCAGGGCGGCGGCTAGCTCGGTGGCGTCACCGGGCGTGACGAGCACCCCCAGGGCACCACCGTCCAGGATCTCGGCGCACGGGCCGATGTCGCTCGCCACGACGGGCAGTCCCGCGGCGAGGTACTCGTAGAGCTTCAGCGGGGAGAAGTAGAAGTCCGGGAGCTGGGGGTAGGGCGCGACCGCGATGTCCATCGCCGCGAGCTGCGCGGGCATCTCCTGCGGCGCGACCGCCCCGACGAGGTCGACCCTGTGGGCGATGCCGAGCTCGTCGGCCTGCGCGGCGAGGGCTGCGTACTGCGGGCCATGGCCGACGAGCCGCAGACGGGTGCTCTCGTCGGTGCGCGCCAGCCGCGTGAAGGCCTCGAGCAGCACCTCGAGGCCGTGCCAGGGCTTGAGCGTGCCGACGAACCCGATGACGAAGGGGGAGCCCGCACCCTTCGTCGAGGGCCGGATGAAGCGGGTGTCCACGCCATTGGGGACCACGTGGACCTCATGGTTGTGGGTACGGGCTGTCACCCAGCGGGCGACGGGCGCCGAGACGGTGATGACCGAGCCGGCGGCGTCGAAGGCGCGGGTGGCGACGGCCTCGGCCCCGGCGCGGTCGGCGAGGACGCGGTGCTCCGACTGCTCGTCGATGAGCGGGGCGTTGACCTCGAGCACGCTGGCGACCGCATGGTCCTGCGCCCACGTCATCGCGGCGTCGGACCACAGGGAGTAGCGCTCGTAGACCAGGTCCACCGGGGCATCGTGGTGCAGCCGGGCGAGGACGTCGGCGGCTGCGCGAGCGGACTGCTGGGCGGACTGCTCACGCCCGAGACCTGGGGAGCCCTCGATCGTGGGCAGCTCGTGGACGACGACACCGTCGAGGTCACGCGGCAGGTCTCCGCCGATGCGGGCTGCGACGAGGTGGACCTCGGCGCCGCGCCGGCGCAGCTCGCGGACGACGGCCTGGACATGCACCGAGGCGCCCTTGCTCCCGAAGACCGGGATGCCCGGGTCGGTGCAGACGTAGGCGATGCGGTTCATGCCACCTCACGCTCCTCGGCCGCGACCGGGCGAGCCCGAGAGGCGATCCCCTCGCGGAAGATCCCCTGGAGGCTGATCGCGTGGTCACGGAAGTCGAAATCCGCCTCGAGGAGCGCGCGAGCAGCGCGGGCGCGCGCGGCGGCCGCCTGTGGTTCATCGAGGGTGCGGGCCAGAGCCGCGGCGAGAGCCTGTGGGTCGGACTCGGGCACGAGCAGCCCGGTCTCCTCGTGGCGGATGATCTCGGGGATGCCGGTCACCGGGGTCGAGAGCGACGGCGTGCCGAGCGCGAGCGCCTCCAGCAGGACGGTCGGCAGACCGTCCCGGTTGCCGTCGGCGCCGATGATGCAGGGCGCAGCGAAGACGTCGGCGGCAGCGACGATCTCGCGCACCTGCGACTGCGGTAGTGCCCCGTGCATCGTCACGACGTCGCCGAGGCCCAGCTGCTCGACCTGACCGCGCAGCGCCGCCTCCAATGGGCCGGTGCCGACGAGGTCGACCTGCACGTCGCGGCCGTCGTCGACGAGCGAACGCACGGCGGTGAGCAGGTCGGCGAAGCCCTTCTTCTCGACCAGCCGGCCCACGGCGGCGACGCGTGCGGGATGGCTCGTCTCTCCCTTCGCCTCGAAGGGGAAGGCCTCCAGGTCGATGCTGTTGTAGAGCCGGACCACGTGGTCGGCGTCGGCGCCGAACTCGCGCTGCAGGTGGCGCAGGTTGTACTCGCTGACGGTGACCGTCGTGTGCGCCTCCCGCAGCGTCTTCGCGAGCGTGGCAGGCACGACGTCCTCGTGGAAGATGTCCTTGGCGTGGGCGGTGAAGGAGTAGGTGATCCCGGCCAGTCGGGCGGCCAGGCGGGCGACCTCGGCGGCGATCGATCCGAAGTGCGCGTGCAGGTGCTCCAGGCCGGAGCGGCGGATCGCGCCGGCGAGCTCGACGGCGGCCAGCGCCTCGTCCTCCGGCGCCGCGAGCAGCTCGTCGAGGTGCTCGTCGATCGTCGGCACCTCCGTGGCTGCGGCGCGCAGCGCGCTCCAGAAGCTGCTCGCCTTGTGCTCGCGGGAGAGGTAGGTGACGGGCGCCTGGACGCGGGCGAGGGCCTCGTGGAAGCGGCCGTCGATCGGCAGGCGCAGCGAGAAGATCTCGACGTGGGTGCCGGCGGCCTCCTGCTGGAGGACCTCGTGGACGATGAAGGTCTCGGAGAAGCGGGGGTACATCTTCAGGACGTACCCGACGCGGGGGGTCGTGGTGGTCATCAGCTGGCCAGCTCCTGGGTGTCGTCAGCGGGTGCCGGTCGGCGGAGGAGACCGGCGAGGACGGTGGGGACGCGGCACAGCCCGTCGAGGGCGATGACGCCGCGACGGTGCGGTCGGGGGGTCGTCACGGCGGTGGCGAGCCAGTCGCCCAGGGTGGACGGGGCGACGAGGTCGGGGTGTGTCGAGTCGATGAGCCCGAGCGCGACGAGCCGCTCGGCGCGCACGAGCTGCTCCTGCCGAGGACGCACCCTCGGCACGATGAGCGCCGGGACGTCCTCGGTGAGCACCTCGCACACCGTGTTGTAGCCGCCCATGGAGACGACGGCCTCGGCGCCACCGATGAGCTCGATCGTGGTGGAGACGAACCCGCGGATCACCAAGTCGCTGCGCTCGGCGGCGATCTCCTGCAGACGGAAGCGCAGCGAGGGCTGCATGTAGGGGCCGGTGACGATGACGCCGGTGTGGCCGTCCGGGTAGGTGGCGCGGGCGAAGGCGAGCGCCGTGTCGTAGCCGTCCTGTCCGCCGCCGACCATGCACAGCACGTAGGGGCGGGGGATCGGACCGCGGCGCGGCTCGTCACGGGGGGCGACCAGTCCCTCGGAGCGACCCTCGGCGAGATAGCCGGTGTAGCGGATGCGGTCGGCGACGGCGTCCGGCAGGTCGTAGTCGGCGGCGACGTCGACGACGGACCGGTCGCCGTAGACCCACACCTCGTCGTAGTGCTCCGTGATCGCCTCGGTCGTGCCGGCCGAGCGCCACTCACGGATCGCGGTCAGCGGGTCGTCGAGGATGTCGCGCAGCCCGAGGACGACGCGGGGGCGGCGCCCGGTCGTGTGGCCGGTGATCTCCCTGAGGGCCTCGAGGCCCTGCTCGAGCTCACCGTCGAGGCCGCGAGCGACCTTGTCGACGACCACCGCGTCGGGACGGAAGGCCCGCAACGCCGTCGTGATGACGTCAGAGCGCAGGGCGAGCAGCGAGCCGAGGTCCATGGCGAAGGTCGCGGCGGCGTACCCACCGTCGCTGTCCTTTGCCACGGTCGGCACCGTGATGACCTCGGTGTTGGGTGGCAGAGGGAGCGAGGTCGCCTGGGGCGCCCCGGTGAGGATGAGCACGTCTGTCCGCGGCTCCGCGGCGACCATGGCAGCGGCAAGCGCGATGTTGCGCCGGATGTGCCCGAGTCCCTGGGTGTCGTGGGAGTAGAAGGCGATGCGGCGCCGCGATGTCGTGTTCACCCGAGTAAGACTGGGTGCTGCACGTGAGGCGGATGTGAAGCCCACATGAGGAAGTCCTCATGTGGGCCCCACCCGGCGCAGGGACGGACGGATGGGGTGGGGCTCAGCCGCGGAAGAAGCTCTCCGCCACGCGGGTCAGGTCGTACAGGTCGCTCGTGCCGGCCAGCTCGCGAGCCGAGTGCATCGACAGGATCGGGATGCCGACGTCGACGGTGCGGATGCCCAGCCGGGTCGCGG
Source organism: Janibacter limosus NBRC 16128 (assembly GCF_001570985.1). Lineage (GTDB taxonomy): Bacteria > Actinomycetota > Actinomycetes > Actinomycetales > Dermatophilaceae > Janibacter > Janibacter limosus. Next base: position 18,989 of record NZ_BCSS01000024.1, on the reverse strand, counting down.
TGATCGGCCCGATGGTGGAGCCGCACGGCACCGTGTTGTTGGAGACGAACTCCTGGCTCGTCACGCCCGCTGCCTCGCACCAGCCGTGCCACGCGGCGGCCCCGACCCCATCGGTGGCGTAGCGCTGGTTGGCGTTGATCTTCAGGATCGGTCCCGAGCCGAGCACCGGTCGCACCCGGGGGTCGTGCTTGCCCGCGTAGTTGGGGTGCACGGAGTGGCCGACATCGCTCGAGACGCACCACGAGGACGCCAGCGCGCGCATCCGCTCGCCCCGGTCGGCGCCGAGGGCCAGTCCGATGCGTTCGAGCACGTCCTCGAGGAAGGGGCCTGCTGCACCCGAGCGGGTCGCCGACCCGATCTCCTCGTGGTCGAAGACGGCGAGCACCGGGATGTGGTCGGCCTCGAGGTCGCTGCCGATGGCCGTCATGGCGACGGTCCCGGCATGCACGGACGCGAGGTCGTCGAGACGACCCGCGGCGAAGAAGGCGTCGTCGCGACCGAAGACGGCGCCCCGGGCGGCGTCGGCGGTGACGAGGTCGTAGCCGCGGATGCGTGCGGCGTCGACGGAGGCAGAGCCAGCGAGCTCGGCCAGCAGGTCGGCCGACTCGGGGGCACCGAGCCCCCACACCGGCTGGGTGTGCGCCTGCTTGTCGAGGGCGAAGCGCTCGTTGGCCTCACGGTCGAGGTGGATCGCCAGCTGCGGCAGCCGCAGCAGCGGACCGGAGTCGGCGAGCACCTCGGTGCCGTCGTCGAGGACCAGCCGGCCGGCCAGACGCAGCTCACGATCGAGCCAGGAGTTCAGCAGCGGGCCGCCGTAGACCTCGACGCCAGCCTGCAGCCAGCCGAGGCGCCCGGTCGTCGGCTGCGGCTTGAGCTTGAACCCGGGGGAGTCGGTGTGGGCGCCGAAGACCCGCACGGGCGTGGTCGTCGTCGCCGCGCTCGGGACGACCCACGCGATGAGGGCGCCGTCACGCACGACGAGGTAGTGGCCCGGCTCCTGCGGCCAGGTCTGCGTCTCGTCGAGTGCGGTGAAGCCCGCGTCCTGCAGGCGGCGAGCAACCTCCGTCGCTGCGTGGTAGCTCGAGGGGGAGGCGTCGACGAAGGCGGCGAGGTCCTCGGCGTGGGCGATCGGTGCAGCAGGCAGGACGGCTCTCCTCGACGAGGCGTGGGTGGGGGCTGGTGCCTCAGCGGCCGCGCTGGGCGGCGCGGCTGGCGCGAGCACGGCTCGGGTCGACGCCGGCAGGGACGCCCTGGCGCAGACCCGGAAGGGACTTCAGCCGCTTGTTGACGACCGACATCTCCTCCTTGGACAGCTCAGGCTTGAGCTTGGTCAGCGTCATCCGGATCTTGCGCGGAGCCAGCTCGCCCTCGCCGGAGCCGACGATGTAGGTGTGGACCGGGACGCCGGGGGCGACGCGCTTGACCTTCTTGGACTCCTTGGCGAAGAGCTTGTCGACGCGGTGCTTGGGACCCTCGCCGAGCAGCACGACGCCGGGGCGACCCAGGGCGCGGAAGACGACGGCTGCGGTGTTGATCTCGCTCGGCTTGGTCGCGTCGGCGGCCACCGGCTCCTGGTCGTAGTACCAGCCGCGACGCAGCGCCGACAGGCCGCCGATGGAGGCGCCGCGCTGGCCCTCCATCTGCTTGAAGGCAGCCCGCTCACCACGGCGGGAGAGCACGATCATCGCGGCGAGCGCGGCGAAGGGGATCGAGATGAGCAGCGAGGCGATGACGTGGCCCATGAGCAGACCGATCAGCGTGCCGACCCCGAGCACCACGACGAAGCCGAGCAGCATCCACAGGGTCACCTGTGGGTCGATCGCCTTGATCGTCTTGTAGACGCTGGCGATCCGCTTGAACGGGTTTTCGCGCTTGGGCTTGACGGGCTTGTCGCTCTTGCTGGCCATGAGGGGAGAGTCTAGTTCCTTCTGCGTCGGGGTCGGTCAGCCGTCGGTGCCGGTGGCCGGCTGGTCGAGCAGCGCCTGGGCGTGGGCCTTGGCCACCAGGGAGGAGGCCTCCTGGCGGGCGGGCTCGTCGATGGCGGCCTCGAGATGCGAGAGGTGCTCGGGGATCGGGCGACCCCACTTGCGCATGGCGGTCGCGTACAGGCGACCGGCGCGGTAGCTGGAGCGGACGAGCGGACCGGACATGACGCCCTTGAAGCCGATGTCCTCGGCGAGGTCGCTCCAGTGGACGAACTCCTCCGGCTTGACCCACCGGTCGATCGGGTGGTGCAGCTTGGAGGGACGCAGGTACTGGGTGATCGTGAGGATGTCGCAGCCGGCCTCGTGGAGGTCGCGGATGGCCTCCTCGATCTCGTGGTCCTCCTCGCCCATCCCGAGGATGAGGTTGGACTTGGTCACGAGCTCGGCCTCGCGGGCCATCGACAGGACCTTGAGCGACTTCTCGTAGGTGAAGGCGGGGCGGATCTTGCGGAAGATCCGCGGGACCGTCTCGAGGTTGTGGGCGAAGACCTCGGGGCGCGCGTCGAAGACCTGACCGACGAGCTCGGGCTTGGCGCCGAAGTCGGGCGGGAGGATCTCGACGCCGGTGTTGGGGTTCATCGCGTGGATCTGGCGGATCGTCTCGGCGTAGAGGCCGGCAGCACCGTCGGGCTGGTCGTCGCGGGCGACGCCGGTGACGGTGGAGTAGCGCAGACCCATCTCGAGGACGGACTCGGCCACGCGGCGCGGCTCGTCCATGTCGAGGAAGGTCGGGCGACCGGTCGCGATGTCGCAGAAGTCGCAGCGACGGGTGCACACGTCACCACCGATGAGGAAGGTGGCCTCGCGGTCCTCCCAGCACTCGAAGATGTTGGGGCAGCCCGCCTCCTGGCACACCGTGTGCAGGCCGGCGCCACTGACGCGGCCGCGCATCTGGTTGTACTCGGGGCCCATCTTTGCCGTGGTCCGGATCCACTCCGGCTTCCGCTCGATCGGGGTCTCGGCATTGCGTGCCTCGACACGCAACATGCGACGTCCTTCGGGTGCGACGGTCACGCAACTCTCCTGGCAACTCTCGGTGATCCGGTGGTGTCCGGAGTCACTCAAGCCTACGCCGCTCCCCGCAGGGGACGAAGGGGGGCGACGGGCACCCCCTTCGTCACTACGATCGAGGGACGGGCAGCGCTGCCCGTGACGCACTACGGGAGGTCGGGATGTCGCAATCACCAGTCCATCAGATGAGCCGGGACGAGTGCTGGGAGCTCTTGCGCAGCAATGAGTTCGGGCGCCTGGCCTTCCACCTGACGGGGGAGGTGCACATCGTGCCGCTCAACTACGCGACCGACCGTGAGGTCCTGCTGTTTCGCACCTCCCAGGGCAACAAGCTGCTGGGGGTCGTCATGCAGTCCGACGTGGCCTTCGAGATCGACGGGTACGCCCAGGACGAGGCGTGGTCGGTGATCGTGCGCGGGGACGCGCGGGTGCTGGAGAAGAGGGACGATCGCGAGCGCGCCGAGGCCTCGCGGCTGCGGTCGTGGATCCCGACCGACAAGGAGGTCTTCGTCGAGATCATCCCGGAGGAGATCACCGGGCGGCGCTTCGACCTGGACAAGCCGTGGGAGCACGCCATCCCGGTGCGCTGACCGAGCGTCGTGATCAGGCGGTGGCCGCAGCACCCTTGGTGAGCGGCACGTCCTCCGTCATGACCTCGAGCAGGTGGGCCTTGGCCGAAGGGAGGATGTCGGCCACGGTGATGTCGCGCCCGGTCTCCAGCGCCAGCGTCGAGACGTCCGCGTCGGGGATGCCGCACGGCACGATCGTCTGCGTCCAGGACAGGTCGCAGTTCACGTTGAGGCTGAAGCCGTGCATCGCGACATCGCGGGAGACGCGGATGCCGATCTGACCGAGCTTGCGGTCGCGCTCACCGTCGGTGCCGGGCACCCAGATGCCTGAGCGGCCGGGGACCCGGGTCACGGTGACGCCCACGTCGGCGGCGACGCGGATCATCATCTCCTCGAGGCGGCGCACGTGGGCGATGACATCGCGCCGGCCCGGCAGGTGGGCGATGGGATAGCCGACGAGCTGGCCCGGCCCGTGCCAGGTGATCTTGCCCCCGCGGTCGACGTCGATGACCGGGGTGCCGTCGAAGGGCCGCTCGTGCGGCTCGGTGCGCTTGCCCGCCGTGTAGACCGCGGTGTGCTCCAGCAGGAGCGTCGTGTCCTCGAGGTCGCCGGCGACGACGGCAGCGTGCACCTGCTTCTGGTGCTCCCAGGCGGTCAGGTAGTCGACGGTGTCGGGGGCGAAGCCGAGCTCCTCAAAACGCATGTCCGGCAGCCTACGCCGGGGACGCCCCCTTCCTCGGTGGAGGTATACGCGCCGGTGACTCGTCAGCGCGTTTACCTCCAATCGGGCGAGGGAGGTGATGTCAGAGGTGGCGTCAGCGGGGGAGCCGGCGGGCCTCGAGGGGGGTCTCGACGACCCGGCCCTCCGCTCCCTTCGCCACGATGTACGCGCCCTTGCCGTCGACCTCGGTGACTGCCTCGACGAGCTCGGTGCCGCGATAGACCAGGCCGACCCCGTCGTCGGTGCAGTGCGCCTCGCCGAGCGTGCCGTCCGCGACCAGACGGTGCACGGTCGGTCGGCGACGGGCCTCGCTGTCGTAGTGCACGCCGTTGTCGTAGGGGAGCAGTGCCAGACCGTTGTCCACGGCCTGCAGGTCCGGGCCGAAGGAGTCTGTCGTCCCGCCGCGGTACCAGCAGATCGAGCCCGCACTCACGCCCGCGAGGACGACGCCCGCCTCCCACACACGGCGGAAGATTACGTCGAGTCCGTGCACCCGCCACACCGCGAGCAGGTTGGCGACGGACCCGCCGTTGACCCACACGACGTCCTGCGCCAGCAGGTGCGCCTCGATGTCCTCGACGTTCGGCATCGGGAAGAGGTTGAGGTGAGTGATCTCGTAACCCGCGACCGCGCCGGCCTCGGAGAAGGCGGCGTTGAAGGGCCGCGGGTCACCGCTCGCCGTACCCAGCTGGCAGATCGTCGGCCGCGAGGTCGTGCCCGAGAGGTCCACCGCGTGGTGTACGAGGCCGGCCAAGGCGAGGTCGCCCCGCTCTGGTCGAACGTAACCACCGGAGGTGGCGAGGATCGTGGGTCGGTCAGTGGTCATGTCCGCAGGCTAGCCAGCGTCAGCCGAAGAGGCGGCGCCACCACGGCTTCTTCGGTTGGTCGATCGGTCGGCCGTTGAGCAGGGTCTGCTGCTGGGGAGGAAGGGGGATCGGGTGACCGTCGATGCGCTCGGTGAAGGTCCCTCCCGGTGCCGGTCCGGAGCGCTGTGGAAAACTCGACGGCCCACACGCTGCGATCCGGCATCGTGGACCCATGGACGAGATCCCTCCGTCAGTACCCGGATACCGGTTGACCCGCCTGCTCGGCACCGGGTCGACAGCGACGGTGTGGCGGGCCCGGCGTGAGTCAGACGACGAGCTGGTCGCGGTCAAGCTGGTCGCCGCGCAAGCCGATGACGAGGCATTGCGCGAGTTCGCGATGCTCCAGGCCGCCGCTGACGAGCACGTCGTCACATTGCACGAGTCGCTCGAGGTCGACACCGACGAGGGACCCTGTCTGGCACTGGTCCTCGAGTACCTCGCGGGCGGCAGCCTGGAGCGGGTCGTCGCGGAGCGGGGGCACCTCGCGCCGGGGGAGAGCGTCACGGTGATCGCGCCCATCGCGCAGGCGGTGGCCGGACTGCACGACCTCGGGGTCGTCCACGGCGACCTCAGCCCGGGCAATGTCCTGCTCGACTCGACCGGGCGGCCGGTGCTCGCTGACCTCGGGTACTCGCGGCTGACCGGCGAGGCGCCCGGGGACGTCTACGGGACGGAGGGGCACATCGCGCCCGAGGTGCTCGAGGGCAACGATCCGACCCGTGCGAGTGACGTGCACGCCCTCGGTGCGCTCGCGTGGCTGTGCCTCGTCGGTGCGCCTCCCGGGCACATCGCCGAGCGTCCTGACCTGCGTGATCTGGTGCCTGATGAGGAGGCACTGACCGATGTCGTGGAGGCCTGCCTCTCTCCGGACCCGGATGACCGGCCAGAGGCCGACGAGGTGGCGCGCGCGGTGTTCGACGCGGTGAGCGCACAGCCGCTGCGCATGACCGCCCCGGGGGACGTCGCGAGCAGTCTGACCCGTCGGATCCGTGAGGCGGCCAGCGAGGACGTCGTCACCGTGCCCGCGTGGCAGGAGGAGCTGGCCCGCACCGTGCCGGACGACGCCGGCAGGCGACGGCGGTGGTGGCGTCGTCGTGAGAGGGTCCGGCAGGAGGTGTCTCCCTCCAGGACGAAGGGGGGTCGTCACGCCGCATCCCGCCACACGCCGTCCCTGCGACGCGGCCGTGACGAGCCGATCGACCTCAGCCGCGACATCGACCCGGACCCGGCGCCGGAGAGCGTGCCTCGGGCGATCGCTCGCTCGGCCGTGGCGCCGGTGGGCGACCGCCTCAGGGTCGGTGTGCTCGTCACCGTCGCGCTCGCGCTCCTGCTGACGGTGCTGGTGCCGTGGCGGCAGATCGCCAGCGCGGGCGGGGGCGATGCAGACGAAGACGTCCTGGTCACGGTGGGTCAGACCACGACGGCGCCAGCAGCCGCGGGAGTGGGGCACGCGGTGCGGGACCGGTCCGCGCCACGCCAGTCCCCGCAGCTCCTCGCGCAGGAGCTGACCTCCCTTCGTCAGCAGGTGGTCGTCCATCTCGACCGTGACGCGCTCACCCGTCTCGACGTCCCCGGATCGCCCGCAGCGGCGCGCGACCGTGAGCTGGTCGATGAGTTGAGCGAGAGCGGCGAGCGGTTCGCAGGGTTCACGATGACCGTGCGATCAGCGCGGCTGGAGCGCACCCACGGGTCCACGGCAGTGCTGCGGGCAGTGGTCGACGAGAGCGCCTATGACGTCGTCGACGAGGACGGCGGGCGCAGCTCTCGACCGGCACGCCGTGGGCTGGAGGTCGACCTCGTCCTGGCGTGGCACGACGGCGCGTGGCGCGTCCGCGATGTCACGGCTCCTCCCTCGTGACGGTGGCTCAGGACCGGATGATGAGGTGCGCGAGGGCGTCGTCGAGGCGGGGGTGGGCGTGCTCAAAGCCGGTGTCCTGCAAGCGTTGGGGGAGCACCCTGCTCGAGGCGAGCACCTCGTCGGCGAACTCGCCGAGCACGAGTCGCATGGCTGCCCGTGGCGCGGGGAGGACGGCGGGACGGTGCAGCACCCGGCCGAGCCCGCGGGCCAGATCGCGCTGACGTACCGGGTGAGGAGCGGTGAAGTTGACCGGCCCGGTGATGGAGGAGTCCTCGATGAGCCGGGTGTAGGCGGCGACCGCGTCGTGCAGCGTGATCCACGACATCCACTGACGCCCCGAGCCGAGGGGCCCGCCGAGGCCGAGCCGCCCCAGCCGCAGCATCGGGGTGAGGGCACCGCCCTTCGTCGACAGCACGATCCCCGTGCGGGCATGGGCGACGGGCACACCCGCTTCCTTGGCCGGGGTGGTCGCGGCCTCCCAGTCGCGCACGACATTGGCCAAGAAGGTGACGGCCTCCGCGGAGGACTCGGTGAGCACCTCGTCGCCGCGGTCCCCGTAGATGCCGATCGCGGAGGCGGTGACGAGCCGGGTCGGTCCCGCGCCATCGGCGATCGAGCGTGCCACCAGGCCGGTCCCCTCGACCCGCGAGGAATGGATGAGTGCCTTGTACTCGGGCGTCCAGCGCTGGTCACCGACCCCGGCGCCAGCGAGGTGCACCACGGTGTCGACGTCCGCCAGGACCTCCGGGCGCAGCGCCTCGCCGCTCGGGTCCCACTGCCGCTCATGGCCGGCCGCGGGCTCACGCCGCACGAGGTGGACGACGTAGTGACCCCCTGCGCGCAGGGAAGACGACAGCGCGCCGCCAATCAGCCCGGAAGCTCCGGTGATGGCGACGCGCTGTCGGCGGGCGGTCATGTCAGGCCTCGAAGCGGCCTTCTTCGAGGCGAGCCTTGATCGTGCCGAGGAACCGGGCCGCGTCCGCGCCGTCCACCACACGGTGGTCGTAGCTGAGGGCCAGGTACATCATCGACCGGATCGCCAGCGTCTCCCCACCGTCGTCGGTCGTGATGACCACGGGGCGGCGCACGATGGCACCGGTCCCGAGCATCGCGACCTGCGGCTGGTTGAGGATCGGGGTGTCGAAGAGCGCACCCCGGCTGCCGGTGTTGGTGATGGTGAAGGTCCCACCGGACAGGTCGTCCGGCGTGATCTTGTTGTTGCGGGTGCGGTCGGCGACGTCCGCGATGGCGCGGGCGAGACCGGCGACGTTGAGGTCACCGGCGTTCTTGACGACCGGGGTGAAGAGGCCCTTCTCCGTGTCCACGGCGATGGAGAGGTTTTCCTGACCGTGGTAGACGATCTCCTCACCCTCGACGCTGGCGTTGACGCCCGGGTGCTCCTTGAGCGCCTCGGCCGTGGCCAGGGCGATGAAGGGGAGGAAGGACAGCTTGGTCCCCTCGCGGCTGACGAACTCGGCCTTGGCCGCGTCGCGCACGCGAGACACCTTGGTCATGTCGACCTCGACGACCGTGGTCAGCTGGGCGCTGACCTGCAGTGACTCGACCATGCGCTCGGCGATGACCTTGCGCAGGCGCGACATCTTCTCCCGGGTGCCACGCTTGGACTTCGGGACATTGGACTCGAATCCTGCGGGGACAGCCGACGGCGCAGCAGCGGCAGCCGGAGCAGCAGCAGGCGCGGCCGCCGGGGCGGACTCCTGCGGCTGGTTCTTGGCCTTGGCTGCCTCGAGGACGTCCTGCTTGCGGATGCGGCCACCGATGCCGGTGCCCGTGATCTGCGCGAGGTCGATGCCGTTGTCGGAGGCCAGCTTGCGCACGAGCGGAGTCACGTAGGCGGCGGCGTCGCCACCAGAGGCAGCGGGAGCCTCAGCCTTGGGTGCTTCCTGCTTGGGCGCCTCGGCCTTGGGGGCCTCCTGCTTCGGTGCCTCGGCCTTGGGGGCCTCCTGCTTGGGGGCCTCGTCCGCCGGCTCTTCCTGAGCGGCCTCGGGCTCCTGCGCAGCAGCCTCCTCGGCGTCATTGCCCGCGGTCTTGGGCTCCGACTCGTCGGCCTGCGGGGCAGGGGACTCCTCGGCGTCCTCGGAGGAGGACTCGCCGCCACCGGATCCACCGACGATCGCCAGGTCGGCGCCGACCTCGACGGTCTCGTCCTCCTGGACGAGGATCTTGGTCAGCGTCCCCGCGACGGGGGAGGGGATCTCGGTGTCGACCTTGTCGGTGGAGACCTCCAGGAGGGGCTCGTCGACCTCGACGGTGTCGCCCTCGGCCTTGAGCCAGCGGGAGACGGTGCCCTCGGTGACGGACTCGCCCAGAGCCGGCATGGCGACCTTGGTGCCCTCGCCGTCACCGGAGGCCGGCTTGGCCTCGGCAGCGGGTGCCTCCTCGGCCTTGGGCTCCTCGGCGGGAGCCTCCTCAGCCTCGGGCTCCTCTGCCGGAGCCTCGTCAGCGGGGGCCTCCTCCTCAGCGGCAGGAGCAGCGTCCTCGGCAGGAGCGGACTCCTCGTCGTCACCGGAGTCCGAGGACGCCGGGGCGTCGCCGTCACCGATCACGGCGAGGTCGGCTCCGACCTCGACGGTCTCGTCCTCCTCGACGAGGATCTCCTGGATCGTGCCCGCGACAGGCGAAGGGATCTCGGTGTCGACCTTGTCGGTCGAGACCTCGAGCAGCGGCTCGTCGACCTCGACCGTGTCGCCCACATTCTTCAGCCATCGCGTCACGGTGCCCTCGGTCACCGACTCGCCCAGGGCCGGCATTGTCACCCGCTCAGACATGCGCCTCTGCTCCTTCTATCAAGATGGTTTACGTCACAGACTCTCACGAGTCGGTGTGGTCATGTCCATGGGGCCCACGTCCGCGTCGGACACTTATCGGCATCAGGTGCGACCCCACGGTGTGGTCGTCAGGCGTGTGCGTGCAACGGCCGTCCGGCCGCGAGCATCGCTGCCTCACCAAAGGCCTCACCCTGACTCGGGTGCGCGTGCACCAGGGGCGCGATGTCCTCGGGGTGGGCCTCCCACCCGATGGCCAGCTGCGCCTCACTGATCAGCTCGCTGACGCCGAGCCCGACCATGTGCACGCCGACGACGGGACCGTCCTTCTCCCGGATGAGGGTCACCGATCCGGTGGTGCCCCGGATGATGCTGCGGCCGTTGCCGCCCAAGGGATAGACGACGGTCTCGACGTCCTTGCCGGCTCCCTTCGCCGCCTCGCTCGTGAGTCCGACGGAGGCGATCTCGGGGTCGCAGTAGGTCACCTTGGGGATGATGACGTCGTCGATCGGCTTCGGGTCCAGACCAGCGATGTCCTCGGCGACGAAGATGCCGTGGGCGAAGCCGCGGTGGGCCAGCTGCAGCCCGGGCACCAGGTCCCCGACGGCGCGTACGCCCTCGACATTGGTGCGCAGGCGCTCGTCGGTCGGGACGAAGCCCCGGTCGACGCTGATGCCGGCCTCCTCGAGGCCGAGGCCTTCGCTGCGAGGGCCACGACCGACGGCGACGAGCACGAGGTCGACCTCGAGCGGGTCGCCGCTCTCCAGGTGGACGACGGCACGCTGGTCGTCGGCCTCGACGGACGCGACCCGGGTGGAGGTGAGCGTGGTGATCTTGCGCTTCTTGAACTCGCGGGTGAGGTGCTTGGAGATCGACGGCTCCTCGGCCGCGACGATCCGGTCGAGCGCCTCGACGATCGTCACCTCGGCGCCGAAGCTGCGCAGCATCGAGGCGAACTCTACGCCGATGACGCCGCCACCGAGCACGGCGACGCGCTGGGGGATCTCGGTGAGGTCCATCGCCTGGTCACTCGTCATGACGCGAGGTCCGAGCTCGACGCCCGGGATGGTGCGGGCGTAGGAACCGGTCGCCAGGACCACGGTCTTCGCGCTCAGGCGAGTGGTTCCCCCTTCGCCCTCGACCTCGACGGTGCTCGCGTCGACGAGCCGGCCACGGCCGGTGACGACCTCGATGCCTGCCTGTCCGATGAGCCCGGTCAGTCCCTTGTACAGCTGCGAGACGACCTTGTCCTTGCGCGCGTGCAGCGCGACGGTGTCGATCCCCTCGAAGGTCGTGAGGATCCCGTGGGACGCGCCCACCCGCGCGCCGTCGGCAAGCTCGGCCGCGTGCAGCAGCGCCTTGGTGGGGATGCACCCGCGGTGCAGGCAGGTCCCGCCGATCTTGTCCTCCTCGACGAGCGCGACCTTCAGTCCGAGCTGGGAGGCCCGCAGCGCACAGGCGTACCCGCCGCTGCCGGCTCCGAGGATGACGAGGTCGAAGGGGGACGAGGTCGAGTTCGCGGGGTCTGCCACGGGATGCTCCTTTGCGCGGGTGATGTGTCCGGGGTCACGGACCGGCCCCAGCGTAGGGGCAGGCGCGCCGGTGCGACGACAGCGCTCACGCGGGACATCGCTAAAGTGCTTGCCAATTGCCGACAATTCAGGGGAGATCCATGACTTCACACCTTGCTGCACACACGTCCGACGGCCCCTCGCGCAGGACGGTGGCGAAGACGGCCGCGTGGGCGGTGCCCGCCGTCACGGTCGCTGCCGCAGCGCCGACGCTTGCGGCCAGCACGGCGACGATCGATCTGGCGCTTGAGGCTCAGCCCTTCGGCGACGGGATCACGACCTACAGAACAACAGCGTGACGACCGAGGTGCGCTACGTCGACACCCAGGACGCAGCCCTGACTGTGACCTGGCGGGAGCACCTCCTCACCACCGCGGACGGTGACCCGCTGCCGATCAACGTCCAGGACACGCTCACCGTCACGGCGAACGCGCCCGGCGACCTCCCCAAGGGCACCATGCTGACGATCGGTGGTCCGACCGTCAACGACGGGACGGACTGGACCACGGCCTTCGAAGGCGCGACGATCGTCACCGCCCTGCTCGACGGCGTGGACGTCGCCGACCAGATCAGCCAGGACCCGGTGGCACCGGGAGACGACGTGTTCACCTGGCGGATCAACGTCGTCATCCCTGCCGGTCAGAGCCTGGTCATCGACGTCGACGTCGACGTGACCACGCAGACCCGTCGGTCCGTCTATGACGGCGCGTGGTCGCAGGTCCTGTCCACCGGGGACCGGGACGAATCCAACAACCGGGCGGACACGGGGCCCTACCCGACCCGCTGACCCTCCACACACGCCAAGACCCCCTGCCCGTCGCGACGGGCAGGGGGTCTTGGCAACTGGTCGACGGGTGATCAGCCCAGCGAGGCGATGTGCTCCAGCATGGTGCCGACGGCGACGCCGGTGCCGCCCTTGGGCACGTGACCCCAGGGGCTGCCCTCGTTGAAGGAGGGACCAGCGATGTCCAGGTGCGCCCAGGGGATGGGCTCACCGGCGGCGTCCTTGGCGAACTCCTGCAGGAAGAGCCCCGCGGTCAGCGCGCCGCCCCAGCGGTCGCCCTTGTGCGCGAGGTCCGCGACGGCGGAGTCGAGGCCGGACCGGAGATCGACGGGGAGCGGCAGCGGCCAACTCGGCTCGTCGGCGCGATCGGAGGCCTCGGTGATCGCGGTGCGCAGCTCGTCGTCGTTGCCCATGACGCCGAAGATCTTCGGGCCGAGCGCGACGACGCACGCACCGGTGAGGGTGGCGACGTCGAGGATCTGGTCCGGGCCGGACTCTGCGGCCAGGGCCATGCCGTCGGCGAGGACCATCCGGCCCTCGGCGTCGGTGTCGATGATCTCGACGGTCGTGCCGTTGCGCATGGTGACGACGTCACCGGGGCGCTGGGCGTTGCTGCCGGGCATGTTTTCCGCGAGGCAGAGGTAGCCGGTGACGGCGACGGGCAGACCGAGCTCGGCTGCGGCGACGACGGTCGCGGCGACCGCGGCGGCTCCGGCCATGTCGGACTTCATCGTCAGCATGCCCGCGGACGGCTTGATGCACACGCCGCCGGTGTCGAAGGTGATGCCCTTGCCGACGAGCGCGATGTGCGGGACCTTCTTGCTGCGCGGCGCGTAGGAGAGGGTGACGATGCGCGGCGGGCGGCTGCTGCCCTGGCCGACGCCGACGATGCCGCCGAAACCGCCCTCGAGCAGGGCCTTGTCGTCGAGCACCTTGACCGTCAGCTTGCCGGAGGAAGCCTTGGCGACCTGCTGCACCTGCTCGGTGAAGGACTGCGGGAAGAGCAGGTTGGGCGCGGTGTTGACCAGGTCGCGGGCCCACGCGACATTGCGCGCGACCGTCTCGGCGGTGGCGAGGACGTCCTTGGGGGAGTCCTTGCGGTCGAGCGAGGAGTAGACCGTGACCTCGCGGTCCTCGGCCGTGGCCGGGGCGGACTTGTGCGCGGTGAAGGTGTAGTCACCCGACACGGCGCCCTCGGCGATCGCGGCCAGCTCGGTGGCGTCTGCGTGCGGCAGGGCGATCGCGACCGAGCCCTTGCCCGCGGCGCGGACTGCGGCACCGGCGGCACGACGCAGGGCGTCGGTCCCCCCTTCGTCCGTGGTACCCAGACCCACGAGGACGACCTTGTCCGCCTTCACACCCGGCACGGCAGGAAGGGTGGTGGTCGCACCGACCTTGGCACTCACCTCGAGGGCGGGCAGGACCTGGTCGAGGTGCTTGGCGGTGGGCTTGGGCAGCTCCTCGCTCGCGATGGCGGTGGCCGGGTCGGAGCCGGTGACCCCGATGACGAGAGTGCGGCCGGGCCAGGCGGCGAGGGAGCGGGAACCGAGGATCAAAGAGGGCACGTGCGTGGCGCCTTTCGGTCGGGGAGGTGGTGGATGTACCTCCGGCAGGCTATCCCGTATGGCGAGACGGTAGCGTCTGGCGCATGACCGACAGTGACGTCCTGCGCACCTCGCCCATCCACGACCGCCACGCCGCGCTCAAGGCCAAGATGGCCGATTTCGGTGGCTGGGAGATGCCCATCGAGTACCCCGGCGGTGGTGTGGTCGCCGAGCACACCGCCGTGCGTGAGCGGGTGGGTCTCTTCGACGTGAGCCACCTGGGCAAGGCGCGCGTGTCCGGTCCCGGAGCCATCGACCTGATCAACGCCACGCTGACCAACGACCTCGGCCGGATCGGCACGGGCCAGGCGCAGTACACGTTGTGCTGCAACGAGTCCGGTGGCGTGGTCGACGACCTCATCGCCTACCTGCGCAGCGAGGACGATGTCTTCCTCATCCCCAACGCCGCCAACACCGCGACGGTGGTGAGGATGCTGCAGGAGGCCGCGCCCGAGGGCGTCGAGGTGAGCGACCTCCACGAGGACTACGTCGTGCTCGCGGTCCAGGGCCCCAAGAGCGACGAGGTCCTCACCGCGCTGGGTCTGCCGGTCGACCACGACTACATGTCCTTCGACGAGGCGCAGTGGCAGGGCCACGACCTCACCGTCTGCCGCACCGGGTACACGGGGGAGCGCGGCTATGAGCTCGTCGCCCCGGCCGCCGCCGGCCTGGAGCTGTGGGACGCGATCGTCGAGGCGATGGCCCCCTTCGACGGACTGCCGTGCGGCCTCGGTGCCCGCGACACGCTGCGCACCGAGATGGGCTACCCGCTGCACGGCAACGACCTGTCGCCGGACATCACCCCGGTCATGGCCCGCTCCGCATGGGCCGTCGGCTGGGACAAGGAGACCTTCTGGGGCAAGGACGCTCTCGTCGCCCAGCGCGTCGCCAAGTCCTCGCGACTGCTGCGGGGGCTGCTCGTCACCGGCCGTGGCATCCCACGCAGCCACTGCGCGGTCATGGTCGACGGAGCCGAGGTCGGCGAGGTCACCTCCGGCACCTTCAGTCCCACCCTCAAGCAGGGCATCGCCCTCGCACTGCTCGACCGGTCCGTCGCCGAGGGCGACGAGGTCGTCATCGACGTGCGCGGCCGGGAGGTCGCCGCGACGGTGACCAAGCCCCCCTTCGTCCAGGTGCAGGTGCGTCAGTCATGAGTGAGACCTACCGCTGGCGGCTCGAGGACTCCTCGGGCTCGCCGCTGCCCAGCGAGCACTCGGTGTCCTTCCCGACCCAGGCCGAGGCCGAGGCGTGGTTCGCGGAGTCGTGGGAGGACCTGGCCGGCTCCGGCGTCGCCCAGGTGAGCCTGCTGCGTGAGTCCGAGGTCGTCTACGGACCGATGTCGCTGTCGGCGGGCTGACCACCTCACGACGCACGAAGGGGGCGCCTCCACCGATCGGTGGAGGCGCCCCCTTCGGGTCGGTGCGGGGGGTCAGCGGGGGGTGGCGCCGCGGTCGACCATCGGCTTGGGCATCCGGCTGCGACGGATCTGGAAGGCGCGCATGACGAGGTACATCGCCAGCCCGCGGGTCTCGGTGTCGGCGCCGAAGCGGTCGAGGATCTTGACCTTGGTCCGGCGCCACAGCAGGTAGGCGTCGAGGATCGCGATGATGATCAGGATGTAGACGCCGAGGAAGACGTACGTCGCCCAGGCGCCGGCGAAGAGGCTCAGCACGAGCACGGCGAGCATGAGCGGCAGCAGCCACTCGCCGAGGTTGAAGCGCGCGTCGACCGTGTCGCGGACATAGCGGCGGACCGGACCCTTGTCGCGGGCGGGCAGGTGCTTCTCGTCGCCCGTCACCATCGCCTGACGCATCTTCTGCGCGTTCTCGCGGCGGGCAGCGCGGTCCGCGGACTTCGCGGACTTGCGGTCGGCCGCCACGAGGGGACGCTTGCGCGCGGCCTCCTGGTCGCGCCGCTTGGGCGTGGGCCGGTTCTTGGCGCCGTCGCGCTGGGTCCTCTCCGTGACGGCAGAGTTCTGGGCAGCGGCTGAGTCATCCTTCTTGCGTCCGAACACGAGGTGCACTCTAGGCGTAGCGTCGGAGGTGCTGGCCGCCGGTCGGTCGCGATAGCGTCGGGTCCGTGACCGACACCACTCTCACCGCAGACCAGATCGAGACCCTGCGCGCCCGCGTGCGCGAGCTGATGCCGCAGGTGCGCACCGACCTCGAGGACCTCACCCGGATCCCGAGCGTCAGTCTCGACTCCTTCGACCAGGCCCACGTGCAGGCCTCCGCCGAGCGCACCGCCGAGCTGTTGCGCGCGGAGGGCCTCGACGTGGAGATCGTGGAGGAAGGGGGGCGGCCGGCCGTCATCGGGCACATCGACGGGCCCGAGGGTGCGCCCACCGTCCTGCTCTACGCGCACCACGACGTGCAGCCGCCCGGCAACCTCGAGGACTGGGACACCGACCCCTTCGAGCCGACGGAGGTCGACGGTCGCCTCTACGGCCGTGGCGCGGCTGACGACAAGGCCGGGGTCATGGCGCACGTCGCCGCACTGCGCGCCCACTCCGGCAACCTGCCGGTCGGCGTGACGATCTTCGTCGAGGGCGAGGAGGAGATCGCCAGCGAGTCGCTGCCGCGGCTGCTCGAGCGCCACGGTGACCGGCTGACGTCCGACGCGATCGTCCTCGCGGACTCGCTCAACTGGGCGATCGGCACCCCCGCGCTCACGACGACGCTGCGCGGCTCGATCCGCGCCGTCGTCACCGTGCGCACGCTCGACCACGGTGTGCACTCCGGCATGTTCGGTGGCGCCTGCCCCGACGCGATCACCACCATGTGCCGCCTGCTCGCCACGCTCCACGACGACCAGGGTGATGTCGCCATCGAGGGGCTGCTGCACGCGGATGCCCCCGAGATCGACTACGACGAGGCGCGGCTGCGCGAGGAGTCCGGCCTGCTCGAGGGCACTGAGCTCATCGGCACCGGCTCGATCCCCTCGCGGCTGTGGACCAAGCCGGCCGCCATCGTCATCGGCATCGATGCCCCGAGCGTCGACGAGGCCGGCAATGTCCTCAACGCCTCCGCGAGCGCCAAGATCAACCTGCGGCTCAACCCGACGCAGGACCCGCAGGAAGCCTGGGAGGCCCTGCAGAAGCACCTGCAGGAGTACGCCCCGTGGGGCGCGAGCGTCGAGGTCGAGCTCGACGAGCAGGGCTGGGGCTTCGCTGCCGACGCGCAGGGACCGGTCTACGACCAGGCACGGGCAGCCTTCGCCGACGCGTGGGGCAATGACCCGGTCGATGTCGGGATCGGTGGATCCATCCCCTTCGTCCAGGCCTTCGCTGAGAAGTTCCCGGACGCGGCCATCCTCGTCACCGGCGTCGAGGACCCCGACACCCGCGCGCACGGTGCCAACGAGTCGCTGCACCTGGGCGAGTTCGAGAAGGTCTGTGTCGCCGAGGCGCTGCTCCTTGCCCGGCTCGGCGCGATGCGGTCCTGAGAGGGGCTTGAGGGATGCCGCAGAGTGCGGAGGAGATCCACCAGCTGGCGCGGTCCCGGACGGATGCCCCTGACCTGGGTTTCGTCGAGTGGTCGGCCTTCCCGTGGGCTGTCGACGGTGGTCGGATCGTGGCGAAGGAGCTCGATCCGCCCGCCGACCACGACCGCGTCCGCGATGGCGAAGGGGGTGTCGACTGCTGGCGGTGCGAGCACCCCGACGAGGGCGTGGTCTGGCGCAACGAGCGGTGGATCCTCTCGACGGACCGCGAGGGACGGGGCGGACTGCTGACGCTGTGGCTGCAGACCCGTGAGCACATGGACTTCGGTGACATGGGCGAGGACCTGGCCGCGGAGTTCGGCCGGCTGACCCTGCGGCTGCACAACGCGATGCTCGCCCTGCCCAACGCAGGTCGGGTGCACCTGGGCAAGTGGGGCGACGGCAGCGCGCACCTGCACGTCCTGGCGATGGTGCGGCCGGCGCGTCTGCCCCAGGTCATCGGCTCCTTCGCCGTCGAGTGGGACGACCTCCTGCCGCCCGTACCCGAGGATGTCTGGCAGCGCGAGGTCGACGAGGTGGCAGTCGTCATGGCCACGGGCGACGCGGTCTGAGCCATGGTCACGCTGACCGCAGTGCATGGAGACATCACGACCCAGCAGGTCGACGCGATCGTCAACGCAGCCAACAACTCGATGCGCGGCGGCGGGGGAGTGGACGGGGCCATCCACCGGGTCGGTGGGCCGGCGGTCCTCGAGGACTGCATCGTGCGTTTCCCCGACGGACTGGCCACCGGGGACGCCGGGTGGACGACGGGAGGGGACCTCCCTTCGCGCTGGGTCATCCACACGGTCGGGCCCAACCACGCTGCGGGACAACGCGACCGCTCCTTGCTCACCTCCTGCTACCGGCGCTCGCTCGAGGTCGCCGACGAGGTCGGCGCCCGCAGCGTCGCCTTCCCGCTCATCAGCGCTGGGATCTACGGCTGGCCCAAGGACGACGCGATCGCGGCCGCGGTCGAGACGATCGCGGGCGCGGTGACGCGGGTCGAGCAGGTGCGGATCGTCGCCTTCGACGAGGCGACCTTCGAGCAGGTGCGCGAGCAGATCGCGTGCGCAGCCGAGGCAGACGTCGGTGGACAATAGTTCAATCTTCAACTAAAGTGGGCGGCATGACACAGGGCACATACGTTGAGAAGGAATTCACCCGCGACACCGCGTACATCGAGGACCGGATCACCTCGGACGGCAGCAGTGAGTGGCCGGTCGAGCCGGGCCGCTACCGCCTCGTCGTCTCGCGCGCGTGCCCATGGGCCAACCGCGCGATCATCGTGCGACGGCTCCTCGGTCTCGAGGACGTCATCTCGATGGGGATCACCGGCCCGACGCACGACTCGGACTCGTGGACCTTCGACCTCGACGAGGGGCACCTCGACCCGGTCCTGCAGATCCCGCGCATCAAGGACGCCTACCTCGCGCGCTTCCCCGACTACCCCAAGGGCATCACGGTGCCCGTGGTGGTCGACGTGCCGAGCGGGCAGGTCGTGACCAACGACTTCCCCCAGATCACCGAGGACTTCTCCACCCAGTGGCGCGAGTTCCACCGCGAGGGTGCACCCGACCTGTGGCCTGAGCACCTGCGCGAGGAGATGGCCGAGGTCAACAAGCGGGTCTACACCGAGGTCAACAACGGCGTCTACCGTTGCGGCTTCTCCGGCGACCAGGCCGCCTACGAGGCGGCATACAACCGCCTGTGGACCGCGATGGACTGGCTCGAGGAGCGTCTCGCCACCCGCC
>NZ_BCSS01000023.1 GCF_001570985.1 Janibacter limosus NBRC 16128 | reverse complement strand
AACGCGGTGATCGGCGGGCCGCTCGGTCGTCGGGCGGCTCCCCGGGAGCGGTCGCTCGCCCGGCTGCTGCCCTTCGTCGTCCTGATGGTGCTGGCACCCATGGGCGCGGCGGTGCTGCGGCAGGGCCATTGCATGGGCAACGGCTGGAACGGCGACGACCAGTTCTGGCGTGGCTGCTTCTCCGACCTGCCGGCGCAGTACCAGCTCGCCGGTCTCGAGCGCGGCCTGCCCGCGTGGCTGGCCGGTGACATCCGCCTGGACCAGATGCCCCTGCTCTCCGGGGTCATGACGGCGCTCGGCGGGCTCGTGCCGGACTCGGACTGGTTGGACTCCTCCCGCTGGTTCGTCATCATCTGGACCGTGCTGATCGCCGCCTGCCTCGCGGTGGCCGTCTGGTGCGTCGGGATGAGCCGTCCGCAGCGGATCGACCTGGCCACCCAGCTCGCGTTGTCGCCGATCCATGTCGTGGCTGCCCTCCTCTCGCCCGACCTGCTGGTCGTGACGCTCGTCCTGGCGGCGATGCTCGCGCAGACGCGGCGTCGGCCGACCCTGGCAGGGGTGCTCCTCGGTCTCGCCCTCCTCGGGCACGCCTGGGTGGGCCTGGTCACCATCGCTCTCCTCATCGCTGCGCGGCGACTCGATCGGGTGCCCGAGGCGACGCGGACGGTCGTGGTCGCCCTGGTCACGGCCGTGGGCATCGCCGCGCTCCTGGCCCTGGCCTCGCCGCAGATCGTGACGGCGCCGCTCACGGCGTGGTGGTCGCAGCAGCCGGGCTACGGCTCGGTCCTGCTCATTCCCGAGCTGGCGGGACACCCTCTCCCGGGTCGGGTCGCCCCGGTCTTCGCCCTGGTGGGTTGGGCGGGAGCGGTCTGGGCTGCGGTCCTCATGACCCGGAGGGCGTGGCGACCGGCGACGTGGGCCCAGGTCGCCGCCTTCTGCGTGCCGATCCTGGCGCTCACCGGCGCCTCGGTCCCCGTGCAGGCGGCGCTGTGGGTCCTGCCGCTGGCGATCCTCGCCGGCGTCTCCTGGCGGACACACCTGGGTTTCGTCGCGGTCGAGGCGGTGCACGCGAGTGCCCTGTGGCTGCACATCGGCGCCGCATCCGACCCGGACAAGGGGCTGCCGCCGGCCTGGTACGCGGTCGTCGTGCTCGGACGGGCCATCGCGTGGTGCTTCCTGCTGTGGAGCGTCTGGTACACGCCGGTGGACAACCCGGTGCCGGATCCACAACCCCTCCCGACCCCCGATCCTCGTCCACAGGAGCCGGTCGCCCTCTGATCGTCGGGCCGCCCCGGTGCACGCTTTGGTGCGAAGGGAGTGCAGCCGATAGCCTTGGGCGTTCCCGGTAGCGCGTCGTCGTCCGATGATGTGCCCGAGGACAGATGCACAAACCCTCCTGTCACGGAGAGACCGTGACCGTCTAGACCGAAGGAGGCGGGTTATCAGCATGCGTCAGTACGAACTCATGGTCATCTTCGACCCCGAGACCGACGAGCGGGCCGTCCAGCCGCTGCTCGACAAGTTCCTCACCGTCGTCACCACTGACGGTGGCACCGTGGACAAGATCGACCACTGGGGTCGTCGTCGTCTCGCGTACGAGATCAACAAGAAGGCTGAGGGCCTCTACGCCGTCGCCAACCTGACCTGTACGCCGGACACGAGCAAGGAGCTCGACCGTCAGATGGGTCTCTCCGAGCAGGTCCTGCGGACCAAGCTCATGCGCATCGAGGCCTGAGACTCAATCCTCGACTCCGGTCTGTCGGTGCCCACCGGCAGACTCACCTGAGACGATCCCCGATCGAGAAGGAAACCCATGGCTGGCGAGACCCCCATCACCGTTATCGGCAACCTCACGGCTGACCCGGAGCTCCGGTTCACCCCGAGTGGCGCCGCAGTGGCCAACTTCACCGTGGCCTCCACCCCCCGCACGTTCGATCGTCAGACGAACGAGTGGAAGGACGCGGAGACGCTCTTCATGCGCTGCTCCGTGTGGCGCGAGGCGGCCGAAAACGTGGCGGAGTCCCTCACCCGTGGTACCCGCGTCGTCGTGACCGGCCGCCTCATCTCCCGCTCGTGGGAGGACAAGGAGACCGGTCAGAAGCGCTCCGTCATGGAGATGCAGGTCGACGAGGTCGGCCCGTCGTTGCGTTACGCCACCGCCAAGGTGACCAAGACGCAGCGCGGCGGTGCCGGCGGCCAGGGTGCCGGCGGCGGCTCCTGGGGTGGCGGCGGTGGCCAGCAGGGTGGTTCGGGTGGCGGCTTCGGCGGCCAGCAGGACGACCCGTGGGCGACCGGCGGCGCCAAGGGTGGCCAGCCTGCTCCGCAGGGTGGCGGCTTCGGCGGCGCTCCGGCGGCTCCCGCTCCGGGTGGCGCCCCGCAGGGTGGCCAGGGCGGCGGTGGCTGGGGCAACGCTCCCAGCTACGACGAGCCCCCCTTCTGATCGATCTCTCTCGCCCGGCTCGTCCCGGGCACTGACAACATCCCCATCCCGAGGATCAACCTCGGGCTCTCGTGAACACGAAGGAGAGCACCACGATGGCCAAGCCCGTAGTGCGTAAGCCCAAGAAGAAGGCCAACCCGCTCAAGGCGGCGAAGGTCGAGAACATCGACTACAAGGACGCGAACCTGCTGCGCAAGTTCATCTCCGACCGGGGGAAGATCCGTGCGCGTCGCGTCACCGGTGTCTCCGTCCAGGAGCAGCGCCGCATCGCGACCGCCGTCAAGAACGCCCGGGAGATGGCCCTGCTGCCCTACTCCTCGTCCAACCGCTGATCAGCGGCCGCGAAGAAACAGGAGCAGACATGAAGGTCATCCTCACCCACGAGGTCACCGGCCTCGGGACCGCCGGCGACATCGTCGACGTCAAGCCGGGCTATGCCCGCAACTTCCTCTTCCGCCGCGGTCTGGCGGAGCAGTGGACCAAGGGTGCGCAGAAGCAGGTCGAGGCGCTCGCCGCCGGCCGTGCCGCGCGCGCCGGCAAGTCGCTGGAGGAGGCCACCTCCATCAAGGGCAACCTTGAGGCCAACAGCGTCACCGTCAGCGCCCACGCGGGTGCATCCGGTCGCCTCTTCGGCGCCGTGACGAGCCGTGAGGTCGCCGAGGCCGTCAAGGCCAACGGTGGCCCGGAGATCGACCGTCGAACGATCGAGATCCCGACCCCGATCAAGGCTGTCGGCCCGGCGGAGGCGCTCGTGCGCCTGCACCCCGAGGTCCAGGCCACGGTCAAGCTCGACGTCGTCGCCGGCTGAGCCGAGACGACTCCCTGACGCAGGGGGGCGCCCACCGACGAGGTGGGTGCCCCCCTTCGTCGTCCCCGGGGGCGATGGGGTGACGGCCAACGGGGAGCGCTCCCCATGCCCAGTGGGCGTGCGACCCGCTTATCGTGGGTGACGCAGGTTCACTGACAAGGGGAGAAACGATGCGTGCACGTGTCATCGCGCTCGGGGCGGCCACCGCTCTCGCGCTCACCGGTTGTTCGATGCTCGGAGGTGACGACGCAGGCTCCGATGGCTCGTCGTCCTCCGCCTCGCAGAGCTCGGGTGTCGTCAACGGCGACGCCAACGCCAACGGCGCCAAGTCCGCCGGCATCGACCTGAAGAACCCGCCCAAGCCGATCGCCGAGCAGACCATCACGGTCAACAAGGACTCGGTCGACGAGACCACGATCGAGCTGCTCGAGCTGCGCCGCGCCGACAACGTCATGCTCGCGACCTTCCGCCTGACCGGCGAAGGCCGTGGGACGGAGTCGAAGTCCGCCTTCCGGCTGCTCGGCACGAGCAGCTTCGAGCCCACCTTCATCGACATGAAGAACCTCGAGAAGTACAAGCACGTCGACGACCTCACGAGCAACACCGTGAAGGCCGAGGCGCCCCTCGGGCAGCCGGTCTTCATGTTCACCGCCTTCCCGCTCCCACGGGACGGCGTCACCGAGATGGATCTGCGGGTGACCTCGGACGCCCCGGCCATCGAAGACATCCCGATGCCGCAATGAGCAATGGGTCCCGGCGGCGCGCGCTCGTCGCCACGGCGCTCGCCGCTCCCCTCGTCATCATCGGAGCGGTCGGTGCCTCGGCCACCATCGCCGACGACGAGCCGCTCACGGTGGACACCCTGCCGACCCTCACCGACAACGAGGTCGACGGCTACCGGTCCGCGATCGAGGTTCCCGAGATCGAGCCGATCGAGGTTCCGGACATCACCCCCTTCGTCCCCGACGTCACGACCTCGGGCAGCACGACCATCGTCAGCCTCGACACCGACGTGCTCTTCGACTTCGGCCAGGCCGATCTCGGGGACTCGGCGAGCGACGCGATCGTCAAGGCGATCACGGACGTACCGGACGACGCGAAGGTCTCGGTCGTCGGGCACACCGACTCCGTCGGTTCCGACGCGGCCAACCGCACGCTCTCGAAGCAGCGCGCGCGAGCCGTGGCGGACGTCATCGAGGACGAGCGGGACGACCTCTCGCTGAGCGTCAGCGGCAAGGGCGAGAGCGACCCGGTCGAGCCCAACGACAAGGGTGGCAAGGACAACCCCGAGGGCCGGGAGAAGAACCGGCGCGTGGAGATCCGCTACAAGGGTTGAGCACCGAGATGGGTAGTCCTCCCCATGGTCGTGGTCGGTGGCCGAATCGTAAGATTTTGGTAAGCCACCACCACGACCATCGGGGAGACCACCATGACCATGCCGCCCTACGGCCAGCAACCGCCCACCCCCGGCTACGGCCAGCCGCAGCCCCCGCAGGGTTACGGTCAGCCACAGCCGCCGCAGGGCTACGGTCAGGCACCCTTCCAGGGGCAGCAGCAGCCCGCGCAGTGGGGCCACCAGCCCACGCCGCAGGCCCCGCGATCCAACAAGGCGCTCAAGTGGGGCGCCTTCGGAGCGGCCGGCGTGCTCTCGCTGGGTCTCCTCGGCGGCGGCGCCGTGTTTGCCTACAGCAAGATCAACGGCGGCGGCGCGCAGCCCGAAGCGGCGCTGCCCGGCAACTCGATCGCCTTCGCCAAGATCGATCTCGACCCCTCCGCGGACCAGAAGCTCGATGGCTTCAGGTTCATCCGCAAGTTCCCCGGGGCGCAGGACGCCGTCAACGGCATCGACGAAAACGGTGACCTGCGCAAGGAGATCTTCGAGTCGCTCCAGGACGATGGCGAGTTCCAGGGCGTCGACTATGCCCAGGATGTCGAGCCGTGGCTGGGCCAGCGCATCGGCATGGCTGTCGTGCCCAGCGGGGATGGTGGCGACCCGGGGGTGGTCATGGCCCTGGCCAGCACCGACGAGGACGCCGCCACGCAGGGTCTGGCCAAGATGACGGGCGACGGTGGGTACTGCTCCGTCCAGCCGGACTTCGCGATCTGCGGTGACGAGCAGTCGGTCGTCGACAAGGCGGTCAACGACACCAAGAGCGGGTCCCTCGAGGACAACGACAACTTCTCCCAGGACATGGGCGACCTCGGCGAGGACGGCATCGCGTCGGCGTGGCTCGACGGCACCCAGCTGGGCGCCTTCGACAGCATGCTGGGCTCGGGCATGACGGGCAAGACCCAGGGCCAGGGACGCTTCGCGATGGCGCTGCGCTTCGACGGACCCACGCTGGAGCTCGCGGGCGTGGCCAATGCCCTGCCGCAGGACGCCGTCCCCGGTGGGGACGGCACCGCCATCGGCGACCTGCCGACCTCCACCCTGGCGGCCTTCTCCATGACCGGCCTGGACGAGTCGCTGCGCAAGGCCTGGCCCGACATCGACAAGAGCGCCCGCGAGGCCCTCGGCGACGACTGGCAGGAGGGTCTGGACTCCTTCACCAGCGAGACCGGCCTGTCGGTCCCGGAGGACGTGGCCAAGGCCGTCGGCAGTGAGACCACCATCGCCCTGGGCCCCGACGCCAATGAGCCCAAGGTCGCCCTGGTCACCAACGGCGACCGCGGAGTGATCGACACGCTCGTCAGCACGGTGGACTCCGGTTCGTCCTACTCCTCCAGCGGTCCGCAGCTGAGCGTCAAGGATGCGGGCGACAACCGCACCGTCGTCGCGACCAACGCCGGCTATGCCGACGAGATCAGCAATGGCTCCGGCCTCGGCGACACTGATGCCTTCAAGGACGCGGTGCCGGACGCCGACAAGGCGGGCTCGGTCGCCTACGTCGACGTCAGCAAGATCGTCGAGACCTTCGGCTCCGAGATGGACGACGAGACCAAGGCCAACCTGGCGCCGCTGTCCGCGGTCGGGTTCTCGATGAGCGGCGAGGGCGACCACGCCGACTACCGGCTCCGCCTGACGACCAAGTGAGCTGCTGACAGCGCTCGACACGCTCCATCGCAGGGGGTTCGCCACGACGGCGGGCCCCCTGCGTCGTGGTCTCCGACTTCCGTCTGCCCCGGGCAGCGGGCAGTATGCAGGGGTGACTTCCATGGATCAGACCGACCCCACCCGTGGCCGGCGAGCAGAGTTCTGGCGCGGCGTCGGTACGGTCGCAGGCCTGCACGGGGCCCTCGGGGACGCCGACGAGGCAGCCTTGTGGCCTGCCGGCACCTCCACCTACGTCATGGTGACCACCCCGCACTCCGGCGTGGTCGCCACCGATGGGCTGAGCGACGCGTCCGGCCCCGGGATCGAGCTGTACATCGAGGGCCGTGAGCTGGGTGCAGGGCCGACGGGCGAAGGGCGGTGGCTCACCGCCGCACTGGAGGAGGCTGCTGGTGCGCTCGCCGGCGCGGGCGACAGCCTCGGGCAGGCTCTCACCGACCACGGTGTCCTCTCGCTCGAGCTCTCCGGTGAGCACGCGCCCGCCGACTGGCTGGCTGATGGCTGCCTCGGCGCACTCGTCGGCGTCGAGCTCCCCGGACGTGCGGGTGAGATCGACATCGACGGTGGCCGGGTGCGCGTGCTGACCCTGGTCCCCCTTCGTCCGTCGGAGCTGGCGGTCGTGCGCTCCGAGGGAGCCGCGGGTCGCCAGCGGATCGCCGAGGCGCTCGCCGGGCAGGGCTGGTACTCCTACGCCGACAGCACCCGCCCCGCCGTCGCCTGATCTCTCTCCTCCAGCTCGGCCGCGGCACGCCGCTCCGGGCTGGTCTGGTTCAGCTCCGCCGGGGGCGTTGGGCGCCGGTCACAGCCCACGCGTCTCCACGGATGCGCCAGGCCATGAAGAAACCGCGCACCGCCATGAAGACAGTGAAGGCGATCCACAGCGTGACGACGGCCACCTCGGGACCGTGGCCGTCGCCGATGGCGCGGGCCAGGAGCACGACGGGCAGGTAGGCGAGCAGGACCAGGGCCATCGACCCGGCCAGCCACCGGCCATCGCCGGCACCGATGAGCACACCGTCGATGACGAAGACGTACCCGGCGAGCGGCTGGCCGAGGGCCACGACGATCAGACCCGCGGCGATGGCGCTGCGCACGGCAGGATCGTCGGTGAAGAAGGCCGGCAGCACCCTGTGCAGCGCGAGGATCACGACGCCGAGGACGACCCCGCCCCACACCCCCCACCGCACCATGAGCGCCGTGGCGGCGCGGGCCCCTCGCGCGTCGCCGCTGCCCAGCTGTGCGCCGGTGAGCGCCTGCCCGGCGATGGCGAGCGCATCCAGCGCGAAGACGAGGAGCGACCAGACGGTCGTTGTCACCTGGTAGGAGGCGAGCGGGATGTCCCCGAAGGATGCTGCCGCCGCCACGGTGAGCAGGATGACCGCGCGCAGCGCCAGGGTGCGCACGAGCAGCGGCAGCCCGTCGAGGGCGGCCCCGACGACGCGGCCCACGTGCGGGCGCAGGGAGGCGCCCACCGCGCGTCCTCCGCGCAGGACGACGGCCAGCAGCGCGAGCGCCATGCCCCACTGCGCGATGACCGTGCCCCACGCGGCACCGGCGATGCCCTGGTCGAGCCCGAGGACGAGGAGGACGGACAGCACGGCATTGGCGCCGAAGCCGACGGTGGCGACGACCAGCGGTGTCCGGGTGTCCTGCAGACCGCGCAGGATGCCGGTCGCCGAGAGCACGAGGAGCATCGCCGGCAGCCCCAGGGCGCTGACCCGCAGGTAGATGACGGCCTGGTCGAGCGCGGCGGGGGAGGAGCTGAAGCCTGCGGCGAGCGGACGGGCACCGACCCCGACGGCGAGTGCGGCGAGCAGCCCGAGGCCGCCGGCCAGCCACACCCCGCCGATCCCGAGCTCGAGGGCCCCGCGTCGTGATCCGGCGCCGTACTGGCGCGCGACGACGCTCGTCGTGCCGTAGGCGAGGAAGACGAAGACCCCTGCCGCAGTGAGGAGGACGGAGCTCGCTGCGCCGAGCCCGGCGAGCGGCACGACTCCGAGACGACCGACGACGGCCGCGTCGACCATGAGGAAGAGCGGCTCGGCGACGAGGGCGAGGAAGGCGGGGACGGCCAGCCCGAGGATCTCGCGCGGGCCGGCCTGGATCGTCACGGGTGACGGGTCGGGCGCGGGCATGCCCTGAACCCTACGGAGCCGACAAGTTACCCAACGGTATACAAATGAGTTACTCGTCGGTAGCCTCAGGTCACGTCTCCTCCCGCCACTGACCCAGGAGCCCCGCCGTGTTCCCTGCCCGCCGCCGACAGCGCCGTCGGTCCCTCCCCTTCGTCCTGCTCGTGCTGGCCGTCATCCTCGGGATGACCGCGACGGGCGCCAGCGCCGGCTCCACGCCCTGGTACGAGCAGAGTGACCCGCAGCCCAAGGACTCCGAGCTCAACATCACCGGGGCACCGCTCACCGGGACGACGCCGCAGGGGGAGGTCCGCGGGCTCATCGACGCGCACACGCACCTGATGTCCAACGAGGGCTTCGGCGGTGACATCGTCTGCGGCAAGACCTTCAGCGAGCTGGGCATCGAGGACGCCCTCACCGACTGCCACAGCCACGGCACCGACGGACGCACCGCGCTCATCGAGAACCTCACGCACAGCGAGGGCAAGGGGCCGCTCGACCCGCACTCCACGGAGCTCTACCCCTCCTTCGCCGACGGGCCGAAGTGGTCCTCGATGACCCACCAGCAGATGTACTACCGCTGGATCGAGCGGGCCTGGCGCGGTGGCCAGCGGATCATGGTCGCGGACACGGTCAACAACAGCGTCCTGTGCTCCCTGCCGACGCAGATCAACACCAGCTCGTGCAATGACATGGACGTCGTGCGGCGGCAGGTGCAGAAGACCAAGGAGCTGGAGGCCTTCATCGACGCCCGGCACGGCGGCCCGGGCAAGGGCTGGTTCCGCATCGCCTACTCGCCGCAGGAGGCCCGCCGCTACATCGAGCAGGGCAAGATGGCCGTCATCCTCGGCATGGAGGTATCCGCTCCCTTCGGCTGTGGCATGACCCTCGGGATCGCGCACTGCACCAAGCAGCAGATCGACGCGGGCCTCGACGAGGTCAAGGAGCTGGGCATTCGCTCGATGTACCTGTGCCACAAGTTCGACAACGCGCTCTGCGGGGTCCGCTTCGACGCCGAGACGCAGGGGATCATCGTCAACGTCGGCAACTTCCTGTCCACCGGGCAGTTCTGGCAGGTGGAGCAGTGCAAGACCGAGCTGCACGACAACACGGTCCTCGGCGGGGTCATCCCGCCCAAGGTCGCCGACCTCGTGCCCGGGCAGGTGCTGCCGATCTATCCGGAGGGGCCGCACTGCAACAAGCGCGGACTGACCTCGCTCGGCGAGTACGCCCTGCGCGGGATGATGGATCGAGACCTGATGGTCGAGATCGACCACCAGGGCGTCAAGGCGGCCAAGCGCACGATGGAGATCCTCGAGTCCGAGGGCTACCCGGGCGTGATCTCCAGCCACTCGTGGATGGACAAGCACTTCACCGAGCGGGTCTACCGACTCGGGGGCTTCATCACCCAGTACGGCCACGACTCGCGCAGCTTCGTCAAGGAGGGCGCGGCCGAGCGGCCGATCCGGCAGAAGTACGACGTCGGCTACGGCTTCGGCATGGACATGAACGGCTTCGGTGGGACCCCTCCGCCGCGTGAGGACGCCGCAACCTCGCCGCTGCGCTACCCCTTCGCCCCGGTCACGGGCAAGGGCAGCGTCGACCGCCAGGTCACCGGCAAGCGCGTCTGGGACTACAACAGCGACGGCGTCGCCCACTACGGGATGATCCCGGACTGGGTGCAGGACATGCGCACGGTCGGCGGCACGCAGGGTGAGCAGGTCGTCTCGGACCTGCTGCGTGGGCCGGAGTCCTACCTGCGCACCTGGGCCTCCACGACCGGCTGGCAGGAGGGCGCCGACCTGACGAAGGGAGGCGTCGCCACCGCGAGCTCGACGGAGTTCACCCTCCTGGGCTCGCTCCGGGCCGGCAATGCGATCGACGACCGGTCCTCGACCCGATGGGCGAGCGCCTGGGGTGACAACGCCTGGTGGCGGGTCGACCTCGGCACCCCGCGACTCGTGCGTCGCGTCACCCTCGACTGGGAGGCGGCCCACGCCCGGGACTACCGGCTGCAGACCAGCCTCGACGGGTCACGCTGGACGACCGCCAAGACGGTGACCGGCAGCGACGGCGGACTGGACTCCATCACGCTCCCGGCCACCTCCACGAGGTACGTGCGGGTCGTGACGGACCAGCGGGCGACCCGGTACGGCGTCTCGCTGCACGAGGTGCGGATCACCAGCTGAGTCGCGACGGCAGCGGAGGGTGGCGCCGGGGAGTCCTCCCCAGTGCCACCCTCCGCTCGACTACGTAGAGTGGCCGCGTCATCGACCACAGCAGCGAAGGGGAGCGACGTGCCGCCCACGAGCAGGATCAGCAAGGACCAGCTGGAGCGGGCCCGTAGCCTCGTCGCCTCGGTCGACAAGGGCTTCGAGGCGAAGGTCGTCGGCCAGAAGAGGCTGCGCGAGACCCTCCTGATCGGTCTGATGACCAGCGGGCACGTCCTGCTGGAGTCCGTGCCCGGTCTGGCCAAGACGACGGCGGCGCACGCGCTCGCGACCGCGATCGGTGGTTCCTTCAAGCGGATCCAGTGCACGCCCGACCTGTTGCCCAGCGACATCGTCGGCACCCAGGTCTACGACGCCAGCCAGGGCAAGTTCGTCACCCAGCTGGGGCCGGTGCACGCCAACTTCGTGCTGCTGGACGAGATCAACCGCAGCTCGGCCAAGACGCAGTCGGCGATGCTCGAGGCGATGCAGGAGCGGCAGACCTCCATCGGCGGCCAGGTCTTCAAGGTCCCCGAGCCCTTCCTCGTGCTGGCGACGCAGAACCCCATCGAGCAGGAGGGCACCTATGTCCTGCCCGAAGCGCAGCTCGACCGCTTCATGCTCAAGGACCTGCTCGACTACCCGAGCCCCGCAGAGGAGGCCGAGGTCGTGCGCCGCATCGACGCCGGCGTCTTCGACCAGCCCGACCGCGCCATGATCGACGTGGCCGACGCTCGCGAGCTGCAGCGACTGGCCGCCTCGGTCTACCTGGACAAGGCGATCCTCGACTACATCACCTTCATCGTGGCCGCGACCCGGACACCGGGCAAGGTCATGCCCCCGGAGCTGGCTCGCTATGTCGAGATCGGTGCGAGCCCCCGTGCGTCCATCGCTTTCGCCAAGGCCTCCCGGGCTGCCGCTCTGCTCCAGGGACGCGACCACGTGATCCCTGAGGACGTGCGCCACCTGGCCCACCGCGTGCTGCGCCACCGCGTGCTGCTCACCTACGAGGCCACCGCGGACGATGTGCGTGTCGAGACGATCATCGACGCCATCGTGCGCGCCGTGCGTACTCCGTAGAGGACGTCATGACCCGCCTCGTGCACAAGGTCAAGGGCAAGCTGTCGATCCACGTCCGACGTCGCTCGGTCGCGCTGCTCGACGGTGGCTACGCCTCTGTCCACAAGGGCCGTTCGATGGACTTCGACGACCTGCGCGAGTACGCCGTCGGTGACGACATCCGTGACATCGACTGGCGTGCCTCCGCCCGTCACGGCTCGATGCTCATCAAGCGGTATGTCGCCGAGCGGCACTTCTCGCTCGTCGTCGTCATGCCCGCCGGTCGGGAGATGGCTGCGACCGCCGCAGGTGGCGAGCCCAAGCGGGACATCGCCGTGCTCGCGGCCGGTGTCCTGGGCTGGCTGGCCGTGCGCCACGGTGACGACGTGTCGATGATCAGCGGAGGCCCCGGTCGGATCCACGCCACCCGGGCCCGCAGCTCCGAGGGGCACCTCGAGCACCTCCTGCAGGAGGTGCTGACCCTCTCCCAGCCCGACTCCCCCCCTTCGGACCTGCCGGGACTGCTGCGGCACATCAGCCGCAATGTCACAGGACGCAAGGTCCTGCTGATCATCGCCGACGACGGCGTCGAGCCGGCGCTCGTCGAGGACACCCTGCGCACGCTGCGGCTGCGCCACGAGGTCCTGTGGGTCGATGTCGCGGACCTCAACCCGCTCGGTGTCGGCGCCGACGCGCGGGTGCGTGATGTGGCGGCCGACCACACGCTGCCCGACCTGCTGGCCACCGACCGGCGCCTGGCCGAGGAGTTCGGCCGCTCCGAGGGGACCCGGCGGGCCGATGTCGAGACCATGCTGCGTCGCACCGATGTCTCCTCCGCCCGGGCGGGCCACACCGACGAGGTCGTGCCGATGATCGTGCGCATGCTGGAGAAGAGGCGTCGTGGACGCTGACCCGATCTACCTCGCTCCTCAGGACTACTCCATCACCTGGCCGGTGCTGGGGGCCTTCATCATCTTCGGTCTGGTCATCTGGGCCGTCGCGATCTGGATGCTCACCCGCCGCCCCGAGGCGCAGGACGGTCACGGGTCGCTGCCGCCGGCCGCGCTGGCCAAGCTGCGCCGGGACGCCCTGCGCCGCATCGACCACGTCGACAAGGCGGTGCGCACCGACACGATGACGCCTCGCCGCGGGCACCACGAGCTGTCCAAGGTCGTGCGTGGTTTTGTCAGCAAGGCCAGCGGGCTCGAGGCCGACACGATGACGGCCTCCGACCTGCGTGAGCGGGGCCCCGCTCATCTGGCCGCGCTCATCGAGGAGTTCTACCCGCGACAGTTCGGCGCGCTCGAGGCCGACGCCACCAGCTTTTCCCGCTCTGCCACGGCAGCGCGCGAGGTCATCGGAGGGTGGTCGTGATGGGTCTGACCTGGTGGTGGCTCACCCTGATCGTGCTCCTCGCGGTGGCTGTCGTCGCTGGCCTCGGCTGGTGGTTCGCCGGTCGCGACAAGGTGGACACGGACGCCGTGCTCGTCGCCCACACCCGTCGTCTCACCCGGCTGCCCGCCTACCAGGCGGCCGTCGCCCGCCAGCGCGCACGACTGCTCGGCCTCGGTCTGCTCATCGCGATCGTCGTGCTTCCGCTGGCCGTCGCTGCGGGCCGACCCGGCACGACCGAGACGATCGACCCGGAGAAGAACAACCGCGACATCATGCTCTGCCTCGACGTGTCCGGGTCGATGATCCGGACCGACAAGGCCGTGCTCGAGGACTTCGCCGAGATCGTCAAGAACTTCCGTGGGGAGCGGATCGGTCTGGTCCTGTGGAACAACCAAGCCGTCACGGCCTTCCCGCTCACCGACGACTACGACCTGGTCGAGGAGCAGCTGACGGGCTACGCCGACGGCTTCTC
The DNA here is from genome assembly GCF_001570985.1 of Janibacter limosus NBRC 16128. Classification (GTDB taxonomy): domain Bacteria; phylum Actinomycetota; class Actinomycetes; order Actinomycetales; family Dermatophilaceae; genus Janibacter; species Janibacter limosus. The sequence continues at coordinate 40,925 of NZ_BCSS01000023.1, read as the reverse complement.
GATCTTCGGCGGGAGCCAGTACAACCCGACGGACGGCACCTTCAACGAGCGCATCTACGCGAGCTCGTTGTCCGGTGACGGGCTGGCCAGCTGTGTCTACAACTTCGACCACCTCGACCAGGAGCGTCCACGGGCGATCATCCTGGGTACCGACAACGAGGTCCATGGCCAGGGCGTCTACACCATCGACGAGGCGGCCGCACTCGCCAAGGAGCGCAAGGTGCGCGTCTACGGACTCAACCCCATGCCCTTCGGCTCCAACCACACCGAGCTGTCCGCGGCCACCGAGGAGACCGGTGGGCGCACGTGGGGGCTCGATCAGCCCGGCGCGACCGACGAGGTGACCAGCAACATCGACAAGCTCGAAGCCGCCCGACTGCCTGATGTGGCACCGGTCCACGTGCGCACCGACCTCCCGGCGGTGTGGCTGAGCCTGGGGCTGCTGGGCCTCCTCGGGCTCTACCCCCTCCTGTGGTGGTGGCGCCGATGAGCTGGCACCCCGTCATCCCCTGGCCGCTGGTCATCGTCGCCGGCCTCCTGCTCGTCGGCTTCACCGGCTGGCGACTGATCGCCGACTCCCACCATCGGGTGCGCTGGGGCCTGCGCCTCGCGACCTGTCTGGTCATGGTCGCCGCGCTCTTCGGTCCGGCCGTCAACGGCGCGATCGCCAAGCAGGCGGCCTCCGATGTCAACGTCTTCTTCGTCGTCGACACGACGACCTCGGCGATGGCGCGCGACTACGGCCAGGAGCGCACCCGCCTGGACGGCTACCGCGAGGACATCGCCAAGATCCAGGCGGAGATGCCCGGGGCGCGCTTGTCGATCATCACCTTCGACTTCAGCGCGCGGGTGGTCATGCCACTCACGACGGACGCCCAGGCGCTGAAGACCGCGACGGAGAACCTGCAGGCCGAGGACAGCCAGTACTCCGGCGGCTCATCGGTGACCGTGGCGCAGGACCGTCTCAAGCAGACCCTCGAGGGCACCAAGGAGCGCCATCCCGAGCGCTCCAACATCGTCTTCTACCTCGGCGACGGTGAGCAGACCTCCGCCGACGAGCCCGCCCCCTTCGACCTGGGTGACCTCATCGACGGTGGCGCGGTCCTCGGCTACGGCACCGAGCAGGGCGGGCAGATGGCGACGACCAACGCCGACGGCACCACCGGTGACGATGTGACGGATGCCTCCGGCAATCCCGGCGTGAGCACGATCGACGAAAAGCGCCTGGAGGAGATCGCCGGCCAGCTCGACGTGCCGTACACGCACCGCACCGGCGGTGACATCGCGCCCGCGCTGGAGGACGCCGACCCGGGTACCACCATCGAGGGTGCAGGGGCGTCGATCGAGACCTACACCTCGCTCGTGTGGGTCCTGGCCGTGCTGATGTCGGCGCTGCTGCTCGTCGACCTCTTCGTCGTCACCCGTGAGATCGGCCGACTGCGAAGGGTGGAGCCGTGAACCCCGTCAAGCCTCCCCTGGAGCCCCGCCTGCGGCGTCGCCGCCGACTCATCTGGGCCACCGTGCTGCCGGCGATCATCCTGCTGGTGCTGGCAGCGCGCTTCCTGACGCTGCCGGTCAACATGGGCTCCGCCCAAGAGGCCCACGGGAGCGACGATGGTCAGGGCATGGTGAGCGCGGCCGACAAGCTGCACATCCTCAACATCGTCGAGCGGTGGCGTGCTCCCTTCGTCGAAGGCACTGGCAAGTCGATCTCCGGGGACCTCGACGGCGGCCGGACCGACCTCGAGACGGCGCTCTCGGGCACGAGCAACCCACAGGACGACTGCACGGTGCGCACCAACCTCGTCATCACGATCTCCCAGCAGTCGGACAAGGCCAAGGCGGACGGCGACGAGACCCGCGAGAAGGCGCTGGCCGAGGAAGCGCTGAAGCTCATCGAGGAGGGCCCCGAGGGCTGCCTCGACGGCTCGGACGACGGCAACGGCGGCGAGGCCGGCCGCAAGCAGCAGGAGCAGAAGGACAAGCTCGAGGAGCAGACCGGCAAGGGTGGCTCCGAGGAGCCCAAGGACCCGGACCAGGACGAGGACGACAAGAAGAAGGACGGCGACCAGGGCGAGGAGGAGAAGGACCCCAAGCAGAAGGAGCTCGAGGAGCGCAACCAGACGGGGCAGAAGGAGTCCGAGTCCAACCGCCGTGAAGAAGAGGGCAAGGACAAGGGCGGCGGCGGCGTCGACAAGCCGTGGTGACGGGTGGCGTCAGCGCTCGTCGAGCATGAGGTCGATCGTGTAGTCCTGCGCCCGGTAGGCGTGGTCGCCGAACTCGATCGCGGAGCCCGCGGCGTCGAAGGCCATGCGCGTCATCGTCAGGACCGGTTGGCCGGAGGGCAGCTCGAGGGCCCGTCGCTCCGCGGCGGTGGGCATCCGGGCGCCGATCGACTGCCGGGCGACGACCGGCTTGACCCCACGCTTGCGCAGCAGGGCATAGAGCCCTTGCTCCTGCAGTGCCTCGCGAGTGATCTCGGAGTGCACCGGCGGCAGCCAGTTGTGCATGATCGCCAGCGGCTGGTCACCGGCCGAGCGCACCCGCACGATCGAGAGCATCTCGGTGCCGGGCTCGAGATCCAGTGCGGCAGCAGCGCGCTCGTCGGTGCCCATCTCGATCTCGATGACCTCGGTGCGCGGCTCGCGCCCCTCTGCCTCGAGGTCGTCGAAGAGCGATGTCAGGCGTGCCTTGCGGTGCACCTTGCGGTTGGCGACGGTCGTGCCGAGGCCGCGCCGGCGCACGAGCAGGCCCTGGTCGACCATCTCCTGGATGGCGCGGCGGATGGTCGGGCGCGAGAGCGTGAGGCGCGCGGCGAGGGCGAGCTCGTTCTCGAAGGGGTCTCCGGGCTGCAGGCGCCCGTCGTCGATCGCGGCAGTCAGCTGCTCGGCCAGCTGGTGGTACAGCGGCACGGGAGAGGCCCGGTCGATGACCACCTCGAGCTGCAGCGCTGACATGCCGGGGAGCCTACGCGCAACACAGGCGGACAGCCATACGTCTTCATGTCAGGACAAATCCTTGACATGGGCAGGGGGCTCGACAAGAGTGTCCCGCATCACGTTGGTCCACCCCCTTGCAAAGGAGCACCCCGCTGATGCGGATCGGACTCGTCGGCCTCGGCCGGATCGGCGCCTTCCACGCCGAGACCCTCGTCGCCCTCCCCGCGGTGGAGACCCTCGTCATCACCGACGCACGTGAGGGGGTCGGTGACGAGGTCGCCGTCCGCCTGCGCGAGATGGCACCGGACACCCGGGTCGAGGTCGTTTCCCCGCAGGGCCTGCTCACCGCGGGGATCGACGGGCTCGTCATCGCCACGGCGACCAACGGGCACGCCGAGTGGATCCGCCGCGGGATCGCAGGTGGCGTCCCCACCTTCTGCGAGAAGCCGGTCGCCGGCGGCCTGGCAGAGACGATCGAGCTGGCGCGCACCGAGGCGGCGAGTGATGTCCCCGTGCACATCGGGCACCAGCGTCGCTTCGACGCCGGCTTCCGTCGGGCCCGCGAGGCGGTGGCGTCCGGCGAGCTCGGCTTCGTCCACACCATCCGCGCCAACACCCACGACCAGGCCCCGCCGCCGGCCGAGTTCATCCCGACCTCCGGCGGGATCTTCCGCGACTGCGGAGTGCACGACTTCGATGCGATCCGCTATGTCACCGGCCGCGAGGTCGCCTCGGTCTACGCCGTGGGGGCCAACAAGGGCGCTGACTTCTTCAGCGAGGCCGGCGATGTCGACACGGGCGCCGCGGTGCTGACCCTCGACGACGACACCCTCGTGCTCATGTCGACGACCCGCTACAACGGCGGCGGTCATGACGTGCGCATGGAGGTCATGGGGGAGCGCGGCACGATCACAGCCGGGCTCGACCACTCCCTCGCGATGACGAGCGCCGAGCCCGACGTCGACTTCCCCCACGGCCCGCAGAAGTGGTCCTTCATGGAGCGCTTCCTGCCCGCCTACCAGGCCGAGCTCACCGCCTTCTTCGAGGTGGCCGCCGGTCGGGCCCCGAGCCCCTGCACGATCGCCGACGCCCTCGAGGCCTTCCGCGTCGCGGAGGCCTGCGAGCTCTCCCGCGCCGAGCGCCGCCCCGTCGCCATGACCGAGATCGAAGGACTGTGACCATGACCGACCGCACCCCCCTCGCCGAGCGGATCGCCGCCGCCCCCATCTCGTGGGGGGTCTGCGAGGTGCCCGGATGGGGCTGGCAGCACCAGCCGCCGACGGTCCTGGCGCAGATGCGCGACCTGGGGATCGCAGCCACCGAGTTCGGTCCCGATGGCTTCCTCCCGGACGACCCGCAGGCCAAGGCGGACACGCTCGCCGAGTACGGACTGGCCGCCGTCGGGCAGTTCGTCCCCGTCGTGCTGCACGACCCGGGGGTCGACCCCCTTCCCGTCGTCGAGGCCGCGATGGCCGGGCTCGTCGCCGCCCACGCGAGCACCGTCGTCCTGGCGGCGGCCACCGGTGCGCAGGGCTACGACGCCCGCCCCGAGCTCGACGCGGCCGGCTGGTCGACCCTGCTCGGCAACCTCGACCGGATCGCGGACGCCGCTGCAGCACAAGGCCTCACGGCCACCCTTCACCCGCACGTCGGCACGATGATCGAGTCCGGTGAGGAGACCGATCGGGTGCTCGCCGGCTCGCGCATCGGGCTCTGCCTCGACACCGGCCACCTGCTCATCGGCGGCGGTGACCCGGTGCGGGTCGCGCAGGAGCGCCCGGAGCGGATCGCCCACATGCACCTCAAGGACGTGGACCTGGCCTGGGCGCGCAAGGTCCAGGAGGGCTCGGCGAGCTACACCGACGCGGTGGCGGCGGGCATGTACGTCGCGCTCGGCCAGGGCGATGTCGACATCACCGCCATCGTCCGCTCCCTCGAGCAGTCCGGCTACGAGGGGTGGTACGTCCTCGAGCAGGACACCGTCCTCGCGGGCGACCCGGCGGACCCGACCACGGCGAAGGGGGCCGGTGACCCCGTCGCCGACGTCCGCTCCTCCGTGGCGCACCTCGTCGGGATCGCCGAGGGGCTGAGCGCGTGATGTACGACCTGATCACGATGGGCCGGACCGGGGTGGACATCTACCCCCTGGACCACGGTGTGCCGCTGGAGGAGGTGCGCACCTTCGAGAAGTTCCTCGGGGGGTCGGCCACCAATGTCGCCGTGGCCGCTGCCCGGTACGGCCGGCACGCAGCGTTGATCACCAAGACGGGTGCCGACGCCTTCGGCCGATATGTCCGGGCCGAGGCCGAGCGCCTCGGTGTCGCAGGCGATTTCATCACCGCAATCGAGGGCGACGGTCCCCCGACGCCGGTGACCTTCTGCGAGGTGCACCCGCCCGACGACTTCCCGCTGTACTTCTACCGCTGGCCCACCGCGCCGGACCTGATGCTCACCGACGCCGACCTGCCGCTGGAGGAGATCCGCACCGCGCGGGTCTTCTGGACCACGGTGACCGGCCTGAGCGCCGAGCCCTCCCGCGCCGCGCACCACACCGCCTTCGCCACACGTGCCCGGGCCGAGCACACCGTGCTGGACCTGGACTACCGGCCGATGTTCTGGAGCGACCCGAGCGACCCGAGCGAGGCGAGCGCCGAGGTCGGGCGGGCCCTGGAGCACGTCACCATCGCGGTCGGCAACAAGGAGGAGTGCGAGGTCGCCGTCGGGGAGAGCGACCCGCACCGCGCGGCCGACGCCCTCCTCGAGCGCGGTCTGGAGCTCGCGATCGTCAAGCAGGGACCCAAGGGGGTGCTCGCCGCCACCGCGGACGAGCGTGTCGAGGTCCCGCCGTACCTCGTCGAGGTCGTCAACGGCCTGGGTGCCGGTGACGCCTTCGGCGGCGCCCTGGTCCACGGGCTGCTCGAGGGCTGGGACCTGCGCCGGATCCTCGAGTTCGCCAATGTCGCCGGCGCCATCGTGGCCTCCCGACTGGAGTGCAGCACCGCCATGCCCACGGTCGCCGAGGTCGATGACGGCCTGGCGCAGTGGACAGCGAAGGGAGCCAGCGCATGAGCACGACCCACCAGGTGGCTGCGAGCGACGGGATCGCCGTCGACATCGCGGGCCTGACCATGGTCCGCGCGAGCGACCCCGGTGCCATCGTCCGCGGCTGGGCCGCGCGCTCGCGCCGACCTCTCCTGGCAGACGACGGGCGGATGCTGCTCGTGGCCGCCGACCACCCGGCCCGCGGGGCGCTCGGGGTGCGCGGCGACGCCACGGCGATGGCCTCGCGCCCGGACCTGCTACGGCGTCTGGCGACCGCGCTCTCCCGCCCCGGCGTCGACGGTGTGCTCGGGACCCCCGATGTCCTCGACGACCTGCTGCTCATGGGTGCGCTCGAGGGCAAGGTGGCGATCGGGTCGATGAACCGAGGTGGGCTGCAGGGGGCCTCCTTCGAGCTCGACGACCGCTTCACCGGCCACACGGCAGCCGAGATCGTCGCCCGCGGCATCGACGGCGGCAAGATGCTCACCCGCATCGACCTGCAGGACCCAGCGAGCGTCGCGACCCTCGAGGCGAGCGCCCGGGCGGTCACCGAGCTGGCCGCGCACCAGACGATGGCGATGATCGAGCCCTTCTGGTCCACCCGACGCGACGGCAAGGTGGTCAACCTGCTCGATCCCGAGTCGACGATCCGCTCGATCACCGTTTCCTCCGGTCTGGGCGCGACGAGTGCGCACACCTGGCTCAAGCTGCCCGTCGTCGACGAGCTGGAGCGGGTCATGGACGCGACGACCCTCCCTTCGCTCCTGCTCGGCGGTGACCCCAAGGGCGACCCGCGCGACACCTACGCCGCGTGGGGACGCTCGCTGTCGATCCCGCAGGTGCGCGGTCTCGTCGTCGGTCGGGCGCTGCTCTACCCGCCGGACGGCGATGTCGCCGCGGCCGTGGACATCGCGGCCGACCTGGTCCACGGAGGTGGGGCGTGAACCACACCCCCCGCACCGGAGCGGACAACGAGCGCTGGTTCCACCCCTTCGCGCCGAAGGGGGGTTCCTGGGCCGTCGAGATCACCGACGCCATCGACGGGTGGCAGCACACCTCGCTGCGCATCGCGGTGCTCGAGCCGGGAGCCCGGCTGGCGCACACACTCTCCGGGGAGGAGGGCATCGTCGTGCCGCTCACGGGCGGCACGACGGTGATCGTGGACGGCGCCGGGCACCGGCTCGCCGGCCGGGCCAGCGTCTTCGCCGGGCCGAGCGACACGCTCTACGCCCCCGCCGGGAGCGACCTCGAGCTCGTCAACCACGGGGAGTCGACCGCCCGCATCGCCCTGTGCGGCGCTCGGGTCGAGGATGCAACCGGTGGCGGTCGTGAGGTCGTCGTCGTGCCCGCCGCCCGGGTGCCCGTCGAGCTGCGGGGGGCCGGCACGTGCAGCCGTGAGGTGCGCGGCTTCGGCATGCCCGACACCCTGACCGCCGCCGAGCAGATCCTCGCCTGCGAGGTCATCACCCCCGCCGGGGGCTGGTCCTCCTACCCGCCGCACAAGCACGACACCGACCGGCCCGGAGAGGAGAGCGAGCTCGAGGAGATCTACTACTTCGAGACCCAGTCCGTCGGCGATGCTGCTGCCGGACGGGCACCGCTCACCCGCGGCACCGACCGCGAGGACGGCCGTCAGCCGGTCGGCTACCAGCAGGTCTACGGCGCCGAGGGCCGTGACATCGACGTGCTCGTCGAGGTCGCCACGGGCGACACCGTCCTCGTCCCGCACGGCTGGCACGGCCCGGCGATGGCCGCACCCGACGCCGACCTCTACTACCTCAACGTCATGGCCGGCCCGGGACCCGAGCGGGCCTGGCTCATCTGCGACGACCCCGCGCACGGGCAGGTCCGGGCGAGCTGGACCGGCCAGGCCGTGGATCCGCGACTACCGATCGGCCCTTCGAGGCTCGCTGGCGCTCGCACCTCAGGAACCGGGAGCATCTCATGACCACCGTCCGACTCACCGTCGCCCAGGCGCTCGTGCGCTTCCTGGGTGCCCAGTGGAGCGAGCGCGACGGCGAGCGGCAGCGGCTCTTCGCCGGGGTGCTCGGCATCTTCGGCCACGGCAATGTCGCCGGCGTCGGGCAGGCGCTGCTGCAGGCCGAGCTCGCCGGCACCGAGCTGCCCTATGTCCTGGCCCGCAACGAGCAGGCGATGGTGCACACCGCCGTCGCCTACGCGAAGCAGAAGGACCGGCTGCAGACCTGGGCGTGCACCGCGTCGGTCGGCCCCGGCAGCACCAACATGCTCACCGGAGCCGCGCTCGCGACGATCAACCGGATCCCGGTGCTGCTCCTGCCGAGCTCGATCTTCGCCACCCGCTCGGCCGGCCCGCTGCTGCAGGAGCTGGAGCAACCGCACGGCGGTGACCTCACGGTCAACGATGCCTTCCGTCCGCTGTCGCGCTTCTACGACGAGGTGCGTCGACCCGAGCAGCTGCCGAGCATCCTGCTGTCGGCGATGCGCGTGCTCACCGACCCCGCCGAGACCGGCGCGGTGACGATCTCGCTCCCGCAGGATGTCCAGGCCGAGTCGTACGACTGGCCGCTCGAGCTCTTCGCCGAGCGCACCCACCACGTGGCCCGGCCCCCGGCCGAGCCGTCGCGGATCGAGCAGGCCGCGCAGATCATCCGCTCGTCCCGGCGGCCGATGATCATTGCCGGTGGCGGCGTGCACTACTCGCAGGCCGAGGACGCCCTCGCTGCCCTGAGCGCCGCGACCGGCATCCCTGTCGGTGAGACCCAAGCAGGCAAGGGCTCGCTCCTGCACGGCCACCCCCAGCTCCTCGGTGCGGTCGGCTCGACCGGGACCACTGCCGCCAACGCCGTTGCGGCGCAGGCCGATGTCGTCATCGGCATCGGCACGCGCTACCAGGACTTCACGACTGCCTCCCGGACGGCCTTCGCTGCCGCGGGGGTGCGCTTCGTCAACCTCAACATCGCCTCCTTCGACGCGGTCAAGCACTCCGGTCTGACCGTCGCCGGCGACGCGCGTGAGGCGATCACGGCCCTGACCGGTGCGCTCGCCGGCTGGTCGGTCGACGACGGCTATCGCGAGGAGCAGGCCCGACTGTGGGCGGACTGGGACGCGCAGGTCGAGGCGGCCCACCACCCCTCGCCGCAGGTCACCGACGCACTCGCCGACGGGCTGCTCACCCAGGGCGCCGTCCTTGGGCTCGTCAACGAGCTCAGCGACCCGCGCGATGTCGTGCTCTGCGCCGCCGGCTCGATGCCCGGCGACCTGCACAAGACCTGGCGGGTGCGTGACCGGCGCGGGTACCACGTCGAGTACGGCTACTCCTGCATGGGCTACGAGGTCCCGGCGTCGATCGGGGTCCGCTGGGCCGACCCGACCCGTGAGGTCTTCGCGATGGTCGGTGACGGTGGCTACCTGATGATGCCGACCGAGCTGGTCACCGCGGTGCAGGAGCGGACCAAGGTCATCGTCGTGCTCGTGCAGAACCACGGCTTCCACTCCATCGGCTCGCTCTCGCAGTCCCTCGGCAGCCAGCGCTTCGGCACCGCCTATCGCGGTCGCAGCGACGCGACGGGGCGACTGGACGGCGAGGTCCTCCCGGTCGACCTGGCCGCCAACGCCCGCTCGCTCGGCTGCCATGTCCTCGAGGTGCACGACCGGGCCGGGCTGGAGGAGGCGATCGCGCAGGCCAAGGCTGCCCCCGCCGATGGCGGGCCGGTCGTCATCCACGTCGAGACGGACCCGCTGGTGCACGGCCCGGACTCCGCCAGCTGGTGGGACGTGCCGGTCAGCGAGGTCAGCGATCTCGACAGCACCCGAGAGGCGCGCGTGGAGTACGAGCGCCACAAGGCCGGACAACGTTCGCATCTCGACCCGGCGGATCTCCCGCGGAGCGACGGCACGAACGAGCAGACTCACAACTGAATCCGGTGCCCACCCGGGCCTCGACCCCCTTCCCCCGCAACGGAGCGGTGGATATGAGAAAGGCAAAACCATGTCCCGTATTTCACGCGTCGGCGTCGTCGCCACCTCGGCCGTGGCCGCGCTCGCCCTGGCCGCCTGCTCCTCCTCCGGGGGCAAGCAGGAGGACACCGGTGGAGACGCCGCCGGCGGCAAGGCCGACACCCCCGAGATGACGGTCGCCCTCATCACCCACGCTGCGCCCGGTGACACCTTCTGGGACCAGGTGCGTGCGGGAGCCGAGGACGCCGCCAAGAAGGACAACATCAAGCTCGAGTACACGGCTGACCCGGATGGTGCGCGGCAGTCGACACTCGTGCAGCAGGCCGTCGACAAGAAGGTCGACGGCATCGCGGTGACCCTCGCCAAGCCGGACGCGATGAAGGGCAATGTGGAGAAGGCCGTCGGCGCCGACATCCCCGTCGTCGCCCTCAACGCCGGCATGGATGACTGGAAGGAGATGGGCATCCTGTCCTACTTCGGCCAGGACGAGACCCTCGCCGGCGAGGCCGCGGGTGAGCGCCTCACCGAGGAGAAGGCCGGCAAGGTCCTCTGCGTCATCCACGAGCAGGGCCACGTCGGTCTCGAGGCCCGCTGCAAGGGTGTGGCCAACACGTTCAAGAACACCGAGAAGGTCTACGTCAAGGGCACCGACAGCGCCAACGTCCAGTCGACACTGACCGCGAAGCTGCAGGAGGACAAGGACATCACCAATGTCGTCACCCTCGGTGCTCCGCTGGCGATGGTCGCGACCAAGTCCATCGGTGAGGCCAGCAGCAAGGCCAAGCTCGCGACCTTCGACCTCAACGACGACGCGCTCAAGGCGATCAAGGACGGCAAGATCGAGTGGGCCGTTGACCAGCAGCCCTATGTCCAGGGCTACCAGGCCGTCGACGCCCTCTGGCTGCGCGTCAACAAGGGCGCCTCGACCGGCGGCGGACAGCCCGTCTACACCGGCCCGGCCTTCATCGACGACAAGAACGTCGACATCCTGATCGAGCAGAGCAAGTGATGAGTACCCCGACCGCCACGGCCCCACCGGCCGGAGAGACCGACGACCGCGTGGTCGTCAAGGGAAAGGTGGGCGTGCTCTTCGCCCGCCCCGAGATCGGGGCGCTCATCGGCGCCCTCGCCGTGGCTGCACTCTTCCTGGCCGTCGCACCCTCCTTCCGCAGTCTCGGCAACACCGGCACGATCCTCTACGCGGCAGCGTCGATCGGGATCATGGCGGTCGGGGTCTCCCTCCTCATGGTGGGCGGCGAGTTCGACCTGTCGACCGGTGTCGCCGCCACGAGCTCGGGCATCGTCGCCGCGCTCACCGCGTGGAACTTCGGCGTCAACGTCTGGATCGGCGTCCTCGTGGCGCTGATCATCTCGCTGGGCATCGGTGCCTTCAACGGCTGGTTGCTGATGCGCACCGGACTGCCGAGCTTCCTCGTCACCCTGGGCACCTTCTTCGTCCTGCAGGGGGCCAACCTCGCGGTGACGCGCCTGGTCGGTGGGACGGTGTCCACCCCGACCATCACGGACATGGACGGCTTCGCGTCGGCGCAGAAGGTCTTCGCATGGGAGGCCTCGATCGGCTCCGTGACGATCAAGGCGCTCGTCGTCTACTGGATCGTGCTCGTCGTCATCGCGGCGCTGGTGCTCACCCGCACCCGGGTCGGCAACTGGATCTTCGCCGTGGGGGGCGACGCCGACGCGGCGCGCGCCGTGGGTGTCCCCGTCAAGGCGGTCAAGATCGGACTCTTCGTCACCGTGGGCTTCTGCGCGTGGATGCTCGGCATGCACCTGCTCTTCTCGTACTCCGTCATGCAGTCCGGTGAGGGCGTCGGCAACGAGTTCATCTACATCATCGCCGCGGTCGTCGGTGGCTGTCTGCTGACCGGTGGCTACGGCTCGGTCGTCGGTGGCGCGCTCGGTGCACTGATCTTCGGGATGACCCGCATGGGCATCAACTACGCGGGCTGGAACGTCGACTGGTTCTACACCTTCCTCGGCGTGATGCTCCTGCTCGCCACCTTGGTCAACCTCTACGTGAAGAAGAAGGCGGACGCGCGATGAGCACCCAGACCCTCCAGGGGAGGCCGGCGGGCGTCAAGCCGCTCGTCGTCATGCAGGACGTCGGCAAGTCCTACGGCAATGTCCACGCGCTGCGCGGGGTCAACCTCGAGGTCTATCCCGGCGAGGTCACGTGCGTGCTCGGCGACAACGGCGCCGGCAAGTCGACGCTCATCAAGATCATGGCCGGCCTGCACGAGCACACCTCGGGGACCTTCGAGGTCAACGGCGTCAAGCGCAACCTCGCCTCGCCGCGCGCCGCGCAGGCACTGGGGATCGCGACCGTCTACCAGGATCTGGCGCTGGCACCGCTGATGTCGGTGTGGCGCAACTTCTTCATGGGCAACGAGATCCGCTCGGGTCTCTTCCTCGACGCGAAGCGGATGAAGACCATCGCGGACGAGGAGCTGCAGAAGATGGGCATCCAGATCGGCGACCTCGACCGCCCGGTCGGTGGCCTGTCCGGTGGGCAGAAGCAGTGCATCGCGATCGCCCGCGCCATCTACTTCGGCGCCAAGGTCATCATCCTCGACGAACCGACGGCCGCCTTGGGCGTCAAGCAGTCGGGCGTGGTGCTGAAGTACATCGCCAAGGCCCGCGACGCCGGGCTCGGGGTCGTGTTCATCACCCACAACCCGCACCACGCCTACCTCGTCGGCAACCACTTCGTCATCCTCAAGCTCGGGCGACTCACCCTCGATGCGGACCGTCACGAGCTGACGCTCGACGAGCTGACCGCGGAGATGGCCGGCGGCCAGGAGCTCGCCGACCTCCAGCACGAGCTGGGCGGCGTGGATCCCGGCAAGACCGTCGATCCGGACAACCCCGAGATCGAGCTGGCCGGCCCGGGCAAGCCGCGAGTCCAGAGCCATGGCACCGACGATGACGCGACGACGAAGGGAGAGGTGTGACGTCCCCTCCGCTGCGGGTCGGTGTCGTCGGTGTCGGTCTCATGGGGGCCGACCACGCCCGGCGTCTCGCGGCTCGCACCGCGGGCGCCACCCTCACCGCGATCGCCGACCCGGACGGTGAGCGGGCGCGCGCGCTCGCCGACGAGCTCGGTGGGGTCACGGTCCACGACGACCCGCTCGACCTCATCGCTGCCGACGACGTCGACGCGGTCCTGCTCGCCTCGCCCGGCTCGGTCCACGAGGAACAGCTGCTCACGTGCATCGAGCGGGGCAAGCACGTGCTCTGCGAGAAGCCGCTGACGATGGACAGCGAGTCCTCGCTGCGGGTCATCGAGGCCGAGCGGGCGGCGGGTCGGCCACTGGTCCAGGTGGGCTTCATGCGGCGCTTCGACCCGGAGTACATGCGGCTGCACGACCTCATCGACTCCGGTCGGATGGGGCGCACGCTCCTCCTCCACCAGACCCACCGCAACAAGAGCGTGCCCAACCCCGACTTCCGCTCCGAGATGATCGTGCGCGACAGCCTCGTCCACGAGGTCGACTGTGCGCGGTGGCTGCTCGGCGAGGAGATCGTCTCGATCCAGGTGATCAGCCCGGCCCCGACGTCGCACGCGCTCGAGGGCGTCGTCGACCCGCAGGTGACGATCTTCCGGATGGCCTCGGGCGCGGTCGTCACCAACGAGGTCTTCGTCAACAGCCGCACCGGGTACGAGGTGCGCTGCGAGGCGGTCGGGGAGTCCGGCAGCGCGATCATCGGTCGCCCGTGGGGCGAGGTCTACACGACGGTCGCCGACCCGGCAGGCGGCGACGGGGCGTGGGGCGGGCCGATCGTGCCCGACTACCGCGTGCGCTTCGAGCGGGCCTACGACATCGAGGTGCAGGCCTGGATCGACGCGACCCGGCGCGGTGAGGTCACCGGGCCCACGAGCTGGGACGGCTATGCCTCGACCGTCGTGTGCACCTCCGGGATGGAGTCGCTGGCCAGCGGCCAGCCCGTCGACGTCGTCCTCGCAGAGTCCCCCTGACCGCATCTGCCTCGGCAGATGCGCCGGGGCCGGGACGAAGGGGGTTCCGCCCCCTTCGCGTAGTTGTTAGTATGTCCTTACAAATGAGCCTGAGGAGGCACGCATGAGCACCCCCACCCGCATCACCCACCTGGTCGGCCACTCGCCGTGGGAGGGGGAGAGCGAGCGCACCTCCGAGGTCTTCAACCCCGCCACGGGCGAGGTCACCGGCGTCCTCGACCTGGCGAGCAGCGCGACCGTCGGCGAGGTCGTCGCCCTGGCCAAGACGGCCGCCGCGGACTGGGGCAATGTCTCCCTGGCACGCCGGGTGCGCATCCTCTTCGCCTTCCGCCAGCTCCTCGAGGAGCGCAAGGACGAGATCGCGCTCGCGATCACCGCGGAGCACGGCAAGACCTATGACGACGCCAAGGCCGAGATCTCCCGCGGTCAGGAGGTCGTCGAGTTCGCCTGCGGGATCCCGCACCTGCTCAAGGGCGGCTTCTCCGAGAATGTGTCGACCAGCATCGACGCCTACTCGATCCTCCAGCCGCTGGGCGTCGTCGGCGTCATCTCTCCCTTCAACTTCCCGGCGATGGTGCCGCTGTGGTTCGTCCCGATGGCCGTCGCCACCGGCAACGCCGTCGTCATCAAGCCGAGCGAGAAGGACCCGACCGCGGTCAACCTCATCGCCGACCTGTGGCGCGAGGCTGGCCTGCCCGACGGCGTGATGAATGTCGTGCACGGCGACAAGGAGGCCGTCGACGCGCTGCTGGACCACCCGGACGTCAAGGCGATCTCCTTCGTCGGCTCGACCCCGATCGCCCGGTACGTCTACGAGCGCGGTGTCGCGGGCGGCAAGCGCGTCCAGGCCCTCGGAGGTGCCAAGAACCACATGCTCGTCCTGCCCGACGCCGATCTCGACCTGGCTGCCGACGCGGCGGTCTCGGCCGGATACGGGGCCGCGGGGGAGCGGTGCATGGCGATCTCCGTCGTGCTCGCGACCGAGTCGATCGCTGACGACCTCGTCGCCAAGATCGTCGAGCGGACCAAGACCCTGCGCACCGGGGACGGGATGGGCGAGTCCGACATGGGCCCGCTCGTCACCAGGGTGCACCTGGACAAGGTGACCGGCTATGTCGAGCAGGGGGTTGCCTCCGGCGCCGAGCTCGTCATCGACGGGCGCGATGGCGCCGCGGACCTGGGCGCGGGGTTCTTCCTCCAGCCCACGCTTTTCGACAAGGTCACGCCCGACATGTCGATCTACACCGACGAGATCTTCGGACCCGTCCTGTGCGTCGTGCGGATCGACTCCTACGACGAGGGTCTGCAGCTGATCAACGACAACCCGTACGGCAACGGCACGACGATCTTCACCAACGACGGCGGTGCCGCACGGCGCTTCCAGCACGAGGTCGAGGTCGGCATGGTCGGCATCAACGTGCCGATCCCCACGCCGATGGCCTACTACTCCTTCGGCGGGTGGAAGAACTCGCTCTTCGGTGACACCCACGCCCACGGCATCGAGGGCGTGCACTTCTTCACCCGGACCAAGGCGGTCACCCAACGCTGGCTCGACCCGAGCCACGGCGGGCTCAACCTGGGGTTCCCGGAGAACGACTGACGGCTGGTCCCCCTGCGTCCGGGACGAAGGGGGACCCCTTCGCCTAGATGTGCTGGTGCACGAAGGCAAGCACGTCGTCGAGGACCTCTTCGCGGTTGGTCTCGTTGAAGATCTCATGGCGGGCGCCGGGATAGCGCTTCGAGAGGGCATCGACGGGGGCGATGTGGGCCCAGCCCTCCGAGCTGGGGCTGATGGGGACGAGCTGGTCGTCCTCGCCGTGCAGCCAGATGGTCGGGACGGTCAGGTGCCCGCCGAGGGTGATGGTCTCGAGCTCGGCCTTCAGGGCGCGCAGGGTCGGGCGCGCGAAGTCGCCGTGCCAGACGAGCTCGTCCTGCTCGTAGGCCGCCCCCACATCCGGGTCCCGGCTGAGCGTCGTCACGTCGATCGGGGTCGGCGGGATCTCGTCGAGCTCCGCGAGGGCCGTCGGCTCCCAGGTGCCCAGGACCGGGCCCGAGAGCACGGTCGCGGTGAGGAGCTCGGGATGGCGCTGGGTGTAGCGCGCCGCGATCATCCCGCCCATCGAGTGGCCGATCAGCACGACGGGCAGTCCGGGGTTCTCGTCGTGCGCGCGCTGCACGAGCAGGTGCAGGTCGTCGACCACCGGCTCGAAGTCCTCGATGAACACCCGCTCACCCTCGCTGCGTCCGTGCCCGATGTGGTCGTGCGCGTAGACGACGGCGCCGTCGGAGGTGAGCCGGTCGGCCACCCACTGGTAGCGCCCGATGTGCTCGCCGTAGCCGTGGGCGATGACCGCCACCCATGTCGGGTCGCTCGGCGGGCTCCACAGCGATCCGATGAGCAGGCCGGCGTGGCCCTGGGTCTCGATGTCCTCGGGCGGGATGCTGCTCACGGGGTCCTCCTGGGTGACGTCGGTGTCTGCCTCCAGTCTCGCAGCCACGGAGGGGCGAAGGGAGGGCCCGTCCCGACCCGTGGGAACAGAAGCGGCCCGACGGTGCGTTGGACGAAGCCGCACCAGAGCACCGGGAGAGACGTGGCCGCACGCGAGACCGAGCAGACGACCGCTCATGACGCGCTCCGCGAGGAGCAGGAAGCCCTCGACGCGGCGCACGAGCGCCGCACGACCCTGATGAGCGAGCTGACGCGGCGGCTGGAGCGCAGCGCCACGCAGGACTCGGTCGCCGCGACCGCCCTGCGTGCGGCACGCGCCCGTCGGGCCGAGCTCGAGCAGGCGGAGCAGGGGCTGGTCTTCGGGCGGCTCGACGGGCAGGACGGCAGCGTCCTGCGCATCGGCCGGGTCGGTGTGCCTGCCCAGGACGACGACGCGGACCCGCTCGTCGTCGACTGGCGGGCCAATGCCTCCCGTCCCTTTTACACCGCCACCGCCGTTGCGCCGCAAGGGATGTCGCGTCGCCGACACATCCGCACGGAGGGCCCGTTGGTCGTCGGGGTGGATGACGAAGCCCTCGACGGGTCGGCCCACGGCGAGCTCGTGGGTGAGGGCGCACTACTGGCCGCTCTCGACGAGCGCCGCACCGGCCACATGGGGACCGCGGTCGCCACCCTGCAGCGGGAGCAGGACGACATCGTGCGCGCCGATGCCCGCGGTGCCCTCGTCGTGCAGGGCGGTCCGGGCACCGGCAAGACCGTCGTCGCGCTGCACCGGGTGGCCTACCTGCTCTTCGCCCACCCCCAGCTGGCCCGAGCCGGCGTGCTCGTCCTGGGCCCGTCGGAGAGGTTCCTCGACTACATCGGCCAGGTCCTGCCGGCTCTCGGCGAGACCGCGGTGGTCTCGGCGACCTGCGAGACCCTCGTCCCGGGAGTCCGGCCGGGGCGCAGCGAGGAGCGTCGCCTCGCCGAGATCAAGGGACGGGCCCTCTGGCAGGGGGCACTGGGGCGACGGGCCGCGGGGCTGGTGCCGCCCCCTTCGGACCTGACCGTGCGGTGGGACGGCGAGGACTACACCGTGCCGCGGGCGACCATCGAGCGCCTGCAGCGCAATGCGCTGTCGGGCCGCGGGTACCACCCTGCACGGCGGTTCTTCGTCGAGCACCTCGTCGACGTCCTCACCGATCTCGTCGCCGATCGGGTCGTCGAGCTGCTGGAGGCGACCGAGGAGGGGCTGGAGGACATCCTCGCCACGGTCGACGCCGGCTTGGCCAGGAGGGACGACCGCGGCGTGCGCACCCAGGCGTCGGGCGGCGCCGTCGACGGTGAGCTGAGTGACGCCGAGGTCGAGGAGCTGCGCGCCCGGATCGAGGCCGACCCCGGGCTCGCGGACCGGGTGCGTCAGTGGTGGCCGGACCGGGACCCGGCCACGGAGCTGCGGGGACTGCTGTCGGACCCCGCTGCGCTCGCCGAGCTGGCACCCGACCTGACGGACGCCGAGCGCGACCTCGTGGCCGCCGAGCCAGCCGGGCTGGCCCCCAGCGACATCGCCCTGCTCGACGCGATGACCGACCTCCTCGGGGAGGAGGGGAGCCGCCGTCAGCAGGGGGAGTTCCTCGCGGACCGGGCTGCGGCACAACGCGACTGGATCTACGGCCATGTCGTCGTCGACGAGGCGCAGGAGCTGTCGGCGATGGAGTGGCAGATGGTCGCTCGACGCTGCCCCGCATACTCGATCACGGCCGTGGGCGACATCGACCAGACCGAGGCGCCGCACGACCACAGCACGTGGGAGGGCGCGGTCGGAGAGGTCCTCACCGACCGGTGGCGGCAGGCGGACCTGACGATCTGCTACCGCACCCCGCGTGAGGTCATGGAGCTCACGGGACCGGTCCTCGAGGCTGCTGGAAGCACCAACCAGCCACCGAGGGCGGTCCGCAGCAGCGGCATCGACCCGTGGCTCCTGAGCGTGGACCAGGACGAGCTGGTTGACATCGCGCGGCGTGAGCACGCGGCACTCGTCGATCGCTGGGCGGGCGGCTCCGTGGGCGTCATCGCGCCCGTGGCCCGGGTCGAGTCACTGGCGGCCGCGCTGGGCTCACGGGCCACCGTCATGACCGCGACCCAGGCCAAGGGGCTGGAGTGGGACGCCACCCTGCTCGTCGACCCGGACGGTGTCGCCGCGGAGCCGCGCGGGCTCAATGGGCTCTACGTCGCCCTGACCCGCTGCACCCAGGAGCTGGGCCGGATCGAGGTCCTCCCCGCGACCTGATCCCTGTCCCGTCCTGCTCCCTGCCCCGTCCCGCGGGTGGAGGTATACGCGCAGAGGTTTCTTCGGCGCGCCGGCTTCCACCCGGGGGACCCCCCTTCGCGGTGGAAGGGGGCTCGCGGAGCTTTCGTCCGCGCGTATACCTCCACCGGCGATCAGGGGAGGGGGCAGGGAGCGGCGAGCGAAGGGGGATTGACGCCATCACCGTCCTCGCGCCACACTTTTGGGACCGGTCCCACACCGGATGTTCACGGCAAAGGAGCCGACATGACGACCCGCGATCGACTCTCCTGGTACGCGCTCGAGGGCGAGGCGACTGACTTCGCCGTGGCCAACGGTCTGAGCGCCGCCGACTGGTACCGCACCGACATCCCGCGCAAGCGGATGAAGGAGCTGATGCGCCGCTCCGACGGGCCCGCGATCCGCGACACCATCATCTGGCTGGGTCTGATCCTGCTGAGCGGCGCCGGGATCGTCGTGACATGGGGATCGTGGTGGGTCGTCCCCTTCGCCCTCGTCTACGGCGTGCTCTACGGGTCCGCCAGTGACTCGCGGTGGCACGAGGCCGGCCACGGCACCGCCTTCAGGACGCGCTGGATGGACCACGCGGTCTACCAGATCGCGTGCTTCTTCATGATGCGCAACCCCGTCACCTGGCGCTACTCGCACGCCCGCCACCACAGCGACACCCTCGTCGTCGGACGTGACCCCGAGATCGTCGCCATGCGCCCGGCGCGGCTGGGGCGGATCCTGCTCAACCTCGTTGGACTCGTCGACGTCCCGCAGGCCGTGGTCACGACGCTGCGGCTGTCCGTGGGGCGCTTCTCCCGGGACGAGCGCGAGTACGTCCCCGCGCAGGAGCACGCATCGGCAGTGCGCACCGCGCGGATCTGGCTGGCCGTCTACGGCGCGGTCATCGCGCTCGCTGTGGTCACGACCTCGTGGCTGCCGCTCGTGCTCATCGGGGGACCGCGCGTCTACGGGTGCTTCATGCACGTCGTCTACGGACTGACGCAGCACGCGGGCATGGGCGAAAATGTCATCGACCACCGGCTCAACACCCGCACGGTCCTCATGGGCCCGGTCAACCGATTCCTCTACTGGAACATGAACTTCCACATCGAGCACCACATGTTTCCGATGGTCCCGTACCACCGGCTGCCCGAGCTGCACGAGGAGATGAGGCACGACCTCCCGGAGCCCTACCCGGGCCTGGTCGCCGCCTACCGCGAGATCGTCCCGGCGGTGCTGCGGCAGCTGCGCGACCCCTCCTACTTCGTGCGCAGGGAGCTGCCCGCGACGGCCGCTCCCTTCCACGGCCCGGTCGACGGCCTGCTGCCACCGACGACGACGACCACGACGACCGCCGCGACCGCGGCCTGAGAGGGGCACCCATGAGCTGGACCAGGGTCTGCGAGATCGACGACGTCGAGGAGGAGGACGTCATCGGCGTGAGCGTCGACGGCCGGGACATCGCCGTCTACCGGGACGAGGACGGAGGCTTCCACGCCAGCGACGGGCACTGCACGCACGAGCGGATGCTGCTGTGCGATGGTCTCGTCATGGACGGCATCATCGAGTGCCCGAAGCACAACGGGCGCTTCCGCATCACCGACGGCAAGGCGGTGGGCGCCCCGGCGACCGTCGACCTGCGCACCTACCCGGTCAAGGTCGAGGACGGGCAGGTCCATGTCGACCTCGGCTGACCTCCCGCCAGACGTGCGACGGATCGTCGTCGTCGGAGCGGGCGAGTGCGGCACCCACGCTGCGATGGCGCTGCGCGACAAGGGATTCGGCGGTGAGATCACCCTCATCGGGCGGGAGTCCGTGCACGCCTACGAGCGACCACCGCTGTCGAAAGGGGCATTGGCCGTCGACGAGATGGCTCTCGTCCACCCGTGGACACCCGAGCAGCTCGCCGAGGCCGACATCGACCTGCGGCTGGGCGTGGAGGTCACACACATCGACCTGGCTGCCGGCACCGTCACGACGAGCGCCGGTCCGCAGGACGCCGGGGAGGTCGTCCCGTGGGACCGCCTCCTCCTCGCCCTCGGCTCCGACCCGCGGCGGCTCGAGCTCGACGAGGTCACGTACCTGCGCACCCACGAGGATGCCGAGGCACTGCGTGCGCTGCTGCGCCCCGAGGGGCACCTGCTCGTCGTCGGTGCCGGGTTCATCGGCCTGGAGATCGCCGCGGGCGCGCGTGAGCGGGGCATGGACGTCACGGTCGTCGAGGCAGGCCCGAGGGTGCTCGGGCGGATCGTGCCCGAGGAGGTGGCGGCGCAGGTGAGCGCCCTGCACGACGCGCACGGTGTCTCCCTCCGGGTGGCGACGACGGTGACGGGTCTGCGGCGCGACGGCGGCAGGCTGTACGCGACCCTCTCCGACGGGGAGGAGCTCGTCGTCGACGCGGTCGTCGCCGGGGTCGGGGCGACGCCGACGACCCTGCTCGCCGAAGCAGCAGGTCTGGTCGTCGACGACGGGATCGTCGTCGACGCCGCGCTGCGCACCTCCGACCCGAGGGTCTTCGCTGCGGGGGACTGCGCCTCCTTCCCCGACGCCCGCTCCGGCGGCCGGGTGCGTCTGGAGTCGTGGCGCAATGCCCACGACCAGGCGGTGACGGCCGCTGCGTCGATGCTCGGTCAGGGGGAGCCGCACGCTGCCGTCCCGTGGTTCTGGTCCGATCAGTACGACCAGATGCTTTCTGTCGCAGGGCTGCCCGGCACTGGGCAGCGCTCGGTGCTGCGCCACCGCGACGACGGAGTCCTCCTGCACCTGGGCCTCGACGCACAGGACCGGCTCGTCCACGCGGCCGCCGTCGGCCCGGGCGCGAGCGTCGCCAAGGACATCCGCGTCGCGGAGAAGCTCATCGCCGCCGCCGTGCCGCTCGACCCGGCGCAGCTGACGGACCCGGGCGTCCCCCTTCGCTCGATCCTCAAGGCAGCCATCACGTGAGTCCGGGCGGGAGCGACTACCCGGTCACCCTGCGCACCGTCGCCGAGCGCGCCGGGGTCTCCAAGTCGTCCGTCTCCCGTGTGCTGCAAGGCTCCTCGCGCGTCTCACCCGAGGCCCGGGCGGCCGTCGAGGCGGCCATCGCCGAGCTCGGCTACCGGCCCAACGCCGCCGCGCAGAGCCTCGGCGCGCGCCGGACCCGGACCATCGGGGTGCTCGTCAACGACCTGCGTCAGCCGTGGTTCGTCGACTTCCTCGAGGGCCTGGGTGAGCGGCTGGCCGAGCACGACCTGCATGCCTTCGTCGCGGACGGACGGCTCGACCGGGAGCTCGACGACCGGCTGCTCCACGCCTTCGTCGACATGCGGGTCGACGGGCTCGTGCTCGCGGGGACGATGCCGGTGACCGACTCGATCCGCGACGCGGCGCAGCGTCTGCCCACGGTCATCGCCGGCATGCGCGACCTCACCCTGCCCACGGTCGACGTCGTCGCCGAGGACGATGCCGAGGGGGCGCGTCTGGCCGTCGAGCACCTCGTCGGCCTCGGCCACGAGCGCATCGCCCACATCGCGGGGCCGGACGCCGAGGTCTTCCGCCAGCGGCGGGCGGGCTACGAGGAGGCGATGCGGGCCGCGGGGCTGGCCGAGCACATCCAGGTCGTCTCGGCGGACATCACGCAGGAGGACGGGATCGCCTGCGGTGCAGCGCTCTTCGCGTCCGACCCGCCGACCGCAGTCTTCACCGTCAACGACCTGGTCTGTGTGGGTGCGATGGCCGCGGCGACCGACGCAGGCCTGGCGGTGCCGGGCGACGTGTCCTTCGTCGGCTTCGACGACAGCAGCATCGCCCGGATGCGGTGGGTGGGGCTGACGAGCGTCGACATCCAGCCGCGTGCCGTCGGCGAGCTCACCGCGGACCTCCTGGTCGAGCGGATCGCCGATCCCGATCGTCCGGCGCGCGAGCACCTCGTGGCCCCCCGCTTGGCCCTCCGCACGTCCTCCGCCTCCGTCCTGGCCCCTGGGTCCGCGAACTCGTAGAGGGGTTGCACCAGGTGGCCGGGGCCCAAGCGGATGCGTGCCGTCGAGGGCGACCAATCGCCGGCGCGGATATCGTGTCCGGGGCGGTCCCGGCGGAGGTCCGTCACTCACTTCAGGGAGACGATGGACCAGCACGCCCGGACCCAGCCCGCCACCCTCACCGTCACAGCGGGTCAGGGTGGCCTGCGACTGGGTGTTCGCACCATTGCCCAGAACTGGCCACTCATGCTGGTCCTCGTCGGCACCTCGACCGCGTACGGACTCCGGAACGGCGACGGTGACACGTCATCCACGCTGGTGAGGACCGGAGTGGTGCTCGTGGCCGCGTTCGCCGTCAGCATCGCCTACTACGTCATCTACGGGCTCTCGTCGATCACGCTGACGCGCGACGAGCTGGTCGTCAGTCGAGCCGGGTTCCGGCAGCGCCTCCCGCGCGACCAAGTGGCCGAGATTGTCCGTGGCACCGTCGACCGGGGCAACGGACTCGGTGCTGACAGCGCCACCATGACCTTCATCGTCACCACCGAGGGTGAGCGCTTCGTCGGGCTGCCGACCCTCCAGTGGCACAAAAGTGCCCTCGAGGAGCTGGCCGACGCGCTCGACGTGCGCATCCGCACGGTCAAGGACCGCGAGGAGGAGGAACGGCTCACCCCTGGGTGGATCAAGCACATCTTCGCCATGACAGGGGGCGTCGTCATGATCATGATCGTGGGGTTTCTCGTGTGGTGGGCGGTGTTCACGTGGCAGGAGGCCCGGCTGACCAACGCCGAGGAGACGGCTCAGCAGGAGTTCGTGACATCCGTCGAACCCGAGCTGACGACCACGCGGTTCCCCCACGTGGACGAGGGGATCGACGACCGGCCCGTCGAGCTGCTCTCGGTGTCGGCTCATGCCGAGCAGGCCTCCGAGGTGGACCTGCGCTCCTCGATCCGACTGCGTGGCACCGACGCTGAACTGCCTGCGTCCGAGGTGCTCGATCTGCTCGATCTCCAGTGTGCTGCGTCCCCGCCAGGAGCCGAGGTGTCCCTTGCGGCCGTGTCGTACGAGTCCAACGAGGACTTCGGATACGACCGCGTGGCCGAGCACGAGTGTGGTGCCGACCGGACGGAGCTCGAGCAGTGGCTCGCGTGGGCAGGGGAGAACCCGGCGGGGGCGGAGCTGGGCGCCCGCGACGTGTCACAGGGTCTCGGGTACGACGGTGAGACCATCCCGTTGGAGGTCAACATCCAGACTCCCGACACGGAGGATGCCACCTTTGACGCGGCCGTGGAGTACGTGTGCGCCTACCCGGAGACCGAGGACCTCACCATCCACATCAGGGACGAGGACCTCATCCGTTCGCTCCACCACGTCCGCTGCGAGACGCTCTAGGAGGTCAGGGCCCTCCCGGCCCTGACCTCCTCGAGCGTCACCGGCCGGTGCTCCGCGGCCGAGAGGGTCGCGGCCTCTGCGGTCCAGGCCGTGCCCATCGCGTCGGCGACGGTGCACGGGTTGTCGACCTCGCCGGCGGCGACCTGGGTGAAGACGCCCAGCTCGATCCGGAAGGCCTCGGCGAGACGGTCCATGAAGAACTTGTGGGCTGGCCCGCTCGGCCAGGAGATGCCCGGCTGCGTGGATCGCAGGGGGAGCCCCTCGTCCAGGCCCGCGGCCACCGCGTCGTTGACCCCGTGCACCTCGAGCCGCACGTCGTAGCCGCGACCGTTGGTGCGGGTGTTGGACACGACGCCGATCGTCCCGTCGGAGAGGGTGAGCAGCGCCGAGACAGTGGAGTGGTCGCCGTGCGCGGCGTACATGTCGTGCGGGGCGTCCGGGTCGACCGCGCCGGTGGCGTAGACCTCGACCACCTCCTGGCCGGTCACCCAGCGCACGGCGTCGAAGTCGTGGACGGAGCAGTCGCGGAAGACCCCGCCGCTCACGGCGAGGTAGGCGGCCGGCGGGGGAGCCGGGTCGAGGGTCGTCGAGCGCACCGTGGTGATCCGCCCGAGCGAGCCCGAGCGCACGGCGTCGCGTGCGGCGACGAAGGCGGGGTCAAAGCGCCGCGGGTAGCCGATCTGCACCGGGACATCGCTGCCGGCGACGGTCGACTCGATCGCCAGGGCCTCGGCGAGGGTCCCGGCGACGGGCTTCTCGCAGAGGGTGGGGATCCCCGCCGCCACGGCAGCGCGGATCAGGTCGGCGTGCGCGTTGGTGGCCGCGGCGATGACGACGCCGTCGAGTCCGTCGGCGAGCAGGGCGGGCGGGTCGGCGACGGCGCGGGCCTTGCCGATGCGTCCGGTCACGCCCTCGACGGCCGCCGCCACGGGGTCGGTGACGACGAGCTCCTCGACATGCTCGAGGCCGGCGAGGGTCGTGGCGTGGAAGGCGCCGATGCGCCCGAGTCCGATGAGTCCGATGCGCATCTCAGTCCTGCCCTCCGATGACCTGCTGGTCCCAGTCGATGACGGAGCCGGTGACGACGCCGCTGCGGTCCGAGAGCAGGAAGACGACCGCGTCCGCGATCTCGTCGACCTGCCCGAGCTTGCCCATGGGCAGGCGCGCGTTGGCCTGCTCCACCCAGTCGTCGCCAGCGCCGTGCCAGCGTCGCTGGGTCGCGTCCTCGCCAGAGGTCTCGGTCCACCCGATGTTGAGGGCGTTGACCCGGATCCGGTCGTGCTTGTGGGCGTGGGCGACGTTCTTGGTCAGACCCATCAGGCCGGCCTTGGCGGCGACATAGGGCGCCAGGAAGGGCTGCCCGCCCCGCGCGCTGATGCTCGAGATGTTGACGATCGTGCCGGGCTCGCCGCGGGAGGTCATGTCCGCGATCGCGGCCTGCATGGTGAAGAAGGGACCGCGCAGGTTGGTCGCGACCTGCCGGTCGAAGAGCTCGGGCGTCGTGTCGAGGATCGACCCGCGGTCGGTGAGGCCGGCGCAGTTGACGAGGCAGTCGATGCGGCCGTGCCGCTCGATGGCCGCCGCCACGACCCCCTTCGCCTGCTCGGGGTCGGACACATCCCCCGTGACGGCGCTGACGGACTCGCCGAGCTCGTCGACGAGGGTCTCCCCGGGCCCGGGGCGGCGGCCCGTGACGACGACGGTGGCTCCTTCGCGGACGGCAGCGGCGGCGATGCCGGCGCCCAGTCCGGAGGTGCCGCCGACGATGACGACGACCTTGTCGGTGAGCAGCTCCTGCATCAGATCTCCTGGGTGGTGCGGCGGGTGGAGTGGGCGGCCAGGCGGGTGGCGAGGTCCGCCGGCGCGGCGCCCTCGGCGAGGGCCTCGCGGACGATGTCGGCCTGCGAAGGGGGTGACATCCCGTCGACCGGCTGGTCCAGGTCGAGGTTGGTCGGGAAGGCGTAGCCCTCCGCGCTCGCCGCCACCGCGTGGTCGACATCGACGCCGGCAGCCTTGCGGGACAGGAGCGCCGGGTAGATCGCGGTGACGATCCGCTCCCGGTCGACCGACTCCATGGCCCGGCCGAAGGCGGAGCTGATCTGCAGGAGGTTGGCCATCCGGCGCACATCGCTCGTGGTGTTGGACCCGGCCGCGTGGAAGAGGGCGGGGTTGAAGAAGACGGCATCCCCCTTCGCCAGCGGCAGCTGCACGTGGTGCTCGGTGAAGTAGTCCTGGAACTCCGGGAGCCAGTAGGCGAGGTAGCCGTGCGAGTACTTCTGCGAGTGGGGCAGGTAGAGGGTCGGGCCGGTCTCGATCGGCATGTCGCAGTGGGCGATCGCGCCCTGGAGGGTGAGCACGGGCGACAGCGCGTGCACGTGCCGCGGGTAGCGCTCGGTGACCTCGGGCGAGGTGAAGCCGAGGTGGTAGTCGCGGTGCACGGTCTGCCCGACGCCGCCGGGGTTGACGACGTTGACCTGACTCGTCACCTGGTAGCCGGGGCCGAGCCAGGCGCGCGCGGCGAGGGCGACGAGGTCGTCGGCGTAGTAGTCGACGAAGTCCTCGGGGTGCGCGACCGCGAGCTTCTCCAGCGCATTCCAGATGCGGTCGTTGACGCCACCGGCGGCGAAGTGGTCGCCGACCTCGCCCCCCTGCGCCCGCTCGGTCGTGATGATCTCCTCGAAGGCCGCGGTCACGCGGTCGATCACCCGGTGGGGGAGGGCGCCGGTCATGACGAAGATCCCCGGCCCGTCGGCGAGCACGCGGGCCAGCTCGGACTCGACGGCGGCACAACCCTCGTCGGTCGCGATCGCCTCGCGCAGACGCGCCGCGTCGTAGATCGGGACCCGCTGCTCGACGCGGTCGGCGAAGGCGAGCTCCGGGTCGTCCTGGGTCGCGAGGAGATCGCGCAGGTCCTCCACGTGGCAGTCAGCCTGCCGCAGCCGGGCGAAGGGGGTGGACGTCGGTGTCATGCCCCCAGCCTCCACTGTCCGTGGGGTCGAGTCGAGGTCGAGATCACCTCAAAAAGACCTCAGGCCCACCTCGGCCTCCAAGGCCTTCCAGCCGGCCGGCGCGTCCGGGCGCAGCCCAGACCACGTCCTCCGGCGGTGCATCAGTGGCGATCTTGCTGGTCAGCTCGCCCTGGGAGGTATCCGCGGACGTCTGGCCGTCACTCGAGGTTGCGACGCCACCACGCTCGCCTCGCCCGCGCGGCTTGACCCTCACGCGACGTGAGGCAGCACGCTCGTGCCATGACCGAGATCGCGCAGCTGTCGCAGACTGGCCTCATGGAGGCACTCACGGTGGGACAGGCGGCCGAGACCTTCGGCGTGACGGTGCGGACGCTGCACCACTACGACGAGGTCGGGCTGCTGCACCCGAGCGAGCGCACCCGTGCGGGCTACCGGCTCTACACCGGTGGTGACCTGGAGCGGCTGAGCACGATCGTCGTCTACCGACGGTTGGGCTTCTCCCTCGAGGAGATCGGTGAGCTGCTCGACGGCGCCGACGTCGTCGAGCACCTGCGGCGGCAGCGCGATCTGGTCACGACGAGGTTGGCGGAGATGTCTGACCTCGTGGCAGCGATCGATCGACGACTGGAGGCAGAGATGGACAACCAGCCCGCGACAGCGGAAGACCTCAAGGAGCTCTTCGGCGACGGCTACAACGAGGAGTACCAGGCCGAGGCGCAGGAGCGCTGGGGCGACACCGACAAGTGGGCGCAGTCCCAGCAGCGCACCAAGGACATGACCCCGGCGCAGTGGGCGCAGGTCAAGGCCGAGACCGAGGGCTTCGAGTCGGACCTCGGGGCGGCGGTGCGTGCCGGGGAGCCGGTCGACGGCGAGGCCGCGGCTGTCCTTGCCGAGCGGCACCGGGCGAGCATCGCGCGGTTCTACGACTGCGACCACGAGTTCCAGGTGTGCCTGGCGCAGATGTACCTGTCGGACCCGCGCTTCACCGCGCACTACGAGGACATCGAGCCCGGCGCCGCGCAGTGGCTGCACGACGCGATCGTGGCCAACGCGGCCCGGGTCGCTGGCTGAGCTGCGTCGCGGGGAACTGCGCCAACGCTGGCTGAGGTGCGACGAGCGCCATCGAGGAGCCTCGAAGCCACGGCGGCTTCGAGGCTTCGGCCGTGGACGGCCTGCGCGCCTCAGCCAGCGTCGCGAGTGGCCGCCGAGGCGAAGCCCAGCCAGGTGTGCCGGTTGCCTGCCCAGCACCAGCCGACCTTGGGCGCCCCCTTGCGCGCAGCCCCGTCGCGACCGGTGCCGTTGCTGATCCACAGGGCAGGGGTGCGCGAGTCGAGCCCCGCCCCCTTCGCCTTGGGCTTGCGGGAGGCGATCGTCATGAAGCACCGGTTGCGCTCGAGCCGCTCCGGCTCCTGGAGCAGCCAGCTGATCCCTTCGCTCACGGTGAGCGGGTGGCGGTCGCGCTCGCGGATCGCGGGCAGTGCCTCGTCGGGAGACCAGTTGGCCATCTCGTCGCCGCGCTGGAGGTCGGTGACCCAGTAGAGCGGAGCGTCGGGGAGGACCTCGCCGTCGATCGGCACGAAGTCGGCCAGATCCGTCAGGTCCTCGACGACGAAGCCGGCCGTGTCACCCAGCGCGAGCAGCGGGGCCAGGTCCGCTGCCGCCACGAGCGAAGGGTGGACGACCAGCACGCCGTTCCCCTCCGGGGCGTCGGGGACGAGCTCGGCAAAGGCGGCATCGGTGAGCCCGGCCAGGGCCGGGACCCCGAGGTCGATCAGGCGAGCGGTCTGGGTGGTGGCGTCGGCGGTCATCGTCGGTGAAACGAGGAGGCGCAAAACTTTCTTCCCCACGGTCCAATCCGGATCGGCAGCGGGTCCGAACTCCCTCATGCCCCACCGAGGCGGCACCTGGTCGCCGGGCAACAGGAGGACTTCCAATGCGCACCTCACGACTCGCCACCATCGCCGCGACCGCCGCCCTGGTCGGTCTGCCCCTGCTCGCGAGCCCCGCCAGTGCCCACGGGCACGAGGGCGGCGAGCTGACGGCCAGCCTGTCCCAGCTCAACGACTCCGGCGCCTCGGGCACCGCGTGGGCCAAGGTCACGGGCAATCAGGTCGAGATCAAGCTCGACATGAAGGGCCTGCTCGCCGGCGCCCCGCACGCGCAGCACATCCACATCGGCGGGACCAACACCTGCCCGGCGAACGGCCAGAAGGGCACCGGCGCCGACGGGGCCCTGACGACCACCGACGGAGCGGCCCAGTACGGCGCCGTCGCGGTCTCCCTGACCAAGACGGGCGGGATGACCGGGATGGACCACGCCCTGGACGTCGCGAACTTCCCGAGCGAGGGGTCCTACAACTACTCCCGCACGGTCACCGTCGATGCAGCGGTCGCCAAGCAGATCGCCGCGGGTGACGGCGTCGTCGTCGTCCACGGCGTCGACCACGACGGCTCCGGCAAGTACGACGGAGCCGCCAAGTCGGACCTGGACCCGAAGCTGCCCGCCGAGGCCACCAACCCGGCCGCCTGCGGTGAGCTCAACGTCGCCCAGATGAACATGCCGCACGGCGGCGTCGAGACCGGTGGCTCTGACACGGCCGGCACGGAGTACGCGGGCGGCTTCGCCCTCGGCGCTCTCGCGCTGGGCCTGGGTGGTGTCGGCTTCGCCGCCACCCGTCGCATCAAGACCAACCGCTGATCGAGATGACGACCGAGCAGGCCGGCGGACGCCGCCGCCGCACAGCAGTCGTGGTGGCGTCTGCCGGCCTGCTCCTGGCCGGAGCCGGGACCGTCGGGTGGGCAGCCACCCACCAGGTCCCGGCTCCACCCACACCCGTGGCCAGCTCGAGCTCGAGCAGCAGCTCCGGCTCGAGCGGCGCCACGACCACGAGCGCCCCCACGACAACGCCGGCAGCGCCCCCTTCGTCCACCACGGCGGAGCCGCTCGCGAGGTCGAGGCCGACCGCGGTGCGCCTGCCCGGGATCGACGTGGACTCGCCCGTCCACGGACTCGGTCTGGACGGTCAGGGACAGCTCATGGTCCCGTCGGGCGAGCGGTACGACGAGGTCGCTTGGTACGACGGCTCACCCACGCCGGGTGAGGTCGGACCGGCGGTCCTCGAGGGCCACGTGACCGGATCCGGCCACGATCCCTCCGTCTTCTTCGAGCTGGGGGCGACGAAGACGGAGGATCTGGTCGAGGTGGACCGCGCGGACGGGAGCACGGCGACCTTCGAGGTCACGGACGTGCGCAAGTACCCGAAGGCGGACTTCCCCCGCGTCGACGTCTACGGCGCGACCGTGGGCCCTGAGCTGCGGATCATCACCTGCGGCGGGACCTACGACGGCACCGCGCGGCGGCACCTCGACAATGTCGTCGTCTTCGCCGAGCTCGTGGAGGGCTGAGCAGGCAGGATGTCGAGGACGCCTCATCGGCTCCGACCTCGGGGGTGTCATGGCCGATCACCGACACCGCCGCCGGCGGCAGGAGGCACCTCGTGAAGTTCGTCATCCTCATCCACTCCACCCCCCAGCCCTGGGGCCACCCCACCGGTGACTTCGTCGCCGAGCACCAGGCCCTGCCGCAGGAGCAGCGCGACGACATGAACGCGCACTTCGACCAGGTGCTCACGCAGCTGCAGGAGAACGGCGAGCTCGTCGGTGGTGAGGCCCTCGGCGACCCGCGCAGCTCCACGCTCTTCCGCTGGGCCGACGGCGACCCGATCGCCTCCGACGGCCCCTACGCGGAGACCAAGGAGCAGTTCGCCGGGTTCTTCCTCATCGACGTCGCCAGCCGCGAACGGGCCGAGGAGATCGCCTTCCACTTCGCCGGCCCCGGCGAGACGATCGAGCTGCGTCCGACGATGTGGCCGGGTGGCGACGAGCAGTGACGCCCGGTGAGGACGTCTGGCGGGAGCACACCGCCGACGTCCTCGCCGCGCTCGTGCGGCGCAGCGGCGACTTCGGGGCCTGCGAGGACGCGGTCCAGGAGGCGCTGCTCGCCGCCTCTCAGCAGTGGCCCGTCGACGGGACACCGGACGACCCCAGGGCGTGGCTGGTCCGCGTCGCCTCCCGCCGGCTCATCGACAGCCACCGCACCACCATCTCCCGGGAGCGAAGGGAGGAGGACGAGTCCCGCTCTGCCGCAGCTTTGCTCGATGGACCGGCAGTGCTGGGAGCGTCGGGAGTGCCGGCAGACGACGACACGCTGCGCATGTGCATGCTCTGCGCCCACCCGGACCTGAGTGATGCCTCCCGCGTGGCGCTCACCCTGCGCGCCGTCGCCGGCCTGACGACCGCGCAGGTCGCGGCCTGCTTCCTCGTGCCCGAGGCGACGATGGCGCAGCGGATCAGTCGGGCCAAGGCGACGATCAGGGGCAGCGGCGCTCCCTTCGCCCCGCCGACGCAGGAGGACGCGGTGGCGCGGCTGCACGCGGTCCGGCACGTCGTCTATCTCGTCTTCACCGCCGGTCACACGACCGCGGCCGGCGACCGGCTCGTCGACACCGACCTGCAGCGCGAGGCACTGCGCCTGGCCGAGCGGCTGCACCGGGCGCTGCCCCGCGACCCGGAGACCGCGGGCCTGCTCGCCCTGCTGCTCATCGACCACGCCCGGACCGCCGCTCGGCAGGACGCCGCCGGCGACCTCATCCCCCTCGACGAGCAGGACCGGACGCGCTGGGACCACGGCGCGATCGCCCGCGGGGTCCGGTTGGTGGAGGAGTCGCTTCCGCGAGGAGCGGTCGGTCCCTTCCAGCTGCAGGCCGCCATTGCTGCCGTCCACGGGGAGGCCGCCACCGCCCGCGAGACCGACTGGCCGCAGATCGAGGTGCTGTACCGGATGCTTGCGCGCATCGCCCCGTCGCCGATGGTCGAGCTCAATCTCGCTGCGGCCGTGGGGATGGCGCAGGGTGCTCCTGCCGGTCTGGCGGCCCTGGAGCCGCTCCTCGACGACCCGGTCCTCGCGCGGGGCCACCGTGTCCATGCCGTCCGGGCGCACCTGCTGGAGCGGGCGGGGCGCCGGGAAGAGGCCGCCGAGGCCTACCTGCTCGCGGCGAGCCGGACCCAGAGCATCCCCGAGCAGCGATACCTCAACTGGCGGGCCGCTGGTTCCCAGGATTCTCGGGTGACCCGATAGACCTCGCCTGAGCAAGGGTTTGAAACTCTTGCTCACCCATGGATTCTCGGGTGACCCGAGAATCCCGTTGCCCCGAACCATGGACCACCTACAACCAGTTGGTTGCAGGTGGTCTCATGACATCGAGTGACGAGGACCGAGCAGACGCCTTCTTCCACGCGCTCGCCGACAGCACCAGACGCGACATCCTGCGCCGGGTCCTGGCGGGCGAGCACTCGGTGTCTGCCCTGGCCGCGCACCACCCGATGAGCTTCGCCGCCGTGCAGAAGCACGTGGCGGCGCTCGAGCGGGCAGGGCTGATCACCAAGCGCCGCAGTGGACGCGAGTCCCTGGCGAGCGGAGACGTCGAGGCCGTGCGAGCGGTCGGCGCGATGCTCACCGAGCTCGAGGACGTCTGGCGCGGACGGGTCGCAGGCATCGATGCCCTGCTGGCCAACGACAACCCAGCCGACACGCACACCACCTGGTCCAGGAGATCGCCATGCCCCTCACCGATGCCGCGGTCCTCGTGCTCGCCATCGCCGCCTTCACCGCCGTGCAGTCCGTACCAGCGCTGCTGGCCTGACGAACCACTGCTGTTGGCGCACCAGGGAGCCGTTGGCGGGCGGTCCCGTCTGGACTGTCGGACGGCAACACATGGCTCTAATCTGGACGAATGACGAACCTGGTTGAGATCCGCGACGGCGGCGCCGAGCTGGGCGGCCGTCTGCTGTCGGTGGTGATCAACAGGATTTACGGACGGGGCGGAGCCAGACCGTTGCATCCCAAGGGGGAGGTGCTCCGGGCCACGTGGTCGGTGGCCGAGGATGCGGCTGAGCCGGTTGGTGTCCCCGTGTGTGATCAGCAGGGCACGTGGACGTGTGTGGTGCGGCACAGTCGCGCCATCGGCCTGTCGGATGGGATGCCTGACATCGAGGGTGTCGCGGTACGCATCGAAGGACCATCCGGAGGGGACCTCCTGTTCGCCGCCACCGGCAGCGGGCGCATCAGTCGCCACCTGCTGCTGCCGCGCGTGTCCGTCGGCACATGTTCGACCTTGGTTCCGATGGCCACGAGCACCGGTCCAGTGATGCTGCGCCTGCGGCCATCCGATGCGGGCTCCGCGACATGGGCACTGTCGTGGTCGAGGCCCGGAGGACAGTGGCGCACCTTCGGCGGCCTGACCATCGATGGTGACGCGACACGCGTGGGCCCGTACAACCCTGTGGATGGGCCGCCCCGGGGGCTGACTCAGTACCGGACGGTGGCGCTGCTGCGCCGACCTTCCTATGTCCAAGCAGCACGTCAAAGGATCTGACCGACTCGTCAGCCCTCACGGAGGGTTCGCGCGGCTGCGCGATCGCCGAAACCAGGACGTGACGTCAGGTCACCGGGTGCCACGGCCGGTCCGGGCGCGTCGCCACGGGGGTCGCGGTCACCCGCACCCCGTAGACCGGTGGCGGTCCCGGCTCGGCGACCCCGAGATAGGTGTGGCCGGTGATCCGGCACCAGGCCGGCAGGTCGATCGGGGCGACCGGGTCGGTCGTGCTCAGGTGCACGACCGATCCCTCGGCGAGCTCCGCGACGCGGGCGCGCAGCAGGATGAGCAGCCGCGCGCACGAGCGGTCACCCCCGTCGATCCGCTCGACGGGCTCGTCGGTCACGCTCACCCGATCAGGCAAGGACGGAGCGAAGGGCGGCGACCACGCGGTCGTCGTCCGGAGCCACCTGCGGGCTGAACCGGGCGACCGGCTTGCCGTCGGCGTCGATGACGAACTTCTCGAAGTTCCACCGGATGTCGCCGCTCTCGCCGCCCTCGTCCTGGGTGTCGACGAGGCCCTCGTAGAGCGCGTGGCGACCGGGGCCGTTGACCTCGATCTTTTCGCTCATCGGGAAGGCGACGCCGTAGGTCGCGGAGCAGAACTCGGCGATCTCCTCGGAGGTCCCCGGCTCCTGCCCGCCGAACTGGTTGCACGGCAGGCCGACGACCGCGAGGTCCGGGTGCTGCTCGTGCAGCGCCTCCAGCGCGGTGTACTGCGGGGTCAGGCCGCACTTGCTCGCGACGTTGACCAGCAGGGCGGGCTTGCCGCCGGTGAGGTCGCGCAGGGTGCCGGGGGTGCCGTCGAGTCGGGCGAGGGGGGTGTCGAGGAGTGTCATCCACCGACCCTAGTGGGCGCCTCTGACTACTCTCGAGCCATGCCCGCCCTCGCCGCCCTCGCCGTGGTCACCCTGATCCACCTCGGCGCCCAGGCCACGGCGCCGGGCGGGGTCCTCGCCGATGTCACCCAGGTGCTGCTCATGCCGCTCCTCGGGTGGTTCCTCGTCACCACGACGCCGCGACCCCACTCGCTCCTCGTGCGCCTGACGGTGGTGGCCCTCGTCCTGTCCTGGCTCGGCGACACGGTCCCGCGCTTCGTGGAGGACGGCAGCGAGCTCGGCTTCATGCTCATGCTCGGGGCCTTCCTGCTGGCGCAGCTCGCCTACGTGGCGGCGCTGTACCCCTTCGTCGAGAGCAGCATCGCGCGCACCCGGCCCGTCCTCATCGCGCCGTACGCCATCGCGCTGGCGGCCTTGCTCGTCGTCGTGACCCTGGGCAGCGGGTTCATGTGGCAGGTCGCGCTCTACGGGATCGCGATCATGACGATGGCGGTCCTGGCGACCGGACTGGACCGGGTCGCCACGCTCGGAGCGATCGTCTTCGTCATCTCCGATGCGCTCATCGCGGTCCGCGCCTTCGCCGACCTCGAGCTGCCGCTGCACGGGGTGTGGGTGATGCTCACGTACGTCATCGGCCAGACCCTGCTCGTCGCCGCGATCGCCCACCGCGACCGGGTGGACCGGCTGCGGCGGCCCTGAGTGCGCAGCCACCGGATCAGCGACGTCGCCGAGCAGGCCGGCCTGTCCGCGGCGACCGTCGACCGTGTCCTCCACGGACGTGCCGGGGCCAGCCCACGGGCGGTGCGGGCCGTCGAGCAGGCGGTCGCCGAGCTGGACCGCCAGACGAGCGCCCTGCGCCTGGGCGCCCGCTCGCTCGTGCTCGACGTGGTCATGCAGGCGCCCGACAGATTTTCCGGTGCGGTCCGCGAGGCGCTCGAGTCGCAGCTCACCGGGCTGCGGCCCGCGGCCGTGCGCGCCCGTTACCACCTGCGGGAGTCGGGCACCGTCGATGACGTCGTCACCGTCCTCGACGGCATCGGGCGAAGGGGGCGGACCAGCCACGGTGCGCTGCTGAAGGTCCCCGACGATCCCCGCGTGGTCGCCGCGATCGACGACCTCGCCGAGCGCGGGATCCCGTCGGTCACGATCGTCACGGACGTCACCGGCTCGCGACGCATCGCCTACGCCGGGCCCGACCACCGGTCCGCCGGCCGCACGGCTGCAGACGTCGTGCACCGGTGGGGCGCAACGGATCACGGCACGGTGCTGGTGACGCTCAGCCGGTCCAGCTTCGTCGGGGAACGCACCCGCGTGGAGTCCTTCGTCGAGCAGCTGGCCTGCGACGCACCGGGCCTGACGGTGCGCCGGGTCACCGACGCCGACGGGCTCGACGCCTCGACCCGGGCCGTGGTCGGGGCCGCGTTGGAGGGCCTCACCGGACCGGTCGGCGTCTACTCCGTCGGTGGAGCCAACCGGGCGATCATCGCTGCGCTGCGGGCGAAGGGGGTCACCCCCTTCGTCCACGTCGGTCACGACCTCGACGCGGACAACCTCGAGCTGCTGCGCACCGGGGCGCTCGACGTCGTGCTCGACCACGACCTGCGGGAGGACGCCGGCTCGGCGGTCCGCGCGGTCCTCCAGCACCACGGGCTCCTCCCCGGCGCAGCGACCTCCACGCCCTCCGGGGTGCAGCTCGTCACCCGGCACAACATCCCGGCCCGGCTGCGACCCCGGTCCACACCGTGACGGCGGCGGACGCGGTGCACGAGGGGTACCTGCCGGGGACGCCGGAGTACCGCCGGGTCGTCTGGTCGCTCTTCGCCGCGGGGACGGCCACCTTTGTCCTCCTCTACTCGACGCAGGCGCTGCTGCCGGACTTCACCCGGCACTTCGGCGTCTCGAGCGAGAGCGCGACGCTGACGATCTCGCTGACCACCCTCGGGCTGGGCTGCGGGCTGCTCATCGCAGGCCCGCTGTCGGACGTCGTCGGACGCACCCGGCTGATCCACCTGTCACTCCTGGCGTCAGTGCTCGTCGGACTGGCGTCCGCGCTCGCCCCGACCTGGACCTCGCTCCTTGTGCTGCGCTTCGCTTCCGGCTTCGTCCTCGCCGGTCTGCCCGCCGTCGCCACGGCCTACCTGCGCGAGGAGCTGCACCGCTCCAGCCAGGCCAGTGCGTCCGGGCTCTATGTCGGTGGCACCGCCTTCGGGGCGATGTTCAGCCGGCTGCTCGCCGGTGCGGGCGCGGAGGTCGGCGGCTGGCGGTGGGGGATCGGGGCGACGGTCGCACTCGGCCTCGTGTGTGCGGGGGTCGTACGGGTGTGGCTGCCGCCGTCGCGGGGCTTCGTCGCGGTCCCCGGCAACCCGCGGGCGCTGCTGGCCACGACGAGGAAGGCGCTCACCGACCGGGGGCTGCTGGCGCTCTACGCCATCGGCGGCTGCGTCCTCGGGGCGATGCAGGCCCCCTTCAACATGGTCGGGTTTCGCCTCACCGAGGCGCCCTTCCACCTCGGGCTCGGGCTGGCGAGCCTGGTCTTCCTCGTCTACCCGCTGGGGACGATCAGCTCGGCATGGTTCGGCCGGCTCGCCGACCGGCACGGTCGCCGGACGGTCGCTCCGGTGGGGGCGGGGATCGCAGCCGTCGGGGTGCTCGTCACGATCCCCGACCACCTCGTCACCCTCGTCATCGGGCTGGCGCTCGTCGTCATCGGGTTCTTCGCCGTGCACGGCATCGCGAGCGGCTGGGTGCCGGTGCGGGCGCACGCCGGCGGCGCGAGCGCGAGCCAGGCGGCGTCGCTCTACCTCTTCACGTACTACCTGGGCTCCGCGGTCTTCGGCACGATCGCGGGCCTGGCGTGGACGCACGGGCACTGGCCGGGGGTCGTGGCGCTGTCGCTGGTGCTGCTCGCGGCCACGGCAGGCCTGACCAGCATCCTGCGGCGGACCCCCTCGCTCGTGCCCGGCCAGTGGTGACTACGACGCGGGTACGTCGTCGAGCGGCCGGTCGTCGGCTGCCACGCCCTCGGCCGTCGGGTCATCCCTCGGCGTCGTGACCATCAGGCAGGTGACGACGGCGATCGCGGCGAGGACGGTGAGCATGCCGAAGGCGACCTGCACGCCGGAGGCACGCTCGGCGACGGTGGGGTCCGAGCCGGCGACGAGGGACATGACGGCGATGCTCGTGGCGGTGCCGGCGGCGCCGAAGACCTGCTGGGAGGAGCCCAGCAGCGCCGACCCGTGGGCGTAGAGGGAGCTCGGCAGCGACCCGAGTCCGGCCGTGAAGAGCGGGGTGAAGAGCAGTGCCAGCGACAGGCTGAGCAGGACGTGCAGGACCAGGATCGTCCACTGGCCGACGTGCGGCACGAGGACCGTGAAGAGCCCGAGCGTGAGGGTCATGCCGACCGCGCCGGGGACCACGAGGGGGCGGGCGCCGATCCGGTCGTAGAGGCGTCCGATGGTCGGCCCGAGCAGTCCCATCGCCAGGCCGCCGGGGATGAGGAGCAGACCGGTCTCGAGGGTGGTCAGCCCCAGCCCGCGCTGCAGGTGGATCGGCAGCAGGATGACCGAGCTGATGAGCGCGGCGAACCCGAGGCACATGGTGACGAAGGCGCCGGTGAAGCTGCGGTGGGTGAAGGCGCGCAGGTCCATCAGCGGGTCGCCGTGGCGGGCGAGCGCGAGCTGTCGCAGGACGAAGGCGATGAGTGCGATGGCGGCGACGCCCGCGGCCAGGGCCGGGTCGACGACGGGCTCGGGAGCGGGCTCACCGGTGCCTCCGTGGCCACCGCCGAGGCCGGAGAGTCCGTAGACGAGACCGCCGAAGCCGACGGTGGCCAGCGCGACGCTGAGGATGTCGAGGCGGCTGTCCCCGCGCTCACCGACGTCGGGGAGGTGACGCAGACCGAGCCAGAGAGCGATGGCTGCGATGGGCAGGACCGCGATGAAGATCAGCCGCCAGGTCCCGAGCTCGAGCAGGATCCCGGAGACGGCGGGCCCCATGGCGGGGGCGACGGCGATGACGAGGGAGACATTGCCCATCGTGCGACCGCGGTCCGCGACGGGGACGAGGTCCATGAGCGTGGTCATGAGCAGCGGGATCATGATGGCGGTACCGGCGGCTTGGACCACCCGGGCGGCCACGAGGACCTCGAAGGTGGGCGCCGCGGCGGCGATCGTCGTGCCCACGGTGAACAGGCCCATCGCGAGGGCAAAGGTGCGCCGCGTGGCCAGCCGCCGCATGATCCACCCGGTCATCGGGATGACGACGGCCATCGTGAGCATGAAGGCGGTGGTCAGCCACTGGGCCGTGGTCTCGGGGACGTGGAACTCGTCCATGAGGCGCGGGATCGCGTTGTTCATGATCGTCTCGTTGAGGATCACGACGAAGGTGGCGACGGTGAGCACGCGCAGGACCAGGGTCGTCTGGGCAGGCGTGGTCACGGGGTGCGGCACGGCCGCGGGGGAGGGCATGTGCTCCATGGTCCGTCAGAGCGCCGACAGTGACCAAATGGCTTTTTGACGGGCGAAGGGGGTGCCGCCCGTCGGTGGTCGGGAGGAGACTGGCCGCATGTGCCGAAACATCCGACAGCTGCACAACTTCGAGCCCCCGGCCACGAGCGACGAGGTCCGCGCCGCCGCGCTGCAGTACGTGCGCAAGGTGAGCGGGTCGACCAAGCCGAGCCAGGCCAACCAGGCGGCCTTCGACGAGGCGGTGGAGGAGATCGCCCAGGTGACCCAGCACCTGCTCTCGCACCTCGTCACCAACGCGCCGCCGAAGGACCGCGAGGTCGAGGCCGAGAAGGCGAAGGAGCGGGCCCGGATCCGTTACGGAAAAACTGGCTGAGGGACTTGCGCGAAGGGGGCAAATATGTCCTCCGGGCGTGTCACCGAAGGATTTGCGGCGTGTCGGGCCTGTGGATGAATTGCGGAAAAGCTTTTTGGCGTCCACATCGGGCACTGCGCGTTTGAGCAGGTCAGAGGGGGTGCTGCGACTCAGGTGACCAAGAGATCCACAGGGTTGTCCACTGGCTGTGCACAGTGCTATGGCGCGTCGTCCACAGGCTGTCCACACCGTTATCCACAGGCCCGTTTGGCGTTGTCGGTGGAGGGTGCGACTCTGCTCAGACGTCTCCTTCGCGGGGGGCGTGCGGACCCCCCTTCGCCGGGGTCGCAGAGGACTCTGGAGGGCACGCGTGACGACGACCGAGATGGACACGGGCTACGGGGGCTCGGGCTCGTACTCGTCCGGGCCGCCGTCCGATCGCCTCCCGCCCCAGGACCTCAACGCCGAGCAGTCGGTCCTCGGCGGCATGCTCCTGAGCAAGGACGCGATCGCCGATGTCGGCGAGACGGTCCGGGGGCATGACTTCTACCGCCCGTCGCACGAGGTCATCTTCGACGCGATCATCGACCTCTACAGCCGGGGCGAGCCGGCCGACGCGATCACGATCGCGGATGAGCTGAGCAAGCGCGGCAACCTGCAGCGCGCCGGTGGGCAGGCCTACCTGCACGACCTCATCCAGTCGGTGCCGACCGCGGCAAACGCCGGCTACTACGCGCAGATCGTCGCCGAGCGTGCCGTGCTGCGCCGGCTCGTCGAGGCCGGGACCAAGATCGTCCAGATGGGCTACGCCCAGGGCGGCGGCGACGTCGAGGAGATCGTCAACTCCGCGCAGGCCGAGGTCTACGGCGTCGCGGAGAAGCGCGGCGGCGAGGACTACGCGCCCCTGTGGGACACGCTCAACGAGACGATGACCGAGATCGAGGTCGCGGCCGGGCGCACCGACGAGATGACGGGTGTGCCCACCGGCTTCACCGATCTCGATGAGCTGACGCACGGTTTGCACCCGGGGCAGATGGTCGTGATCGCGGCGAGGCCGGCCGTGGGAAAAAGTACGCTGGGAGTCGACATCGCCCGTGCGGCGGCGATCCACCACCAGATGCCGAGCGCGATCTTCTCCCTCGAGATGAGCCGCAGCGAGATCACCATGCGTGTCCTCGCGGCGGAGGCGAGCATCCAGCTGCAGCACCTGCGACGCGGCAAGATGAGCGACCCGGACTGGCGCAAGCTCTCCCGCGTCGTCGGCCGGATCAGCGACAGCCCGCTCTACATCGACGACTCGCCCAACCTGTCGCTCATGGAGATCCGCGCCAAGGCACGGCGGCTGAAGCAGCAGCACAACCTCAAGCTCATCGTCATCGACTACCTGCAGCTGATGAGCTCAGGCAAAAAGGTGGAGTCCCGCCAGCAGGAGGTCTCGGAGTTCTCCCGTGCGCTGAAGCTGCTGGCCAAGGAGTTGCAGGTTCCGGTCATCGCGATCAGCCAGCTGAACCGTGGTCCTGAGCAGCGCACCGACAAGCGTCCGGCCATGAGCGACCTTCGTGAGTCAGGCTCCATCGAGCAGGATGCCGACATCGTGATCCTGCTCCACCGCGACCGAGACCCAGGCTCGGAGCGCGAAGGGGAGGCCGACGTCATCGTCGCCAAGCACCGCAACGGCCCCACCGCCGACATCGTGCTCGGCTTCCAGGGGCACTACGCGCGGTTCTCGAACCTGGCGAAGGACTCGGGCGGGTTCTGATGTCGAGATGCAGCGCAGATTGCAGAGATGGCTGGTCTTTGCAGCAATAACTTCTCGTTATGGATTCTCAGACGTTCTTGTTATGAGTCGTAGTGCATCAGTGCGCGGG
Organism: Janibacter limosus NBRC 16128; assembly: GCF_001570985.1. Taxonomy (GTDB): domain Bacteria; phylum Actinomycetota; class Actinomycetes; order Actinomycetales; family Dermatophilaceae; genus Janibacter; species Janibacter limosus. The sequence goes on along the minus strand of NZ_BCSS01000023.1, from coordinate 8 downwards.
GCGAGTGG
>NZ_BCSS01000022.1 GCF_001570985.1 Janibacter limosus NBRC 16128 | reverse complement strand
AGGGCATTGTGCTGTGCCCCTTCCGTGAGGCCAGAGCTGTCCTCACCACATGTATCGCAGAAGGGGCCCCACCGATTTCGGTGGGGCCCCTTCTGCGTTCTGTTGGTGGTCAGTCCTCAGCCGGCTTGTTCATGCCGTCCTTGATGAAGTTCATGACCGAGGAGTCTGCGAGCGTGGTGACGTCACCGATCTCGCGGTTCTCGGCCACGTCCTTGAGCAACCGACGCATGATCTTGCCGGAGCGCGTCTTGGGCAGCTCGTCGACCACCATGATCGACCGGGGCTTGGCGATTGGCCCGATCTGCTGACCGACGTGGTTGCGCAGCTCCTGGACGAGCTCGTCTCCGGTGGAGCCACCAGCCGCACCGTCCTCGCGCAGGATGACGAAGGCGACGACGGCCTGACCAGTCGTCTCGTCCGTGGCACCCACGACGGCGGCCTCGGCCACACGCGGGTGCGAGACGAGAGCGGACTCGATCTCCGCGGTCGACAGGCGGTGCCCCGAGACGTTCATGACGTCATCGACGCGACCGAGGATCCAGATGTTTCCCTTGTCGTCGTACTTGGCGCCATCACCGGCAAAGTAGTACTCCGGACCGAAGCGGCTCCAGTAGGTGTCCTTGTAACGCTCCGGGTCTCCCCACACCCCACGGAGCATGGCCGGCCATGGCTTGGTGAGGACGAGATATCCCACCTGCTCGGGCTCGGTCAGGGGCTTGCCCTCGTCATCGAGGATCTCGGCAGAGATACCGGGGATCGGCTTCTGCGAGCTGCCGGGCTCGAGCTCGGTGACACCGGGCAGGGGAGAGTTCATGATGGCTCCCGTCTCGGTCTGCCACCAGGTGTCGACGATCGGCGCTGTGCCTGCACCGATGTGCTCGCGGTACCAGCGCCAGGCCTCCGGGTTGATCGGTTCGCCGACCGAGCCGAGGACCCGCAGCGAGGACAGGTCGAACTTGGCCGGGATGTCCGCTCCCCACTTCATGAAGGTGCGGATCGCCGTGGGCGCGGTGTAGAGGATGGAGACCTTGTACTTCTCCACGATCTCCCAGAAGATCCCCTGGTGCGGGCTGTCCGGGGTGCCCTCGAAGAGCACCTGGGTCGCGCCGTTGGCCAGTGGCCCGTAGACGATGTAGCTGTGGCCCGTCACCCAGCCGATGTCGGCCGTGCACCAGTAGACGTCGGACTCGGGGTGCAGGTCGTGCACGACCGCGTTGGTGTACGCGTTTTGCACCAGGTAGCCACCGGTGGTGTGCAGGATCCCCTTGGGCTTGCCGGTGGTACCGGAGGTGTAGAGGATGAAGAGCGGGTGCTCGCTGTCGTGGGGCTGGGCCTCGTGCTGGTCGGAGGCCGAGCTGACAACCTCGTGCCACCAGACATCACGCTCGTCCTCCCACGTGACGTCGATCCCGGTGCGCTGGACGACGAGGACCTTGCTGGCCGTCGTGCCCTCGACCGCCTTGTCGACGGCGTCCTTGAGCGGCATGGCCTTGCCCTTGCGGAACTGCCCGTCGCTGGTGATGACGAGCTTGGCCTCGCCGTCCTCGATCCGTGCTCGGAGCGCGTCTGCGGAGAATCCGCCGAAGACGACCGAGTGGGGTGCGCCGATGCGGGCGCAGGCAAGCATCGCGACGACGGCCTCGGGGATCATCGGCATGTAGATGGCGACACGATCCCCCTTCGTCACGCCGAGCGCCTCGATGGCGTTGGCTGCCTGGGATACCTCACGGAGCAGGTCGGAGTAGGTGATGGCGCGGTCTTCGCCGTTGGCGCTGACCGCATGGATCGCCACGCGGTCGCCGTTGCCGGCCTCGACGTGCCGGTCGACGCAGTTGTAGGAGGCGTTGAGCTCGCCCCCGACAAACCACTTGGCGAAGGGGGCATCACTCCAGTCGAGCGTGGTGTCGAAGTCCTTGCTCCAGGTGACGTACTCCCTGGCCCGGGTGGCCCAGAAGGCCTCGTGGTCAGCGGCGGCCTCGTCATAGAGCTCGGCCTTGCCGACCGCCTGCTCGGTGAACGCGGGGGTGGGGGCGTAGTCCGTCACATGTCCTCCTCATCGAGTGATCGCGCGCCATCGCGCGAACGTGTGTCATGCCCCACCTTTCACCCAGCGCCACGGGATCACAACGGCGGGGTCTCGCTTTGTCGCCGGGCGTGGGGCGCGGGGCGACGAGCGGTCTCGTGGAGCGTGCGCAGACTGCACAGCGTCGTGTCACCTCGACCCTGCTGACGGTGCACAGTCTGATCAGTACTTTCGGGTTCCATGGTGCTGATCGGCGCACTCTGGGACGGTTGTCTGACCACAAGGAGGTGGTCGACGTGTTTACCGAGGGACAGCTGTACTCACCCGTGACCGAGCACGAGGACGGCACCGTCGAGGTGCACCTCGCAGACACGCATCCCGGGCGGGAGGACCCGCAGTACCTGCGCCGCCGCGGCGAGATCGCGGGGGCCGCCCTCGCCTGGCGTCGAGGGAGCCAGGAGGTTCCGACGATCGAGTACACCGAGCAGGAGCACGCCGTGTGGAGCCGGGTGAGCCGCGAGCTCGCTCCGCTGCACGCCCGCTTCGCCCACAGCGAGTACCTCACTGCCAAGGAGCGACTGGGGCTCCCGACCGACCACGTCCCGCAGCTGGCAGAGGTCACCGGGCGGCTGCTGCCTCTCACCGGATGGCGGTATGTGTGTGCGCCGGGGCTGGTGCCCCTTCGCGACTTCTACGCAGATCTCGGTGACCGCACCTTCAACTCCACGCAGTACCTGCGTCATGGATCGCAGCCGCTCTACACGCCGGAGCCGGACATCATCCACGAGGTCATCGGACACGCCAACCAGCTGGCCAGTCCTCGCTTCGCCGCCATCACCGAAGCTGCCGGGCAGGCCTCCCTCCGTCTCGAGAGCGAGGAGGCGATGAAGCTCGTGGCCGATGTCTTCTGGTTCTCCATCGAGTTCGGCGTCATGTACGAGGGGGAGGACCTCAAGGCATACGGCGCGGGCATCCTGTCGAGCTACGGCGAGATCCAGGAGTTTGCGCACATGGAGATCCGTGACCTCGACGTCGCTGACATGGGCACGCTCAACTACGACATCACCGTCTATCAGCCGGTGCTCTTCGCCGCCCGCTCGATGGGCCACCTCGAGGACGTCGTCGGTGACTTCTTCGCGACCGTGGACGATGACACGGCTGCGGCCCTGCGGTCCGAGGCTGTGCGGCGGGGACTGCTCCCCATGTCGTCGCAGTGATCCGTGCCCATAGGCTCCGGGTCAGGGGAGGCGGACCGCATCCCCATGACACGAGGGGATGACCACGATGACCAGTCGACGCACGAGCGCCGCCGGCCTGCTCGCCGTTGCGGCGCTCGGCCTGTCCGCCTGTGGCGGGTCCGACACGGAGACGACGAGCTCGACGACGAGCTCCACGACCAGCACGGACAGCACGTCCGAGAGCACGACGGACGCGACGTCGGAGACCGAGGCCACCGAGGAGCCGACGGAGGAGTCCACTTCGTCGGAGTCCGAGTCCGACGGTGAGGGCAGCGAGGGCGCCGCGCCTGCCGGTCTCACCGACCCGGGCACCGAGCTGGCCATCGGCAAGCCCGCCACGATCCCGCAGGGTGATGACGGGGCCACCGTGACGGTGACCGTCACCGAGATCACCAAGGGTTCCTCGGCTGACCTGGCCAAGCTCAAGGACGCCGACAAGTACAAGGACTACACGCCCGTCTACGTGCAGTACAAGATGACGGGTACCGACAGCTCGACCGAGCTCGGCGGCGACATCCTCGACGATGTCGACCCGATCCTCGCCGACGGTCGCAAGGCGTCGACCCTGATCCTCATCGGCACCTCGCCCTTCAAGAAGTGTGACCGCAACTCCATCCCCAAGGACTTCGGTCCCGGTGACACCGAGACCACCTGCCAGGTGGCCATGGTCGCCTCGGGCCAGGAGGTCACGGGGGCGCAGTACGCGCCCTACGAGGGGGACTACTCCGACGATGGCGCGGTCGTCTGGACGAAGTAGCGCGCATGAGGCGAAGGGGGGGGAGGGCCGAGGCTCTTCCCCCTTCGTCGTGTCGCCGTGGCTCAGGCCGTGTGCAGGGCCGAGATGCCCGTGACCACGATCGTCAGGCCCATGCCGAAGTCGCTCGGCGTGCGTTGGGGTGTGGCGATCCCCGAACGGGTCGCATGGGCGTGCGACTGCTCGTCGTAGGCATGTCCGTAGACGAAGTGCAGGAGCGTGCGTGCCGCGGTCGGGACGATGTCATCGGGCAGCCCGGCCTCGGTCAGCAGACCGCACAGCTCGTCGAAGGGAGCCTGCGCCCCCATGCCGAAGGCCCACATGCTCATGACGAGGTCGGCCCCGTCGGGGTAGCCGGTCACGGCGGCGTGGAGGGCTGCACAGTGCAGGCGGACCTGCTCCTGCCACCCCGCGTCGCTGCGTGGCACGCGTGGTCCGCGGGCCAGGATCTCGTCGGCGACGGCTCCGAGCAGGGCCTGCTTGTTGGCGAAGTGGTGGTACAGGGCGCTCTGCTGCACGCCCAGGTCGGCGCCGATGGCGCGCATCGTGAGATCGGGCAGGCCGACGCGCGAGAGGATCGACAGCGCGGTGTCGACGACCTGCTCGCGGGTGAGTGGGGTGCGTGGGTTGCGCGGGGGTGGCACGACGGCTGCCTTCGACGGGGGTGGCCAAGAAGTTTGACCCTACCTCCCGCACCCTCTAGCCTGAACGGCGTTCAGTAGCAGAACGCCGTTCGGTGCCATTCAGGAGCCACAAGTGACCGTCCACCACGACCTCGTCGACCGCATCCTCGTCGACCGCATCCTCGCCGGCGCCGCAGCGACCGAGCAGGAGGCGCTGGCCGTCCTGCACACACCGGACGACGAGGTGATCGACCTCGTCGCCGCGGTGTCCCGGCTGCGGCGCGAGCACTTCGGCATGACGGTCAAGGTCAACTACCTCGTCAACCTCAAGTCCGGCCTCTGCCCCGAGGACTGCGGGTACTGCTCCCAGGCGCTCGGCTCGTCGAGCGAGATCCTGCGCTACACGTGGCTCTCGGCGGACGAGGCCCTGGTCCAGGCCCAGGCGGGCCTGCGCGGTGGCGCGACGCGCGTGTGCATGGTGGCCAGCGGTCGCGGTCCGAGCGATCGGGACATCGACCGGGTCGCCGGCATGGTCGACGCCATCAAGGGCGAGCACCCGCAGGTCGAGGTCTGCGCCTGCCTCGGGCTGCTCAAGGACGGGCAGGCCGAGCGGCTGCGTGAGGCGGGCGTCGATGCCTACAACCACAACATCAACACCGCGGAGTCTCACCACGACTCGATCGTCACGACCCACACCTACGAGGACCGGGTGCGCACCGTCGCCACGGCACAGGGTGCTGGGCTGTCGGCCTGCAGCGGCCTCATCGCGGGGCTCGGGGAGAGCGACGAGCAGCTCGTCGAGGCGCTGCTCGCCCTGCGTCAGCTGGGCTCGGAGTCAATCCCGATCAACTTCCTCATCCCCTTCGACGGCACCCCCAAGCAGCAGACCTGGGAGCTGTCACCGCTGCGCTGCATCAGGATCCTCGCCGCGGCGCGCGTGGTCGCGCCGACTGCCGAGATCCGCATTGCCGCAGGGCGTGAGATGCACCTGCGCAGCCTCCAGGCGATGGCGCTGCACCTGGCCAACTCGATCTTCCTCGGTGACTACCTCACGGCAGAGGGCCAGGCTGCCGAGGACGATCTGAGGATGCTGGCCGACAACGGCTTCACCGTGCTGGGCGCGCAGGAGCCGGACGGGTCGTCGCCCCGCGAGGACCACCCCGTGATCCGTCGCCGCGGAGCCGGTACCGCGGCCCCGGCCAACGCCTGAGGACATGACGAAGGGGGAGAGCCGCGGCTCTCCCCCTTCGTCATGTCGTGCGGATGATCAGTGCTCGATCACCTCGGCCACACCGTGACCGGTGAGGCTGCGCACCTCCATCTCGGCGTACTTCGCGCGGTTGAACTCCTTGCTCGTCACCGAGCCGAGCCAGCCGAGGAAGAAGCCCAGCGGGATGGAGATCAGACCGGGGTTGGCCAGCGGGAAGATCGAGAAGTCCGCTCCCGGGATCATCGCGGTCTCCGAGCCGGAGACGACCGGGGAGAAGGCGATGAGGATGAGCGCCGACCCGAGACCGCCGTACATCGACCACAGGGCGCCACGGGTGTTGAAGCGCTTCCAGAAGAGGCTGTAGAGGATGGTCGGCAGGTTGGCGCTCGCCGCGACGGCGAAGGCCAGGGCCACGAGGAAGGCGATGTTCTGGTCCTTGGCGAGCATGCCGCCGAGGATCGCCACGACGCCGGTGCCCAGGGCCGCGTAGCGCGAGACCTTGACCTCCTGCTCCTGGGTGGCCTTGCCGTTCTTGAAGACCTGGTTGTACAGGTCGTGGGCAACGCTGGCGCTGGCCGTGATCGTCAGTCCGGCGACCACCGCGAGGATCGTCGCGAAGGCGATGCCGGAGACGATGCCGAGCAGCCACGAACCACCGAGCTCGAAGGCGAGCAGCGGGGCGGCCGCGTTGGCCTTGCCGGGGGCGTTGGCGATGACGTCCGGGCCGACGAGGGCACCGGCGCCGTAGCCGATGACGAGCGTCAGGAGGTAGAAACCACCGATGAGCCAGATGGCCCACTCGACCGACTTGCGGGCCTGCTGGCTCGTGGGGACGGTGTAGAAGCGCTGCAGCACGTGGGGCAGCCCGGCGGTCCCGAGGACGAGGGCGAGCGACAGCGAGATGAAGTCGATCTTGGTCGTCAGGGACTCTCCGTACTTCAGGCCCGGCTCGAGGAGCTTCTCCCCGGCCTCGGGATTCTTGTCGACGGCAGCCTGCATCACCCCGGAGAGGTTCATGCCGAACTTGCCCAGCACCCAGAAGGTCATGATCGCGACAGCGAAGATCAGCATGACGGCCTTGATCATCTGGACCCAGGTCGTGCCCTTCATCCCGCCGATCATCACGTAGGCGACCATGACGATGCCGACCACGGCGATGACGAGGTTCTGCGCCATGGAGCCGTCGACGCCGAGCAGCAGGGAGACCAGACCGCCGGCACCGGCCATCTGGGCCAACAGGTAGAAGAAGGAGACCGCGAGGACCGAGCTGGCCGTCGCGATGCGCATCGGGCGCTGCTTGAGGCGGTAGGTGAGCACGTCGGCGAGCGTGAAGCGACCGGTGTTGCGGAAGAGCTCTGCGACGAGCAGCAGGGCGACGAGCCAGGCCACCAAGAACCCGATGGAGTAGAGGAAGCCGTCATACCCCTGGAGGGCGATGGCACCCGCGATGCCCAGGAAGCTCGCGGCGGAGAGGTAGTCACCGGCGATGGCCAGGCCGTTCTGCCGGCCGGAGAAGGCCGCGCCGCCGGTGTACATCTGGCTGGCGGTCTTGGTGCCGGAGGCGACCTTGATGACGATCGCCAGCGTCACGACGACGAAGACGACGAAGATGGTGATGTTGAGGGCGGGAGAGCCGGTCTTGGCTTCCGCGGCGAGGGCGACGAGGGAGCTCATGGTCAGTCCTCCTTGGGGCCGACGGCGCCGACCTGGTCGAAGACGGCGTGGGCCTTGGGGTCGAGGACCCTGCCGGCCCAGCGCACGTAGATGATGGTGATGGCGAAGGTCGTGACGAACTGACCCAGGCCCAGGAGGACCCCGATGTTGATGTTGCCGAAGACCTTGGTGCTCATGAAGTCGTGCGCAAACATCGACAGCAGCACGTACAGGAAGTACCACGCGAGGAAGAACGCGGTGACTGGGAAGACGAAGCCGCGGAAGGTGCGGCGCAGATCGCCGAACTCCTCAGACTCCTGGACGGCGATGTAGCGCTCGCCGAGCGGTTGAGCGTCGTTGCTCATGGCTCACCTCCGGGTAGTGGGTGGCCCGGACATCGATGGCCGGACAGACCACAGGGTGTCCCGGATCACGTCGTCGATGAGTGGTCTGCCGGGTCCTGCGCGGTCGGCGGGTGGTGCCGTCGCCGTGCGGGTCGCTCGAGCACGACGAGCGGCACTCTCGGCGCGACGAGCGGTCGTCACGGCCCGGGTCGGAGTCAGCCCGTCTCGGAGAGCACGTCCTCGGGTGTGTGCAGCCGGGTCATCGTGCGCGCCCAGCGGCGCGGTCGGGATGCCGGCGTGAGCAGTGAGACGGTGATCGTCACGACGAAGGCGAGTGGGGTCGCCCAGGCGGTCGGAGCCGCGACGAGCGCTCCGGGCCACCCGGCGGGTGCGAGGTGCAGGACGGAGATGATCGTTGCCGCGACCGTGCTCAGCCCGCCCACGGCAACGCCAGCGGCTGCTCCCTTCGCCGTCAGCCGGGTCCACCAGACGCCGAGGATGAGGAGCGGCGCGAAGGTGGCGGCCGCGATGGCGAAGGCGTGGCCGACGGCCGAGGAGATCCCGATCGGCTCCGCCGTGCATGCCGCGACGAAGGGGGCGAGCACCCCCACGAGCGCAGCGGCACGGAAGGAGGCGGCCGGAGCGGCGTCCCCCCGGCTCAGCTTGGCGGTGAGTGGCCGCAGGACGTCCTGGTCGATGGCTCCGGCCACGGACATCGCGACGCCCGAGGCGGTCGCGAGGAAGGCGGCAAAGGCGCCCGCGGCGACGAGCGCGGTGAGCAGCTGACCGTCGATCCCGGGCAGCATCGCTCCCGGCAGTGCCAGGACCACGGTGCGGCTGGCGTCGCCGGCGATGTCGCTGGGGTCCAGGTAGGCGCGACCCAGGTATCCGTAGATCGGTGGGAAGACGTAGAAGATGCTGAGCAGCGCCAGCACGGAGACGGTGGTGCGGCGCGCGGCCACGCCGTCAGGGTTGGTGTAGAAGCGCACGGCGATGTGCGGCAGACCCATGGTCCCGAGGCACAGGGCGGCCAGGGTGCTGTAGGTGGTGAAGAGGGAGCGGCTCGTGGGCTCGTCGCTCGTGAGGGGCTCCCACCACGAGGCGTCGGCCTGCGGGGTGGGCCCGCCTGACCGGTGCCAGACGAGGAGCAGGACGAAGGCCGGGACAGCGATCGCGGTCAACTTGATCCAGTACTGGACGGACTGGACGAGGGTGACCGAGCGCATGCCGCCGGCCGCGACATTGAGCACGACGATCACCGTGAGCACGGTGGCGCCGACCCACGTGGGCAGCCCGCTCACGTGACGTAGGGCGAGACCGGCGCCTTGCATCTGGGGCAGCAGGTAGAGCCACCCGATCCCGACGACGAGCAGGGCGCAGCCGCGCCGAAGGGAGCGCGACTCGAGCCGGGACTCGGCGAAGTCGGGGAGTGTGTAGGCGCCCGAGCGGCGCAGCGGGGCGGCGACGAGGAGGAGCAGCACGAGGTAGCCGACGGTGTAGCCGATGGGCATCCACAGCATGTCGATGCCCTGGTCGTAGACGAGTCCAGCGACCCCGAGATAGCTCGCGGCCGACAGGTACTCGCCGCCGATGGCGCTCGCGTTGCGCCATGGGGTGACGGCTCGACCGGCGACATAGAAGTCGCTCGTCCCCTTGGCCAGCCGCAGGCCGAGCGCGCCGAGGGTGAGCGTGGTGAAGCAGACGAGCGCGATCGCCAGGACGCTGAGCGGCTGGCTCACCGGCGGCCCACGAGGTCGCTGAACTCCGCCTCGAGACGTTCGCTCGAGCGCGTGTACCACCGGGCCGTCAGCACGATCCCGGGGTAGACCAGACCACCGAGCACGAGCCAGGTCAGGGGCAGGCCGAGGACGCTGGCTCGTCGGGTGGCCGGGACGAGGGCAAAGAGGAGGGGAAGCGCACCGAGGGTCACGACGCCGAAGGCCAGCGTGCTGAGGGACAACTGCAGCTGCGCGCGCACGAGGGAGCGGACATAGGCGGTGCCGAGGTGCGAGTGCCCGGCGATCTCGTCGCGGACGGTCCGGGGCCCCTCGCGTCGGTTGGGGCGCCGGGTGCGGGTGACGCGCACCCTCTGCGGCGGGCTGCTCACCCGTCGTCCGTGCCCGTGCGCGGTCGGAGGAGGGTGCCGCGCAGGTGGCGGGTGTGACGGCGGCTGACCTGCAGCTCGGTGTCGTCGACGATGACGGTGCAGCGCCCCCCGTCGGTGTGGATCTCACTGATGTGGCGGGTCGAGACGAGCGTCGATCGGTGGATGCGGACGAATCCCGCGTCGGCCCACTGCTCCTCGAGGGTGGCCAGGGGGATGCGCACGAGGTGCGAGCCGGTGGGCGTGTGCAGGCGGGCGTAGTCGCCCTGGGCCTGCACCCAGTGGATGTCGCTGCGCGGGACGAAGCGGGTGACTCCGCCGAGCTCGACCGCGATCGTCTCGTCGTCCTCGGGGGCGGAGGGTTGGGTCTCGCGTTCGCTGGCGGCGAGACACCGACGCACGGCCTCGCCGATGCGCTCGGGGCGCACCGGCTTCATCAGGTAGTCGACGGCGTCGAGGTCGAAGGCATCGACCGCGTGGGTGTCGTGGGCGGTGACGAAGACGACCTGTGGCCGCTCGGTGAACCTGCGGATGACCCGAGCCAGCTGCATGCCGTCCAGGCCGGGCATCGAGATGTCGCTGAAGACGACATCGATGTGCTCGCGCTCCAGCGCAGCCAGCGCTGCCGTGCCGCTGGCAGCGGTGAGGACACGGCCCACCCGCTCGTCCTGGTCGAGCAGCCAGGCCACCTCGTTGCGCGCGGGCGCCTCGTCGTCGACGACGAGGACGGTCAGCGCTGCGGGCTGTGTCGGTCGCGGCATGGCCACCAGACTAGGCCGGTTCCTCGAGCGCCGGGGAGTACTTGGGTACTCGGAAGGAGACCTTCATCCCGGCGCCGGGTGCGGTGTCGACGACGAGACCGAACTCTTCGCCGTAGACCTGACGCAGCCGGGCGTCGACATTTGCCAGGCCGACCGAGTCCGCGCGGGACTGCCCGTCCAGGATCTTGCGGATCGCCTCGGGGTGGGCGCCGACGCCGTCGTCCTCGACGCTGATCTCGGCCTCGGCCCCGTGGTCGGAGGCGCTCAGCGTGACGTGGCCCGGGCCCTCCTGCGGGGCGAGCCCGTGACGCACCGCGTTTTCGACCAGGGGCTGGATCGCGAGGTATGGCACGCGGACGGGCAGCACCTCCGGCGCGATCTTGAGCGTGATCCCGAGGCGGTCGCCGAAGCGAGCCTGCTCCAGCACGAGGTAGCGCTCGACATTGCGCAGCTCCTCGCTGACGGTGGTGAAGGCGCCGCCGCGACGCAGGGCATAGCGCGTGAAGTCGGCGAACTCGAGCAGGAGCTCCCGGGCACGGGCGGGGTCGGTCCGCACGAAGGAAGCGATCGCAGCCAGGGAGTTGTAGATGAAGTGCGGGGAGATCTGGGCCCGCAGCGCCCGCAGCTCGGCCTCCATCGCCCGGGTGCGCTCGTAGCCCAGGTCGGCCAGCTCGACCTGGGTTGCCACCCACGAGGCGACCTCCTCCGCGGCCCGCGCCAGACCGGCCGAGACTGCTGGCCCGTACCCCGCGACGGCTCCGATGACCCGGTCGTCGGCGGTGACCGGGGCGATGACCGCGGCACGGATGGGGCAGTCGGTACCGGAGCAGGTGACCACATCGGGGCCCAGGACCACGGTCTGGCCCGAGGCGAGGACCTGCGCGGCCTGGTCCATGACGGCAGGCAGGTGGTGACGTCCTTCGCCCTCCCAGACGATGACGCCGGAGGTGTCGCAGATGGCCAGACCGGGGGTCGCGAGCATCGCGCGCAGGTAGGGGGCCGCGCGCTCGCAGCCGTCGTCCGTGAAGCCGTCGGCCAGGTGCCGGGCCGCCTCGGAGGCGGTGTGCAGGGTCTCGTAGGTCGCCTGGTCGGTGACGGAGATGAAGCCGGGGCGGGCGCGTCGCCACCGGATGAGGGCGACGACCAGCCAGAGCGCGAGGAAGGCGCCTGTGACCACAACCTCGGTGGGGAGGTGCAGGCCGGCAGTCATGGGCGCACCCTAGTGCGGCCTACGCTGTCGGGGTGTCCGACTCCAGCCCGCTTGTTGTTGCCCTGACCGAGCTCGCCGCGCTGCCCGAGGTGGCGCACGCCTCCGACCAGGCCCGTGAGGTGTGCACCCAACTGCGCTGGCACGAGGCGCTGCGCCGCCGGATCCCGGAGGCTGCGGCCGAGTCGCGCGTCCGTGGGGCGTGGGCGAGCGCGGAGCTGGACGGCGCGCGGTCGACCGCGTCGATCGTGCGCGAGATCATGATGGGCGCGCGGGAGCGAAGCCAGCACCCTGACCCGGCCGAGCGGGTCATCCACGGTGCGATCGCGGCCACGGCCGAGAGCGAGAGCCTGCGTGAGCTCGTGACGCACTCGCCCGGGCAGGCGCTCGCGCGGCTGCACACCGCCGCCGCAGCGCAGCTGGTGCAGGACCGCGATCAGCTCGGCCGCCCTCGTGTCGAGGGGGATGGCTGCGAGGAGTTCGCCGACCTCGGACCCGCCCCGACCGGAGACGAGCTGCGCCAACGGCTGGACGGGATCATCGAGCTGATGCGCTCCGCCAGCGAGGCTCCTGCCCTCGTGGTCGCGTCGATCGTCCACGCGGAGATCGCCACCGTGCGCCCTTTTGTCGTCGGCAACGGGCTCGTGGCCCGGGCGGTCGAGCGTGCCCTCATCGCCGCCACCGGGCTGGATCCGACGGGTGTCGCGGTCCCCGAGGCCGGTCACGGGCACGCCGGGGGACCGGCTTATCTCGGCTCGCTCAACGGGTATGTCCACGGCGGGGCTCCGGGCGTCTCGTTGTGGCTGAAGCACTGTGGTGAGTCGCTCGTGGCGGGCGCGGAGGAAGGCTGGCGCGTGGCTGAGTCCGTGCGTGCCGGGCGGCTCGGATAACCGCCACGTCGAGGCGCGTGCCCGTCGAATTGCGCTCACAGGAATCACGATTACAGTTGTTCTCCAGCCGCTCCCTTCGGGTCGAGCGGCCAACGCACGGCTCCCTCCCCCCGGGGCCCGCGCGTTGACGGCCCCGGCGCTCCCCCGCCGGGGCCGTCCCCTTTCCTGGATCGGTTTTCGCGGTTCGTCCACAGGCACAGGTGGCCGAAGGGGGTTGTCCCCAGCCCTCTGATCCGCACCCCGGAGCATGGTGGGCGGCGGCAGGGTCGAGGGCATGCATCCCGTCGTCGTCATCACCGCAGCCTCGGGCGGCCTGGGCACCTCCACCCTCGCGGCCGTCACCGCCACCGTCCTTGCCCGCGACGGCTCGCCGACCCTGGTCGATGGCGCCTTCGGTGCGGGTGGCCTGGATGCCACGGTCGCGGTGGAGCACGTGGAGGGCCTGCGCTGGGGCGACCTGGCCGAGCACGAGGGCGCGGTCGACGCCGCGCGGCTACGGGGAGCGCTCCCGCTGGGACCGGTGCCGACGCTCGCGGTACGAGGGCGCCGGCCGACACCAGCGGCCGTCCGAGATGTCGTGACCGGGCTGGCGGGACTGGGGCCGGTGGTCGTGGACCTGCCGTGCTCGGGTCGGGTGCCGCCGGTGTGGGCGGAGCTCGCGGACCTCGTCGTGGTCCTCGTGGGGTTGCGGCCGCGCTGGTTGCGCGACGGGGAGGCATGGACCTCGACGCTCGGGGAGCGCAGTGACTCCGCGTTGCTCGTCACCCGCGGCCCCCGGCGAGCCGAGCAGGTCTGCGAGCGTGCAGCGGAGCATCTCGGGCTGCCGCTGCTGGACCACCTGGCAGACGACGCCGGGGTACAGCGCGACGAGGCGCACGGACGCTCACCACGACCCAAGGGGCCCGTCGGCGTGGTGGCCAGATCGCTGGTGGCGGCACTGCCACCGGCCACCGGGGCACTCGCCGAGCACGTCCTGGGGCTGGCGTCATGAGGTGGTCGAGCGCCATTGACGCGCACGTGCAGGCCGGTCGCGCTCCCGACGAGCAGGTGATCGACCAGGTGGCCCGTGCCGAGGAGGTGCGGCTGGGCAGCTCCGGTGCGCTGCGACGGTCGGGGGAGCTGCGGGCCGGACTCATGGGGCTCGGTCCGCTCGAGCCGCTCGTCGGCGACGAGCGGGTGACCGACGTCTTGGTCAATGGCGACGGCTCCGTGTGGGTCGATCGGGGCGAGGGGGTCACTCGTGCCACGGTCGAGGTGGGCGACCACGACGCCGTGCGACGGCTCGCCACCCGGCTGTCCGCGCTGGCCGGCCGTCGACTGGATGACGCCCAGCCGTGGGTGGACGGGCTGCTGCCGCGGGGGATCCGCCTGCACGCGGTCCTGCCGCCGCTGGTCGCCGGTGGGGCCCACGTCAGCCTGCGGATCCCTCGTCACCGGGGCGGCGGGCTGGCCTCGCTCGTGGATCTGGGGATGGCGACGCTCGAGCAGGCGGAGCAGTTGCGGCAGATGGTGCGAGCTCGACAGGCCTATGTCGTGACCGGAGGGACGGGCACGGGCAAGACCACTCTCCTCGCCGCGTTGCTCGCCGAGGTCCCCGCGGACGAGCGGCTCGTCGTCGTCGAGGACGTGGGTGAGATCCAGGTCGGCCACCCACACGTCGTGCGCTTGCAGGCACGCTCTGCCAACACCGAGGGAGCGGGTGAGGTGACGATGGTCCACCTCGTCCGGCAGGCACTGCGCATGCGGCCGGACCGGCTGGTCGTGGGGGAGGTGCGTGGCGCCGAGGTCAGGGATCTCCTGCTCGCGCTCAACACCGGGCACGAAGGCGGGTGCGGCACACTCCACGCCAACCGCGCGGAGGACGTGCCCAGCCGGATCGAGGCGCTCGGTGCGCTCGCCGGGATGAGCCGGGAGGCCGTGCGAGCGCAGGTCGCCAGCGCGCTCGAGGTGGTGGTGCACCTGCGCCGGGTGGGCGGTCGGCGGGTCGTCGACTCGATCGGCCCGCTGCCGGTGGTGACGTCATGACGATCACGGTTGTGGGCCTGATCATCGTCGCGGTGCTGATGTGGCCGGGACGGGCCGCAGGCGTGGGGCTGGCCGGAGGGGGAACGTCGTCGTGGCGCGGGTGGCGGCGTCCCGAGGGTGGCCGGTTGCAAGATCTCGAGTCCCTCGCCGGGGTCGCTGACCTGCTGGCGATGGCACTGCGGTCAGGAGCGACTCCGGTCTCTGCCGTGCGCGTCGTCTCGGCGCAGGCCCCCAGGCCGTGGCAGCCGGTCCTGGAGGAGGTGCACCAGGAGCTGACGACGGGCGGTGCAGCGGGGCAGGTGTGGCGCAGGCACGCGGAGGATCATCCGGAGCTCGGCGCGGTCGCAGGTGCGTGGGCGCTCAGCGAGGACCTGGGGGTGGCGCTGGCGCCGTCGATGGCGACGAGTGCCCAGGTCCTGCGGGCGAGGGTGCAGGCACGACGGCGGTTGGAGGCTTCGACCGCGGGTGCGCGGGCGACGATGCGGATGCTCACGGCGCTGCCCCTCGTGGGTCTGCTCGCTGGCTTCGCCTTCGGTCTGACCCCGTGGGAGGTCTACGGGCACAGCGCGGTGACGATGGCCTGCGCTGTGCTCGGTCTCGTGCTCACGGCGATCGGTTGGTGCATCTGCCGCTGGGTGCTGGCGCGGGCCGTCGCGCCCACGGTGCACCGGTGAGCCTGCTGGCCGTCGCCCTCGTGGTCGTGGCAGTGGCCGTGTGGCCAGGGCAGGCCACTCACGTGGGGTGGCTGCGGAGCGAGACCGGGGCGGTGGACGAGCCGGCGGCCGCCGCCCTGACCGTCGACGAAGTCGCTGACGCGAGCGTGCTGCTCGCCCTGGCCCTCCAGTCCGGCAGAGGCATGGTCCAGGCGCTCGAGGAGGTCGCCGGGGTCTCTGCGGCAGGTGCGGGTGAGGACCTGCGTCGGGTGGCGGCCGCACTGCGTTGGGGTCGCTCGATGAGCCAGGCGTGGACCTATGCCCGTGGTGTGTGGGGTCCGACGGCGACGGCCTTCGTCGTGGCCGATGCTGTGGGAGCACCATCGGCATCGGTCCTGCTCGACGCGGCAACGAGCCTGCGCGACGCGGAGGCGCGGAGGCTGGAGGAGGCCGGCGGCAAGGCTGCAGTGATGCTCGTGCTCCCGCTGGGCCTGTGCTTCCTGCCTGCCTTCATCGCCACTGCCGTCGTGCCGATCGTCGCCGTACTCGTGGGGACCCAGCTGGGGTGAGCCGATCCTCCCGGGTCGGTGGGTCGGTCCGGTTGTCCCCATCGGGGCAACCCCCGCAGCGGGCATCCACAGGTCCGCGGAGCAGCTCGCGATGGTCCCTTGCAGGGCGAAGGGTGGTTCTCACCGCGGCGCATCGGGTGCCGCCCAAGGGGAGGAGCTTCCCATGAAGAGGTCCATCGTCCGGTGGGGCCACCGGGTCAGGTTGGCGTGCGAGGCGGGGATGACCACCGCCGAGTATGCGGTCGGCACGCTCGCAGCGTGCACCTTCGCGATCGTGCTGCTGGCAGTCGTGAAGTCGGGGACGATCAAGACGGGCCTGTCGGGTGTCATCCTCGAGGCGCTCGGCATCCGCTAGAGCTGGCGACGACGCGGGGATGGTGACGGCCGAGCTCGCCCTCACCTTCCCCGCCGTCGTCCTCGTGCTCGTCCTGTGCCTCTCCGCCCTGTCGTGGGGAGTCGACCATGTGCGGTGCGTCGATGCGGCCCGGGTCGCGGTCCGGGAGCTGGCTCGCGGGGAGTCCTCAGCACAGGCGCTCGGCCGAGCAGAGAGCACGGCACCTGCCGACGCCCGGCTCACGGTCACCCGCAGCGGCCAGGACGTGATGGTCACGGTGACGAGTCCTGCGCCGCCTGCTCTGTCCTTCGCAGCCGAGGACACCTCGTGCTCGTCCACCGCGAGGGTGGAGTCGATCGATGCAGTCCTCTGACCCGGGCGCTGAGCGCGGCTCATCGACGGTCTCGGCCGTCGGCCTCATCGCGGTCCTGTTGACCATCACCCTCGCGGCGCTGGCTGTACTCAGCGCGGTGCGAGCGGCTCACGTCGCACGCTCCGCGGCGGACCTGTCGGCACTGGCAGGAGCGCTCCAGCTCCAGCAGGCCTTCGACCCGGAGGCCGCGTGCGCGGAAGCCGGGCGAGTCGCAGCACTGCACGAGGTCCGGGTCCTCGCCTGCGAGGTCGGGGATGCCGGGGACGTGACGGTCACCGTGTCGGCGGGGATCCCCCTTCGTCTCGGTGGTGTCGGACCCGACCACGCCGAGGGCAGAGCGCGAGCGGGGCCCGAGCCCGGAGGCGGGCAGCAGTGAACCCGCGGACGAGTGTCATCCGCGGGTTCACGACACACCACGATCAGAGCCGGCGGTCGCCCTTGCGAGGCATCGGCCGAGTGGCGTCGTCGACAGCGCCGTCGCGCCTGACCGGACGGGTTGCCTCACCACGGGTGTCCATGCGCTGGGTCTCGAGCGTCGGGTCGTGGCGCTCGGCGGCCTCGGCCCGCTCGCGGGCGATCTCGGTGGACGTGCGCTGGTCCTCGAGCTCACGCTCACGCTGCGCGATGTCTTCCTGGTGCTCAGCCTCGAGACGGGCCTGACGCTCGCGGGCCTCGGCCGCCTGCTCCTTGCGCAGGCGACGCTGCTTCGCCTTGCGGGTCAGGGCCGCCTTGATGAGGACCAGGCCCAGCCACAGCAGGAGCATCGTCAGCATGCCGACGATGACCAGGGTCAGGGGGTTGAGGTTGATCGTCACGGTGTCGAAGAGCCGGATGTCGACGTCCTGCCCGGACACCTCGGGCGCGGACGTGCCCATGAGCAGCGCGGCTCCGAGAGCGAGGGCGACGAGCACGAGGATGAGGCCGAGGATGACCATGACAGTCCTTCCGGGTACGTCAGCCGGCGGTCGCCGACGGAGCTTCTCCACTCACTGTATGACCGAGGGAGTCCAGCAGCAGGTCAAGCAGCGCAACGGCGCCCGGCGCGTCGAGCGGTTCGTTGCCATTGCCACACTTGGGAGAGACGACACACGCCGGGCAGCCGCTGCCCGCGCACCCGCAGGAGGCGATCGTCTCGCGGGTCATCGCCAGCCACTGGCCGATCCGCTCGTGAGCGCGAGCAGCAAAACCTGCGCCTCCGGGATGCCCGTCGTAGACCATGATCGTCGGCAGCCCCGTCTGCGGGTGCAGGTCGGTCGAGACCCCGCCGATGTCCCACCGGTCGCAGGTCGCCAGCAGGGGCAGCATCCCGATCGCGGCGTGCTCGGCAGCGTGGGCGGCGCCCGGGACGTCGGCCTCGGAGACTCCCACCGCCGCCAGCGACTCGGGTGTCATCGTCCACCAGACGGCCCTCGTCGACAGGGTCCGCTCCGGCAGGTCCAGGTCGTGCCGACCGATGACCTCGCCGCTCGGCAGGCGCCGGAGGAATCCCGTCACCTGACGCCGCACGTCGACCCGGCCGAAGGAGATCCGCACCGGTCCGTGGTCGACGCCTTGGTCCTCCGCGACGATGTCGAAGGAGGAGACCGACTGCGCGTGCGTCGACCAGCCCGGATCCCCCTGGGTGACCGTGGCCGTCGCCTGCTCGAGGTCGAGGTCCGTGACGACGTAGGTGCGCCCCTGGTGCACGTGCACCGCGCCGGTGTGGGCCTGGGCGTGCGCCGAGCCCTCGTCGACCGTGCCGAGGATGCGACCGGACCTGCCCTCGACGATGCTCACCACGTCACCGATGCCGCGCAGGGAGACATGGTCCCCGGGCCGGTCCGGCCGGGTCCAGAACCACCCGCCGGGGCGGGCCCGCAGGACCCCGCGCGCGACGAGGACCTCGAGCACCCCGGCGAGCCCGTCGCCGAACCACCGGGTGTCGTCCATCGTCACCGGGATCTCCGCCGCGGCGCACGCGACGTGGGGGACGAGCACGTGGATGTTGTGCGGGTCGAGCACGCTCGTCTCGACGGGCGCCTCGAAGATCGCCTCCGGGTGCTCGACCACCCACGTGTCCAGAGGATCATCCGCGGCGAGCAGCACTGCGAGAGCGTCCTGCCCGTCGCGGCCAGCCCGACCGGCCTGCTGCCAGACCGAGGCCAGGCGGCCGGGCCACCCGGCGATGAGCACGACGTCGAGGCCAGCGATGTCGATGCCGAGCTCGAGGGCATTGGTCGCGGCGAGCCCGAGCAGGTCGCGCTCGCGCAACCGTCGCTCGATGATCCGGCGCTCCTCCGGGAGGTACCCGCCGCGGTAGGCAGCGATCCTCCCTTCGTCCACGATGCTCACCTGGCGTGACGCGGAGGAGGCGAGTGCCTCGACCCCCGCCCGGGAGCGGGCGAAGGCAAGCGTCTGCACATCCCTCCCCACGAGCTGCGCCATGAGCTCGGCGGCCTCGGTCGTGGGGGAGCGGCGGCTCCCTTCGTCGTCCTCCGGCGGCTGCCACAGGGCAAAGGTCAGCGCTCCGCGCGGGGACCCGTCGTGGGTCACCGCGAGGACGTCGTCCCCGATGAGTCGCGACGCGTGCCCGCCGGGCTCGCCGACGGTCGCCGACGCGAGGACGAAGACCGGGTCCGCGCCGTAGCGCCGCGCCACCCGCCGCAGCCGGCGCAGGAGCAGCGCGACGTGCGAGCCGAAGACGCCCCGGTAGACGTGGCACTCGTCGATGACGACATAGCGCAACCGCCGCAGCACGTGGGCCCAGTGCTCGTGCCCGGGCAGCAGCGAGTGGTGGACGAGATCGGGGTTGGTGAGGATCACGTCCGCGTGGTCGCGGATCCAGCGCCGCTCGTCCATCGGGGTGTCGCCGTCGTACGTGGCTGCCCGGATGCCCGGCACCGCCCACGACTGGATGCGGGCCAGCTGGTCGGCCGCCAGCGCCTTGGTCGGCGAGAGGTAGAGAGCGGTTGCGCCCCGCCCGTTGGCCGCGGACCTCCCGTCGAGCACCGCGGTGAGCGAAGGGAGGAGGTAGCCCAGTGACTTGCCCGAGGCCGTCCCCGTGGAGAGCACGACATGCTGTCCGTCGTGGGCTGTCTGCGCGGCCTGCGCCTGGTGCGACCAGAGCCGGTCGATGCCCGCCCCGGCCAGCGCCTGGCGCAGGGGAGGAGCCACCCAGTCGGGGAGCTCGGCATGCTCCGCAGGCCGCGCCGCGATGTGCTCGACATGGCGGACGCGGTCCTCGCGGCCCGCCGACAGGGCGGCGAGCAGATCGGGAGCCTGCGGACGGGTGCGGGACATGTGATCTACGGTAGGCGGATGCCGATCTCCGTCACGACCAGCGAAGCCGGAGAGGTCAACATCGTCCACGTCAGTGGTGAGATCGATGTGGCCTCTGCCGCCGTGCTCCGCGATGCCCTTGAGGCGCTCATCGCCGATGGACGCCGCCGTCTGACCCTCGACCTCGGGGGCGTCACCTTCATGGACTCCACCGGGCTGGGCATCGTCGTCGGCCGGCTGAAGAAGCTGACCCGCCACGGCGGGACGCTCACCGTCGTCGTGTCCCACGAGCGGGTGCTGCGCGTCTTCACCATCACCGGCCTCGACCGGCTCATCGACATCCATCCCGACCTCGAGGGTGCCGTCCGTGCGGCGGGGGCCGTCAGCGCCTGATCGCGCACTGACGCAGTCGGTGCGCTCGCTCCGCCCCGCGGAGGCTGCTGAGCAGTAGTGTGGGCCAACGGTCGTGCCGCCACGACGACGGTCCGGCCGTGACCCGCGTCCATCAAGGAGGATGGCATGGCAGGCACGCACACGACCGTGATCAGCGCTTCATCGATCGAGCTGGGCGGAGCCAACCTGGGGCTGGTCGGCGGCGTCGCCGTCGTCGGTCTCGTCGCCCTCGTGCTGGGGGTGGTCCTGCGGGGGCAGGTGCTCGCTGCCGGAGCCGGCACCGAGCGCATGCAAGAGATCGCCGGGGCGGTCGAGGAGGGGGCGCACGCCTACCTGCGGCGGCAGTTCCGCACCCTGGTCGTCTTCGTCGTCCTCGTCTTCCTGCTGCTCCTCCTGCTCCCGGCCGACTCGCAGGCCGTGCGATGGGGCCGATCCGGGTTCTTCATCCTCGGCGCCGCCTTCTCCGCGGCCATCGGCTACCTCGGGATGTCGCTCGCGGTCAAGGCCAATGTCCGTGTGGCAGAGGCGGCTCGCTCCACCGGGCGCGACGACGGGATGCGCATCGCCTTCCGCACCGGAGGCACCGTCGGCATGTTCACCGTCGGGCTCGGGCTGATCGGTGCCGCGGTCGTCGTCCTCGTCTACCGGGGTGACGCACCCAAGGTGCTCGAGGGATTCGGTTTCGGCGCAGCGCTGCTCGCGATGTTCATGCGCGTCGGTGGTGGCATCTTCACCAAGGCCGCCGACGTCGGCGCCGACCTCGTGGGCAAGGTCGAGGCCGGGATCCCCGAGGACGACCCCCGCAATGCGGCGACCATCGCCGACAACGTGGGCGACAACGTGGGCGACTGCGCGGGCATGGCCGCAGACCTCTTCGAGTCCTACGCCGTCATGCTCGTCGCGGCGCTCATCCTCGGCTCCGCGGCCTTCGGCGCCTACGGGCTGGTCTTCCCCCTGCTCATCCCCGCCATCGGGGCGGTGACCGCGATGATCGGCATCTTCATCACCAAGGCCCGCGCAGGCGAGTCAGCGCTCGACGCCATCAACCGGGGCTTCTACATCTCGGCAGTCATCTCGGCCGTGCTGTGCGCTGGCGCGGCCTACCTGTACCTGCCCGGCGCCTACGCCGACCTCGGCTCCACGGACGAGACCGTCGCCCAGCTCGTCGGCGACCCGCGTCGTGCTGCCCTGCTCGCGGTGATCCTCGGGATCGTCCTCGCCGCGGTCATCCTGCGGATGACCGGCTACTACACCGGCACCGACAAGCGGCCGACGATGGACGTCGCGCGCACCACCGAGACCGGGGCGGCCACCGTGATCCTCTCCGGCATCAGCCTCGGCCTCGAGTCGGCGGTCTACAAGGTCGTGACGATCGCCGTCGTCATCTACCTCGCCTTCCTCCTCGGCGGCTCGTCCGTGGTCCTCGGCCTCTTCTTCATCGCGCTGGCGGGCTGCGGGTTGCTGACCACGGTCGGTGTCATCGTCGCGATGGACACCTTCGGCCCCGTCTCCGACAACGCCCAGGGCATCGCCGAGATGTCCGGTGACGTCGACGAGGAGGCGGCGCAGATCCTCACCGAGCTCGACGCCGTCGGCAACACGACCAAGGCGATCACCAAGGGCATCGCCATCGCCACGGCGGTGCTCGCCGCCACCGCGCTCTTCGGCAGCTACACCGATGCCTGGCGCTCGGCGCTCAGCGGGATCGGTGAGGGCACGGTCAGCCCGCAACGGATCGCCGACCTCGAGCTCATGGTCAACACCCAGATCGTCTCGCCCGGGGTCCTCGTCGGCGTGCTCCTCGGCGGCGCGGTCGTCTTCCTCTTCTCCGGTCTGGCGATCAATGCCGTCACCGTCGCCGCCGGGTCGATCGTCCACGAGGTCCGTCGCCAGTTCCGCGAGCACCCCGGGATCATGGAGGGCACGGAAAAGCCCGAGTACGCGCGCGTCGTCGACATCTGCACCCGTGACTCGCTGAACAAGCTCGCGACCCCCGGCCTGCTCGCGGCGCTGACACCGATCATCGTCGGCTTCGGGCTCGGCATCGGGGCGCTCGCCGGCTTCCTCGCCGGAGCCATCGCGTGCGGTGCCCTCATGGCCGTCTTCCTCGCCAACTCCGGTGGGGCATGGGACAACGCGAAAAAGATCGTCGAGGACGGCAACCACGGTGGCAAGGGTTCGGCCGGACACGAGGCCGCGATCATCGGTGACACCGTCGGCGACCCCTTCAAGGACACCGCCGGTCCGGCCATCAACCCGCTGATCAAGGTGATGAACCTCGTCGCCGTCCTCATCGCGCCGGCCATCATCACCCTCTACCTCGGGGACAGCACCGACCAGCTGATCCGCTGGGGCATCGCTCTCGCGGCATTGTTCATCGTCGTCGTCGCCCTGGTCATCACCAAGCGCGACGACGTGGCGATGAGCAGCACCGAGGGTGAGGCCGCGGTCGAGCGGGTCTGAGCCG
Source organism: Janibacter limosus NBRC 16128 (assembly GCF_001570985.1). Taxonomy (GTDB): domain Bacteria; phylum Actinomycetota; class Actinomycetes; order Actinomycetales; family Dermatophilaceae; genus Janibacter; species Janibacter limosus. Next base: position 32,791 of record NZ_BCSS01000022.1, on the reverse strand, counting down.
GGCGAGCGGGGCTAGGGTCGGGCACGTGACCTCCACGGCGACCCCGCGCACCGACCCAGCCCTGCTCGACTCCCTCCGGCAGGACCTCGCTGATGCCCCCTTCGGCGTCGATGAGGTCCGGGAGCGGCTCGGTGACCTGGCCACCCACGCGCTCGGTCGTGAGCAGACGCTCCCGGCCCGACGCGCGGTCGCGGGGGCCCGGGACCCGCTCGGGGTGCTCATCGGGTGCTTCGGGCTCGGGCTGCCCACGGCCGCAGACGATCTCGCGCGGGCGTTGCCTCGCACCGGGGTCACCGGCGCGGTCGCGCTCGGCATCGTCGAGCCCCACGGTGCCCACGTCGTCGCGACGTGCGACCTGCGGCCCTACGGCGACGACGAAGGCCGTTCGTGGTGGGTGGCCTCCGACCCGACCGACCACACCCGGACCGGGCCGCTGCCCGTCGACCACGTCCTCGGCATCGGTGGGGCCTCCTCGACCCTCGCGTCGTGGACCCCACGCACTCGGGTGGCCCGGGCCCTCGATGTCGGCACCGGCTGCGGGGTGCAGGCGCTGCATCTCTCCGGCCACGCCGACGCCGTCGTCGCCACCGACCTGTCACGACGAGCGCTGGGCTATGCGGGCTTCAACGCAGCGCTCAACCAGGCCGACTGGGACTTGCGCGAGGGCTCCTTCCTCGAGCCGGTCGCGGGCGAGTCCTTCGACCTCATCGTGAGCAATCCCCCCTTCGTCATCACACCGCGGACCGCGGGCGTGCCGCTCTACGAGTACCGCGACGGCGGCGCGGCGGGTGACGCCGTCGTCGAGGCGCTGACCAAGGGGGTCGGCGCCCACCTCGCCCCCGGTGGCGTGGCCCAGCTCCTCGGCAACTGGGAGACCGCGGCCGGGCAGGACTGGCGCGAGCGACTGGGGGAGTGGGCCGCGGCCAGCGGGCTCGACGCCTGGGTCGTGCAGCGCGATGTGCAGGACCCGGCGGAGTACGCCGAGCTGTGGTCCCGCGACGGCGGCCACCTGCCCGGGACCAGTGAGCACGAGGCGCTCGTCGGCGCCTGGCTCGACGACTTCGCGGCGCGCGGCGTCGAGCAGATCGGCTTCGGCATCATCACGCTGCACAAGCCGACGACGCAGCGCACCCCCTTCGTCGACCTCGTCGAGCTGACCGGGCCGGTGGCCTCCCCGATGGGACCGACCATCGCGGCGGGTCTCCTCGCTCGGGACCGCCTCGCGGGGCTCGACGACGACGCGCTGCTCGACACCGCGTGGCGCTGCGCGGACGACGTGACGACCGAGACGCATGCAGCACCCGGCGCCACCGACCCCCACGTCATCGTCCTGCGGCAGGGCGGCGGGCTGGCCCGCTCCATCCGCCTCGACACTCTGGACGCTGCGCTGGTCTCGGTGAGCGACGGTGAGCTCACCGCGCGCCAGTCGCTCACGGCCATCTCGGCGCTGCTCGACCTGCCGACCGGGGAGTCGCTCGCGGCAGGCGCCGCTCTCGTGCGGCGGCTGGCCGCGGACGGTCTGCTGCTGCCGGAGTGAGACGACGAAGGGCGGCCGGAGACCCGGCCGCCCTTCGTCAACAGGCCCGAGACGCTCGGGCCGGTCAGGTCATGACCCCATGGAGATCTTCCACGCGTCGTCGGCCTTGATCAGCTTGACGTCGTTTTCCTCGCCCTTGCTGTTCTTGACCTTGACGGTGGCGGTCTTCTCGTCCTCGGCGACCTCGGAGGAGAGGATCTCGATGTCGTCGGCGTTGATCTCGCCAGCGGCCTCGTCACCGCCGGCCTTCATGCCGTCGACGCAGTCCATGCCGCCCTCTTCCATGGTCTTGACCATGGCGGGGTCGATGCTGTCGCAGACCTTTTCGTAGTCCTTGTCCTCGAAGGCCTGGGCGAAGTCGGTGACCGCCTTCTCTGCGTCGTCCTCCGGGCTGCTGCCGCACGCGGCCAGACCGAGGACGAGGCCGCTCGTGGCGATGATGGTGGCGAACTTCTTCATGGGTGGGTCCTCCCCGTCGTGGCCCGGCAGTGCGCCAGGCGGTACTGGGGACGACCCTAACGAGGACGGTGCGACGCTGCGATGGGGAGCACTGCCCCGCGCAGGTGGCGCCGCTCACATCAGCTGAACTGCCACGAGCGCTTGGACAGACCGAACCAGAAGCCGTCGACAGCGGTGGTCCGCTGGGTGGCACCCGATGCCTCTGCCGCGCCGGCCGCGACGTAGAGCGGGGCCCAGTGCTCGGTGCGCGGGTGCGCCTCGTGGGCGGCCGGGGCAACCTCGAGCATCCGCTCGAGCGCATCGAGGTCGCCGGCGTCGACGGTCTCGGCAGCCCAGTGGTCGAACTCGCTGGAGGCGGTCGGTGGGGCGGTGTCCGCGCCGGCACGGGGGTTGAACCACCGCAGGTTGTGGGTGGTGAACCCCGAGCCGACGATGAGCGTGCCCTGCTCACGCAGGGGAGCGAGCGCGCGGCCGAGCTCGACCAGCTCGTGCGGGTCGAGGGTCGGCATCGACATCTGCAGCACCGGGACGTCCGCGTCGGGGTACATCTCGACGAGCGGCACGTAGGCGCCGTGGTCCAGGCCGCGGGTCTCGTCGCGCTGGACGTCGACCCCCTTCGCCCGGAGCAGGCCGGAGACGTCGTCGGCGAGGTCGGGAGCGAGGGGAGCGTCGTACTGCACGTCGTAGTAGTGCTGCGGGAACCCCCAGAAGTCGTAGGTCAGCGGCACCTTGCGCTGCGTCGGGCTGACCGTCACCGGAGCGTCCTCCCAGTGCGCGGAGATCATCAGGATGTTCTTCGGCGCCTCGAAGGAGCCCGACCAGCGGGCCAGCTCGGCGGTCCAGCGCGCGTCGCCGGCCAGCGGGGGAGCGCCATGGGACAGGAAGAGCACGGGAGGAGGTGTCATGCCAGCCATAATACTTGTACCTACAATTAAAATCAAGAAGAGGCCGTCCCGCCCCACCCGCGTTGCGAAGGGGGTGGACGGCTCGTAGTACGGTCGGCGCCAGATGCACCCCGACGTCGAAGCAGCGACGAATCCGCTGCACGTGGGGTCAGGAATGAGGCACGCATGACCACCAAGCTCGTCATCGTGGAGTCCCCCGCCAAGGCCAAGACCATCGCCGGGTACCTCGGCAAGGACTACGTCGTCGAGGCGTCGGTGGGACACATCCGCGACATCCCGACCCCCTCCGAGATGCCGGCGGACATGAAGAAGGGCCCCTTCGGCCGCTTCGGGATCAACATCGAGGAGGGCTTCGAGCCCTTCTACGTCGTCGACCCGGACAAGAAGAAGAAGGTCGCCGAGCTCAAGCGCCTGCTCAAGGACGCCGACACCCTCTACCTCGCCACGGATGAGGACCGCGAGGGGGAGGCCATCGCCTGGCACCTCCTCGAGACCCTCAAGCCCAAGGTCCCCGTCAAGCGGATGGTCTTCCACGAGATCACCAAGGAGGCCATCCAGCGCGCCGTCGAGGAGACCCGTGAGCTGGACATCGACCTCGTCAACGCCCAGGAGACGCGTCGCATCCTCGACCGCCTCTACGGCTACGAGGTCTCACCCGTCCTGTGGCGCAAGGTCAAGGCCGGCCTGTCCGCCGGTCGTGTCCAGTCCGTCGCGACCCGCATCGTCGTCGAGCGTGAGCGCGAGCGGATGGCCTTCAAGGTTGCCTCGTACTGGAGCGTCGAGGGCAAGTTCAGCTCCTCCTCCGCCCCCTTCGCCGCCCGGCTGGCCTCGCTCGACGGGACCAAGGTCGCCACCGGCAGCGACTTCGATGACACCGGCGCGCTCAAGGGCAACGCCCGCCAGCTCGACGAGCGGGCCGCGACCGCGGTCGCCGAGGCCACGATCGCCGCGGACGTCACCGTCTCCTCCGTCACGGAGAAGCCCTACACCCGCCGGCCGTACGCCCCCTTCACCACGTCGACGCTGCAGCAGGAGGCCGGCCGCAAGCTCGGCCTCGGCGCCAAGGCGGCCATGGGTGTCGCGCAGAAGCTGTACGAAAACGGCTACATCACCTACATGCGTACCGACAGCACCAACCTGTCGGGGTCCGCGATCTCGGCCGCTCGGGGCCAGGCCCGGGACATGTACGGCGCCGACTTCGTCCCGGAGTCGCCTCGCGTCTACGGCAAGAAGTCGAAGAACGCCCAGGAGGCGCACGAGGCGATCCGCCCCGCAGGTGACCGCTTCCGCACGCCGGCCCAGGTGGCCGGCGAGCTGCGCGGCGAGCAGTTCAAGCTCTACGAGCTGATCTGGAAGCGCACGATCGCTTCCCAGATGGCCGATGCCAAGGGCTCCACGGCGACGATCAAGCTGGGCGCCGACCTCGGCGGCTGCGAGGTCGCCAAGGCGGCCGAGTACTCCGCCTCCGGCACCGTCATCACCTTCAAGGGCTTCCTGGCCGCCTACGAGGAGGGCACGGACGAGCCGCGCGAGGCGAAGAAGGACGGCGAGGCGCGCCTGCCCAAGCTCTCCGAGGGTGCCGCTGTCGACGTCGCGGACGCCAGTGCCTCCGGCCACGAGACCTCGCCGCCGGCCCGCTACACCGAGGCCTCCCTCGTGAAGAAGATGGAAGAGCTCGGCATCGGCCGCCCCTCCACCTATGCCTCGACGATCAGCACCATCCAGGACCGCGGGTACGTGCGCAAGAAGGGGAGCGCGCTGGCCCCGACCTGGCTCGCCTTCGCCGTCACCCGGCTCATGGAGGTCCACTTCAGCCGCCTCGTCGACTACCGCTTCACGGCGTCGATGGAGGAGGACCTCGACGAGATCGCCTCCGGCTCTGCCGAGCGGGTGGCCTGGCTGCAGCGCTTCTACTACGGCGACGACCAGGGCAGCGAAGGGTTGGCCGCTCTCGTCTCCGACCTGGGCGACATCGACGCTCGCGCGATCTCGACGATCGACATCGGTGACGGGGTCGTGGTCCGGGTCGGTCGGTACGGCCCGTACGTCGAGGAGGTCGTGCCGAAGGGGGTCGACCCCGCGACGGGTGAGGTCACCGACGACAGCACGACGACGCCGGCGACCAAGCGGGCGACGATCAACGACGACGTGGCGCCCGACGAGCTGACGCCCGCGATGGCCCGCGAGTTCCTCGTGGCCGCGGCCGATGACGGTCGCGTGCTCGGGCAGGACCCCGAGACCGGTCGCGATGTCATCGTCAAGAACGGCCGCTACGGGCCCTTCGTCACCGAAGTGCTCGAGGAGGCCGCGGACGAGAAGCCCAAGCGCGGCAAGGCCAAGGTCAAGCCGCGCACGGCGTCCCTCTTCAAGAGCATGGACCCGGCGACGGTCGACCTGGAGCAGGCGCTGCGCCTGCTCTCCCTTCCCCGCACCATCGGCACCGTCACCGAGACCACGACGGCCGAGGACGGCACCGAGACGCAGAGCGAGGTGCCGATCACCGCGCAGAACGGCCGCTACGGCCCGTACCTGAAGAAGGGGACGGACTCGCGCTCGATCGAGACCGAGGAGCAGATCTTCGCGATGACGCTCGAGGAGGCGCTGGCGATCTACGCCCAGCCCAAGCAGCGGGGGCGGGCGGCTGCCAAACCGCCGCTGGCCGAGTTCGGCGAGGATCCGGTGAGCGGCAAGAAGGTCGTCGTCAAGGACGGACGCTTCGGTCCCTATGTCACCGACGGTGAGACAAATGCCACGCTGCGCCGCGACGACGAGCCCGAGACGCTCACTGCGGAGCGGGCCTATGAGCTCATCGCGGAGAAGCGCGCGAAGGGGCCCAGCACCCGCAAGAAGTCGGCGAAGAAGACGACCAAGAAGGCCGCGAAGAAGGCCGTGAAGAAGACGGCAGCCAAGAAGACCGCCAAGAAGACGGCGGCCAAGAAGGCCTGATCCGGGGGACAGCCCGGCAGCGGACACCGTTGCCGGGCTCGTTACTCGTGGGTATGGTCGCCTCGACCGCGCACCAGAGGAGCTGCCACATGGACTTGGACCCGTCCACCTTCGAGACGATGACTCCGCAGGAGTTCGCCCAGACCGTCAAGGCCATGTCCGACCAGGAGATCGCCGAGGTGATGCGCGGCGAGCACCGTCTGCCGATCCTGGACGCGATCTTTGCGCGGTTTCCCGAGCTCTTTCGCCCCGACAGGGCGGGCGGGCTGAGCAGCGTCATCCAGTTCCGCATCACGGGCGGCCCCGATGAGCGCCCGCACGACACCTACGAGATCGTCATCGACAACGGGGCCTGCAAGGTCTCGGACGTGCCCGGCGAGCAGTTCGACGCGTCGCTGATGATGGCGCCGACGGAGTTCACCAAGATCGCCACCGGTCGAGGCAACCCGACGATGCTCGTCATGCGCGGCAAGATCAAGGTCAAGGGCGACATCGCCACGGCCGCCAAGTTCCCCACCCTCTTCGACATCCCGAAGGCCTGATACTGCAATGAACCCCTTGATCATCGCCAAGACCATGGCCAAGCGCGGCATGCTCAACCCCGGGCCCCCTGTGGCCCAGGTCAAGCAGCTCACTGCCCTGAAGAAGTGGGGCTTCGGCCTCGCCGGCGAGCTGCGCCAGGCCGCCAACCGCTCCCCGGAGACGATCGCGGTGATCGACGAGACCCGTGGGGAGACGACCTACGCGCAGCTGCTGGCCAACTCCGAGAAGATCGCGGTCATCCTGGATGAGATGGGCTTCGGCCCCGGCGACCGCATCGGTCTGCTGGCCCGCAACCACGTGCAGGCCATCGAGGTCATGACCGCCACGGCCGCCGTCGGGATCGACCTGGTGCTGGGCAACACCGGTCTGGCCGGGCCGCAGCTGGCGGTCGTCACGGAGCAGCAGGGGATCAAGGCGCTCATCCACGACGACGAGTTCGCCGAGGTCGTCTCGCACCTGCCGGAGTCGATGCCCAAGGTCACCGAGACCGAGCTGGCCCGCCGCGTCGAGCAGACCGCGCGGCCCGACTCCCTTCCCGTCCCAGCCAAGGGGGGCCGCACGGTCATCCTCACGTCCGGGACGACCGGCACGCCCAAGGGTGCTGCCCGCAAGACCCCGGGCGGCTTCGGCCCGCTCATCTCCATCATCGACCGGATCCCGCTGAAGGCGCACGACCGGATCCTCATCTCCGCGCCGATCTTCCACACGTGGGGCTACGCCGCGATGCAGCTGTCGATGGCGCTGCGCGCCACGATCATCCTGCAGCGCCGCTTCCAGCCCGAGGCTGCGCGCGCTGCGCTCGACGAGATGCAGCCCGACGCGATGTTCGCCATCCCCGTCATGCTCCAGCGGATGATGGAGCTGCCGAGCGACCCGGCCGCTGGCTCGCTGCGCAGGCTGCGCGTCGTCGCGACCTCCGGCTCGGCCTACCCATCCGGGTTCACGACGAAGTTCATGGACGAGTACGGCGACGTCCTCTACAACCTCTACGGGTCCACCGAGGCCTCCTGGGTCTGCATCGCCACCCCGGAGCACATGCGGCGCAACGCCAACACCGCTGGCACCCCGCCCCTGGGCACCGTCGTCAAGATCCTCGACGAGGGCGGACGCGAGGTCGCCCCGGGCGACAAGGGTCGGATCTTCTGCGGCAACGAGCTCGTCTTCGACGGGTACACCAACGGCAACACCAAGGACTTCATCGACGGGCTCGTCTCGACCGGCGACATGGGGCATGTCGAGGGCGACCTGTACTTCGTCGACGGCCGTGACGACGACATGATCGTCAGCGGCGGCGAAAACGTCTATCCCATCGAGGTCGAGGGCCTGCTCGCCGAGCACCCTGCCGTGCGCGAGATCTCGGTCATCGGTGTCCCGGACCCCGACTTCGGCCAGCGGCTCGCGGCCTTCGTCGCGCTCAACGACGGGCACGAGCTGTCGGCCGACGAGCTCAAGGACCACGTGCGCGCCCACCGGGCCCGCCACTGCGTCCCGCGCGAGGTCGTCTTCATGGATGAGCTACCGCGCAACGCGACGGGCAAGATCCTCAACCGGGAGCTGCGCAAGCACTTCGCGTGAGGTGAGCTCCTCTTCGGTCTCGCTGGTTGGGGGCGAAGATGTGGTGTCGGCCCTAGGGCTCAGGCCGGGTCGTTGGTCGGGCACCTCGCGGGATCGACAGCCCGGCCTGAGTCATGAGTCGGGCATCCCCTCGCCTTCGCCCTCTTCTCCGGTTCCATCTGGCTACTTGCGGGTACGACGTGCACCTGTCGAGCAGTCGTGATGGCGTTCCCCGGAAATCCGGGACTCGCCGGCACGAGGCGACGCGAGGTGCACGTCGTACCCGCACGCAACTACGAAGGATCGGAGTGGCGATGCGGCTGTGGAGCCTGGATCCGAGCCAGCTGGACCGGGCGGCGCTGGTCTCGGGCTGGCGTGAGGGCCTGCTCGCCCAGGCGGTGCTGCTCGGGCGGACGAAGGGCTACACCCGCCACCCGCAGCTCGAGCGCTTCCGCGACCTCGACGAGCCAGTGACGGGCGTCGTCACCTGGCTGTCCGGACTCGCGGGCGAGGCGGACCAGCGGGGCTACCGCTTCGACCGCACACGCCTCGTGGGGGAGCCGAACCCCTCGTTGCGCATGACGGTCACCGCAGGACAGCTCGACCTCGAGCGGGCCCACCTGCTCGCCAAGTGCCGCGAGCGAGCCCCCGAGTGGGCCGCGCGTCTGGAGGGAGAGCCGGTGCGAGCGCACCCGATCTTCGACGTCGTGGACGGCCCGATCGCCTCGTGGGAGCGGGCCGTCCTGCCGTGAGGTCGGCTCAGGGCCGGACCCGGCTCACAGCCAGGCGCCGAAGGCGAGCGGCTCGCGGGTGAAGCGGTAGGTCGCCCAGTTGAAGTGGCTGACCGCACCAGACGCATCGCGCTGGACCCGCAGCAGCTCGCCGCTCTCACGACCGGAGATCGTGCGGTAGCGGTCGGGGCCCTCGGGCTCGATGACCGACGGCGGCTGCTCCTTGGGCTGACCTGCCACGCGTGCCTCGAGCTTGCCCTCCCGCACCGAGAGCACGAAGTGGGATCCCTCCGAGTACCAGTGCCCGAGCAGCGGGACGAGCTCCTCGGGGACGGTGGTGCCGGGCTGCCAGGGCTCGGGGACGACGGGCTCACGCTCGATCGCGATGGTGCCGAGATCGATGGCTGCGGTGCCGGGCGGGACGGGTGCAGAGTTGTTCATGAAGATCAGCCCCGTTGTCGCAGAGGCCCGCTCGGTGAAGACGCCGGTGATCGATCCCGGCCAACCGCCGGTGTGGCCGACCCAGGTGCGTCCCTCGTGGCGGACGAGCTGCAGCCCCAAGCCCCACGCTGAGGTCCAGCCGACCGTGTCCGCCATGACCTGTGGCTGGCACATCTCCTCGAGGGTGTCGGGGGAGAGGACCTCGTCCACCGGGGCCGCGATGAAGCCGCCCCACCGGGCCATGTCGGTGAGGGTCGAGCGCAGACCACCGGCCGGGTCCATGGCGTGCGCTTCGAAGACCGGCTCGTCGAGCGGGACATCGGCGAAGGGGGGCACGTAGTACCCCTTCGTCCGCCGCCCGGCCGGGACGGTCCCGGTGCGCGTCATCTCGAGCGGGTTGAGGATGCGGCGCCGGATCGAGTCCTCCCACGAGCACCCGTCGAGGCGGGAGATGATCTCGCCGAGGACGGAGAAGCCGAGGTTGGAGTAGTGCCACCGGTCGTGCGGACGGCCGACGCGCTCGGCCTCGGACCAGCCGGCGAGCAGTTCCTCGCGGCTGGGCATGACCATCGTGTCGAAGACATCGCCGATCGGCTCGCGCTGCATCCCGGAGGTGTGCGAGAGCAGCTGGCGGATCGTCACGCGCGCGTGCGAGCTGTCGGACAGGTGCGTCTCGACGGTGTCGTCGAGGTCGAGCCGGCCCTCGTCGCGCAGCGCCATGATCGCGACGGCGGTGAAGGTCTTGGAGTTGCTGGCGACGGCGTACTGGGTGTCCGCGTCCGGTGCGTCGCCGGGAGAGGCCAGGTCGATCGAGCCGATGCCGGTGGACCACTCCAGGGCCCCGGCGCGGGCGACACCGGCCGCGAGGCCCGGCACGCGGCCGTCGGTCTGGGCGGTCAGGGCGCGGAGGGTGAGGGCTCGGGTGGTCTCGTCGCTGAAACTCATGATCCCCAACGTATCGCCGGCTGGCGCCGGGTGTCCGACCGGTGCCATAGGGTCGACGACGTGACGGACAGTGGGTACTTCATCGCCTTCGAGGGCGGCGACGGCGCGGGCAAGTCGACGCAGGTGCGTCACCTCGTGGCGGCGCTCGAGGCGGCCGGCCGCGAGGTCGTCGTGACCCGCCAGCCCGGTGGCACGACGCTCGGCTCCGCGCTGCGTGACCTCGTGCTGCACGGCGAGGCCATCACGCCGCGCGCCGAAGCGCTGATCTTTGCCGCCGACAAGGCCCAGCACGTGCAGGAGGTGATCCTCCCTTCGCTCGCCCGCGGAGCGGTGGTCGTCACCGATCGCTACACCGATTCCTCGGTCGCCTACCAGGGCGCCGGGCGCTCGCTGGGCGCGCAGGAGGTCGCCGACCTGCAGTCCTGGGCCGTCGGTGGGCTGACTCCGCACCTCACCGTGCTCGTCGACGTCGACCCGAGCGAAGGGAGGCGACGTCGCGGTGGCACGCACGACCGGATGGAGTCGGAGGCCGACGCCTTCCACACCGCGGTCCGCGAGCACTTCCTCGCCATGGCGCATGGAGCCCCTGAGCGGTACCTCGTCGTCGACGGCTCTGCCCGGGCCGAGGAGATCGCCGCGCAGGTCCTCCAGCGGCTGGCTCAGGAGGGGCTGTTGTGAGCGTCCCGGCAGCAGGGCAGCAGGCCCCGATCTGGCGCGATGTCGTCGGCCAGTCCGAGACCATCGACACCCTGCAGCGGGCTGTCAGCGACGCCGCCGCGATGACCCATGCCTGGCTCTTCACCGGCCCTCCCGGATCCGGACGCTCCACGGCGGCGCGGGCCTTCGCCGGGGCCCTGCTGTGTCCCGCCGGCGGCTGCGGCGACTGTCGGGAGTGCCGGACCGCGCTCGACGGGACGCACGCCGATGTCGACCTGCTGGCCACGGAGGCGCTCTCGATCGGCGTCGCCGCGACCCGTGACCTCGTCCAGCTGGCGGGCCGGTCGCCGAGCGTCGGTCGCTACCGGATCATCCTCATCGAGGATGCGGACCGTCTGACCGAGCAGTCGGGCAATGCGCTGCTCAAGGCGCTCGAGGAGCCGACGCCCCGGACCGTGTGGCTGCTGTGCGCCCCGAGCCTCGAGGACGTGCTCATCACGGTGCGCTCGCGCTCGCGGCACGTGCGGCTGCGCACGCCGCCCGTCGCCGAGGTCGCCAAGTTGCTGCAGCGTCGCGACGGCATCGACCCCGGGATGGCCACCTATGCCGCGCGGGCCGCGCAGAGCCACATCGGGTTGGCCAAGCGACTGGCCACCGACGAGGGCGCGCGCATCCGTCGGCGCGACACGATCACGATGGCTGCGCGCATCCGTGGGGTCTCCGACGCCGTCGGGGCCGCCGCCGACCTGCTCCAGATCGCAGAGCAGGAGCGCGATCGCACCCTCGAGACCCGGGGTGCTGCCGAGAAGCAGCGCCTGCTCGAGACCCTCGGCGCCGACCCGAGCGCACGGACGCAGCCGCCGCACGTGCGGGCGCAGGTCTCTGCGCTGGAGAAGGAGCAAAAGACCCGAGCCACCCGCTTCACCCGCGACATGATCGACCGCGCCCTCGTCGATCTGCTGTCGGTCTACCGCGACGCACTCGTCCAGCTCGCCGGGTCACCCGTGGCCCTGGTCAACGAGGACGCTAGGCCGGTCGTCGAGGAGGTTGCGCGCTCCTTCAGCGGCGAGGGCCTGCTCATCGCCATGGAGGCGATCGCCACCGCTCGCGATCGCATCGCGGCCAATGTCGCGCCGCTCCTCGCGCTCGAGGCCATGGCGGTCTCGCTGCAGCTGCCCGCGCGTCGATAGGTGGGCGGCGGCTTCCATCCGTCGGTGCGGCCCGTCGCCTTCGTGCCGGGCCCTGCCGCGCAGGTAGCGTCTGCGCCATGAGTCTTCGCGTGAGCCGCTCCCCTTCGAGGCTCGTCCCTCGCACCTCACGACGACGCCTTCGTGTCGCTGCGATGTCGGTGGCACTGCTCCTGCCGGTGGCGGGCTGCTCGCTCTTCGAGCCCGACACCGCGCCGACGGGCCTGTCGTCAGGGGACCGGACGCCGCCCAAGGGGACGCACGGGCTGGAGCCCTTCTACGACCAGGAGCTCGAGTGGGGGGACTGCGAGCGCGGGGCGGGGGAGTGCGCGCAGCTCAAGGTGCCGGTGGACTACGAGGACCCGGAGGGCGAGACGATCGAGATCGCCATCCTGCGGATGAAGGCCAAGAAGGAGGCCGCGGCGTCGCTCGTCGTCAACCCGGGAGGTCCCGGCGGGTCGGGTGTCGACTACGCAGCTGCGGCGGACTATGTCGTCAGCGAGCAGATCCGGCGCAACTTCGACATCGTGGGCTTCGATCCCAGGGGCGTGGCGCGCTCGTCGCCGGTCGACTGCCTGAGCGACGAGGACATGGACGACTACCTGGCCAAGGACCCGACGCCCGACACCCCGGAGGAGCGGACGGCGGACGACGCGGAGCAGAAGACCTTCGCGGAGGGCTGCACGACCAAGAGCGGTGACCTCCTCGGGCACGTCTCCACGGCTGAGGCAGCCCGCGACATGGACGTGCTCCGTGCGGTGCTCGGCGACGGCAAGCTGACCTACCTCGGCAAGTCCTACGGCACCTACCTCGGGGCGACCTATGCAGAGCTCTTCCCCGACCGGGCAGGGCGTCTCGTGCTCGACGGGGTCATACCTCCCGACGCGACAGCGGAGGACGTCGTCATCGGTCAGGCCAAGGGCTTTGATCGGGCGACCAAGGCATGGGCCCAGGACTGCGTGGACAACGACTGCTCGCTCGGCAACAGCGTCGACGAGGTCGTCAGGACCATGGAGGACCTGCTCGAGGAGCTCGATGCCTCGCCGCTGCCGGCCTCCGCGGGCATCGAGCTGACCGAGGGGTGGGCGACGTGGGGGATCGCGCAGGCCCTCTACGACCAGGGCATGTGGTCGCAGCTGACCGACGCCCTCGTGAGCGCCGAGGACGGTGACGGCGGACCGCTCAGCGAGCTCGGTCGCACCTACGCCGGTCGGGACGCGGGCGGTCAGTACGCCTCCAACCTCCTGGAGGCGCTCCCGGCCGTCAACTGCCTCGACCGGGGGGAGAAGGACGTCGACAAGGCGGCGCTCATCGACAAGGCGGTCGAGGCCGCACCGATCTGGGGCCGCGCGCTGGCCTCGGAGTCCCCGTGCCCTCAGTGGCCTCTGGCGGCGACCAACACGCCCCACACGGTCGACGCGAAGGGAGCCGACCCGATCCTCGTCGTCGGCACCACCCGCGACCCGGCAACTCCCTACGAGTGGGCCGAGCAGCTCAACGACCAGCTGGCAGACTCCGCGCTCATCACCCACGAGGGGGATGGCCACACTGCGTACATGCGGCAGAACGACTGTGTCGACAAGGCGGTGGACCAGTACTGGCTCACCGGCAAGACGCCTGATGGGGACGCGCTGACCTGCGCGGAGTGAGCGTGCTGTCCGGGACGGCTCGTCAGTGCATGTGGGCCACGAGGCCCAGCCACGAGAAGCCGAGGTCGATGTCCGGCTCCACCGTCGGGTCCTCCCACGGCACCTGGTTCTTCTTCTGCACGTAGTGGTTGGTCACCGGCGTGCTGGGTGCAGGCGCTGCGCCCGAGACGGCAGCCTCGACGGCCTCGACGTACTTGCCGGCCGCCGTCTTGTTGAACTTGCCGTCCATCAGGGCCTTGCGGGTGCGCGGGTCGGACCCGACCACGACGTGCAGCTGGCCCTTGCCGTCCTGCTCATCGACCCCGACGACGAAGATCTTGGGGTTGGACATCTTGGACTTCTCCAGCGCCACGAGCCTTCGCCCCTGGGTGTGGACAGCGAGGATCTGCAGGTTCTTCGTGTTCTGCACGACGCCGAGGGCGCTGTCGAAGACTGCGTCTGCGGGAGCAGGGAAGGGCGTGTCGATCTGGTGAGGTGCGCGCATGAGTGGGCCTCTCTGGAGTCGGGTTGTTCCAGTGAGGCTATCCGCATCCCCCATGGATCCAGGGTCGTGAGGCGGGCCCCGTCGGGCCGGCGTGCGACGTGGCAGTTCGTGGACGAAGGTGGGCCAGCTCTTGGGACCCATGGGTCAGAATGCGTGGGTGACCTCACCACGTCGGCACGTCAAGAACGCCACAGGCTTCGTGCTGGTGTGGCTCATCGCCAAGGTGGCCCACCGGGTGCGATTCCGGGCGGGAGGGATCCCCCGCACCGGGCCAGTGATCGTCGTGGCCAATCACCTCACGATGAGCGACCCGCTCGCCGTGGCGCGAGTGGCGATCGGGCATCGCCGCTTCCCGCATTTCCTCGTGATGCAGGAGGTCTTCGGCTGGCCGGGTGTCGGCGCGCTGGCGCGAGCCACCGGGCAGATCCCGGTGGCGAGAGGTTCGGCGTCAGCGGGCGATGCCCTCGACCGCGCCTCCGAGTTGCTCGGCCGGGACGCGCTCGTCGCGCTCTACCCCGAAGGGCGACTCACGACTGAGCCCGACCGGATGCCGGGGCCCGCGCGGACCGGTGCCGCTCGTCTCGCCCTGCGTCACCCCGAGGCAGTCGTGATCCCGATCGGCACGTGGGGACCCCAGCAGGGGCACCACCACCTCTGGCACCGTCACACGGCGTGCCTGTCCGTCGGCCCCCGCCTCGATCTGTCAGCGTGGGCCGGTCGCACCGACGATGCTGCTGCTCGCGAGGTCACCGACGTCGTCATGGACGCCATCCGTACTGAGATCGCGCACGCCAAGCAGATGTGGAGTGAGCGCTAGCGACACCGACACGTCACTGGTGCGGCGTCACGCCGAGTCCGTCCGCTGCCAGTGACCGTCACAGCACTCGACGAGCCCCATGTCCGCGAACTCGTGGAGCCACGACGTCATCGGCCACTCGCCCCAGCGATCGTTGAAGACCGCCCCGTTGCGCAGGATGGCGTCCAGGTGCCTGACAGGAGGCGACTCGACGTCGTGGTGCTGGTGGTAGGCGCGGGCACCGCCGACCCAGCCGTGGCGCGCGCCCCGGGCCTCGACCAGACGACCGAAGTCGGTGTCCTCCCCGCCGTAGCCGGTGTACTCCTCGCAGAAGCCGCCGATCCGCGACCAGGTGTCGTGCGCGACCGCGAAGGAGAGCGACCAGAAGAGTTCTGGTCTGGGGTTGGGGACTCGCTCTCCGGGCCGGGGCGCCGGACGGCCGTGGTGCGGGTCGTCCTCCTGCTCGAGTGCCGCGAGGTCGTACCCGTGCGCGGGAGGCGGCGGGAGGTAGGTGACCGGGCCCGACCAGACGACGTCCGGCTCCTCGCTCACCGCGAGCGCGTAGTCCTCGACGAGACGGGGGCCCGCCAGGCAGTCGACGTCGAGGAAGACCAGGACCTCTGCCCCGAGGTCGAGCGCACGCTCGGCCCCCAGGTTGCGGGCAGCCGCGAGAGGCAGCTCCGCGGACCCGGTGCGGAGGTGGACCACGTGCGCACTCCGCAGATCGATCCGAGGATCGTCCATGGCGACCACGACGCGGTGCTCCGGTTGGCGGGTGCCGAGATCGAGGCTCGCGGCCTGGTTGGCCAGGTGCCCGTGGCGTCCGTGCGCGATGGTGACGGTGGCGACGGTGCTCATGGTGCATCGACCTCGCGCAGGACCTGGGCGAAGCGCTCGGCGGCGCGGCCGTCGCACCACGGTCCCCACCGCTGTCCGTCGAGCGCCCGGACTCGCTCCAGCAACTCCGGCCAACCACGCGAGGGGAGTGAGGGGCAGACCACGGCCGGCCACCCTTCGTCGGTCAGCGCGTGCCCCATCTGGCTCTGCTCGTCGAAGGGGCGAGCCTGCGGGACGACGATGGCCGGGCGTCGGGCGGCCGCGGTCTCGGCGACGGCGTTCTGCCCGCCGTGGGTGAGCACGACGTCGGCCGAGCGGAGGACGGTGAAGGGATCGCCCACCCAGTCCTCGCCCCCGAGCACGGTCCAGGTCCACCCGTGGGTCTGCTCACGGGCTGTCGCGATCTCCCTCAGGGGCGGTCCGTCGCCGCCTCGTCCCCACAGGACGGCCACCCGGGGGACCGGGTCGCGCTCCTCGGGGTGCGTGACGGGGGCGAAGCGGGACATCCCGCCAAGGCATCGCAGGCGCGAGCGCAGCTCGGGCGGTAGACCGGTGCGCATGCGAGCTCCGTCGGGCCACATGGCCACGAGCGCGTCGCAGACCCCGTACCCGAGGAGGTGCGCAGGGTCGGAACGCAGACCCGGCAGCACGACGCCGACGACGCGCACGCCGTGCAGGCGTGCGAGCAGGGTGACCTCGACGGAGTGATCGCTGACGAGCAGGCCGGGCCGCGCGGCGTCCAGCCAGGACGCGAGGTGCGCCATCCGGCTGGACAGCCCGGGATGCCCGAGCGGGGCCCAGTGCAGGTGATCGCGTGCAGCGACGTCACGGTCCTCGTCCGCGGGAGCATCGCCCACCGGAGCATCGTCCGCCAGCTGCACCCACTCGCCCGGCCATCCGGTGGGGCGGGGGAGGGTGGACAGCCCGGTGATCTCAGTTCCCCAGGCGTCGGCCACGGCCCGGGCCCGGTGCAGGTGCCCGGAGCCGTGGTGGTGCACGTAGTAGCCGATCACGCGCCGCTGGTCTCCAGTGCGTCGTGGTAGACGCTCTCGTAGCCGTCGACCATGGCGCGGTGGGAGAAGCGCATCTCGGCCACACGCCTGACCTGCCGTCGGTCCAGCGCCGCGGCGAGGTGCATGGCATCGGCCAGGCCCTGGACGTCCCCGGGCGTGGCGAGTGCCCCGGTGTCCTGGGTGACGAGCTCCGTGAGTGCCCCGCGGGCGAACGCCGCGACAGGGGTGCCGCAGGACATCGCTTCCGCGGCGACGAGACCAAAGGGCTCCTCCCACGCCGGCGTGACGAGCGCGACGCACGCCTCCCTGACCAGCTCCACGAGCTCGCCGTGCGCCAGGTGCCCCACGTACTCGACATCGTCGCCGAGCAGGGGCTCGACCTCGCGCTCGAAGTAGGTGCGATCGAGGACCTCCCCGGCCAGCCGCAGCGGGATCGCGGCACGTCGCGCCGCGAGGATCGCCTGGTGGGGGGCCTTCTCCGGGACGATGCGTCCCGACCAGACCGCAGGACCGCCTCCCGGTCCGGGACGCCACTGCTCGAGGTCGACCCCGTTGGGGACTGCCGTGCTCGAGACGATGTGCGCCCAGGCGAGGGCGGTCGCCTTGCTGACGGAGACGAAGTGGCAGTTGGGGCCGGCGAACTCGACGGCGGAGGTCAGCCACGGCAGCGGCGGCGTGTGGAGAGTGGTGACGACGGGGATGTCGAGAGCGGACGACATGGCGACCGGCAGGTGGTGCAGGCTGTTGTTGTGGACCAGGTCGAAGTCCTGCCTGCCGCCCTTCATCAGGTTGAGCATGAGCCCGAGATAGGCATGGTGCTCGTCCATCCAGGTCGCCGGCGGTGCAGCGACGTCCTTGCGGGCCGTCTCGTCAGGGGTGTAGACGGCCAGGGGCAGCTCGTGGACGTCCAGGTCCGGGTCCGATCCCGCCTTGGCGAAGAGCGTCACCGCGTGACCCCGTCGCCGCAGCTCCCTCGCCAGGGCGTGGGTGTGCGCCTCGAGTCCTCCGGCGAAGGGCTCACTGACCGGGAACCGGCTGGAGGCGATGAGGCAGATCCGCAGCGTGCGGGACGTGCTGCTCATGACAGGAGCCTCCGGTAGAGGGACTCGTGGGCAGCCGCGATCTCGGCACGCTGACGCCGTCGCTGCCCGACGGTTGCCGCCGCAGCGGGGCCCTCCTCGTAGGCGAGGGTGATGGCGCGGGACAGGCTCTCGGGGTCGAAGCCCTCCTCGTCCATCTCGTAGGACAGGACCGGCCCCTGCTCGGCGTAGTAGCCGCAGGTGGGTGCGACGACGCTCGTCCCGAGGTCGCGGCAGGCCTCGAGCCAACCGGAGTGGGTCCCGAACCGGTAGGGCAGCACCGAGACGTCGAGGCCGCCGAGGTAGTCCCAGAGGGAGGCGTCGTCGAGGAAGTCGTGCACGTGCAGCTCGAGACGGCCGCTGCGCTGCGCCTCCTCGAGATGGTCGGCCAACTCGATGTCGCGGCGTGCTCCGTCGCGGTCCAGGACGTCGCGGTGCCCGTTGACCACGAGCACGGCTCCCGGCAGGGAAGCCACCGTCTCCTCGAGCGTCGGCAGGATCGCGAGCGGGTCCATGTTGGCGCGCAGGCTCTTGACGTGCAGGCCGACGCGGAAGTCGGCCGGGACGCCCGCCGCGGCCCGGCGGGCACGTTGGGCGCGCATCGTCGGGAAGTCGACGACGTGCGGGTGCGGCAGGACGAGCGCCTCACGACTCCACCGTCGCCAAATCTCGTCGGCTGCGCCAGACGTCAGCGTGATGACCGCGTCCGCGTGGTCCATGAGCACGTCGAGCTGGCGCGCGTGGGTGCTGCTGTCGCGGTGGTGCGGGTTGCGCAGGTCGTGGGCCGTGTAGACGAAGGGAGCGCCCCGCTCCGCGACGACGGACAGTGCCTCCTCCAGCTGGGCCGGGTCGCGGGCATCGAAGCCGAACTGGACGTGCAGCAGGTCGTAGTCCGCCTCGCGCAGCCAGGCGGGGTCCAGCATGACCGGCGGCCACCACTTCTCCACGGTGGACCGGCCGGGGGCATCCGGGTCAGGGTCGTCGAGCCGGACGACGGTCGGCCTCTCCTCGTCCAGTGCAGCGATGTGCCGGACGTAGACGTGCGAACCCGGCACGGAGGCCACCGTGATCCGGTCCGCAGGCTGCACGCTCCCTTGCTCCAGTGACGCTCGCTGGGTCATCCATCCTCCTCGGGCAGCCAGATGCCGCGGGCTGATGGCCCGCAGTCCTTCCACTTACCCCCTGCCGAGCGCATTCATCCCCTCGCGTGTCGTACTGCAGCTCACGATCGCGAAGGGGGTGTGGCCCCAGTTTTCCTGGGGCGCAGCCGGGACGGCCGGGCGAACTGCAGTACGACACCCGCGAGCACGACGAAGCCCCCGGTCGGGAGGACCGGGGGCTTCAGGTGGAGCCGCCTGTCGGAATCGAACCGACGACCTTCTCATTACGAGTGAGACGCTCTAGCCGACTGAGCTAAGGCGGCGTGCGCCCGAGGACGCGAGGCACGAGTATACGGATCCGGGGGCATCGGACCGAATCGGGCGGTGGTGGCCCACGTCAGAGCCCGAAATGCTCCACCAGGTCGTCGGTGGTGACATTCGCGCCCTCTGCCGGCGCGAGGACGTCCGCCGCCGTCACCCGGGTGCTCTGGTCGCCCTCGGGGTGCCCCTCGACCCGCACGAAGGCCGTGCGCGTCCTCGGCTGGTCCACGTACGTGCGGATGATTGCCTCGAGGACCGAGACGAGGCTGGCCGCCGCCGCGTCACGGTCGTCACCGGCGAGGCTGAGGACCCCGCTGATCGTGGTCCCGGCCGAGGTGGAGTCCTGATACTGGATCCTTCCGCTGCGCCAGGCGGGCAGGGACTCGACCGCCTGCTGCAGGGCAGCCTGCACGGCCGGGATGTCGCTCCGGCGGCCGCACGCGGCAGTGGCCATCGCGAGCGAGGCGATGAGCAGGCTCCGGCGGGCGATCGCCATGGACGACATCCGGCGTCAGCTCGCGAGCTGGTCGCCGACGTCCGCGATGCGCTCCAGGACGACCTCGGCGATGACCTCGGGGTGGGTCTCCATCAGCCAGTGGCCGGTCTTCAGCTCGCGGGTGATCGCCAGCTCGGGCCGGTCGCCGGCACGACGGCGCAGCTGCTCCACGGTGTGCGCGGTCGAGACCTCGGAGAAGGCCGGGTCCTTGCTGCCCCACACGAAGGCGGTGGGGATGACGCGACGGTGCACGCTGCGGCGGGGAGCCCCCTTCGCCCGACGCTTGCGCCACATCAGGGTGGGGGAGAGGGCCGCCCGGTACCAGGCGAAGGTGCCCTCGGCCGCGCCCGGCGTCTTCAGCCGGCGAGCGTCGTACGCGGCGCGCTCGCGCGGCATGCCGATCCGCTCGAGGATCTGCTGGGCGAAGAGGCGGAAGAACAGCACGGGCAGCACCGGCAGCGCGAAGAGCGCCATGTACCAGCTGTGCTTGAGCTGATCACCGGAGCGCACGCCGTGCGCCATCCCGGCCGGGCTCGGCGTCGACAGCACCGTGAGGGTCGCGACGCGCCCCGGTGCCCGGGCCGCCACGGCCCAGGCGAGCGCCCCGCCCCAGTCGTGCCCCACGATGTGGGCCCGCTCGGCGCCGGCCTCGTCGAGCAGCGCGACGACATCGTCGACCATCTCGGTGATCACGTAGTCGAGGTGGTTGCCCGGGCGCGCGCCGGGGGAGTAGCCACGCAGGTCCGGGGCGATGACCCGCACGCCGGTGGCGCTGAGCAGGGGCGTCACCTTGCTCCACGCGGTGCGGTCCTGCGGCCAACCGTGCAGCAGGACAACGAGATCCGCCCCTGCGGGTCCGGAGTCGTCGACGTCGAAGGTCAGGCCGTCACGAGAGTAGTAGCGCACGAGTCGAACCGTAGTTCACATGTGCGCTTGGATGGGAGTGTGACCACCCAGCGCTTTGCCTTCCACCACGAGTGGTCGCTGCCCGGTCCTGCCGAGCCGGTCGTCGCCGCGCTCGTCGACATCGAGCACTACCCGCGATGGTGGTCCCAGGTCCGATCGGTGGAGGCGCTGGACGACCGGTCCGGTCGGGCGCGGATCCGCAGCCTGCTGCCCGTCACCCTGCACCTGGTCCTCACCCGCCAGATCGAGGACCGCGAAGGGGGCCGCCTGCGCGTCGCCGTCGACGGTGACCTCACCGGGTGGGCCCAGTGGTCGATCGTCACGGGCGGAGGGACGACGACGGCGATTTTCGACCAAGAGGTGAGGGTCGCCGCCCGGTTGTCCCGGGCGGCGACCCTCGCGCCTGCTGTGCTGCGGGCCAACCACGCGTGGATGATGCGACAGGGCCGCCACGGGTTGGCTCAGGAGATCACTCGCTGTCGCTGAGCGGGTTCTCCTTGGTGGCGAGCTCGTCGCGTGCCCGGGCAGCGGCGGCCTTGATGTCGTCCTCCGAGTGGGTCACGTCCTTCTGCTGCGTGTGACCGGCCGGCATGTTCCAGCGGGCAGTGCTCATGCCATTGGCCTTGGCGCGCTCGATGGCCTCGAGGACGGTCTGCTCGGCCTCCTCGCGACCGACCCAGTGGGCGCCCTCGACGGACTTGCCGGGCTCGAGGTCCTTGTAGGTCTCGAAGAAGTGCTGGATCTCCAAGCGGTCGAACTCGCTGATGTCCTCGAGCTCCTTGATGCCTTCCTTGCGCGGATCGCCCGCGGGGACGCACAGGACCTTGTCGTCGCCACCGGCCTCGTCACGCATGTGGAACATCCCGATCGGCCGGGCGCGCACGAGGCAGCCGGGCCAGGTGGGCTCGTCGAGGAGGACGAGCACGTCCAGCGGGTCGCCGTCCTCGCCGAGGGTGTCCTCGACGTAGCCGTAGTCGCTCGGGTAGGCCATGGAGGTGAAGAGCATGCGGTCGAGGCGGATGCGCCCGGTGGCGTGGTCGACCTCGTACTTGTTCTTCTGGCCCTTCGGGATCTCGATGGTGACGTCGAACTCCACAGGTGTGCCCCTTGTCTCGGTGACGGTGAACTATTCTCGAGGCCAGTGTTCCACCACCACCGTCAAAACACCGCAAGGGGCCGCACGTGCGACGTGCTCTGATCGCCGTGACCTCTGTCGCAGCCCTCGCAATCGGCTATGGCGCGGCCGACGCCTACGACCAGGTCCCGGGTGTCCTGACGATCGACGAGGCCGTCTCCGAGCAGGTCCCGCAGTCCGTCGAGCCGACGGTGGTCCTGCCCCCCGCGGCCAAGGACGCGCCCGCACCCACAGAGGCTGGCCTGACGAGGGCCCTGCGCACGGACGTTCAGGACAAGCAGCTCGGCCCTCGGGTCGGCGTCGTCGTGCGCGACGCGTTGAGTGGCGAGACCCTCTACTCCAAGGGTGCGGACCGCCCGCAGACCCCGGCGTCCACGGCCAAGCTGCTCACGGCTGCTGCCGTGTCCGAGCGCACTGACCTCACCCGCACCATGACGACCACCGTCGTGCGCGACGAGGACGAGCTGGTGCTCGTCGCGTCCGGCGACACGATGCTCGCCAAGGGGGCCGGCGACCCGACCAAGGTCGAGGGTCGGGCCGGGCTGGCGGACCTGGCCCAGCAGGTCGCTGACTCCTTGGGGACGCAAGGGGGAGCTCGCCTCTCCCTTCGCCTGGACTCCACGTACGCGGCCGGTGAGCGCTACGCCCCGACGTGGGACATGGCAGACGTGGCGGACGGCTACACCCAGGGCGTGTCGATGGTGGGTCTGGCGGGGGACCGGCCCGAGCCCTTCAACGCCTCACCGAAGTTTCCCGAGCGGGCCGTGCTCAAGGCCTTCGCGGCACAGCTGAAGAAGGCCGGCGTCACGGTCTCGGTCGACAACTCTGCGTCGTCGTGGAAGCAGGCGGCCCCGCAGGGCGCCGAGGAGCTCGGGTCCGTCGAGTCCGCTCCGCTCGGCGATGTGCTCGCCCTCGCCCTGGACGACAGCGACAACGCCCTGACCGAAAATGTGGCCCGGCAGGCCGCGGTCGCCGACGGCGCGGGGAGCTCCTTCGCGGACGTCGCGGCCTGGGTGCACACCAGCCTCGAGGACGCGGGGGTCGACCTCACGGGAGTGAAGCTCAAGGACAGCTGCGGTCTCAGCTCCGGTCAGGCCATCCCGGCCAGGGTCATCTCCGATGTCATGCAGCTCGGGATCACCGGCTCCGCGCAGACGATGAGCCTCGTGCTGTCCGAGCTGCCGATCGCCGGCCTCACCGGCACCCTCCACCACCGCTACGACACCGACGAGTCGCACCCCGCCGCGGGCATCGCCCGGGCCAAGACGGGCACCCTCACGGGGACCTCCGCGCTCGCGGGCACGACGACCACGGCGGACGGGCGGCTGCTCACCTTCGTCCTCATCGCCGACCGCGTCCCGTCGACGACGGGCACGCTCGGCGCCCGAGCGGCGCTCGACACGATCGTCGCCGACCTCACCGCCTGCGGCTGCCGCTGAGACCTCGCCGGTTGGGCGATGGCTCCCCGCTCCGTACTGTGGGCACGTGACCCAATACGTCGACTGGAAGTTCGCCAAGTCCGCCGGCGCGCGGCTCGTCCCGCCGGGGCCCGACGTGAGCCACGAGGAAGCTGCCGAGACGGTCGCCGAGATCCGAGAGCTCGCCGCCGCAGCCGTCGCTCCGGTCGCCGCCACCTCGCGGCTGACCGCGCCCGGTGACGCGCCTGCCCCGTTGGTGGTCGACCGGCCGACCTGGATCGAGGTCAACGCCGACTCCATGTCAGCGCTGCTCGACCCCGCGCTGCGGACGATGGCCGAGCGGCGGGACAAGGAGCCGTGGGCGCCGGCACAGGCCATCGGGTCCAAGCTCACCGGGGCGGAGGCCGGCGGCATGCTCGCCTTCCTCTCCACCAAGGTCCTGGGCCAGTACGACATCGCGCCCGACGGCACTCCGGCGCTCCTGCTCGTCGCGCCCAACATCGTCACGACCGAGCGTGAGCTGTCCGCGGTGCCGCGTGACTTCCGCTTCTGGGTGTGCCTGCACGAGGAGACCCACCGCGTGCAGTTCACGGCCGTGCCGTGGCTGCGCCAGCACATCATCGACAGTGCCCGAGGCCTCGCCGGGGACCTGATGCCGGACGCGGAGTCGCTCAAGTCGCGCCTCGAGCAGGTCGCCACCCAGCTGCCGCGGGTCCTGAGCGGGGACGGACAGGGGCTCGCCGAGCTCGTCATCACCCCGGAGCAGCGCGAGCGCATGGCCGAGGTCACCGCCGTGATGTCCCTCCTCGAGGGCCACGCCGATGTCGTGATGGACGACGTGGGCCCCGAGCACGTGCCGACCGTGGCGACCATCCGCGAACGCTTCACCAAGCGCCGCAAGGGGGCCGGAGCCGCCGACCGCCTGCTGCGTCGCCTGCTCGGCCTCGAGGCCAAGATGCGCCAGTACCGCGACGGCGCGGTCTTCGTCCGCGAGGTGCACGAGCGCGTCGGGGTCGACGGCTTCAACGCCGTGTGGACCTCCCCGGAGACCCTGCCGACCGCCCTCGAGATCACCGAGCCCGCCGCCTGGGTGCGGCGGGTGCACGGCTGAGGTGGGCGCTGGCCACCCCTCCCAGGCCGACTGCCGAAGGGGGGTCCGCGCGGTCCTCGCCGGCCTCCCGGCGGGCTCGCTGGCGCTCGCTGCGGTGAGCGGTGGCACCGATTCCTTGGCCCTCGCCGGGGCACTGGCTGCGGAGGGTGCAGCCCACGACGTGACCGTCGGAGCGATCGTCGTCGATCACGGGCTGCAAGAGGAGTCCGCCGACACGGCGCTGCTCGCAGCGCAGCAGTGCGCTGACCTCGGGCTCGCTCCGGTCGCGGTCGTGCAGGCCGTCGTCACCTCCTCCGGTGACGGACTCGAGGCGGAGGCCCGCGAGGCGCGCTACACCGCTCTCGCCGAGACGGCCGCCGCGATGGGCGAGGAGCACCCCGCACACGTCGTCCTGCTGGGTCACACCCGCGACGACCAGGCGGAGCAGGTGCTGCTGGGCCTGGCCCGCGGCTCGGGCGCCCGGTCACTCGCCGGGATGGCGGACCTCGTCGTCCGGGAGGGGACCCCCTTCGTCCGGCCGCTGCTGCACCTGCCCCGCTCGACGACCGAGCAGGCCTGCGCAGCGTGGGGCCTCATGGCCTGGGAGGACCCGATGAACTCCGACCGGTCCTACACCCGGGTCCGCGTCCGTCAGGCGCTCGCGATCCTCGAGGAGGACCTCGGCCCGGGCCTCACCGATGCGCTGGCGCGCAGCGCCGACCTGCTGCGCGACGACGCCGACCTGCTCGACGACCTCGCGGAACGGGCCACTCCCGACGACGACCCCGCTGGCATCCCCGTGACGGATCTCGTCGAGCTGGCTCCCGCCCTTCGCTCCCGCGTGTGGCGACGACTCCTCGTGCGGGCCGGTGCGCCGGTCGGTGCACTGAGTGCGGCGCACGTCGCCGGCTGCGACCGCCTGCTCACGGACTGGCACGGCCAGGGGCCCCTCCACCTGCCCGGCGACCTACGGGTGAGCCGAGCCGACCACCGGGTGCGCATCGGGCGCGCGCCTGGTGGACAATGAATCCGGCCCGACCCGACAAAGGAGAGCTGTGGACTCCAAGGACATCCAGGACGACCTCGTCGAGGTGCTCATCACCGAGGAGCAGATCCAGGCGCGGCTCGCTGAGCTGGCAGCCGAGGTCTGGGAGCACTACCAGGGCAAGGACGTGCTGCTCGTCGGCGTCCTCAAGGGCGCGGTCATGGTCATGGCCGACTTCATGCGCCACCTGCCCGGGTCCGCCCCGATGGACTGGATGGCGGTCAGCTCCTACGGCTCCGGCACCAAGTCCTCGGGCGTCGTGCGCATCCTCAAGGACCTCGACACCGACATCAGCGGCAAGCACGTGCTGATCGTCGAGGACATCATCGACTCCGGTCTGACGCTGTCGTGGATCCGCGCCAATCTCGACTCCCGCTCGCCCGCGTCCGTCGAGATCCTCACCCTGCTGCGCAAGCCCGAGGCGGCCAAGGTCGACATCGACACCCGCTGGGTCGGCTTCGACATCGCCAACGAGTTCGTCGTCGGCTACGGCCTCGACTACGCCGAGGGCTACCGCAACCTGCGTGACGTCGCGACGCTCGCGCCGCACGTCTACTCGTAGGTCGCCGCCCCGCACCCGCTTCCGGCCGGTCAGCTCGGGTTCGTGGAGCCTGCGGGAACACGGCCGCCATGGTGGTCGTTGGTCTGGTGACCGCTGGATGGCGGGGGTCAGGTAGTTTCGTCCTGATG
This sequence comes from Janibacter limosus NBRC 16128, assembly GCF_001570985.1. GTDB lineage: Bacteria > Actinomycetota > Actinomycetes > Actinomycetales > Dermatophilaceae > Janibacter > Janibacter limosus. Next base: position 6,827 of record NZ_BCSS01000022.1, on the reverse strand, counting down.
TCCCCGGCGTCGCCGGTGGTCGCCACGTCGTCGAGTCAGGAAGTCCGGGGAGCCCCCGTACCCGTATGAACGCCAAGAAGATCTTTCGCGCACCCGCATTCTGGGCCCTGCTGCTCATCGCAGTCTTCGTCCTGATGTTCACGACGCGCAACAGCAACGAGTACGCGCGCGTGGACACCTCCGCAGCGGAGAAGCTCGTGACCGAGGGCAAGGTCAAGGACGCCCACTTCACCACGGACAACCTCCTGCAGCTCGACCTCAAGGACGGGCAGACCTACTCCGACGACGAGTCGGTCAAGGACGCCACCAAGGTCGAGACCGAGTTCATCGACGCGCGAGCCGGTCAGATGCTCAAGCTCGTCGAGGCCAATGTCGACGGGGTGCGCAATGACACCGTCGAGTCGCCCAGCGTCTGGTCGAGCCTGCTCTTCTCGATCCTGCCCCTCCTGCTGCTCGTGGGCCTCTTCTGGTTCATCCTCAGCCAGGCGCAGGGCGGCGGCTCCAAGGTCATGCAGTTCGGCAAGTCCAAGGCCAAGCTGGCCAGCAAGGAAACCCCCCAGGTGACCTTCGTCGACGTGGCCGGCGCGGACGAGGCCGTCGAGGAGTTGCAGGAGATCGTGGAGTTCCTCCGCGAGCCCAGCAAGTTCCTGGCCGTCGGCGCCAAGATCCCCAAGGGCGTGCTGCTCTACGGCCAGCCGGGTACCGGCAAGACCCTGCTGGCGCGGGCCGTCGCCGGTGAGGCGGGCGTGCCCTTCTACTCGATCTCCGGCTCGGACTTCGTCGAGATGTTCGTCGGCGTCGGTGCCAGCCGCGTGCGTGACCTCTTCGAGCAGGCCAAGACCAATGCCCCCGCGATCATCTTCGTCGACGAGATCGACGCCGTCGGCCGTCACCGCGGTGCCGGTATGGGCGGCGGTCACGACGAGCGCGAGCAGACGCTCAACCAGCTGCTCGTCGAGATGGACGGCTTCGACGTCAAGACCAATGTCATCCTCATCGCGGCGACCAACCGCCCCGACATCCTCGACCCCGCGCTGCTGCGTCCGGGTCGCTTCGACCGGCAGATCGCCATCGAGAACCCCGACATGATCGGCCGCCACCGCATCCTCGAGGTGCACGCGGCCGGCAAGCCGATGGCACCGGGTGTGGACCTGCTGACCGTGGCCCGTCGCACCCCCGGCATGACCGGTGCCGACCTGGCCAATGTCCTCAACGAGGCAGCGCTGCTCACGGCCCGCCTCGAGAAGCACTTCATCGACGACGAGATCCTTGACGAGGCCATCGACCGTGTCATCGCCGGGCCGCAGAAGCGCACCCGGATCATGAGCGCCCAGGAGCGCAAGATCACCGCCTACCACGAGGGTGGGCACGCCCTCGTCGCCGCGGCGATGAACCACACCGCTCCGGTCACGAAGATCACGATCCTCCCGCGTGGCCGCGCGCTCGGCTACACGATGGTCATGCCGCTGGACGACAAGTACTCGACCACTCGCAACGAGATCCTCGACCAGCTCGCCTACGCCCTCGGCGGCCGCGTCGCGGAGGAGATCATCTTCCACGACCCGTCCACCGGTGCCTCCAACGACATCGAGAAGGCCACGTCGATGGCCCGCAGGATGGTCACCGACTTCGGCATGAGCGAAAAGATCGGCGCGGTCAAGCTCGGCCAGTCCAGCGGCGAGGTCTTCCTCGGCAAGGACATGGGCCACCAGCGTGACTACTCCGAGGAGATCGCGGGGATCGTCGACCAGGAGGTCCGCCGCTTCATCGAGGAGGCCCACGACGAGGCCTGGCACGCGCTCAACGACAACCGGGACGTCCTCGACCGCCTCGTCCTCGAGCTCCTCGAGCACGAGACGCTCAACACCAAGGACCTCGAGGTCGTCTTTGCCGAGGTGCGCAAGCGGCCCAAGCGTCCGACGTGGCTGAGCAGCGAGTACCGCACGATCTCCGACATCCCGCCGGTCCTCACGCCCGCCGAGCAGGCCGCCATGCGCGCCCGCGACAGCGAGCAGGGACAGACCAGCACGCCGCAGAGTGACCCCGGCGTCACCCGGGCGATCGACCGCGCTGCCGAGGAAGGCGCGACGATCCCGACGGAGGAGGAGCGCCCCACGACCGAGATCCGTCAGGTCGCGCCGGGCGAGGGCGTCGACGGCGACGACAACGGGCACGGCTGACCTCATGTCCGATGTCGACCTGGCCCGCATCGAGGCGGCCGTGCGCGAGATCCTGATCGCGGTGGGGGAGGACCCCGACCGTGATGGTCTCGTCGACACCCCCGCCCGGGTGGCCCGCTCCTACGCGGAGGTCTTCGCCGGGCTGCGGTCCGATCCGGCAGAGCTGCTCTCGACGACCTTCGACATCGATCACGACGAGCTCGTCATCGTGCGGGACATCGAGCTGTACTCCACCTGCGAGCACCATCTCGTGCCCTTCCACGGGGTCGCGCACGTCGGGTACACGCCCGGCACCAGCGGCAAGGTGACCGGCCTGTCCAAGATCGCGCGCCTGGTTGACCTCTTCGCCAAGCGGCCGCAGGTGCAGGAGCGCCTCACCAGCCAGATCGCTGACGCGCTCGTCGAGCACCTCGACGTCGCCGGGGTCATCGTCGTGGTCGAGGCCGAGCACCTGTGCATGTCGATGCGTGGTGTGCGCAAGCCCGGCGCCAAGACGATCACCTCCGCGGTACGCGGTCAGCTGCGCGACTCCACCACCCGGGCCGAGGCGATGGCCCTGCTCTCCGGGGCCGCTCGGTGACCCACGCGGTCCTCGATCGGATCGCGGCCGCGCACCAGCGACCGGGACCGGTCGTCATGGGGGTCGTCAACGTCACGCCGGACTCCTTCAGCGACGGCGGCCGATGGATCGAGACCGACTCCGCGATCGCCCACGGACGCGAGCTCGTGGCCGAGGGCGCCACGATCGTCGATGTCGGCGGTGAGTCCACCAGACCGGGTGCCGAGCGCCCCTCTGAGGACGAGGAGCTGCGTCGCGTCGTGCCGGTCGTCGAGGCCCTCGCGGCCGACGGGATCGCCGTCTCGATCGACACCATGCGAGCCAGCGTGGCCGGGGCCGCGCTGGACGCCGGCGCCGTGATCATCAACGACGTGAGCGGCGGCCTCGCCGACCCGTCGATGCCCGCGCTCGTGGCGGCGAGCGGCGCTCCCTTCGTCGTCATGCACTGGCGCGGACATGCCCACGACATGCAGACCCGCGCGGAGTACGACGATGTCGTCGCCGAGGTCTGCGCAGAGATGATGGCGAGGGTCGACGTGCTCCTGGCCGCGGGAGCCGCTCGCGACCAGCTCGTCCTCGACCCCGGGATCGGCTTCGCCAAGACCGCCGAGCACAACTGGCAGCTCCTCGCGGATCTCGAGCGGGTCGTCGACCTCGGACACCCCGTGCTCCTGGGCACCTCGCGCAAGGGCTTCCTCGGCAGCGTGGGGCGGGCGGAGGGCGACGAGCGACCCCTCGACGCCCGCGCCGTGGTCACGGCCGCCACGAGCGCCCGGGCCGCCCGGGCCGGCGTGTGGTGCGTGCGCGTACACGATGTCACCGCCACGGTCGACGCGATCGACGTCGCCACCGCGCTGGGAGAGCTGAGCTCGTGACGGACCGGATCAGCCTGCTCGGTGTGCGCGCGCGCGGCTTCCACGGCGTGCTCGCGGACGAAAAGCGTGAGGGTCAGGACTTCGTCGTCGATGTCGTGCTCCACCTCGACCTGGCGTCCGCAGGGGCCACCGACGACCTCGCCCGGACGATCAACTACGCCGAGGTCGGCGCCGATGTCGTCCGCCGCATCGAGGGGCCCTCGCTCGACCTCATCGAGTCCCTCGCCGAGCAGGTTGCCGGCGACGCGTTGGCCCGTCCCGGAGTGCGTGACGTCGAGGTCACCGTGCACAAGCCGTCGGCCCCGGTCGGCGTGCCCTTCGGCGATGTGGCCGTGACCATCCACCGCACCCGCGCCGTGCCGGTCGTCATCGCCATGGGGGCCAACCTCGGTGACGCATCCCGCACGCTCCAGTCGGCCATCGACGACCTCGGTGATGCCGTGCAGTCGGTGCGCCGGGCCCCCTTCGTCAGCACGGATCCGATCGGCGGGCCCGACCAGCCCCGGTACACCAACACGGTCCTCGTCGCGAGGACCGCTCTCGCACCGCACGAGCTGCTCGCCGCACTCCACGCCGTCGAGGCCCGCCACGGTCGCGTCCGCGAGATCCGCTGGGGTGCGCGCACGCTCGACCTCGACCTGATCCAGTACGGCGACCCGGCCTCGGGCACGGACGTCGTCAGCGGCGACCCGCTGCTCACCCTGCCCCACCCGCGGGCACACGAGCGTGGCTTCGTCCTGCAGCCCTGGTCGCGGGTCGACCCCGGGGCGCACCTGCGCGTCGGTGGCCGGGTCGTCCCGGTGCTCGACCTGCTCGCGGGCGTCGACTCGAGCGACATCGAGGAGGTCTGATGCTGGACCGCGGACTGCGGTGGTCGACCGTCACGGTCGTGCTCGCCGCTGCGGCGGTGCTCAGCTGGGCCTTCGGCCGCTGGTGGATCGCCGGTGGGCACCCCCCGCTGCGGGTGGGTTGGCTCGCCGGGGTGGTCCTGCTCGGGATGGGCGCTGTCGTGCTGGGGATGGGCCTGCGGATGTGGCGCATGCGTCACGGCCGCACGCACGTCGAGCCGGTCGTCGCGGCCCGCATCCTGGGTCTGGCCCAGGCCAGTGCCCTCACCGGCGCCGTCATCGCAGGTCTGCACCTCGGCCAGGCGATCGCGCTCGCTCCGGACGCCGGGTTTGCCGGCCGTGGAGGGCTGGCCCTCAAGTGGGCTGTCGCGGGCCTGGGCGCGGTGGTGCTGGGCAGCGCGGGCCTGCTCGTCCAGCGGTGGTGCCGCATCGACGATGACGACGAGGACCCTTCGTCCCGCTCGGGCGTCAGCTGACCATCTGGTCTGCCCAGACCACCCAGTTGCCCTCGTAGTGGCCACCGCTCAGCGGGGTTCCGGGGTCACAGGTGATCAGGCGCAGCACGGGATTGGGGTTGTCCCAGTCCCAGATCGAGTCGTCCTGGGGCACGCCCTTCTTGGACGCGGGCTCAGAGCGGGTGATCTTGAACTTCACCGCGGAGCCTGAGCCGTAGGTGACGGTGACGATGTCACCGAGCTTGACGCTCGGCAGGTTCCAGAAGACATCGGGGTTGCCGCCATGGTTGATGTGCCCCACGAGGATGCTGGCGCCCTTGTGGCCGGGCTTGGGCCACCCCGGCTCGGCGTACCACCCTGCGGTGCCGAAGGGGGGAGCCAGCACCTTTTGTGCGTCGAGCTTCGTCGGTCCGAGGCTCGCGTCGACGAGCTCGCGTCCTCCCGAGGTCACCTGGACCCGCGTCGGGCTCCCGGGCGGGGCCTGCACCGGCGCGGCCGTGGCGGTCGGGCTCGCCGTGGTCGTCGAGCTCGCCGTGGACGAGGACGTCTTCTTCTTGGGTTTCGTCGTCGTCGTCGTCGCCGTCGACGACGACGAGGTGATGGTCTGGGAGGGCGGCATGATGCTGCTCGGCGGGACATAGGTGCCGGGGGAGAGCGCGGCCTCGTCGTCCTGCTGTGACCACCACGTGCCGGCCGCGACGCCGCCTCCCAGGAGGACGGCCACGGCTGCTGCGAGCACAGCAGTCGTGCGTCGGTACTCCTTGCGCTCCCGCCAGCGCTGGCGACGCGTCGGTGGGGTCGGCACAGGTCCTCCTGATGATCTTCACGAGCAGTCGATGAGGTGAAACGTCCATGATCGGTCAGAAGTTCCCCCGGGACAACGGTACGGGCCGCCGGGTGCGGGAGTGATCCCGACCCGACGGCCCGTGCCGTCAGTCACTGACGGATGTCAGTGGTGCTGCCTCAGTGCTGCGAACCGCTGCGGCGACGCGCGATGGTCACGGCGCCTGCACCGGCACCGGCGAGGAGGACCCCACCGAGCAGGAGCGCGGCGTTGTCGTCGCCGGAGAGGACGGACGCGTCATCGGTCTGGACGACACCGGGGGTCTGGGGGTCAGTGGAACCGTCGTCGCCGTCGCCGACCGTGGCGCTCGGCTCAGGCGTGGTGCTCGGATCGGTCGGCTCGTCGGTCGACGTGCCGCTCGGGTCGGTCGGCTCGTCCGTGGGCGTGCCGCTCGGGTCCGGGTCGGTCGGCTCGTCGGTGGCCTCGGTGACCTCGACGGTCGCGATCTCCGTGATCTCCGAGACATTGGTGCAGTCCATGGTGATGTTGGTCTTGTACCCGGTGCCATCCGCATTTTCGTAGCCGCGGATGTAGGCCTGGAAGTCACCGGCATCGACCGTGTAGGTGCCGACGCCGTCGGCCGAGATCGGGGCAACCGCACCAGTGGCCACGACGACGAGCTCGCCGGAGTCGGGGACCGCGGTGACCGGGACCTCGAGGGGGATGATGCCCTCGGCCGAGTCGGTGCCGTTGCTCAAGGTGAAGCTGGCCTGGTTGCGGGCGTTCTTGGTGTTGAGCCCGCCGTCCTCTGCGGCTGCGCCGGCGGCGTCCGGGCCGTCGACCGCGCGCACACCGAGCAGACCGTAGAGAGCGTTGCGCTGCTCGTCCTGGATGGTGACCGTGGCGGTCACGGCGGAGTTGATCTCGTCGCCGACCTCGACGGTGGCGGGCACATCGGCCGTCAGCTCGACCTGGACCGGAGCCGCGTCGTAGGTGACGCCGACGTTGAGCACGTCAAAGCTGCACTCGTAGTTCTGCGTGACGGTGGCAGCCTGGGCCGGGACGGCCGTGGCGAGGCCCATCATGCCGAGCCCGGTGACGAGGGCGGCACCCGCCGAGAGGCGGG
>NZ_BCSS01000021.1 GCF_001570985.1 Janibacter limosus NBRC 16128 | reverse complement strand
ACAGGGGGAGGACTCCCCCTGTCGCCCGCCCCGTCACGTGAGCGCGATGACCGTCAGAGACGGACGAGCATCTTGCCGGTGTTGGCCCCGTCGAGGAGATCCATGAAGGCCTGCGGGGCCCCGTCCAGTCCGTCGCGGAAGGTCTCGTCGCCCTGCAGGACGCCCTCGGCCAGCCAGCCGGCGGCGCGCTCGCGGTACTCACCGACGAGCTTCGGGTACTGCCCGACGATGAAGCCGCGCAGGGTCAGCCCCTTGCCGATCGCCTGGAAGAGGTTGCGCGGCCCCGGCGCCGGGTCGGTCGCGTTGTACTGCGAGATCGCGCCGCACATGGCGACCCGGCCATGGAGGCGAAGGGAGGAGATCGCCGCCTCGAGGTGGTCGCCTCCGACATTGTCGAAGTAGACGTCAATGCCGTCAGGGGCGACCTCGCGCAGGCCCTCGCGGACGGGCGTCGTCTTGTAGTTGAAGCCGGCGTCGTAGCCGAGCTCGCGCAGGCGGGCGACCTTGTCGTCGGAGCCAGCCGACCCGACGACACGCTCCGCGCCCAGAGCCCGGGCGATCTGTCCTGCGAGCTGGCCGACGGCGCCCGCCGCCCCGGAGACGAAGACGGTGTCGCCCTCGCGCATCTCGGCGACCGCGGTCAGGCCGACGTAGGCGGTCAGGCCGGGCATCCCGAGGACCCCGAGGTAGGCCGAGGCGGGGGCGACGTCGGTGTCGACGACGCTGACTGCCTTGACCGGCAGCACCCCGTGCTCGCGCCAGCCGGAGCCGTGCAGGACGTGCTGCCCGACGGCGATGTCCGCTGACCGTGAGGCGATGACCTCACCGACGGCGCCACCCTCGAGCGGCTTGTCGACCTGGAAGGGCGGGACATAGGACTTCGCGTCGTTCATCCGACCGCGCATGTAGGGGTCGACGGACATGACGACATTGCGCACGAGGACCTGGCCGTCGGCCAGCTCGGGCAGGTCGACGCTCTCGAGGCGGAAGTTGTCGCTCGTCGGCGCGCCGTTTGGCCGGGAGGCCAGGGCGATGTGGCGGGTGGTCGTGGGGATGGTGCTCATTGGTCCTCAGTCCTGCGTGACCGTGACGGTCACGTCGATGTTGCCGCGGGTGGCGTTGGAGTAGGGGCACACCTCGTGTGCGCGGTCGGCGAGCTGCTGGGCGGTCTCCGTGTCGAGGTGCGGCAGGGTGACCTCGAGCTCGACGGCCAGCTGGAATCCGCCGGCGTCGGTCGGGCCGATGTGCACCCGGGAGCCGACGGAGGAGTCGCTGATGTCGGCCTTGGCCTGCCGGGCGACCAGCTGCAGCGCGGAGTGGAAGCACGCGGCATAGCCGACGGCGAAGAGCTGCTCGGGGTTGGTCCCCTCGCCGGACCCGCCCATCTCCTGGGGGATCGCGAGGTCGAGGTCGAGCCGCCCGTCGGCGCTGCGGCCGTGGCCGTCGCGTCCGGCGCCGGTGGCCAGCGCCTCTGCCGTGTAGATGGTCTTCATCGTGGTGCTCCTTGGGTGTCGTGGTGGGTGAGCTCGGCCGCGGACGCGCAGAAGCGCTGGGCCAGGTCGCGCAGGGTGGCCAGCTCCTCGGCGTCCAGGTCGACGGCCTCGTGCAGACGGGCCTGGATCGAGGCGACCTGCGTCTCGAGGTCATGGCCGGCGTCGGTGAGGTGGATCGTCACGCAGCGGGCGTCCTGCCCCTCGCGTCGACGCTCGACGAGTCCTCTCGTCGCCATCCTCTTCAGCAGCGGGGAGAGGGTGCCGCTGTCCAGGCCCAGGGCCTCGCCCAGGTCGGAGACGGTGCGCCCGTCCTGCTCCCACAGGGCGAGCAGAGTGACGTACTGGGTGTACGTCAGGCCGATCTCGTCGAGGGAGTCGCGGTAGGCCGAGGTGGCCGCCCGCGCCGCCGAGTAGAGGGCGAAGCAGACCTGGTGGTCGAGCTGGTGGATCTCCTGCATGACGAGAAGCATTGCACGCAATTCAGTTGTGCGCAACCTATGCGCGCCCGGAGGGAGGCGCCGCTCTCAGGACGTGCTGCTGTCCTCGATGCTCGTCTGCACGATTCCCTCAGCACTCGTCTCGACGACGGGCGCCCCGTCGGCGGGCGGCATGCCCGCGTCGAGGGTCTCGGTCGGCGGGGTGGCGAACTCGTCCTCCGTGCCCGGCATCCGGTCGGTCCCGGGGAAGCGCCGCAGGTCGAGCGTCACCGGGTAGTCGGTGACCGCGGGGCTGAGGCCGGAGCGGGGGTCGGGCAGGGTCGACAGGTCGATCGGTCCGGGCGTGTGGTCGCCGACGACGAATCGGGCCGCGCGCCGTGACTCGGCCGAGGCCGCGTTGACGGGGAAGCTGTCGTAGGCTACGCCCCCGGGGTGGGTGACGTGGTGGGTGAAGCCGCCGAGGGAGCGGCCCGACCACCGGTCGACGAGGTCGAAGGTCAGCGGACCGTGCACCCCGATCGTCGGGTGCAGTGCCGACGGGGGAGCCCAGGCGCGGTAGCGGACGCCACCGACGAAGGCGCCGGTGCTCCCCTTCGCGCCGACGGGACCGCCCCAGCCCTGCTCGGCCACGGGGACCATCGGGACGGGGACGCCGTTGCACGTCACGATGTGCCGGCCCTCGACGAGGCCGACGGCGCGGACCTGCACCTTTTCCACCGAGCTGTCGACATAGCGCGCGGTGCCGAACTGGCTGACCTCCTCGCCGAGGACGTGCCACGGCTCGATGGCCGAGCGCAGCTCGAGCTCGACCCCGGCGATGGTCGTGTCACCCAGTCGCGGGAAGCGGAACTCGAGGAAGGCGTCGAACCACTCCGGGTCCATCCGGCCGGCCCCGACCCGCTCGAGGTAGCGGTTGAGGTCGTCGAGGACCTCGCGCAGGTCAGCAGCGACGAAGGCGGGCAGGAGGTAGCGGTCGTGCAGCCGGGTGCCCCAGTGCACGAGCGGCCCGGTGTACGGCTCGTCCCAGAAGCGCGCGACGAGCGCCCGCACGAGCAGCGCCTGCAGCAGGCCCATCCGCGGGTGCGGTGGCATCTCGAAGCCGCGCATCTCGAGCAGCCCCAGGCGTCCCCGCTCGGTGCCCGGCGCGAAGAGCTTGTCGATGCAGAACTCCGACCGGTGGGTGTTGCCGGTGATGTCGGTGAGCAGGTGGCGCAGCAGCCGGTCGGCGAGCCAGGGACGCGTGTTGCGCTTGGGCCGGTAGGTCTCGTCGAGCGGCTCGGTGATCGCGCTCGCGTCGTGCTCCATGGCGATGACGTGGTCGAGCTGGGAGAAGGCGATCTCGAGCTCGTAGAGGGACTCGGCCCGGCCCTCGTCGACGCGGGGCGCCTGCGAGGTGGGGCCGATGAAGCGGCCGGAAAACAGGTAGCTGAGCGCCGGGTGGTGCTGCCAGTAGGTGATGAGCGAGCGCAGCAGGTCGGGCCGGCGCAGCATCGGGCTGTCCGCGGCCGTCACCCCGCCGAGGGTGAGGTGGTTGCCACCACCGGTGCCGGTGTGGGAGCCGTCGAGGTCGAACTTCTCCGTCGACAGGTGGATCTGGCGCGCGTGCTCGTAGAGGGTCTCGGTCTGCTCGACGAGCTCGCCCCACGACGCGGTCGGCGAGACATTGACCTCGATGACGCCGGGGTCGGGCGTGACCGACATCGTGCGGACCCGGTCGTCGCCGGGCAGCGGGTATCCCTCGAGGACCACGGGGTGGCCGATCTCGGCGGCGGCCCCCTCGACCGCGGTCACGAGTTCCAAGGCGTCCTCGAAGTCCTCGACCGGCGGGAGGAAGACGAAGAGGTGGCCCTCGCGGTGCTGCACGGCCAGGGCCGTGCGCGGGGACTCGTCGATCGGCAGCACTCGGGCGGGGGCGGCGTCGACGTCGGCGAGCGTCGTCGGGTCGAGGGCCGGCAGCGCTCCGCGCGGGGCGAAGGGGGAACGCTCCGGCGTGGTCGGACCCCCCGACCAGGCGATGGAGGACAAGGGCAGGCGCAGACCGGCAGGGGAGTCGCCGGGCACGAGCGCGAGGAACCCGCGACGGGTGTGCCAGGTCGTCGTCGCCCAGCCCTCACCGTCAGGTGCGGGGAAGATCGGGAGCACCCAGGCGGCCGGGGTGTCGGGGTCGACCTCGGTGTCGATGCGGGCCAGTGCGGCGGCACGCGCGGCCTCGTCGGACGCCTCCGCGTCGTCAGGCGCGATGTCACCGGGCGTCGGCGCCTCGCCGTCAGGACGTCGCGCCTCCTGGGCGAGCTGCTGCAGCGGGTCCTCCACGGCAGCGACGAGCTGCTCGACGGGGATGCCGGTGCGGCGCGCGATGCCCAGGGCCAGACCGCGGGCGGCGTCGGCTGCCTCGGGTGACGTGGACTCCTCGCGAGCCGGCCCCCACGGATCGTCGAGCAGCTCGGGGTCGTGCCACAGCGGCTGGCCGTCGGTGCGCTCGGCGAGCCCGATCTGCCAGCGGGGCAGCGGCTCGCCGGGGTACCACTTGCCCTGCCCGTGGTGGCGCAGGGTGCCGGGCCCGGAGAGGCGCCGGGCGAGGGCCATGGCCAGCGCGCGCTTCTCCTCGCCGTCGGCGGCGGTGTGCCACTGCGGGTCCTTGGTGCCTCCGGCCGCGATGAAGGTCGGCTCGCCGCCCATGGTCAGGCGGACATCCCCCTGCGCCAACAGCTCGTCGACGGCCTCGCCGAGCTCGGTGATGTCAGCCCACTGCGTGTCGGTGACCGGCTTGGTGACGCGCGGGTCCTCGGCGAAGCGGGTCACGGTGTTGGAGAAGTCGAAGGTGACCTGCGCCGGTGCGGTCGCGCCGCTGATCGGGGCGGCGGACGCGGGGTGGGGGGTGCACGAGAGCGGGATGTGGCCCTCGCCGCACAGCAGACCGGACGTGGCGTCGAGCCCGACCCACCCGGCGCCGGGGATGTAGACCTCGGCCCAGGCGTGCAGGTCGGTGAAGTCCTCGGCCGGGCCGTTGAGGCTGTCGTCGCCGACCGCGCTGAGGTCCGCGGTCAGCTGGACGAGGTACCCGGAGACGAAGCGGGCAGCGAGCCCGAGCTGGCGCAGGGCGGAGACGAGCAGCCAGGCGCTGTCGCGGCAGGAGCCGATGCCCCGCTCGAGCGTGTGCTGCGGCGTCTGGACGCCGGCCTCGAGCCGGACGGTGTAGTCGACGCTCTGCCGGATGGCGCGGTTGAGCCCGACGATGAAGTCGACGATGGGCGTGCCCTGACCGATCGCCGCGTCACGCGGTGCCGTGAGGAGCGAAGGGAGGGTCCGCGCCAGCCAGGCGCTGACCTCGGGGGCGGGGCCGCTCCCTTCGTCGCCGTCGTCGACCGGCTGGAGGTAGGGCGCCAGGTCCGTGCGCACTTGCTCCGGGTAGGCGAAGGGGAAGGTCGAGGCCCAGTCCTCGACGAAGAAGTCGAAGGGGTTGATGACCGTCATGTCCGCCGTGAGGTCCACGGTGATCTCGAGCCTGGAGACCTTGTCCGGGAAGACGACCCGCGCCAGCCAGTTGCCGAAGGGGTCCTGCTGCCAGTTGAGGAAGTGCTCCGCCGGCTCGATCCGCAGCGCATAGCTCGGGATCGGGGTGCGCGAGTGCGGGGCCGGTCGCAGCCTGATGGTGTGCGGGTAGACGTGGGTGGGCTCCGCGAACTCGTAGGAGGTGCGGTGCTCGAGGGCTACACGGATGGTCACCCGCCCACTGTAGGTCGCAGGAGTGGTCGGAGCGCGTGGCGAGGAGGCTCGCTACTGCTCCAGGGACTGGAGCATCTGCTGGACATGGGCCTCGAGGTCGGTGAAGTCGCGGTCCTCGTCCTGGTGCGTGGCATTGGCCTCGATCAGGTTGTGGCCGGACCGGACGACGACGTAGTCGAGGTAGACGCGCTGGCTCTTGCCGTTGACGCTGTTGAAGCTGATGATCCGCGCGGCGAAGTTCTGCTCGCCGATGCTCGAGACCGCGCGCGGCTCGGCGAGCACCCGCAGGTCGAAGCTGCCGTCGGCGTCCCGGCCGGTGAGCGAGAAGGCATCGCAGGCGCCCATCGCGGCACCCGCGCGGTCGAGCTGGGCGGGGCCCACCAGTCGGGAGTAGGACTCGACGGTGAAGGCGAAGGTCGTCACCGGGTCCTTGGTCGTCCAGCTCTTGCCGGCGTTGCCGACCCGGACCTTGCGCAGGGCCTTTTCCTCCGAGCCGATGCGCAGCACGTCGAGACACTCCGGGGGATCGGTCGTGCGGTCCTCGCTGGTGTTGGTCATCGTGCGTGGCGTGGTGCCCTTGGGGCCCGCTGGCAGTGCGGCCTCGGCCTCGGCGTCGGTGAGCACCCGGCCGGTCCCGGTGCCCGGGTCGGAGGTCGGCGACTGGGAGCCGGGCGAGCGCGGTGCCGGCTGCGAGGTGCTGGCGTCGTCCGAGCCGAAGGGGGTGACGCACCCGGTGAGAGAGAGACCGAGCACTGCGATGAGCACCGCTCCGGCGCGTGTCGTGCGGGTCATGGCGTCTCCTCCAGGCCGGCGAGGGCGGAGCGGGCGGCCTTTTCGGTGACGGCCTCGTCCGGCGTGCCGTTGTAGGTGCCGTTGGCGACGGTGACGGTGTTGTGGCCCACCTTGATGACGACGAAGTCGATGGTCATCGTCTCGAAGGTCTGCTGGATCTTCAGCCGCAGCGCGAGGGTCCGGTCGCCGAGCTGGGGAAAGCTGATCGCCGAGGCCTCGTAGGAGCTGGTGTTGCCGGTGTCCTCCTGCTTGACGTCGAAGGTCGGGCAGTCGGCGATGAGCGCTCCGGCCTCGTCGAAGAGGCGCGTCGGGTACGGGTCGTCGAAGGAGTAGGCCCAGACCGCCATGTGGTGGCGCTCCGTCCCCGGGGGCGGCGGGTTGTCGTCACGCTGGATGTTGACCTGGACCCTGGCCCGCTCGGACTGCTTGACCTCGTCCCAGCCCGGACCCTTCTGGATGAGCGGGGCGCACGACGCGGGCGTCACCTGGGCGGCAGCGGTCTCGGAGACCGTCTTCATCGGGTCCTCCTCCCACCCGTCACCGATGTCGCTGGCAGCGGGGAGGGCGGCGCGCAGCCCCCCTTCGTCCATGGGCCGGCCGGCGCCGGTGAGTGTGCCGAGGTCCTCGCTCGAGTCCTGCGAAGCGGGGGAGGACGTCGAGGAGTCGGTGCGTGCCGGCTCGTCCCGGTCGAGCAGCCCGCACCCGGCGAGGGGGAGGGCGAGTGCCGCCACGAGCGCCACAGGACGGGCTGGGTGCCTCACAGCGCGTCGAGGTTGCTGATGGTCGCCGTGGTGAAGGTCTCGACGGCATCAGGGTCGTAGGCGGACTGCGGCCCCGAGGCGTAGACGACGTAGACGAGGTTGTTGCCGCGGGAGGCGCCGGCGATCTGGACCACGCCCCCCCGGAAGATGTCGCCCTCGGTGGTGCTCTCCACGCGTGCCGAGTAGGTCCGGTCGCCGATCTGGGGGAAGGCGATCCGAGAGAGCTTCCACGACGACGTGCCCGTCTCGTCGATGAGCTGGAAGCTCCCGCACGAGCTCTGCGCCGCGCCCGCATCGTCGAAGAGCTGCGCGGGGACGGCCTGGTCGTGCGAGGCGATCGAGACGGTGAGCGAGCCGCCGTCGTCCCCGGCGAAGGTGCGCTTGAGGCGGGCCTTGCGGTGCGACCTGAGGGCCTTGCCCGCCGTGCCGGCCAGCCGGATGTCGAGGCAGCTGGCGGGGTAGGCAGTGGCCTCATCGCCCGGCTCCGACGCGTTGTCGTCCTCCTCGGGGTCGATGTGGAACCCCTCGGGGGCCTGCTCGGCCTGCGGCAGCGCGCCACGGACCTGGTCCTCGGTCAGCGTCCCGGCCCCGACGGGCGGCGGTGGCGGGTCGTCGCTGCCCACGACGGGGGGCACACAGGCGCCCAGGAGCAGCACTGCGGTGAGCGTGGCCAGACCGCGGACCGCGGTGCGGGGGTACCCCATGTCATTCCCTTCGTCGGCGCGGACAACCTTACGGCGAGCTCGGCCGCCGAGGGGGAGCGAGAGTGGTCCTCGTGCGGACGCTCAACCTCCCAGCCCCTCGAGCACGCCCCGCGCCGTCTTGTCGAGGAGCGGAGCGTTGTCCTGGTGGTAGTCCGAGACCATGCGCACGTGGACCAGGTTGTGCCCGTTGGCCACCCACAGCTCGTCGACGGTGACCCCGCCGCCCGGGCTGCCGATGCGCACGCCGAAGGACTGGTCACCGATCTGGGGGACCGCGATCGTCGTGGCGCGGTAGGGGCTGCGTGCCTCGCCGGGGCGGAAGGTCGCGCTGAAGCCGGAGCAGTCCGCGAGCGCGGCGCCGGCCTCGTCGAGGAACCGGGTCGGGTAGCGCTCGTCGTGGGTCCAGAGGGTCACGAGGAACGTGCCGATCCCGTCGCCGGAGTCGGAGTAGCGGGCGCGGTCGGCGGCGGTGACGTGCTCGTCGGCGAAGGTGCGCATCTGCGGGGTGTCGAGGTACAGAGCCAGGCAGGAGGCCGGGTCGGTCGTGCGTTGGCTGTCAGGGTCCTGCGCGGGATCAGCACCTCCCGGGTCGAGGAGGAAACCCGCAGGGGCGTCCTTGGACACCGCCCGCGTCACCTCGGCCGCGGTGAGCTGCTGCCGGTCCGGAGAGAGCCCGGCTCCGGTCTCGGTGACCGTGACCGTGGAGGTGACGTCGGGGTCGGGCACGTTGCTGCTGCAGCCGCCGAGGAGAGCAGCGGCACCCAGCGCCACGACGAGTGCCGTGCGGAGCGGGCGCATCCCGATCACTCGCCGAGGGCGTCGAGGACGCCCTGGGCGGTCGCCTTGAGCTGGTCGTCGTTGTCCACGCGCTGGCTGGTGAGCATGCGCACGTGGATGAGGTTGTGCCCGCTGCGCACCCACAGGTAGTCGATGGCCAGGTCGATGTCGCCGGACCCGATGCGCACGCCGAAGCTCTGGTCACCGAGCGTGGGCGTCGGGATGGAGGCGGCCTTCCACTCGGTCGCGGCAGCGCCCTCGGAGCTGCTGGCGCTGAACTCGGTGCACTCGGCGAGGGCAGCGCCCGCCTCGTCGAAGAAGCGTCGAGGGTAGACCTCGTCATGGCTCCAGACCCCGACCGAGATGCTCGGTGAGCCCGGCTCCTTGGCGTTGCGCGTGAAGCGCACCCCGCCGTCCGCGACACCGTGGTCCTTGGTGAAGTCCTGCTGGTCGTCGGTGGTCATGTACAGCGCGAGGCAGGACGCGGGATCGGTCGTGCGGGTGCTGACCGCCGAGGTGTCGAAGCCGCGGCCGTCGGGGAGGAAGACGTCCGGGACGTCGCGCGCGGTCGGGAGGGCGGCCCGGATCTGCGCCGTCGTCAGCTGCTCGTGCTCAGGTCCCTTGCTCGCCTGCGGCGTGGGCGTCTGCGTCACCGTGACGGTGGACGGAGGTGACGAGGGCGGGGAGCTCTCGCCGCAGGCGGTGAGTCCCAGGGCGAGCACGGCCGCTGCGCCGACGCGGGCCGCGCGGAGCATAGTGGGTGTCATCAGGTCTGCTTCTTCAGCTCGTCGAGGACGCCCTGCGCGTACTTCTTCAGCTCGGCGTCGTTGTTGGCCCCGTGCTCGCTGTCGATCCGCACGTGGATGAGGTTGTGGCCCGAGCGCACCCACAGGTAGTCGACGGCGAGGTTGTACTCGGGCTGGCCGATCCGCACGCCGAAGCTCTGGTCACCGAGCGTGGGGGTGGGGATGGAGGCTGCCGTCCACTCCACCTCGGCGCTCTCCGCCGAGAGCTTCGACGTGTGCCGCTTGCAGTCGCCGAGCGCGGCGCCGGCCTCGTCGAAGAAGTCCGAGGGGTACGGCTCGTCGTGGCTCCAGACCACGACCGACGTGCTGGGCGTCCCGAACTCCTGGGACGGCCCGACGTACTTGACGGACTCCTGGGCGCCGAGGTGGGCGGTCCTGAAGTCACGCATCTCCTCGGTCTGCATGTACAGGGCGATGCACGGCTTGGGGCTGGTCGAGCGCTCGGAGTCGGTCGAAGGGGTGAACCCGGCGTCGTCGGGACGGAACCCGTTGGGCGCGTCCTCCCTCGTGGGGAGCGCGGCGACGACCTGGTCGTTGGTGAGGGCCTGCTGCTCCGGGCTGCGGGTGTGCGTCACCGTCACGGTGGACGAGGACTCGCTGCCCCCGCCGCATGCGGTGAGGGACAGCGCCAGCGCAGCGGTGGCGAGCATCGTGAGTCGGTGGGTCCTGCGGGTCATGGCGTCGTCCTCAGGTCGTCGAGCACGCCCTGGGCGTAGGTCGACAGCCGCTTGTCGTTGGTGTGCTGGTATCCGGTGCGCATCCGGACCGTGATGAGGTTGTGGCCGCTGCGCACCCACAGGTAGTCGATGGCCATGTCGATCTGGGGCCGGCCGATGCGCACGCCGAAGCTCTGGTCGCCCATGGCGGGGGTGGGGATCGTCGTCGCCTGCCAGTCGGCGTCGGAGCTGTCCGGGTTGACCCGCGAGCCATGGCGGGCGCAGTCACTGATGGCCGCCCCTGCCTGGTCGAAGAACTTCTTCGGGTAGGCCTCGTCGTGGCTCCAGAGGGCGACCGCCAGGCTCGGTGCCGCTGACCTCTGCGGGAGGGTGTAGACGCGGCCCTCGCCCTCGACGGCGTGCTCCTCCTTGAAGGTGCGCATCTCGGGGGTGTCCAGGTAGAGCGCGAGGCAGGACTCCGGGTCGGTCGTGCGCACGCTCTGCGCCGCGGCGTCGAAGCCCTTGGGGTCGAGCGGGTAGGGGCCCTCGTTCTTCGTGGGCAGCGCTGCCGCGACGTCCTCGGCGGTCAGCTGCTGCTGCTCGGGGAGGTCGACCTCCTCGGAGGTGGGGGTTGGCGTGCTCGCGGGAGTCGTCGCCGACGACGAGTCGACCTGCGGGGGCGCTTCGCCTCCGCAGGCGGTGAGAGCCAGAGCCGTGACAGCGACGACGAAGGGGGCGCTGCGCCGCCTCGCGCGGGTCACGGGGTCTTCTTCAGGTCGTCGACGATGCCCTGGGTGTACTTCGCCAGGCGGCTGTCGTTGTTCTGCCGATAGCCGGTGAGCATCCGCGCGTGGATGAGGTTGTGGCCGCTGCGCACCCACATGTAGTCGATCCCGGTGTCGACGTCCGGCCGGCCGATGCGCACGCCGAAGCTCTGGTCGCCGACCGTCGGTGTCGGGATCGCATCGGCCTGCCAGTCACCGGGGGAGCCGTCCGGCGACATCTGGGTCGTGTGCTCGTGGCACTCCGCGAGAGCGGCCCCGGCCTCGTCGAAGAACTCCTTGGGGTAGGGCGCGTCATAGCTCCACACCGCGATCGAGATGCTCGGCGACCCGGGCTCCTCCTTCTGGTGGGTGAAGCGGATCGACGCGCTGTCGCCGCCGTGCTCCTTGTCGAAGGCCCGTTGTGCAGGAGTGGACATGTAGAGCGCGAGGCAGGACTGCGGATCGGTGGTCCGCTTGCTCACCGACGTCGTGTCGAACCCGCGGGAGTCGACGAGGAACCCCTGCGGAGCCTCGTCCCGGGTGGGCAGCGCGGCCTTGATCTGCTGCGTCGTGAGCTCCTGCTGCTCCGGTCCCGCAGCCTCCTGCGTCTGCGGGCTCTGCGTGACCGTGACGGTCGACGGGGAGCTGGTGGGCGCGGGGTCGTCACCGCAGGCGGCGAGCGGCAAGGCCAGTGCGGCGACGAGGACGAAGGGGGTCGAGCGGCGAGTCATCGACGTCAGCCTGCCGTGCTGAGCTCGTCGAGGATGCCTTGCGCGTACTGCGTCATGCGCTGGCCGTCGTAGTGCTCGTCGGTGGAGAGCATCATGACCGTGATCAGGTTGTGCCCGCTGCGGACGTAGAGCCGGTCGGTGTAGGCGTCGGTGCCCTCGGACGTCAGGCGCAGGCCGAAGGACCGGTCACCGAGCTGCGGGACGGAGATGGCCTGGACGTGGCGCGTGCTGGAGGAGCCGCCCTTGGTCCACGTGTAGGTGCCGCAGTCGGTGACGTGCTCGCCCGCGGCGTCGAAGAAGGCGGTGGGATAGGGAGCGTCGAAGCTCTCGACGTAGGTGGCGGTGATGAGGTTGTCGTAGTTGCCGAGGGACTTGCTGAAGCGGGCCGCCTCGTCGACCGTGCGGTGCTCGTCGTCGAAGGTGCGGGCCTCCTGCGAGCCGAGCTCGACGTCCGCGCACACCGCGGGGTCGTAGGTGATCGGGTCGTCGCTGAAGGTGGAGATGTCGACCAGCCACCCGTCGTCGGGCATGTCCTCGACGGTGGGCAGTGCTGCCTTGGCGGTCTCGGCGTCGACCTGCTGCTGCTCCGGCTTGTCGAGCGACTCCGGGCTCGTCTCGCTCGCCTCGTTCCCCGTGACCGCCGGGCTGGTCGGTGAGGGTGGCTCCTCACCTCCGCAGGCAGCCAGGCCCAGGGCGCCGATGACGGCGGCCGCGGGGAGGAACGGGCGGATGGTGCGTCGGGCAGGGCGCGTCATGGGTCCGTCTTCGGTGTCGAGGAGCTGGTGGGGCGCCCACAGGTTCTCATGATCGCGCGTTAGGCGTCCTGGCCGTGCGGCTGCCAGGTGCACACGCACGCCTCGTTGCCGTCGGCGTCGGCGAGGACCCACCACGAGGGGGCGAACTCGTCGGTGACCAGACGTCCGCCGGCGGCGAGGACCTCCTCGACGCGGTCCGGTGCCAGGTCGTGGGGGACGTAGACGTCCAGGTGGGTACGGCCCCGGCCCTCGCGGAACTCGCTCTCCTGGAACCAGATCTCCGGCAGCTGCCCGTCCGGGGAGACGAGGCGGTCACCGCCCCCCTTCGCCTCGCTGTGACTGGTGAGGGCCGCCCAGAAGGGACGGATCGCGTCGGCGTCGGCGGTGTCGATCCCGACCGTCATCGAGGTGGTGACCTGCGGGAGGGCCTCGGCGCCGGCATCGGCGGCGATCCGGCTGATCTCGCCGGCCAGCTCCAGGTCGCGGGGGCTGAGGCCGCCGACGTCGTGGCTGACCAGCCGCAGCCCGACCCAGTTGTAGCGCAGGTCGATGTCGGGGTGGTGGTCCGCCTCATCGGCCGCCTTGGCGATGCGCGTGACCAGATCCAGCGCCGCGGCATAGTCCTCGACGGCGAAGCGGGTACGGAGCATCCCGTCGACCTCCCGCCAGTCATGCGGAGCGCGCTCGTTGACCTGGCTGCTGGTGAGGACCTCGGCGTCTTCGCTCATGTGACCCACGTTAGACGCCTGAAGTCTGTCCGGCAGCGGATCTGCTCGGTAGCCTCGCCGCATGACGGGCGCAGCATTCTTCGATCTTGACCGGACCCTCCTGCCGAAGGCCTCGGGTCCGGCGCTGTCCGCAGCGATGCGGCAGACGGGGGTCGTCTCGGCGCGGATGCCCGGCGAGTCGCTGCTCTTCGGCTACTTCAACCTCCTGGGCGAGTCCCTCGGCTCGATCGCCCTGGCCCGCCAGGCAGTCCTCGTGGCCAAGGGCCGCCCCGCCGACGCCTTCGACGAGGCGGCGCTCCTGGCGGCCGACGTGCTCGAGCCGATGGTCGGGCCCTTCGCCCGGATGCTCATCACGGAGCACCAGGAGGCCGGCCGACCCGTCGTGCTCGCCACGACCACCCCGGAGCACCTCGTCCGACCGCTCGTCGAGCGGCTCGGCATCGACGCCGTCATCGCGACTCGCTACGAGGTCGGCGAGGACGGCCGCTTCACCGGGCGCAACGACGGACACTTCGTGTGGTCGAGGGGCAAGATCGCGGCCGTGCGCGAGTGGGCGCAGGACAACGGGATCGACCTCGACGAGTCCTTCGCCTACTCCGACTCGATCTATGACGCCCCGTTGCTGAAGGCCGTCGGCAACCCCGGAGCGGTCAACCCCGACCCGCGGCTGCAGGCGCTCGCGATCGCTGCGCGCTGGCCGGTCCTGCACTTCGACACCTCGCCGGGCGTCTTCAAGCTGCCGGTCCTCGGCCTGGAGCTGCAGCGCGTCGTGAGCCTGCTCGCCCGGCCAGAGGTCTTCCCCTACGCGAAGTTCACGGTCCGCGGCGTCGAGAACATCCCGGCGACCGGTCCCGCGATCGTCGTCGGCAACCACCGCTCCTACTTCGACGTCGCCGCGATGGTCGTCGCGATGGGTCGCACCGGGCGCACCGCTCGCTTCCTGGGCAAGAAGGAGCTCTTCGACATCCCCGGCATCGGCGCCTTCTTCCGTGCCGGGGGCGGCATCAGCGTCGACCGACGACGGGATGAACCTGACAGCCCCGACTCCTTCGCAGCCGCGGTGCGCTCCCTCGCCGGTGGGGAGCTGCTGGGCATGATGCCCGAGGGGACGATCCCTCGGGGAATCCCCTTTTTCGAGCCCGGCATGAGCGGTTTCCCCGGTGCAGCCCGCCTGGCCCACCTCACCAAGGTGCCGGTCATCCCCTTCGCCATCACGGGGACCGAAAAGGTCTGGCCGCGCTCCTCGAGGGTTCCGCGCGTGCTGAACCTGCTCGACCGACCCGAGGTGACCGTGACCTTCGGGGAACCGGTGGACCTGAAGTACCGCTCCGTCCCGCGCGACATGGAGCGGATCTTCGACGCGATCACCGCGATGCTCCCCGACGAGGTGCGCGAGCCGCCCCGCCCGACCCTCGCCGAGATGGCCCTGACCTATCCCGACGGCAAGGTCCCCGAGGAGGACCGCTGGTACGCGGTCGACGGGACGGACGAGGACTGAGCGCGACGAAGGGGGTGGCCGCGGCCACCCCCTCCGCCCCTCCTCCCCCCGGAGATCACTTCAGCGAGACGGTCACCCCGCCGCTGAACATCGAGTCGTGCAGCTCGATCTCGGCCGGCTGGGCATCGGCCGGCATGTCGTAGACGAGGGTCCCCTTCGCCGAGTTGCCCGGGTTGATCTCGTTGAGCCACATCTCGTTGTCCTCCATGGCGATCGCCGCGCTGCTGTCGGTGCTGAAGGAGCGGCCCTGGGTGTCCTTGAGCTTCTGCTCGGAGTCGAAGAGCGTCTGCGACTCGTCGCCGATGTTCTTCACCGTGATGTGGACGAGCACGAACTGACCGTCAGCCTTCTCGTTGAAGTACTCCGAGCCGACCGAGGCGACGCCCTTCTCGACCTTGCTGATCGTGAACTCGAACTTGCCGTCCCGGGCGGCGTCGCCGATGCCGGGCGCGGACTTCTTGGGGGCATCCTTCGTCTTCTCCTTCTTCTGCGGCTCGGGGGCGACGGACGCTGAGCCCTCCTCGGCGGTGGACATCGAGGAGTCCTCGGCGGAGCTGGACGAGTCGCTGCTGCTGGCGGTGTCCGAGTCACTGCCGCCCAGGGCGAGCACCCCTGCGCCGCAACAGAGCAGCACGATGACCAGGGTGAGTCCCAGGACGAAGCTGAGCGCCTTGTGCCGGGCGAACCAGCTCTGCTGGACGGCCGGGACCGGCGGGTTGGCGGGCTGCCACTGCGGCTGCTGGGTCATCGTGACTCCTGGGTTGCGGTGCGGAAGGTGATGCCCCAGATGCAACCGTGCCGAGGGGGTCGTGCGCCTCACCCGAACGGCCACGATCGACCGACCGAAGGGGGGACCCGGGCTGTCCCCCTTCGGGCCTACGATCCGGGCATGGACAAGGAGAGGCTGCAGCGATGGGGGCGGGCGTCGTGGTGGCGCTCGGTGCTGTGGAGCCTTGCCTGCCTGATGAGCACCACCCTCGCCGTGGCGATGGGGGAGCCGCGTGCCGACCGCGTCGGTGGGCGCGTCCCCGACGAGATGGCCAGCGGTGTCTGGATGCTCTACTGGCTGGTCGGACTCCTGCTCATCGTCCTGATGTGGTGGCGTCGTCGCTGGTCCTGGCAGATCGCGCTCGTGGCCTCGCTCGTCACGCTCGCCGTGCCGATCGACCCGCTCGTCGCCCTGGTCGTGCTCATGCAGGTGTGGATGCGCTGCCGGTGGTCGGTCGTCGCGGGGTGCACCGCCCTGGTGACCGCCGCGACCTTCGCCGCGACCTGGCGGGACACCCGGGGCCACTCCCAGGCCGAGTCCTTCTGGTGGATCCTCTTCGGCAGCGACCCGGCCGCGACGCCAGGTCCCTTCCCGTGGTGGGGCCCCGTGATGATCACCCTCGCGGTGGTCACGCTCTTTGCCGGCATCGGCTGGCTGCGCCGCGCGCTGCACCACGCACAGTCCGTCGGTGAGGACCACCGGGTCACGGCCGTCCAGCTGGCCGACGAGGTCGTCCGTCAGGCCGAGCGTGAGCGGGTCGCCCGCGAGGTCCACGACGTGATCGGGCACCGGCTCTCGCTCCTGTCGATCCACGCCGGCGCACTCGAGGCCAACACCCGCGACCAGGACGAGCGGCTCGCGGGATCGGCCAGCCTCGTGCGCGAGTCGGCCGCGCAGACCGCCTCGGACCTGCGCTCCCTCCTCGAGGTGCTGCGACGCCCCGACGACCCGGACCTCGCCCGGGCCGTGCCGGGGCTCGAGGCGCTCCCGGCGCTCGTCGACGAGACCGTGGCCCACGGGATGCCGCTCGTGGCGACCGTCGTGCTCGACGGCGCGACGATGCTCGATCCCGCGCTGGGGCAGGGTGCGTACCGCGTCGTGCAGGAGCTGCTGACCAATGCGCGGCGGCATGCCCCCGGGGCGGGCGTCCGGCTGGCCGTCGTGGCCCGCCCGGACCTGGGAGTGACGATCGAGGCCGCCAACCGCACGGGTGTCGCGCAGGTCGTGGAGGGCAGCGGGCTCACCGGCCTGCGGGAGCGGGTTGCCCACGCCGGCGGCGAGACCCACCTGCAGGTCGATGATCAGGGCGTCCTGCGAGTGGCCGTGCGGCTGCCGTGGCGTCCGGTGCCGACCGGCGCGGGGGTGCCCGCATGAGCGACCAGTCCATCCGCGTGCTCCTCGTCGACGACGACCCGCTCGTGCGGTCCGGCGTGCGCCTGATGCTCGAGGCCTCGGACGATCTGCTCGTGGTCGCCGATGTCGGGTCGGGCGAGGAAGCCGTGCCGGCCATCCAGGCCCATCGTCCCGAGGTCGTCCTCATGGACTACCGCATGGGTGAGCTCGACGGCATCGGTGCCATCGCGCAGATCAGGCGCCTGGAGCGCCCACCACGGGTCGTGCTGCTCACGACCTTCGACCTCGGCGACCTGCCGCTGCGGGCCGTGCGGGCCGGGGCCGACGGATTCCTGCTCAAGACGGCCGCTCCCGACGAGATCGCGCAGGCCGTCCGCGATGCTGCCGCGGGGCACGCGCCGATGTCGTCGGCATCGGCCCGCCACGTCATCGCGCACGTGCGCGGCGATGCCGCCGACGGCCGTCGGGCCGAGGCGATCCAGCGGGTGTCGGTCCTGAGTGGTCGTGAGCGGGAGGTCTGCGTCCTCATGGCGCGCGGTGGCACGACGGCGTCCGCGGCCACTCAGCTCTACCTGTCCGAGTCGACCGTCAAGACCCACCTGCGCAGCGCCGAGGCCAAGCTGGGGGTCGGGTCGAGGGCCGAGCTGGCGATCCTCGTGGACCGGGCCGGGCTGGTCTGACCCTCGCCCGCCGCGAGGTCACCCGCGGTAGCGCAGGACATAGCGGCGTCATTCGCCCGGGACGACCGTAACGTTGCCCCATGCCCGCCGACGCCGCGTACCTCGTCGCGGGGCTGGCCCTCCTCATCGCCGTGGTCATCCCCGGGCTGACCCGCAGGCTTGCCGTCTCCGCGCCCATGGTGCTGCTGGCGCTGGGCATGCTCATCGGTCTGCTGCCGATGCCCGAGGGGGCCAACGTCGATCCCGTCGACTCCCGAGCGATCGTCGAGCACGTCACCGAGTTCGCCGTGCTCGTGGCGCTCATGGGTGTCGGCCTCGCCCTGGACCGTCCGCTCTCCCTGCGTCGGTTCGACACCTTCCGCCGCTGGGGTGCCACGTGGGGGCTGCTCTTCGTGACGATGCCCCTGACCATCGGCGCCGTCGCGCTGCTCGGATGGACGGTCGGTGGGCTCGCTCCCGCGACCGCGCTCCTGCTCGGCGCCGTGCTGGCGCCCACCGATCCGGTGCTGGCCGGTGACGTGCAGATCGAGGGTCCCGACACCGACGCCGGAGATGGCGAGTCTGATGAGAGCAACGAGGTGCGCTTCGCGCTGACCACGGAGGCGGGGCTCAACGACGGGCTGGCCTTCCCCTTCGTCCACGCCGCGATCCTCATGATCACCGCGGGCACCGTCGCTGAGTGGGGCCCCGGGTGGGTCCTCTGGGAGCTCACCGGCAAGGTGGTGGTGGGCGTCGTCGTGGGTGTCGTGGCCGGGTGGCTGCTCGCCAAGCTGGCCTTCCGTGCACCGAGCCGGTCGGTGCGCGTCGCGGAGCTGGGTGAGCCGGCCTTCGCTCTCGCCGCACTGCTCGCCGTGTACGGCGCCAGCCAGCTGCTCGGGGGCTACGGGTTCCTATCGGTCTTCGTCGCCGCGATGATGATCCGCGCTGCGGATCGTGACCACGCATACCACCGCCACATGCACGAGTTCGTCGCCCGGTTGGAGCACCTGCTCGTCTTCGTCATCCTCCTGCTCCTGGGCGTGGCGCTCACGCGCGGGATCCTCTCGCACCTCGACGTGCGCGGCGCGGTGCTCGGCGTGGCCGCCGTGCTCGTCGTGCGGCCGGTGACTGCTGCCGTGGCACTGCGGATCGGGCGGCGACGCGAGGGCCGGATCAACGGTCTGGACGTCCGCGAGCGGGCGGTGACCGCCTTCTTCGGCATCCGCGGCATCGGGTCGCTGTACTACCTGGCGTATGCCACCGGTCACGCGCCGGTCGAGGGTCAACGATGGCTGTGGTCGACCGTCGCCTTCACCATCGTGCTGTCCGTCGGCGCGCACGGCATCCTCGTCACGCCTGCCATGAGCTGGATCGACCGGCATCGCGAGGACTGATCTCGTCCATGGCGTCCTGCGCCTCGGTGACGATCCGACGCATGGTCTCCTCTGCCAGCTCCGCACGTCCGCCCGCGACCGCGGCCGCGACCTCGACGTGCCAGTCGATGGCGCCCTGCTCGGGGATCTCGGGCATGAGGTCGTGCTCGGTCCGACTGGTGAGTGCCTCCTCGACGAAGGGGGCGAAGCCCGCCAGCAGCGCATTGCCCGAGGCCTCGAGCAGCGTGCGGTGGAAGTCGATGTCGTGCTGCAGGTAGGTGCTCAGATCACCCTGTGGCCCCGTGACGGACATCCCGTCCGCAGCTGTCTGCAGCCGCTCGGACTGCTCAGGGGTGGCGCGCTGGGCCGCCAGCCAGGCCGCCTGCGGCTCGACACCCCGGCGCAGCTCGCTGACCTCGCGCAGCTGGTCCAGACGCTGGGGGCCCTCCAGGCGCCAGTGGATGATCACGGGGCTGAGTGACTCCCAGCTGCGCTCCGGCTGGATCGTCACGCCGACGCGTCGGCGGGAGGTGGCCACGCCGATCGACTCGAGCACCTTGATGACCTCGCGCACGACGGTGCGCGAGACGCCGTAGCGCGCCTCGAGCTGCTCCATCGAGAAGACGTCGCCCGCGGCGAGGCGACCGGAGGTGAGATCCGCCCCGATCCGAGTGAGCACGCTGTGGTGCAGCCCCCCGCCCTGTCTCATGCGCTGGATTGTCTCAGACGAGATGGCGCGCCTCCAAGAAAAGGATGATCATTGCTTGCGCTATAAGCATACGTTTGCGACAGTTGTTCGCGCGGATGTCCCGCACGCACCCCCGCCACCGGAGGATACGAAGATGTTTCCCGTCGCCGACGCCGTCCCTGAGCCTGCTTACAGCTCGGGCGTGCTGCTCGCCATCGCTGCTGGGGCCGTCGCGCTCCTGCTCCTGCTGATCATCCGTTTCAAGGTCCACGCCTTCGTGGCGCTGGTGCTCGTCAGCTTCCTGACCGCACTGGCGACCAAGATCGCCCCCGCCGACGTCGTCACGACGATGACCGACGGCTTCGGCTCGACCCTCGCCTCCGTGGCGTTGCTCGTGGGGCTCGGCGCCATGATCGGCCGCCTGCTCGAGGTGACCGGCGGGGCCCAGGTGCTCGCGGACACGCTCATCGCCCGCTTCGGTGAGGACCGGGCTCCCTTCGCCCTCGGTGTCGCCTCGCTGCTCTTCGGCTTCCCGATCTTCTTCGACGCCGGCCTGGTCGTCATGCTGCCGATCATCTTCAGCGTCGCCCGTCGCTTCGGCGGCTCGGTGCTGCGCTATGCCCTTCCGGCGGCAGGCGCCTTCGCCGTCATGCACGCCTTCGTCCCGCCCCACCCCGGCCCGGTCGCTGCGGCCGATCTCGTCGGTGCGGACATGGGCCTGCTGCTCATCTTCGGTCTGCTCATCGGTCTGCCGACCTGGTACCTCGCGTCCTACCTCTACGGTCTGTGGGCCGGCAGCCGCTACATGGTCGACGTCCCGGACCTGCTCGCCGGCGACCCCTCCACCCCTGAGGCGAAGGCCGGCCGACTGCCGTCCTTCGGCCTGGTCCTGACGATCCTGCTCCTGCCGATGGTGCTCATCTTCATCGACACGGGACTGAACACGATGTCGACGACTGGCCTCGTCGACGGTGACGCCACCTGGGTGTCCGCCCTGCGGATCATCGGCAAGACCCCGATCGCCCTGCTCATCACCACGCTCGTCGCGATGGTCGTCCTCGGCTGGCGCAACCGCTCCAAGGCCGATGTCGAGACGATCCTCAACGACGCGCTCGGCCCGGTCTGCGCGATCATCCTCATCACCGGCGCCGGTGGCATGTTCGGCGGCGTCCTGCGGGCCAGTGGCATCGGTGAGGCCCTGGCCGGCACGCTCGAGTCGACCGGCCTGCCGGTCATCATCGCCGCCTTCGTCGTCTCGGCCGCGCTGCGCGTGGCCCAAGGCAGCGCCACCGTCGCACTGACGACCGCCGCGGGCCTGATGGCCCCCACCATCGAGGCCACCTCGGGTCTGAGCTCGATCGACCTCACCCTCGTCGTCATCGCCATCGCCGGTGGCGCCACCGTGCTCTCCCACGTCAACGACTCCGGCTTCTGGCTCGTCGGACGCTTCCTTGGCATGGACGAAAAGACGACACTGAAGACATGGACCGTCATGGAGACCCTCATCGGCGTCATCGGCTTCGTCTTCGCCTTCCTCCTGAGCCTGGTGCTCTGACATGACCACCCACGTCGTCGTCATGGGCGTCTCCGGCAGCGGCAAGACGACCGTCGCGCAGGGCATCGTCGACCGCACCGGGTGGGTCTTCGCCGAGGCCGACGAGTTCCACCCCCGGGCCAACATCGACAAGATGGCCAGCGGCACGCCCCTGACCGACGAGGACCGATGGCCCTGGCTGCGTGATCTCGCCGCGTGGATGGCCCAGCACGCGGCGCGGGGCGAGGACACGGTCATCACCTGCTCCGCCCTCAAGCGGGTCTACCGAGATGTGCTGCGCGCTGATGTCGCCGCCCTCGGCGACGGGCACCGGGTGGTCTTCGCCCATCTCGACGGTTCTGCCGAGGTCATCGCGGCGCGGATCGAGGGCCGCAAGGGGCACTTCATGCCGGCCTCGCTCCTCCAGTCGCAGATCGACACCCTCGAGGACCTGCAGGATGACGAGGACGGCGTCGTCCTGGACGCTACGACGAGCCCGCAGGAGCTGATCGACCAGGTCATGGCGGACGTGGCTCCCGGGCGGTAGCGCTCCGGGCGCTCGATACACCAGAACCTCCCCTGCGCAGGCTTCGTGCCTGTGCAGGGGAGGTTCTGGTGTGCAGGGGGGAGCCCGGTGGCGATGGATCCGCTAGCCGAAGATCGCCACCGCCAGCACCGTGGAGATGATCAGTCCTGTCATGACGGGGAGGAAACACATCCGTGCCAGCTCGAGCACGTTGACCCGGGCGAAGCCCGCGACGGCGATGAGCGAGGACCAGGCGACGAAGGTGCCGCCACCGGACCAGATGTTGCCCATCTGGCCCACCGCGGCGAGGGTCTCGGGAGAGACCCCGACGACGGGACCCAGACCACCGGCGAGCGAGCCGGTGAGCGGGAGACCGGAGAAGCCGGACCCGTCGAGACCCGCGATGATGCCGACGGCGAGGATGCCGAGCGCCGACACGTAGCCGTTCTCCGGGATGTAGTTCTGGCCGGCGAGCACGGCGTCGAAGAGGAGCGAGGGGCCCTGGACGACACCGTCCGCGTTCGGCGCGACCCCGAGGATCGTGCCGGAGAAGTCGCCGTTGCCGATGAAGAAGAATCCGGCGATCGGGAGGACGACGCCCATGGCCTTGAAGGCGAAGACGAGACCATCGACGACGTGCTCCGCGGAGCGCTCGAGGAAGGTCTTGCGGCCCTCGGCGAAGGCCGCGAAGAAGATCGTCATGGCCGCGATGCCACCGACGAGGGCAGCGGCGTCCCCACCGGCGACCCCTCCGTCCTCACCGCCGGACGAGAGCGTGTAGATGAGGTAGGCGATGAGACCCAGGTAGGCGAGCGGCACGGCGATGGCGAACAGCTTGGACACGAAGGGGGAGACACCCTCCGGGGTGTCGAAGTCGTTCGAGTCGGGGTTGACCAGCTCGCCCTCACGCGCCTGGGCGGCCCGCGCCATCTCGTCGAGGGCCTCGCCACGACCGGTCGACGGGGAGTCGACGTGCATGAAGTCTTCGATCTGGTCGACCTTGCCCTCCCACGCGGCGAGCAGCGCGGGGTCGGGGCGGCGCATCCTGCGGAACTCCAGGGCGTAGCCGATGGTGAGGGCGACGCCACCGGTGATCAGTGAGAGGGCCAGTCCACGGTTGGCGATGACCTCGGGATCTGCGCCCGCGGCGGCGGCGGACAGGCCGGGGGCGACACGGATGACGTAGTCGCTCGAGAGCGCCATGCCCTGCCCGGCGACGGCGATGGCGAAACCGGCTGCGAGCGGCCGCAGGCCGGAGCGGACGGCGACGGGCACGAGGACGGCGCCGATGAGCGGCACCGCAGGAGTGGGCCAGAAGAAGAGCGAGATGAGGTACGTGGCCACCGCGATGGTCCAGAAGGACAGGTGACCGTTGCGCATCACCGGGCGGAAGGGAGCGACCATCCGCTTGTCGGAGCCCAGGGCCTGCAGGGCGCCGAGCATCCCCGTCACCAGCGCGATGATCAGGAAGATGTTGAAGAGCTCTTTGGCCGCGACGAGCGTGGCATTGAAGATGGCGGCGAGGCCGGCCGGGAACGAACCCGTGTACACGATGCCCACGAGCATCGTGAAGAAGACAGCGGGGACGATGATGTTCTTGCGACTGAGCATCGTCGCGAGGATCGCGACGATGCCGACGAGATATACCCAATGAGCTGCGGTGATCTCGATCATTGTGTGACTCCTGACCGAAGGTGGGCTGGTGATGCGTCAGCCTGCCGACGGTGCCTCCGAGTGGTCTACGTCACTGGTGCACAGTTGACGGGTGCAGATCCTGTGCACATCTGCACTTGGTGGGCGATGGCCCTGGCTGCAGGGTAGGTGTGGGGAGGCGACTGCCTCCCCTGCGTGTCGAGGAGCGAGAAGGGGGACCCACCGGGTGAGTGTCACGTCCGATCGTCGCGCGGCCGCCGTCGCCGCAGCGGCCCTGCTCCTCGTCACCATCATCGGCACGATGTCCAACAACATCATCAACGTCCCCCTGCGACGGGTCGCGGCCGACTTCGACCAGCCGGTCGCCTACGCGGTCCTGTGCGTCAGTGCCTTCACCCTGATGCTCGCGATCTCCCTGCCGCTCACCGGATGGCTCGGTGACCGCCTGGGGCGCAAGCGGGTCCTGGTCGGGTCCCTGGCGCTGATGAGCGTCGCCCAGGTCGCCGCCGCGCTGGCGCCCAACCTGCCCTTCCTCATCGTGACCCGGGCCGTCCAGGGCTTGGCCTGCTCGGCCATCCCTCCGCTCGTGATGGGCATCCTGATGGTCGTCTACCCGGAGAGCCGGGGACGGTTGATGGGGGCGTGGGCCGCTGCCAACGGTGTCGGCCAGGCCATCGGTCCGCCGGTGGGTGGCGTGCTCTCGGACTACTTCGGGTGGCGTTCGGTCTTCGTCCTCGTCGCGGTGCTGTCCGTCATCGCGCTCGTCGTCATCCAGGCCACGGTGCCGCACCTGGCCCCTCGGGCCTCCCACTTCCACATCGCGGGCGCCGTGATGCTCACGCTGGGGGCCGGCCTGGTGCTGCTGGGGGCGACCCTGCTCTCGCAGCCGTCGGTGGCCCTCTGGCTCGACGCAGCGATCGCGCTGGCAGGGGTCGCCCTGCTCGCGGGGTTCATCAAGGTCTCGCTCGGCAACCCCCGGGCGCTGATCCCGCTCCGGCTGATCGCGGAGGTGCGCTTCGTGCGCAGCTGCTTCGCGGCCTTCGCGCAGATGTTCCTCCTCGGCACCTCGCTGGTCGCGATCCCCCTCGTGCTGACCGGACCGATGGACCTGTCGTACAGCCGGGCCGGGATCTTCTTCTTCATCCTGCCCGTGGTCATGGCCGTCACCGCACCAGCCGTCGGGCGCGTCTCCGAGCGCGGTTCCCCGCGCACGGTGCTGCGGGTCGGCCTGTCCCTCATGGTGCTGACCGGGGTGCTCACGGCGCTCGTCGTCCGTGGCCTCGAACCCGCCGTCGCAGCCGTCGCCGGATGCCTCCTGCTCGCCGGCGCGGCCATGGCGATGGTCCAGACGCCGGCCGCCACGGGCGCGACGCGATCGCCGGCCGGGGCGCACGGAGCAGCGCTGGGGCTGTTCAACCTCACGCGCTTCGCCGGGATGACTGCCGGCGCCGCATGGGTCGCGATCCTCACCCCGCTCGACGGCAGGGCAGCGATGTTCGCAGGTGCCGCCGTGGTGGCGGCGCTCGCCCTGATCGTGAGCTTCGTCGGAGTCAGCCCTCAGCGTGAGCCGGTGTCCACCCCGGCGTGAGCGTCACCGCCGGACGACATCACCCGGAGTCGACGGCCCGCGACGCGCTGTCTGCCGTCTTGGCCAGCAGGTCGAGCTTCAGCGCCAGCCAGAGCGAGAACTGCGTCTCGGGGTCGCGGAGGTCCTGGGCGAGGGCCTTGGACGCGCGGTCCAGCTTGTACAGCATGGTGTTGCGGTGGACGTTGAGGTCGCGGGATGCCTGGGTCAGGTTGCCGCCGACCTCGATGTAGGTCCGTGCCGCCTCGTCCAGGTCCCCCGTGGCCTCGCGCAGCGGCGTGAGCATCTCGCTGGCGAAGGAGCGGCCGTTGGTGCTGAGCGCGAGGTCGAGGAGGGCCACGTGGGTGCGCATCTCGAGGAACCCGACCGGCTCGTCCTTGCCGAGCTGGTCGGCCAGTGAGAGGGCGATCCGCGCCTCGCGATAGCTGTCGCTGATCTGCATCGCGCCGTCGACCGGACGTCCGTAGGCCACGAGCAGGTGCCGTTGGGTCTCGCCCTGCAGGCGTCGGTGCAGGGCCTTGGCATAGGCGCCGAGCTCCCCGCTGCCCTTGTCGACCCCCGAGCGGGTCGCGGGCGCGACCTCGCGGACCACGGCGATGACGTCCCCGACCACCGCGGAGAGCGCCGCCCGGTCCTCGGCTCCGCGCAGCCGCAGTGCCGTGCGGGCCATGTTGGACAGGTGCTGCGGTGAGTCGTTCTCGGCGATGAGCCCCTTGGCCTGGACGATCACGACCCCGAAGCGGCGATCCGTGGGGAAGCGGCGGTGGGCGGCCCGGGCCACGAGGTCGGCGGTGTTGGAGAAGCGTCCGTGCAGCAGGGCGTGGACGAAGTTGCCGCGTGCCCGCTCCTCGGCGCGCTCGATGCTGCGCATCCGCAGGACCTCGGTGCCGATGATCGACACCGCCTCCTGGAGGGCGATCACGCGGCTGGCCGTGTCGTGTGCCGTGTGCTCGTCGGAGGCGGCGATGAGCACGAGCCACCCCTCGGAGCGGTCGGCGACCATGACGGGGGCCACGAGGACCTGGACGGTGTGCTCCTCGACGTCGATCTCGTGCTCGTGCACCGGCTGGTGGTGGGTGTCGAGGGCGCGCGGGAGGCTGCCCTCCTCGGCACTCACCTTGCGAGCGATCGACCCGGCAGTGCTGGAGTCGAGCCAGGGATGCCGGTCCCGGGCGACGGCCTGCAGGGTGTTGGAGGTGTCGAGGAAGGCGACTGCGCAGTCGGTGAGGCGCTCGAGCTGTTGGCAGATCGCCTCCATCCCGGCCCCGCGGTGCAGCAGCGACGCCAGGCGCTCGTGGATGCTCGTCGCATATCGCAGGACGTGGCTCTCGTGCGCCAGGGCCAGCTGGGCCACCAGCCGGATGACGCCGTCGATCGACGTGCCCGAGGTGAAGCCGAAGACGGGCAGCCGGGTGGAGGCCGTGGCCCAGCGTGACTCGCTGGGCTCCCGGACGAGGACGAGTGCCGCATCGCGCTCCTCGAGGACGGACAGCACCTCGGGGGTGAGCACCCCGTCGTCACCCACGATGACGGTGCGGCTCAGGTCGCTGGCGTTGGCCAGTGCCTCCTGAGCGGAGCGGGCCCACTCCAGTGGGGCGGTCCGGTCGCCGTCGCAGATCGGCACCGCATTGCGCAGGGCGTGCTCCTCCAGGAGTCGGGCGATCGTGAGGTGCTCCGAGACCTCGGGGGCCAACATGTCCATTTGTGCAGTTTACGCACTGTGCGCACCATATTTTCGTGCTATTGGTCCATTGAGTCAGGGCCGGCACTCGGCCACTGTTGGGGGCAGACCCCCGACACCGGCTCGAAGGATGAACCATGCACTCGATCTACCGCATCACTCTCGACGACGCCCTGCCGATCCTGGCGGCGGCCCGGGCCAAGGCCGATGAGATCGGGGTGAAGCAGACCCTGTGCGTCGTCGACGAGAGCGGCAATGTCATCGCCCTGCACCGCATCCCCGGCGCGCGCCTCACCGGGGTCGACATCTCCATCGCCAAGGCCTTCACCGCCGCCGGTCACGAGCGGGCGACCCACAAGTTCAACGAGGAGCCGAACGGCCCGGCACTCCCGGGCAACGAGGCCTTCGGGATCAGCCACATGCTGCCCGGCAAGTTCGCCATCTTCGTCGGCGGCTTCCCGCTCGAGTACGACGGTCAGATCATCGGCGGCATCGGTGTCTCCGGCGGCAACGGCGAGCAGGACAAGGCCGTCGGTGCGGCTGCCATCGAGGCCCTCGCCGAGCACCTCGCGGCCAACCCCCCGACCTGAGACCCACCCGATGACGACGAAGGGGGCGGGCAGACCCCGGGTGGCGCCGTCACCTCCGTCGCCGCGCACCATCGGGGAGTGGAAGCAGGAGATCCTGCGCGTCTACAACGCCGTCAACCAGGAGATCACCGGCGCCGGCGTGAGCCGGCAGCGGGTGCAGATCAGCGATGACCACATCGTCGTCGTCGCCGAGCACCACCGGGTCCCCACCCTGGCGACGATCGCGAGGTTCGACGCCGTCCTGGGGCGGTGGGCCGACGCGGCGGTCCTCGATGCGGCCAAGGCCCGCCTCGCGGAGGTCCTCACCGACCTCGGCGTGGACGTGGTGAGCGTCCTGAAGGACTACGATCCGGTGGCGGAGCTGACGGCCACGGTCGTCGTCCTGCGCACGCCGCTCGTCTGCTCCGACGACACGACGGGCTGAGGGACACTCCCTTCGCCTCGATGCATGCCGGCCTCGCCCTGCCACCGTCTCGCGACGGCGGCGGGGAGAGGCACCGCACCACACCACGAAAGACCACGGGAGCTTCATCCGAAGAGCCCACCAGTCCTCGCCGGTGACGGGCCTGTGGGCCCGGGTCCCGACGCCACCCGGCGCCGGGGCGTCACCCGAGCACGAAAGGTCGATCTCGTGGACCACACACCCATCGCACCGTCCCCGCGGGCTCCCGCCGTCACCCGCCCTGCCCTGCAGGGGGTGGCGGCATGAGCGAGCACGCGCACTGGTTCTATATCGCCGGCGTCATCGTCCTGCTCGTCGTCATGGCGATGCGACGCAATGTCATCGTCCCGGCCGTCATCGCCACGGGCATCACGGCCTGGGCCTTCACCGGGTCCTTCTTCAAGGGACTCGCCGCCCCCTTCAACGGCCTGATCGTGGCCACGACCGAGCTGCTCAACATCTTCCTGGTGCTCGCGGTCATCGGTGCGCTCACCGGGGCCATGCGCGGGATGGACATCGACGCGCGGATGCTGCGCCCGTTGGTGCGCTTCATGCGCAACGGGCACCTGGCCTTCGGTGTCCTCTTCGTCGCGTCCTACCTGATGTCGCTCGTCTTCTGGCCGACGCCCACACTGGCGATCCTGGCGGCCGTGCTCATCCCTGCGGCCATCGCTGCCGGCCTGACCCGACTGGGTGCGGCCATCGCGGTGGCCATCTCCGGGCAGGGGATGGCGCTGGCCTCGGACTACGTCATGGGCGTGGCGCCGGGCATCACGGCCAGCGGCGGCCACCTCGACGCGGACCTCATCGCCCACCGGGCGCTCATCCTGTCGTGGATCGTCGGTGGTGTCGCGGCGTCCTTGGCCTACTTCGTGACCTCCCGCGGTCAGCTCGTGGTGGCCAGCGGGGAGACCCCGTTGTCGCGCTCCCGTGAGGTCGTCAGCGCGGTGTCCGCGGGTCTGACCCGTCGGGAGACCGACCCCGTGGAGGCCGTCCGGGACGAGGGGATCCTGAGCGTCGGGGACGGGGTCGGCTACGAGGAGCGACCCACCTCGGACCGGCAGAAGCGGATCATGGCGATCGTCGTGCCCGTCGGGTTCCTCGCCATGGTGATCGTGCTCTTCCTGTCCAGGTTCACCGACCTCTTCGCCGTGCTCGAGGAGATCTCGGGGGCAGCGCTCATCGGTGGTGTGGGCTTCGCCCTCCTCTTCGCCATCTGCTTCCTCAGCGCCGCCGAACCGCTCGAGGCGGTGGCCGACAACATCGTCGACGGACTCGTCTTCGCCTACAAGGCGATGGGCGCGGTGCTGCCCGTCGCGGGGTTCGTGCTGATGGGTGTGGGTGACTTCTCCGGGACGATCATGTCCTTGCCCGAGGGCGCCAACCCGCCGGCCTTCCTCTTCGACGTCATCGTCTCCGGGCAGGACCACGTCCCGGCCTTCGCGCCTGCCACGTGCCTGGCCCTGATGGTGGCGGGCATGCTCATCGGGCTCGACGGGTCCGGATGGGCCGGCCTGCCCCTCATCGGGTCGCTGTCCGTGGCCCTCGGCCCGGCGGCCGGCGTGGCTCCCGAGACGCTCGCGGCCATCGGTCAGAACGCCGCCTCCTGGACCGGAGGTGGCACCCTCGTGGTCTGGTCATCGCTCGTCGCGGTCGCCGGCGTGACCGGTGTCCCGGTGGTCGAGCTCGTCAGACGGCTCTTCATCCCTGTCGTCTCCGGCCTGGTCGTCGCGACGCTGGCTGCGGGGGTGCTCTTCTGATGGCCGCGACCCAGGACC
The DNA here is from genome assembly GCF_001570985.1 of Janibacter limosus NBRC 16128. GTDB lineage: Bacteria > Actinomycetota > Actinomycetes > Actinomycetales > Dermatophilaceae > Janibacter > Janibacter limosus. The sequence goes on along the minus strand of NZ_BCSS01000021.1, from coordinate 28,370 downwards.
CGCGCCGCTCGGCGCTGGCGATCATCGACATGCAAAATGCCTTCCTCGACCCCGACGTCGGCTTCCGCTTCGCTCCTGCGGCGCTGGACATCGTCGACCCGATCAACGCCCTCGCCCGACGGTTCCGCGAGGTCGGTGCCCCGGTGGTCTGGGTGCAGACGACCAGTCGACCCTCGCCGGCGGACTGGCCGAGCCTGCGGCACCTGCTCGGTGAGGAGGCCATGGACTTCCGCACGGGTGTCCTCGCCGAGGGGTCGCACGGGCACGCGTTGTGGCACGGCATGCAGGCAGCGGCACAGGACGACGTGGTCCTGAAGTACCGGTACAGCGCGATGGTCGAGCCGGACGGTGGCCTGCAGCTGCTCCTCGAGGAGCGCGGGATCACCTCGCTGCACATCGCGGGGACCCAGACCAACATCTGCTGCGAGGCCACGGCCCGTGACGCGATGATGCTCGGGCTGGACACCGTCTTGGTCGCCGACTGCCTGGCCGCGGCGACCCCCGAGCTGCACCGGGCCTCCCTGGTGAGCTTCGGGTCCGCCTTCGGTCGGGTCATCGATTCCGCGGAGATCTTCAGGCCGTGATCGGCACGACGAAGGGGAGGGGAGACGACTCGTCTCCCCTCCCCTTCGCTCGTGCACTCAGGAGATGACGGCGGTCAGCTCGATCTCGAGCGGGGCATCGCCCGGCAGGCTGGCGACGCCGACGGCCGAGCGCGCGCAGACTCCGCGGCCCCCCAGGTAGGTGACGAGGGTGTCGGTCGCGGCGTCGGCCACCGCGGAGTGCTGGGTGAACCCGCTGGCGGCGTGCACGTACACGGTCATCCGCAGCAGGCTGCGGATGCGATCAAGGCCACCGGCCGCCTCGGCGAGGGCGGAGAGGGCATTGGACACGGCGATGGTGGCGGCGTCCTTGGCCCCGTCGAGGTCGACGGCGTCGCCGACCCGTCCGGTGACGGCGAGCGTGCCGTCGACCCGCGGCGTCATGCCAGCGGTGGTGACGATGTCCCCGGACCGGCTCGTGGGGACGTAGTGCCCCTGCGGACGGGGTGGCGGTGGGAGCTGCGGTGGGGTCACCATGCGACAGCGGTTCCTTCCATGCGGGGGTCGGCGCCGGCGGAGAGCACGCCGGATCTCGGGTCACGGGAGACGGCCAGCGCGGATCCACCGGGACCGCCTCGCTGCACCGGGATCTCCCGGACGAGGTGCCCGGCGGTGCGCAGGCTCTCGAGGGTGGCCTGCGGCAGCCCCTCCTCGACCCGCACCTCGGAGGGCTCGTCGACGACGTCGGCGTCGGAGCCGGGGAAGACGGTCAGGCGAGGGAGGGAGACCGCCTGCTGCGGGTCCAGGCCGTGGTCCACGAGGTGGCTGATCACCTGCATGTTCCACTGCACCTGACCGTCGCCACCGGGACAGTTGCCGGCGTGGCGCAGGCCGTCGGCGTCGTCGGCGATCCAGGCATTGAGGGTGTGCAGCGGCTTGCGACGGGGAGCGACCTCGTTGAGATGGCCGGGCACCAGGTAGGCACCTCGACCCAGGCGGTTGTTGAGCACGACGCCGGTGCCGGGCACGGTGATGCGCGCGCCGAAGGTGAAGGCGAGCGAGTGGATGAAGCTCACCGTGCGGCCTTCGTCATCGACGCACACGGTGCTCGTCGTGTCGCCGTCGATCCGTGCCGGGACCGCAGCCGCGGACGGGGCCCCGAGGCCGACGCGCTGGGCGGCGAGCCGCTCCGGGTCCAGCAGCTCCTGCCACGCGCCGTTGTCCGCGTTGACCGTGGCGAAGCGGTCGTCGAAGGCCGCGCGTGCGGCCCCGGCGAAGAGTGCGCACGCCGAGGGTCCGAGGAGGTCGAGGTCGGGGAGCGACCCGTCGAGGAGGCCGGCCTGGTGCAGCACCATCCATCCGGCCGAAGGGAGTGGTGTCTGGTGCAGGGTCAGGTCGCCGTAGCGTGCGCTGATCGCCGGCTCGGCGAGCAGGTCGGCGCCGGCAGCCCACTCGTCGCCGGAGAAGGGGGCACCCCCGGTCATCAGGAAGTCGAGACTGCGCTCGGCGAGGTCGCCTCGGTAGAAGGAGAGCGGGTCCTTGGCGAGGACCTCGAGCGTGTCGGCCAGGTCCCTCTGGTGGAGCAGGCGACCGACGGCAGGGACTCGCCCGTCAGGGAGGAAGCAGGCGGCCGTCGAGGGGTCGGCGGCCAGCGGCACCTGCCGCTCGGTGATGTCGGCACGGTTCTTGCTGGTGCACGCGAAGCCGTTGCGTGCCAAGGAGATCCCGTTGGCCCAGAGCTGCGACAGGTCCCAGCGGGCGTGCGCGGCCAGGAGGGCGTGGGCGGCCGGTGCCCCCGGGACGGACACCGAGAGCGCTCCCGTGAGGGGGATGGCGGAGTGGCCCTGCGAGCGATAGAAGTCGGCGGTGCCACCGTCGGGTCCGTAGCCGCTGCCGCCTGCGGTCCACACGCGGCCGTCCGGTTCGCGGACGATCGCGAAGACATCGCCGCCGATGCCGCACTGGCCGGGCAGGACCACCCAGCTGACGGCTGCCATGGCCAGGCTCGCGTCGATGGCATTGCCACCGGCCGCGAGCACCCGAGCGCCCTCGGCCGTGATGAGTGGGTGGCTGGACGCGATCGCGGAGGATCGGCCCAGCACGACCTGTTGCATCTGGCCGAGGGCGACGGGTGTCGTTGCTGAGGTCATTCGCGAGGCTTCTTGCGGCGCGGTCCGCCGTGCTCGATGTCCTTGCGGCTCACGCCGACGTAGACCTCCCCCTCTTCTTCCTTGACCTGGTAGATGGCGATGGGCGCCGTGGCGGGCGGGTAGATCGGCTCGCCACCCTCGAGCTCGAAGACGCTTCCGTGGCAGGAGCACCGGATGCCGTCGTCCTGCAGCTTGCCGCTGCTCAGCAGGCAGTCGAGGTGCGTGCAGTAGTTGCTCGTCGCGTACGCCTTGCCCTTGAGTCGGGCGACGGCGCACTCGAGCTCGTCGACGTAGAAGCGCCGGACATATCCCTCGGGAACCTGGCCGCTGCGGCAGACCTTGTGGAAGACGACCTCGTCGTCCGCCGGCTGCCGGTCCTCAGTGGTCTCGCTGTGCTCACTCATCGTGCTGTTCCTCTCGGGTCAGGGGGTGAAGTAGACGGTCTTGTCGGTGGTGTAGAAGCTCATCATCGAGGCGCCGGCCTGCTCCTTGAAGGTCTGCGTCGAGGAGTGCTTCATGCCGCCGAAGGGAGCGTTCATGGCCATGCCGTTGGTCGCCTGGTTGACCTTGACCAGGCCGGTGGCGACGTCCTCGGAGAAGCGGATCGCCCGGGAGATCTCGGAGGTCACGATCCCCGCGGAGAGTCCGTACTTGGTGTTGTTGACCACCCGCACGGCCTCGTCGTAGGACGAGACGGTGATGAAGGCGAGCACGGGGGAGAAGACCTCCTCCTGGGCCAGGTCCGACAGCGGGTCGACATCCCTGAAGATCGTCGGTCGCACGAAGTAGCCGCCACCCGGCGGGTCGGCCTGGTGGTCGGCCGGGTCGACGAGGACCGCGCCCTGGGACGTGGCGCCCTCGACGTAGTGGCAGAACTTGTCGATCTGGGCACGGTTGGCCAGGGGGCCGAAGGTGACGCCCTCGTCGAGCCCGTTGCCGACGCGGGCAGCCTGGGCCACCTGGCTGATGCGACGGACCAGCTCGTCGGCGACCGCCTCGTGCACGACGACGCGGGAGGTGCCGGTGCAGGCCTGGCCGGAGAGCCCGAAGGCTCCCTTGGCGATGATGGCGGCGGCCCGGTCGAGGTCGGAGTCCTCGAGCACGACGAGCGCGTTCTTGCCACCCATCTCCAGCTGGGTCCGCACGTCGACGCCGGTGACGCCGTGGATGGCAGTACCCACCTCGGTGGAGCCGGTGAAGGTGACGGCGTTGACCTCGTCATTGGCCACCATCGCCCGTCCGACCTCGGCGTGGCCGTGGACGAGTGCGAGCGCGCCCGACGGCACCCCCGCCTGGACGAGGGCCTCGACCAGGCGCTGACCCATCAGCGGGGTGACCTCGCTGGGCTTGAAGATGACCGCGTTGCCTGCGGCGAGTGCCGGCCCGAGCTTGCGCGAGGGGATGTTGAGCGGGAAGTTCCACGGGGTGATGGCCGCGACGATGCCCACGGGCTCGCGACGCGAGAAGACGAGGCTGCCGTCCCCGGTCGGGTACGTCTCTCCGGTCATGCGCAGCGCCTCGCCGGCGAAGAAGCGCAGGTTCTGAGGGGTGCGCGTCGTCTCCATGGTGGCCTCGGCGAGGGTCTTGCCCTCCTCCCGGACCAGCTCGACGGCGAGGTCCTGGGCCTGGGTCGCGAGGATGTCGGCGGCTGCGACGAGGACGTCAGCGCGCTTCTCCGGCGACGTGGCGGCCCACTCGTGCCGGTGCTCGGCCAGGTGCGCGACGGCGTCGTCGACATCGGTGCTGGTCGACTCCGGAGCGGTGGAGACCACCTCGTCCGGTCGTGCCGGGTTGGTGCGATCGAAGGAGGCGGCGGAGGCGGGCCACACCCAGTCACCTCCGATGTAGTTGCCCTTGAGTCGGGTCATGACGCGGCTCCTTCCAGGGCCTCGAAGAGATCCCGTTCGGGATCCGTGAGCAGTTCGACGGGGACGCTCGCGCCCATGTTGACGAGTTCGCGGGCCAGACCGACCGTCTCCTCGTCGTTGAGGGCGAAGACGGCGCTGACGGCGCCTTCGCGGATGAAGAAGGCGGTGAAGCTCGCGCCCTCGAGGTCGCCGCGGACGACCATCTGGTCCCCGGGCTCGGGGTGGCCGACGCCCTGGAGGTTCACTCCGAACTGGTCCGACCAGTACCAGTGCGGGTCGGAGTTGGTGATGTCCGCACCGAGCATCGACTGGGCGGCGACGGAGGCCTGCTTGCTCGCATTGTCGAAGTGCTCGACACGCACGCGCCCGTCGACGAGGGGGTGGTCCTGGTTGGCGACGTCGCCGGCCGCCCAGACGCCGGGCATGCTCGTGCGGCAGGAGGCATCGACCAGGATCCCGTTGTCGCAGTCGATGCCGGAGGCCTCGGCGACCTGGGTGTCGGGCACGATCCCGATCGCCACGACGACGTGGTCGGCGTGCACCTCACCACGGTCGGTCTCGACGACGACGCCGTCCGCGCTCTCGCGCACGGCACGTACTGCGGTGGTCAGCTGCAGGTCGATGCCCCGCTCGCGCTGGAGGCGTGCGCAGACGCCGGCCAGATCGGCTCCGAGTGCGCGTTGCATCGGTTGGTCGGCGGCCTCGATGACGGTGACGTCCACGCCCGCGTCCCGTGCTGCAGACGCGATCTCGGCGCCGATGAACCCGGCGCCGACGATCGCCAGGCGTGACGAGCTGCCCAGGGCGGAGCGGAGGCGGTCGGCATCATCTCGGGTGCGCAGGTAGTGGATCCGCTCGCCGGTGGCCTCGCCGAGGGTCCGGGGACTGCCGCCGGTCGCGAGGAGGACCGCGTCGGCGGCGATGCGCTCGCCGCCGGTGGTGACGACGACCGGCCCGGGCTCGACGCGCTCGACGGTCACGTCCGTGCGCACGAGCACGTCGTTGGTGGTGGTCCAGTCCTCGGGCAGGAGCTCGATGCTGGAGTCGGCGTCCGCGAGGTACTCCTTGGACAGCGGCGGCCGCTGGTAGGGGCGGTGCGGCTCGGATCCGAGGATGGTGATCGGTCCGGTGTACTTCTTGCGGCGCAGCGTGCGGCTCGCGACGGCAGCGGACTGGCCGCCACCGACGATGACGACGCCGGCGGGAAGGGGGGAGGTCGTCTCGCTCATGCCGTGGTCACCACTCCCGAGTCGGCGGTCTTGTCCGCGGGGTCGAGACTCACCGAGATGGTGCCGTCCTCGGCCACCCGCACTGCATACGTGGGCTGGCACCCGTCCTGGTCCTCGGGTTCACCGGTGGCCGGGTCGAACTTCCACTGGTGGCCGGGGCAGATGACCTTCCCGAAGAGGAGGGTCCCCTTGCTGAGGCGGCGCTCCTCGTGGATGCAGATGTCGTTGAGGGCGTAGACCGTGCTGCCGACGTAGAAGAGGGCGATCGGGGTTTCGTCGATCTCGACGGCCTTCTTCTTGCGAAGCTTCAGGTCCTTGACGTTGCCGACGTCGTGCCAGGTGCTCATCGTCCTGCTCCTGTGGGGTGTGGTGCCGGTGGCCGGCGGGGCGAAAGTGGGTAGAGCAAGAGCGGGCGCCGGGGCGGCGCCCGCTCTTGTGGTCGTGGCGGTCAGGCCGCGGCGGGCTCGAGGTCCTCGGCGACATAGCTGTCGTAGAGGGACTTCGTGTAGCTGAAGCGCATCTCGGCGCCGATGCGCACGGCCTCGAGGCAACGCTGCTGCAGCTCGGGGGTGTCCGCGCCCTCGAGCACGATCTGGTAGCCGCGCTCGCCGTGGACGACGTCCGAGGTGATGTGCAGGTCGAAGAACTCGATCTCGTCCTCGGTGAAGCCGTAGGTCTCGCGCAGGGGGATGATCTGCTTGGTGTAGATCTGCGGGACCTGGGACTCAAGGCCGACGACCAGTGCGGCGGTCGCGACGACATAGTGCTCACGGTCGGCGATCTGGTAGCACCACGCCTGCAGCCCGCGGGTCACGGCGTTCATGTTGCGCGGGTCCTCGATGCGCTCGGCCGTGGTGCCGCAGGCCTCCGCGAAGCGGACCAGCAGGTCCGTGTGGCGGATGTCGGCCAGCTCCTCCTCGTACATGTTCTGCAGGAGGAAGTCCTTGGCGTCCTTGTGGCTGTCCGGGGTGTTGCGGTAGACGAGGCCCAGGTAGTCGGCGAAGAAGCCGACGTAGTGGTAGTGGTTCTCCGCCCAGCGGGCGAAGTGCTTGCGCTCGAGCTTGCCCTCGGCCCAAGCCTTGCTGAAGTTGGCGGTCGAGGCCTCGCGACCCTTGATCGCATCCTGGAGCGCGGCGCGGAAGTCCTCTTGGGACAGCAGCTCTGCCATGTCAGTCACCTTTTCTCTTCCGGTTCGTAAGCCGGGGTTGGTTCGATGACTCCACGCTAGGACGCCGCGGGGCACGACTCTAGGGTGATGGTGCACATGGATCATGCCTGTTTTCCGTGCACAAGGACCAAGGCCCCGAGTGGCCGCCGCTGACACGATGGGCCGCGTGACCAGCGCAGACGAGATCCGGCAGCACATCCCCCTTCGCGACCTGCACGACCTGGCGCGCGATGTCCTCGTCGGGGTGGGGATGCCGCCCGAGCACGCGACGTGGACGGCGGACGCGCTCGTGTGGGCCGACGCCCACGGACTGCCGGCGCACGGGGTCTCGAGCAAGCTCGTCCAGTGCGTGCAGCGGATCCGGGCGGGTGGCACGACCCCCGATCCGCGGATCCGGGTCGTCCAGGACCGTCCGGCCCACCAGCTGATCGACGTCGACGGCGCCTGGGGGCAGGTTGCCGGGACCCTCGCCATGCTGCGCGCGGTGGACAAGGCCACGACCCAGGGCCTGGCCGCGGTCTCCGTGCGCGGCGCGACCTCTGCCGCCGCCATGGGCTACTTCGCAGACCTGGCTGCCGACCGCGGCTGCATCGGACTGGCCGTCACGAATGGCCCCGCGCTCATCGCAGCGCCCGGGGGCCGTCGTCGGGTCGTCGGCAACCAGGGTCACGCCCTGGCCGCCCCCGGTGAGGGCGACGAGCGGATCCTCTACGACACGGCCACCACGACCATGTCGACCGGCGAGATGGACGGGTACCACGAGCGCGGCGAGCTGCTGCCCGATGGCGTGCTCCGCGACAGCGACGGCGAGCCGACGAGGGACCCCTCGCTGTGGACCACCGGCCTGCTCGAGCCCATCGGCGGGCACCGAGGCTTCGGCCTCAGCCTGGCCCTCGAGGTGCTCACCGGCGTGCTGGCCGGTGGCGAGCGCTTCGGGGACGAGGTGGGCCTGCCCACCCGGCACGACGAGGCGCAGGGCGTGAGCCTCTTCATGCTCGCCATCGCTCCCACGGACGATGTGGACCTGGCCGACCGCGTGCACCAGATCCTGCGTCTCGTCGCAGGCTCCGGCGAGGACGCGCGCGCACCGGGGGTGCGGGCGGTGGCCGGGGCGCGAGCGGCGGCGGAGCACGGCGTGACCCTGTCGGGAGCCCAGCTGGAGCGGTTGGCGAACATCGCGGCCAGCTGTGGGCTGGACCCGCAGTGGCTCAGGCCCCGGCCACCCGCACGATGAGTGCCTGCGGGTCGACGCTCACCCGCAGCCGGGAGGCCTCTCCGATGACATCGCCGTCGACCTGGACGGGGTGCGGCTCGTCGACCTCGACCGTGTAGAGCGTTCCGGTCGTGCGGATCATCTCGTTGCCGTCACGCTCTGAGCGCCCGAGCACGCGCAGCGCGATCGAACCCCAGCCGATGAGGGTCTTGGGGGCGATGACCACGCCGTCGAGCTGACCGTCGTCGACGCGGCCGCTCGGGACGAGCTGGATGCCGCCCTGGAGGGTGCCGCAGTTGCAGATGAGGATCGTGCGCGCGAGCACCGGCTCCTGGACGCGCCCGTCGATGCTCCACCGCACGCGGAAGCGCTTGACGAAGAGCTTGCGGAACCCGGTGACGAAGTAGGCGCTCCAGCCGACCCGCGCCTTGAACTCCTCGCTCGTGCCGCCCATGATCTCGGCGTCGAAGCCCATGCCCGCCATGACGAGGAAGGGGTGACGCTGCACGGGCGGGCCCTCGACCGGCTCCTCGGCCTGGCCCGAGTCGTCCGTGGCCGGCTCCTCCGCGGGGTCGAGCTCGAGCCACGCCACGTCGACCGCCTTGTTGCGGCCGCTGTAGGCCACCTGCAGCGCCGGCACGAGGTCGGCGCCCACGGGGATGTCCAGGTTGCGGGCCAGCAGGTTGCCGGTGCCCTTGGGCAGCAGCCCCATCGGGGTGCGCGTCCCGGCGAGCGCCACCGCAACCGCGCGGGTGGTGCCGTCACCGCCGAGGGGGCAGACGAGGTCCACGCCCTCCTCGAGCGCCAGCCGGGCCTGACCGGTGCCGGGGTCCTGCGCCGTCGTCTCGATGAAGAGGGGTTCGACCCAGCCGAGTCGGGTGCTCGCCGCCGTCAGCTCCGCCCGGACGAGGGCGACATCGTCGAACTTGGTCGGGTTGATGATGATCGCCGCGCGCCGCTCGCGCGCGCTCTTGCCCCCCTTGCGGAAGCTGCTGCGCTCCGGCCGGCGGCGTCCGCGGGTGGCGCGTGCCGCGCCGGGGCCGGCCAGAACGAGCCCGACGACGACGCCGATGAGGGCCAGCGAGAGGGCGATGGCGAGCGCCAAGAGGGTCCAGTCCGACACGTCGGTGACGCTACCTCAGCGCGAGGTGTCCGGAGCGCACTGCTCGGTGGGGTCCGAGCCGGCGCGCATCGCGGATATCCTGCACAGCGTGATCGACCTCAAGTTCTTGCGTGACCAGCCCGACGCCGTCCGAGCGAGCCAGCGTGCCCGCGGCGAGGACGAGTCGCTCGTCGACGCCGTCATCGCCGCGGACGACCGCCGTCGCACCTCGATCCAGGCCTTCGAGGCGGCCCGGTCGGAGCAGAAGGCAGCGAGCAAGGAGCTCGGCCCCGTGATGGGTCGGCTCAGCAAGCTGAAGAAGACCGACCCGGACAGCGCCGACCTCCCCGCGCTCGAGGCCGAGGCAGCCGGTCTGCGGGACAAGGGCGCCGCGATGTCCGCCCGCGTCAAGGAGCTCGAGGCCGCGGCGGACACCGCCAAGGCGGAGCTGGACACCTCCCTTCGCTCCATCGGCAATGTCATCCAGGAGGGTGTCCCCGCCGGTGGCGAGGAGGACTTCGACCTGCTCGAGGAGGTCGGGACGCCGCGCGACTTCGCCGCGGAGGGCTTCGAGCCCAAGGACCACCTCGAGCTCGGCGAGCTGCTCGGCGCCATCGACATGGAGCGCGGCGCCAAGGTGAGCGGCAGCCGCTTCTACTACCTCAAGGGCGCTGGTGCACAGCTGGAGATGGCCCTCATGGGGCTGGCGCAGCAGATCGCAGCCGAGGAGGGCTTCACCCCGCTCGTCGTGCCGACCCTCGTGCGCCCCGAGACGATGGCCGGGACCGGCTACCTCGACGCGCACGACGACGTCTACCACCTACCCGCCGACGACCTCTACCTCACCGGCACCTCGGAGGTCGCGCTCGCGGGCTTCCACGCCGACGAGATCCTCGACCTGCGTGACGGGCCGATCCGCTATGTGTCGACGTCGACCTGCTTCCGTCGCGAGGCCGGCAGCTATGGCAAGGACACCCGCGGCATCTTCCGCGTGCACCAGTTCCAGAAGACCGAGATGTTCGTCTTCTGCCGGCCCGAGGACGCCGTGGCCGAGCACGACAACCTGCTGCGCATCGAGCGGCGCATCCTCGAGGCCCTCGAGCTGCCCTACCGGGTGATCGACGTCGCCGCCGGCGACCTCGGCGGTCCCGCGAGCCGCAAGTACGACTGCGAGGCGTGGGTGCCGACCCAGGGCAAGTACCGCGAGCTGACCTCGACGAGCAACTGCACGACCTTCCAGGCGCGCCGCCTGGGCATCCGTGAGCGCAATGCCGAAGGCGGTGGCACCCGCACCCTCGCCACCCTCAACGGCACCGCGATCACGAGCACCCGGCCGATCGTCGCGATCCTCGAGAACCACCAGCTGGCCGATGGCTCGATCCGCGTCCCCGCAGCGCTCCAACCCTTCATGGGGCGCGAGGTCATCGCTCCTCGATGACGTGACGTGGACAAGTGGTGGAGGGGCCGAGCCGCTCTCCTGCCGTCTGCGGGTTACGTTGGAGTGGTCCGCGAGGGAGGAGCGACTCGAGTGAACCTGGCTGCCCATCACGACTCGGGGGGAACACCCGCCCCGGTGGGGCGCGCCCGTCTGCTCGCGTCCGTGACGGCCCGTGTCCTCGACGGGCAGGCCGTGGCCATCCACGGCCCGCGCGGCATGGGGCGCTCGACCTTCCTCGATCTCGTCGCGTCGGGACTGCCGACGGTTGTCGTCGTGCGGATCGCGCGCCTGGGACTGCCGGGCCACGGGGCATCGGTCATCGCGCAGGCCTTTGACGCGGCGACCCTCGACGAGCTGCCCGACAGCATGCGCTTGACCCTCCTGGACACCCAGCGGGCCGGCTCCACGGACCCGACCCGGCTCGGCGACGCGCTCACCGAGCTGCTCACCGCCCAGGCGGCCCACGCTCCCTTCGTCCTCGTCATCGACGATGCGCAGCACCTCGACGAGCTGAGCGCCCTGGCCCTGCGTGCCGCCGCGGCCCGCTCTCTCGGCCCGGGCGCCCTGGGCATGGTGATCGGCATCGGACCTGCCGACCCCTCGCCCGAGACGGGCTTCGTCCCCAGCACCACCTACGCGCGCGAGGTGCCGGTGCTGCACATCGATCTGCCCTCCTTCGCCGGCGCGGACACGGTCGAGATGCTGACGGCAGTCGGTGTGCCCACCGACACCGCGCTGTGGGCCCACCGCGAGTCCGGCGGCAACCCCGGTCTCGCGCACGAGATCGCCGAGACCGCCGACCTGCTCTCGCCGGCGAGCATCTCCCGTGCCGAGTACAGCCGGGCGCGCGAGCGGGTCCAGGGCCTGTCAAAGACCGTGCTGACGACCTTGCGCCGGATCGCGGCCATGCACCAGCCGACGATCTCCGTGCTGACGACGCTCGGCGGCAGTGATGCCGTGGCCAGCATCCGCACGGCCAAGCACCTCTCGCTCCTCGTGTCCGAGGACGACTACCTGCGGCTGACGCCGGGGGCGCTCGGGGACGTGCTCCTGGAGTCGGTCGACAGCGACGAGCTGATCCGGTTGCACCGTGAGCTGGCCGAGCACGCGGCCAACCCGGCGCTCGCCCGCTACCACCTGGCCCTTGCCGGTGATCCGGGGACCTCCCCCTCGGACCTGGCCTCCTCGGCGAGTGCGACCGCCGCTCGTGGTGAGCACGACCTGGCGGCCCAGCTGTACCTGATCGCCGCCGACGCGGGCACTCCCGAGCGAGCCGAGTGGATCACCTGCTGCCTCGAGAACGCGGTGATCGGCAAGGAGACGCGGGTCCTGCACCGCGCCATCGAGAGCGCCGCCGAGCTCACCGAGCCGCACCAGCGGGTGCGGGCCGACCTCGCGCTGCTCGAGCTCGACGCCAGCTCCCCGGACGAGATCCTCATCGCGGCCATGCACGCGTCCGAGCGGTACCCGGAGCTCCAGGCCCGCGTGCTGCTCCAGCGGGCCCGCATCCTCCTGGGTACGCACGACCTGCGCACGGCCCTCGAGCTGGCACAGCGCGCGGTGGACCTGGCCGCGAAGGCCGGCCGGCCCGACCTGGAGGTCGACGCCCTGACCGTCGCCGCCGCTGCCAGCCACACCCTGGGCGAAGGGAGTGCCCGCGGGCTCATCGAGCAGGCGTCGGCCCTCGCCGGCCCGACACGTCCCGGCCAGGTGCACACCTCCGCGAGGTACATCGCGGCCCGATTCGCCCTCCACGACGACGACCTGCGCCGGGCGCGGTCGGAGTTCGTCGACATGCTCGACGGGGTCGGGCCCGACGCCGGCTACGACACGGTCCACGTCCTGCGCAGCCTCGTCGAGGTCGTGGCCCGCCAGGGCCGTGGCCGCGAGGCGCTGGAGCTGGCCGGGCGGGCCACCCGGGCGGCGACCCACTTCGACACCCCGGTCGCGACGACCTGGTACATCGAGGCCATCGCCGAGAGCGTGGGTGGCTCCTTCGAGCGGGCCGCCACGGTGAGTGCACGGGGTGTCGAGCTGGCCCGGCAGCAGGGCGACGAGCGGTACCTGCGCCGGCAGCTGGCCCACCTGGGTCTGGCCCGACTGCACCTGGACGGGCTGGACGAGGCGGTGGCCGCCTTCCGTGAGCTGCGGGAGATCGATGCGGCGAGCGGCATCGGGGACATGACCTCCCTGCGGTGGCACGCCGACGGCGTCACCGCGCTCGCCCTGGCCGGTGAGGTCGACGAGGCCCGAGAGGTCCTCGCCGCCATCCGGGAGGCCGTCGACGCCTGGGACGGTGCGCCCGGTGTCGACATCGCAGCCGATCGTGCCGAGGCGGAGATCTGCGCGGCGAGCGGGGACCTCGACGAGGCCCGCCGACTGGCGACCCGATCGGCGACGCAGGCTGCCGAGAGGCGGCTGCCCATCGAGGAGGCGAGGTCGCTCGTCACACTCGCCCACGTCGAGCGGCGTGCCCGGCGGTCGGGGCGCAGCCGCGAGGCCGCGGCACGGGCTCGCGAGGTCCTGCGTCCGCTCCACGCGGAGCCGTGGACGGCGTGGGTCCAGGCCCGCTTCCCCGACGGTGCGGCGCTGCACACGCTGGAGCCGGAGGAGCCCGAGGGGCAGGACGCGCTCGCGCTGCTGACCCTCACCGAGCAGCAGGTCGCCGGGCTCGTCGCCGACGGCGCGAGCAACCGGGAGATCGCCCAGCGGCTGCACCTGAGCGTCAAGACGGTCGAGGGCACCCTGACGCGGATCTATCGCAAGACCGGGCTGCGCTCACGCACCCAGCTCGCGGCCCTGGTCCTGGGTCACGGCTCTCGCTGATCTGCAGCCACCCTCAGTCGGTGGTGCGCGCGTTGAAGGCACGCAGGGCCAGTGGAGCGATGACCAGGGTGATGCCGACGGACCAGATGATCGTCGCCAGCTCCGGGTGGTGCAGTGGCCACGGGGCATCGGGTCGCAGTGGCTGACCGGCGACACCCCAGTTGTCCCGCATGGCCTGGCTGAGGGAGCTGATGGGGTTCCACTCGGCGATCGTGCGCAGCCACGACGGCATGACGTCGGTGCGGGCGAAGGCATTGGACAAGAAGGTGATCGGGAAGATCGTCGTGAACATCAGGCCGTTGACCGCCTCGACCGAGCGCATCGCGGAGCCGACGAGGATGCCGATCCAGATCATCGCGAAGCCGAAGAGCAGCAGCAGCGCGTAGCCGATCAGTGAGTGGATCACGCCCTCGTGCAGGCGCCAGCCGATGAAGAGACCCGTCACCGACATGACCGCGACACCGATGCTCGAGTGGATGAGGGCGGCGATGCTGCGCGAGATGAGGATCGAGGAGCGTCGGATCGGCAGGGAGCGGAGCCGGTCGACCATGCCCTTGCTGATGTCGGTGTTGAGGCCGATGGCGACGATGAAGGAGCTGAAGGCGATGGTCTGCGCCATGATCCCCGGCAGCAGCCATGGCTTGTAGTCGACGCCGGGGATCTGGATCGAGCCGCCGAAGACGAAGGCGAAGAGCAGCACGAACATGATCGGCTGGATCGTGACATCGGTGAGCATCTCGGGCTGACGCTTGATGTGCGTGAGGTTGCGACGCACGAGTGTCGTGATCTGACGGACCCGGCCAGCGCCGGTGGTCGGTGTGGCCACGCTCATTGGGGGACCTCCTGGTTGCTGGTCTCCTCGGCCATGTGGCCCGTGAGGGAGAGGAAGACGTCGTCGAGGCTGGGACGCTGCATGCCCAGGTCGTCGACCTCGATGCCCACGCCGTCGAGCACCGCCGCGATGCGGGTCAGCTCCGAGACCTCCGCGCCCGGCGCGGTGAGACGACGGGCGTCGGAGTCGACGTGGAGGTCGCCGACGACTCCACGGACCAGGTCGGCAGCCCGGGACACCTCGTCGTGCCGCGACACGGTGACGACCAGGCTCGTCGCGCCCGACTGGTTCTTCAGCTCCAGCGGGGTGCCCTGGGCGATGATCTGACCGTGGTCGATGACGCACACGCGGTCGGCCAGCTGGTCGGCCTCATCAAGGTACTGAGTGGTGAGCAGCAGGGTGGTGCCGTCACGCACGAGGTCACGCAGCACGTCCCACAGCTCGACCCGGCTGCGCGGGTCGAGGCCGGTCGTCGGCTCGTCGAGGAAGAGCACGGCCGGGTGCGCGATGAGGCTGACGGCCAGGTCGATGCGTCGCCGCATGCCGCCGGAGTAGTCCTTGACCACCTTGTTGCCCGCCTCGGTGAGCGAAAAGCGCTCGAGCAGATCGTCGGCGCGCCGCTTCACCTCGCGACCGGGCAACCCGTAGAGGTCGCCGATGAGCCGCAGATTTTCCCGGCCGGTCAGCAGGTCGTCGACGGTCGCGCCCTGCGCAGTGAGGCCCATGCTCGCGCGCACGGCGTCGGGCTGGGTCACGACGTCGTACCCGGCGACGCGGGCGGACCCGCTGGTCGGGATCGCGAGGGTGGTCATCATGCGGACGGTGGTCGTCTTGCCGGCGCCGTTGGGTCCCAGGAGCCCGAAGACCGTGCCTCTCGGGACCTCGAAGCTCACGTCGTCGACGGCGACGAAGTCGCCAAACGTCTTCACCAGGCCGGTGGCCTCGATCACGGGTGCGGTCATGTCCGAAAACCCTACGGGTCACCCCCGACACCGCACGAGCGAATTTCCCCCGCTCGGCGCCTGCCGCACACCGGCCGAAATGTCAGTCGAGGGTCTCGATGTCGATGTGGTCGTCCGGGTCGTGGCTGCGGCGCCGGGCGCGCAGGACCATCCACCCGATGACCCCGAGCACGGCGAGGATGATCAGCAGGTAGACGACCTTGCTGATGGGGTCCATGTACTGCTCGACGAGGTCGTAGCGGTCGCCGAGCTGGAAGCCGATCCAGACGAAGAGGCTGTTCCAGATGAGCGAGCCCGCGGTCGTGTACCCGAGGAACTGCCCCAGCGGCATCCGGTCGATGCCGGCAGGGATGGAGATGAGGCTTCGGATTCCGGGGACGAATCGGCCGAAGAAGACGGCCTTGGGGCCGTGCTTGGTGAACCAGATGTCCGTCTTGTCGATGTCGGCGACGTCGACCAACGGCATCTTGTGCGCGATGACCTTGAGCCGGTCCAGACCCAGCGCGGCACCGATCCCGTACAGCAGCAGCGCGCCCGTGACCGAGCCGAGCGTCGCCCACAGGACCGCTTCGACGATCGAGTAGCGACCCGTCGCCGCGGTGAAGCCGGCCAGCGGCAGGATCACCTCGCTGGGGATCGGCGGAAAGAGGTTTTCCAGGAAGATGCCGAGCGCGATCCCGGGGCCCCCGATGCTGTCCATGAGGGCGAGGACCCAGTCGACGACGGTGTTCATGCAGTCCTTCCGAGGCGGTGGCGTCTACGTTGGGGTCCGTGCGGACCCCGGATGATCATGCCAAGGCTAAGGGCGAAGTCTCGACGCCCCCTGTGAGCCACGGCGTCGGTCCGTGGGACGGTCCCTGGCCCGAGGACGCCCGACTCGACCCCGAGCTCCTGCGCGGCGGGGACCGGCGCAATGTCGAGGATCGGTACCGCTACTGGTCCCACGACGCGATCACGGCGGACCTGGCCACGCGCCGCCACGACTTCCACGTCGCGATCGAGAACTGGGAGCACGACTTCAACATCGGCTCCGTCGTGCGCACCGCCAATGCGCTCGGTGCCGCCGCCTTCCACATCGTCGGCAAGCGACGGTGGAACCGTCGCGGCGCGATGGTCACCGACCGCTACCAGGTGGAGCACCATCACCCGGACGTCGCCGACCTCGTGGAGTGGGCGAGCACCGCGGGCGAAGGGGGGACCCCCCTTCGCCTCATCGGCATCGACAACGTCCCCGGCTCGGTCCCGATCGAGACCTACGACCTGCCGCGAGGCTGCGTGCTCGTCTTCGGCCAAGAGGGGCCCGGGATCTCCGCGGAGATGCTGGCTGCGTGCGACGACGTCCTCGAGATCAGCCAGTTCGGCTCGACCCGGTCGATGAACGCCGGCGCCGCCGCAGCCATCGCGATGCACGCGTGGGTACGGCGGCACCACTTCGGACAGGTGCCCGACGGTGGATGAGATGGGGACGATGAGCGATGCCGTGCGCCACGCGCGGGAAGGAGACTTCTCCCAGGGGGTCGACTTCGGGATCCTCGAGTGGCAGCAGATCCGGCTGACGCCGTCGCTGCGTGGCTGGGCTCGCTGGCAGATGGCGGCCGGGGCGGTCAAGGCGCTCGCGATGATCTCGGCGCCCGCGGGGCTGCTGCTTCCGTTGGGTGGAGACGACTTCGGCAGTCGGATGTCGGGCGAGGGCTTCCACGGCGACGGTCTCGGGACGGGGGTGCACCTGACCTTCTGGTTCGCGGCGATCGGTCAGGCATGGGTGCTCCTCGACTGGTGGCGTCGAGGGCGCGAGCGCAGCGGGGCGGCGGTCGCATGCGCCGTCCTGGCCCTGCTGTCGGCGATGGTGGCGCCGTGGTGGTTCGCCCTCGGCATGTCCGCGCACGCGGCCCAGGGCATCCTCGCGCCGATCATCGCCACCGGGCTGCTCGCCGTGGCCGTCCTCGTCGCCCATCTGGGTGCCTCGCGACCCACCGTGCCGGACCGCCGCGAGATCGAGCTGGCCCAGCGGGTCCAGGCGCTGCCCGAGGTCGAGCAGCAGGCGATGCGTGAGGAGCGGGAGACCATCCTGACGATCCTGCAGGAGCGGGACCTCATCGACGTCGCGCGGGCGGAGGAGGCCCGCGCCACGTCGCTCGGTGAGTGGTGGCGCCTCGACGAGAGGTCGGCTACGACACCGTCGTGAGGTCGATGTCCCCGCGGGAGGCCGACAGCTCGCGCTCCATCAGGGTGAACTCCTCGTCCACCTCCGGGTTGGGGGAGGGCTTCATCAGGGAGATCCCGACCGCGACGAGCAGGTTGAGGATGAAGCCGGGCACGATCTCGTACATGGTGGAGGTCAGGACCTCGACATTGCCCCAGACGAAGACGGTGACCGCACCGGTGATCATGCCGGCCAGCGCGCCCGTGGCGGTGAGCCGGCGCCAGTACAGCGACAGCAGGACGATCGGGCCGAACGCGGCGCCGAAGCCGGCCCAAGCGAAGGCAACGAGCTCGAGGATGGCCGAGCTCGGGTCGAGTGCCAGCACGAGGCCGACGAGGGCGACGACGAGCACGCCGATGCGGCCGTACATGAGCAGGGCCTTGTCGGAGGCCTTGCGGCCGGTCAGGTTGACGAGGTCCTCGACGAGGGCCGAGGAGCAGACGACGAGCTGGCTGGACATCGTCGACATGATCGCGGCGAGCACGGCCGCGAGGACGAAGCCGGCGACGAGCGGGTGGAAGAAGACCTGGCTGAGCAGGAGGAAGACCGTCTCCGGGTCATCGAGCGTCTTGGCCGGGTCGGGGCCGTTGAAGTAGGCGACACCGATGAGGGCGGTGGCGACGGCACCGAGGCCGGTGATGATCATCCAGGTCGTGCTGACGATCCGCCCGTAGTGAGCATCTGCGGGGCTGCGCAGCGCCATGAAACGCACGATGATGTGCGGCTGGCCGAAGTAGCCCAGGCCCCATGCGGCGGTCGAGAAGATGCTGATGGCGAGCAGCACGACGCCGTCGTTGCCGGCGAAGAGGTTGAAGGCGTCGGGGTTGACGGCCCGGACGTCGGAGACGATGTCGCCGGGCGAGCCCATCGTGATCACGGCCACGATCGGCACGGCGACGAGCGCGGCAAACATCAGCAGACCCTGGGCGACGTCGGTGAGCGTGGCCCCGAGGAAGCCACCGAAGAGCGTGTAGAGCAGCGTGATCGCCGCGACGAGCAGCACACCGTGCAGGTAGGTCCAGCCGAAGGAGCTCTCGAAGAACTTGCCCGCCGCGACCATGCCGGAGGAGACGTAGAAGGTGAAGAAGACGAGGATGATCAGCGCCGCGACGATGCGCAGCACGTGCGTGTGGTCGCGCAGCCGCCGCTCGAAGAAGCTGGGGATGGTGATCGAGTCACCGGCGATCTCGGTGTAGGCGCGCAGCCGCGGGGCCACGTACTTCCAGTTGAGCCAGGCGCCGATGGTCAGGCCGATGGCGATCCACGACTCGATGAGGCCGGAGGCGTAGATCGCGCCGGGCAGACCCATGAGGAGCCACCCGGACATGTCGGCGGCGTTGGCGGACAGCGCCGCGACGGCCGGGTGCAGCCCGCGCTCGGCGAGCATGTAGCCGTCGATGTTGCGGGTGCGCGTGTAGGCGTAGAACCCGATGGCGATCATCAGCGCGAAGTACACCCCGATCGCGATCATCTGGTAGCTCGTCTCCGACATGGCGTGTCCTTGCTCTCGGGTGTCGCTGCAGGGTGTGGCCGGGCGACTGTACCGCCGTCGTCACACCTCTCGCTCCCTGAGGAGGTCGCGCAGCGACCGTCTCGAAGGGGCCGGTGTGAGGATGTGGCCATGACGTCATCTCCCTTCGCTCCATCCGCACGATCGGCCGTCGCCCCCTTCGAGGTCATGGACGTCCTCGCCACCGTCGCCCGCATGCGCGCAGAGGGAAGGGAGGTCATCTCGCTGTGTGCGGGGGAGCCCAGCCAGGGCGCGCCGAGCGCGGTCCACGCGGCCGCCGCGCGCACCCACGCCGAGCAGCGGTCTCTCGGTTACACGCCGGCGCTGGGGATCGCCCCGCTGCGCGCGGCGATCGCCGGTCACTACGCCCGCTGGTACGGCCTCGACCTCGACCCGTCGGAGGTGGCGGTCACCACCGGCTCGTCGGGCGGTTTCGTCCTCGCCTTCCTCGCGGCCTTCGACCACGGCGACCGGGTGGCACTCGCGCAGCCGGGGTACCCCGCCTATCGCAACATCCTCGCCAGCCTCGGCTGCGAGGTCGTCGACATCGAGACCGGTCCGGCCGAGCGCTACCAGCCCACCGTCGCCCAGCTCGAGGCGGCGCACGCGCAGGCCCCGCTCGCCGGGCTCGTCCTCGCCTCGCCCGCCAACCCGACGGGCACGATGGTCGACCGCGGTGAGCTCACCGCGATCGCCGCCTGGTGCAGCGCCCACGGCGTGCGGTTGGTGAGCGACGAGATCTACCACGGCGTCACGTACGCCGATCCCGCGTCACCCGATGCGAAGGGGGTCTGTGCCCGCGAGATCGACGAGCACGCCATCGTCGTCTCCTCCTTCAGCAAGTACTGGGGGATGACCGGCTGGCGGCTCGGCTGGCTGCTCGTCCCGCAGGACCTGCGCGCGGCCGTCGACGCGCTGGCCGGCAACATCGCGCTCTGCCCGCCGGCCGGTGCGCAGGAGGCCGCCGTCGCTGCCTTCACCGAGGAGTCCTACGCCCAGGGTGAGGCGGCACGGCTCGACTTCGCTCGGGCCCGTGAGGTGCTGCTCGAGCACGCCCCCGAGCTCGGCTGGGGCGCAGCGGCGCCCGCCGACGGTGCCTTCTACTACTGGGCGGAGCTGGGGGACCAGCTCGCGGGCTTCGCCGATGCTCGGGAGTACGCATCGGCGCTGCTCGAGGCGACCGGTGTGGCGGTCACACCGGGAGGCGACTTCGACCCGGTCGTCGGCTCGCGGTGCGTGCGCCTGTCCCTCGCGGCCGGACCGGATGCCATCGCCGAGGCCCTGGACCGGATCATCACCTGGCAGGCCTCACGCCGGTAGGTGATCTTGTCAGGCTCAGGGCTGCTGTACGTCCCCCTCGTTGGTGAGGTCCTTCCAGTCCGTGCACGCGACATCGATGGTGAAAGGGATGCCTTCGCGCCGCGTGCCGTCGGGGTTCGTCTGCTCGCCCTCGCCCTCGACGTGCACGGATTCTTCCGTCATCGTCATCGTGGTGTCTCCCTCGCTGTTGGCGCTGCTGTACCTGACCGGGTCGGCATCCCGGTCCGACGGGCGGGTGATGCTCACGTTCTTGACCGTGGCCTTGTCGCCAGCGATGTCGAAGTGCGTGGTGATGAAGCCGGTCTCCGACTCGGGGTTCTCCTTCAGCTGGTCAAGGGACACGTTCTCCATGAGGACCGCCGAGCCGACCTTGCCGTTGGGGCTGCGGGCGCAGATGGCCCGCCAACTGTCGTCGATCCTGACCTTCGTGCCGTCCACGGTGGCCGAGTTGGCCCCCGCGGCGTCGTCTCCTGCCGACGAGTCCGAGCCGGAAGAGGCCTTCGAAGAGGTGTCCTGCGAGGACGAGCCGTCCTCCTCGGAGCTGCCGCTCGAGTCTCCGGACCCGCAGGCGCCCAGCGCGAGTGCGAGTGCGGCTGCTGCGGCGCCGACGACATGACGGCTCCGGGCGTACGTACGCATGGTTGGTGTCCCCTTCGATCTGCAACGCCGTGTCCCCCACGGCGACACCAAGGTAACAAGGGGAGCGGGCTGACTCGACCGGTCGTCGGGAGCCCACACGAAGCACGTCGATCGTCGCATCGCGTGGCAGGGTTCACGACCATGACGATCCTCGACGACTTCCACGCCCAGATCCGGCTCGCCGGGCGTGAGGACGAACCGCGCCCCGGCCTGGTCCAGGACACTGATGGTCCGGTACGACGCACCTGGTCCTCGGACCCGACGAAGTTCGCCATGGTCGAGTGCCCGGCAGGTCTCGGGGACGACCCTGACCACTGGATCGACCGCCAGGTGGAGTTCTTCACGGAGCGCGGGCAGGAGCTCGAGTGGAAGACCTACGACTACGACGAGCCGGCTGACCTGCTCGACCGGTTGCGTGCCCACGGATTCACCGCCGAGGACGACGAAGCGCTGGTCCTCGGCGAGGTCGCGGACCTCCTCCACCCGGTCGAGGCGAAGGGCGTTCGCCTGCGACTCGTCGACGTGGGGGACGACGCGGCTTTCGCCGGGATCGCCGACCTGCACGAGATCGTGTGGGGACGCCGCGACGGCCACACCCAGCAGCTGCGCGACGAGCTGCGCAGGAGCCCCGAGACGTTGGACGTCTTCGTGGCCGAGGCCACCGAGCCGATGGAGGTCGACAGCCACCGGGTCGAGGTCGGTCAGATCGTGTGCGGCGCCTGGGTGCGCTACAGCCCGGGCACCGACTTCTGCTCTCTCTGGGGCGGGACGACCCGCCCCGCAGCCCGCCGGCGCGGCATCTACCGTGCCCTCGTCGCGGAGCGCGCCCGCTACGCGACCGAGCGGGGCTTCCCCTTCGTCCGGGTGGACTGCTCGCCGGACTCGCTGCCGATCCTCACCCGCCTCGGTCTGCGACGGGTCGCCACGACCGTCCCCGCCACGCTCACCCCGGGGCGACGTCCGTGAGCGAGGCCCTCGTCGCGCTCGAGGAGGCGACCGCGCAGTGGCAGCGGCAGGTCGATCTCGACGCTCGGATCGCCCGGACGCGGGCGGACGTGCCCTTGCTGGACGCCGAGGCGCAGCGCAGCCAGCACCCCTTTGCCGTCGCCAATGCCACGACGGCGCGGGAGTACCTCGCCCGGCTCGCGCAGGAGCGCACGGCCCTGGGCGATGCCGCGCATCGCTACGAGTCGGCAGCCGCCGCGCGCGAGGCGGAGCTGGTCGGGGGAGGTGGCCGGGCGAGCGAGCGGCTCACCGGCATCGCCCACGAGATCGGGAGGGCGCAGGCCCTGCTGCGCGAGCTGCAGGAGGCCCAGCACGCCGGCCGCACGGCCGAGGCCCTGCTCTCCCAGGCGCGCGAGCAGCTCGAGATGATCTGGCGGCTCAGCTCCGCGGACAGCTCGGTGGTGGCCTCCCCGCTCGCCGACCTGGACAAGTACAGCCGTCTGGGGCCGGTCAACGATCTGCTCCTGCAGGTCAACGCGGCGCTGGCGGACTTCGGGAGGGAGGTCGTCGACACCGGCGCCCAGGTCGCCTTCCCTCCTCTGCCGCCGCTCGAGGTGTCCGGGACGGTCAGGGCCTTCGACGTGCTCAACACGATCGGCGTGGAGACCGCGGTGTCGCTGCGGGCCAGCCGCGCCGTGACCAATGTGCACCACTGCCGGGATGCGGTCCGTCAGGTCCTCGCCGAGATCGACCGCCGACTCGCGCAGACCCGGACCGCGCTGCACGCCCTTGGCGCAGAGCGGCATGACCTGCTGAGCGAGCGTGGGGAAGGCCAGTGGACTCCTCCCGGGTGACGAGGTCTGCGAGGATCATCTCGAGACCACCCACTCTGCGCCAGGAGGCCTGTAGTCATGCCCATCGCAACTCCAGACGTTTATCGCGACATGCTCGACCGCGCCAAGGCAGGCTCCTTCGCCTACCCCGCGATCAACGTGACCTCCAGCCAGACCCTCAACGCCGCGATCCGCGGCTTCGCCGAGGCCGGCAGTGACGGCATCGTGCAGGTCTCCACCGGGGGTGGCGAGTACCTGTCCGGCCCGACGGTCAAGGACATGGTCACCGGCTCCCTGGCGCTCGCCGCCTACGCGCAGGAGGTGGCCAAGAACTTCGACGTCAACATCGCCCTGCACACCGACCACTGCCCCAAGGACAAGCTGGACGGCTTCGTCCGCCCGCTGCTCGCGGCGAGCAAGGAGCGCAAGGACAAGACCGGCTTGCCGATCTTCCAGTCGCACATGTGGGACGGCTCGGCCGTGCCGCTGGCTGAAAACCTGCAGATCGCGCAGGAGCTCCTCGAGCTCTCCGCGGCGGCCGACATCATCCTCGAGGTGGAGATCGGTGTCGTCGGTGGTGAGGAGGACGGTGTCGCCAACGAGATCAACGACCAGCTCTACACCACACCCGAGGACGCGCTCGCGACCGTCGAGGCCCTCGGCCTGGGCGAGAAGGGCCGCTACATGACGGCCCTGACCTTCGGCAACGTCCACGGCGTCTACAAGCCGGGCAACGTCAAGCTGCGCCCCGAGATCCTGAAGCAGTGCCAGGACGCGATCGTCGCGAAGTACGGCAGCGACCACGGCGAGCGTCCGCTCGACCTCGTCTTCCACGGTGGCTCCGGCTCGACTGCGCAGGAGATCAGCGACGCGGTCGACTTCGGCGTCGTGAAGATGAATGTCGACACCGACACGCAGTACGCCTTCACACGCCCGGTCGCCGGCTGGATGCTCGAGAACTACTCGGGCGTGCTCAAGATCGACGGCGAGGTCGGCAACAAGAAGCAGTACGACCCCCGCGCCTGGGGCAAGGAGGCGGAGGCCGCCATGGCCGTCCGCATCGTCGAGGCCTGCGAAAACCTGCGCTCGGCCGGGACGTCGGTGAAGGCCTGATGGACAACCTGCTCGGAATCCCCGAAACCCTGCTGCCCGAGGACCCCGCCGCGGCCCGGATCGACGCCGGTGAGGATGCCACCACGGTGGCGGCGGACCTCCCTTCGTCCTCCCTGCCGTGGGCGGTGCTCGCCGAGGCCGCCCTCGACGGCGGCCGCTCGATCGAGGCCTATGCCTACGCCCGCACCGGCTACCACCGCGGTCTCGATGCGCTGCGGCGCTCGGGCTGGAAGGGCCAGGGGCCGGTGCCGTGGTCGCACCTGCCCAACCGCGGCTTCCTCCGCGCGCTCGCTGCCCTCTCGCAGGCGGCCGGCGAGATCGAGGAGACCGAGGAGGAGCAGCGCTGCCGCACCTTCCTGACGGACTCGTCGCTGGAGGCGGCCCGAGCCCTGCTCGGCTGACCCCCGTCCACACGCACGAAGGGCGTCACGACCACTGGTCGTGACGCCCTTCGTCGCCGGTCCGGTGTCCCGAGTCCGGAAGTTGCGAGGCGCGGGGCGCCGCTCTGAGTCCCCTGATCCATCGGCGGCGCCCGCGCGCAGGGCCAGTCTGCCGCACGAAAAGGCCCAAACATGGCACTAGGAGGCCACTGGCAATAACATGCCAATCATGTCTCCTCCGTCGACGCCCGATGACGAACCGCTGCGTCGCCTCGAGCAGTACCTCGCCGAGGACACCTTCCGCATCGAGCAGGGCCGCGAAAAGCTGATCGACATCGGCGATGCCTTGATGACTCTGCGTGCGCGCATGCACAACATCGACCTCGGCGACGATCCCGGCGTCCAGGTGCTGACCCAGGAGATGGCGGCGCCGATGATCGACCGCATCGCCGGTCAGGTGGACCGGACGGACAATGTCATCCTCGACATGGAGGTCGGCGCCGGCCGCGAGGAGATCAACGGCCGGCACGAGCGCGTCCGCGCGGTGGAGGGGCAGGTCCAGCGGACGCTGCTGCACCCGACGGTGCTGCGGACCGAGCTGGCGCGCAGCGAGCTGGCGGCCAAGCGCGGGACCGGGCAGCTGCAGCGGGTCTCGGAGCTCGTGGGCACCGAGTTCATCCTCCTCGGCGGCGAAGCGGTCGTCACGTTATCGGAGTGGGCACACCCGCAGGCGCCCTATGTCTTCATCCGAAACCCCGCGCTCGTGCAGTGCTTCGCGGCGTGGTTCGAGCTCATGTGGTCGCTCTCGCCCGAGGTCGAGGCACCCGAGGGCAGTGCCGACGACGCGCTCATCCGGATGCTCGCGCTGGGAGCCAAGGACGAGATGATCGCCCGCACCCTGCACGTCGGGCTGCGCACGGTCCGCCGCAGGGTCGCGGCCCTGATGGACCAGTACGGGGTGGGCACCCGGCTCCAGCTGGGGATCGCACTGGAGCGCGACGGTCGGCTCGCGAGGGCACCTCGGTAGAGTGGACCGGGTGAGCAGCCGCGGGAGACCCGCGGCTGACGTGCTGTCGAGACCCGCTCCAGCTGCGGGCAAGGAGGACCGATGTCGGCGATCGTGCTGATCGGAGCCCAGTGGGGCGATGAGGGCAAGGGCAAGGCCACCGACCTGATGGGCAGCGACGTCGACTACGTCGTGAAGTTCAACGGTGGCAACAACGCCGGCCACACGGTCGTCATCGAGGGTGAGAAGTACGCGCTGCACCTGCTGCCCTCCGGCATCCTGACGCCGAGCGTCATCCCCATCATCGGCAACGGCGTCGTCGTCGACCTCGAGGTGCTCTTTCAGGAGCTCGACGGCCTCGATGCCCGCGGTGTGGACACCTCCAAGCTGCTCATCAGCGCCAATGCGCACCTCATCGCGCCGTACAACCGCACGCTCGACAAGGTGACCGAGCGGTTCCTCGGCAAGCGCAAGATCGGTACGACCGGCCGTGGTATCGGCCCGACCTACGCCGACAAGATGAACCGCATCGGCATCCGCGTGCAGGACATCTTCGACGAGGGGATCCTGCGGCAGAAGGTCGAGGCCGCACTCGCCGTCAAGAACCAGATCCTGGCCAAGATCTACAACACCCGTGCCGCGGACGTCGACGCCGTCGTCGAGGAGCTGCTCTCCTACGCCGACCGGCTCCGCCCGATGGTCGCCGACACCAGCCTGGTGCTCGAGCAGGCGCTCGACGAGGGCAAGAACGTGCTGCTCGAGGCCGGCCAGGCGACGCTGCTCGACGTCGACCACGGCACCTACCCCTTCGTCACCTCGTCCTCGGCCACGGCCGGCGGCGCCTGCACCGGGTCCGGCATCCCGCCGACCCGGGTCAGCCGGGTCATCGCGATCCTCAAGGCGTACTCCACCCGTGTGGGGGAGGGGCCCTTCCCGACCGAGCTCTTCGACGACGACGGTGAGTTCCTGCGCAAGACCGGCCACGAGTACGGCACGACCACGGGCCGCCCGCGTCGGTGCGGCTGGCTCGATGCCGTCGTCGGCCGCTACGCGACCCGGATCAACGGCGTCACGGACTTCGTCATCACCAAGCTCGATGTCCTCACCGGCCTGGAGCGCGTCCCGATCTGCATCGCCTACGAGATCGATGGCGAGCGGGTCGAGCAGATGCCGGTCAACCAGTCCGACGTGCACCACGCCAAGCCGATCTACGAGTACCTCGACGGCTGGTGGGAGGACATCACGCACTGCCGCACCTTCGAGGAGCTGCCGGCCAACGCCCAGGCCTATGTCCTACGCGCCGAGGAGCTCATCGGCGCCCGGGTCTCGGCCATCGGCGTCGGCCCGGGCCGCGAGGAGATCATCCAGCGCCACCCGCTGCTCGATTCCTGACGGAGGAACGAAAAGGCGTTGCCTTCTCCCCCTGCGTGCAGGAGGGTTGGTGCAGACGGGGCCGCAGTCGCGGTCCCGGCCAGCGACGAAGGGAGGTCCCATGAGCAACCACGAGAGCGCTCCTGAGGACGTGAAGGCGAAGTTCCGGGAAGCGTTGGAGAAGAAGCAGCAGCACGGCGGAGCACATGTCTCGCCGGGTGGGTCGCACGGCAAGGTCGAGGACGCGCACCGCGCCGAGACCACCGCGACCCAGCAGATGTTCCGCCGCAAGAGCGGCTGACCGACACCTCCTACTCGCGGCCCCCGGAGCGGATGTTTCGGGGGCCGACGGGGTAGGGGTGGTCCGATGACCCCGATACCCAGGAGGTGCGGCCATGGGCGCCGACGCCACGACCCATGACCTCTCCGGGAGCGCCCCGGTTCGCTGGACGACGACTGCCCCACCCGAGCGCGTGTGGTCGGTCATCGAGGACGGCTGGACCTACGCCGCGTGGGTCGTCGGCGCCTCGCGGGTGCGCTCCGTCGACGAGTCCTGGCCGGCTGAGGGGACCCAGCTGCACCACTCGGTGGGGGTGTGGCCGCTCGTGCGCAATGACCGGACCTCGGTGGTCGAGGTCGATCCCGCGAGGATGCGCATCGTCCTGCGGGCCCGGGTGCGGCCCTTCGGGACGCAGCTCGTCGAGATCGACGTGGCCAGTCAGGCCGAGGGGTCGGTGGTCACGATGCGTGAGGACGCCTCCGGCGGTCTCGCCGTCCTCGCGCCCCGACCGCTGCGTCAGGTCGGACTGACCCTGCGCAACCGTGAGGCCCTGCGCCGGCTGTGTCTCCTCGCTGAGCGTGAGACGCACGCCGAGGAGGCCTGAGGGATGGAGAGTGTCGACGCCGTCGTCATCGGTGCCGGTCACCACGGACTCGTCACCGCTGCCTATCTGGCCGATGCCGGCTGGGACGTGCTCGTCGTCGAAGAACGTGACCGCGTGGGCGGAGCCGTCTCGAGCCGCAGCAGCGATGGGTGGACCGAGGACGAGTTCAGCGCCTGTCACCCCCTCGCGATGGCTTCCCCGGTGCTCCGCGGGCTCGATCTCGAGGCGCACGGGCTGCAGTGGGAGCACGCGGAGCGGCCGCTCGCCCATGTCGCGGGAGCGGGCGAAGGGGGTGTCGCCCTCCACGCCGACGCAGAGGCGACCGCTGCCGGGCTCGACCGAGAGCACGCGGGGGACGGCGAGGCCTGGCTGCGCATGTTCGAGCAGTGGCAGCGGGTGCGTGACCCGCTCCTGGGCGCACTGCTGACCCGGTGGCCGCCGGTCAAGGACGCCGCTCGGGTCCTCTCCCGACTGGGGCTGCGTGAGGCTCCCGACCTGGCCCGGCTCGCGGTGCTGCCGGTGACCCAGCTGGCGGCGGAGGGCTTCGGCGGCCGCGGCGCCGGCCAGCTGTTTGCGGGCAATGCGATGCACGCCGACATCCCGCCGACCTCCGCCGGCAGCGGCCTCTACGGGTGGCTCATGACGATGCTGTGCCAGGAGGTGGGCTTCCCCTCGCCGAGGGGTGGGACCCGGGAGCTCGCCGAGGCACTGTGTCGCCGGGCGGAGGCCGCGGGCGCGCGGATCGAGACCGACACCTCCGTGTCGAGGGTCGTCGTCGCCGGCGGACGGGTCCGCGGCGTGGAGCTGGCCGGCGGGCGGCGGGTGCGCGCGCGTCG
>NZ_BCSS01000020.1 GCF_001570985.1 Janibacter limosus NBRC 16128 | reverse complement strand
CGTGCAGCGGCGCCAGCCGCGGGTGCTCCGCGACGAGCCGCACGAGCTCGCTGCGCCACGTGGCGAAGAGTCCGGCGTCGGTACTGCCGGCGTCCATGTGCCCATCCCAGGCGAGCAGCCGGGCGCGGGCCTCCTCGGCGGCGCCGGTGGCCGCGACACCGCCGAGGAGGAGTCTGAAGGTCGGCCACGAGCCGAGCGCCGTGTCCATCTGGATCGTGGCGAGCCCGTCGGTGTTCCAGGCGTCGCGCTCGGCGAGCAGCCCCTTGATCCGCAGTGCCCGGTGGGGGGCGGCGAACTCCCGGCCCAGGTCGGTGACCGACGCGCGCCGGTCGTTGGCGTGGACGACGACCTCGCCGTCGACGAGGTCCCGGCGAGCGGCCGGAGCGGTGACGGTCCCTCCCTTCGTCACGAGGCGTCCGGCGACCCGCTCGCGGACGCGGCCATCGGCACCGGCGATGACGAGGGAGTTGACCGGCTCGACCCAGCCGTCGAGGGCGTCATCGACGTCGTCGACGGTGCGGGCGAGCAGCAGGCGACGCATCGCGGCGAGCCCGATGTCACCGTCGACCGTGGACGGTGAGATCGGGTGGGGCACAGCGGGGTCAGCGTCGGGTGCGATCTGCTGGTAGTCGGCCATCGCGTGCGTGACCGCCCAGGCGACCGAGCCCGCGTGCCCGAAGTGCGGGACCCCGGGGACCCCGGCGAAGGCCAGACCCGACACGTCGATCTGCGGGGTGGACAGGTGCACCTGCTGGTAGATCCCGGGGGCCTCGAGGACCCGGTGCGGGTCGGCGGCGATCATCGGGGCGCCGGTGCTGGTGCGCGATCCGGTCAGCGCCCAGGCGTTGCTGCCCCCGAGGGGGACACCTTCGTGGCTCAGCAGGTCGAGCGCGTCGTCGCCGAGCTGCTGGCGCAGGTGACGTCGCCACAGCTCGTGGCCGAAGTTGCCCATGAGCACGTGCTGCACGAGGAAGACGCCCGCGGGAGACCACGGCTGCCACTCCTGCGGGTCCACGCCGACGGAGGCGAACTCCGGTGCGCGGGAAGCACCTTCGGGAAGCCCGGCGTTGACTCCGTCGACGAAGGCGAGCAGCCACGCCTCGGTCTCTTCGTCGAGGGTGGACACCGCTGCCCTCGCCGTCGCCGGCAGGGCCGCGTGCGACGCGAAGTCGTCCCAGTCCGAGGGGCCGAGCAGCTCGGCCGCGCTGGCCTCCGAGCGCCGTCGCTCGACCTCGATCTGCCAGGCCCGGTCGACTGCTGCCGACCACCCCTGGGCGAAGGCGAGGTCCTCGAGCGTCTCGCCCCAGCAGTGCGGGATCCCGTGGGCATCCCGCTCCACCCTCCAGCGCCTGCTCACGCGTCCACGCCCCCGCTCCCTGAGGAGCTCGCGAAGCGCGTCTCACCCACGCTCCCTGAGGAGCTCGCGGAGCGCGCCTCACCCACGTTCCCTGAGGAGCTCGCGGAGCGAGCGTCTCGAAGGGACACCTCGTGGAGTGGGTTGGCGAGGTCCCCGACGCGGATGAGGGAGCCTTCGGGGTCGGTGAGATCGACCATCTGCAGGGTGTTGCGCAGCTGCAGCCGGTTGAGGCACGAGTGCTCGAAGCTCTCCCGCAGCAGGTCCAGCCGTGCCGCGCGTGGATGGGCGTCCGCGTGCTCCCTGATGCAGTTGGCGACGAGCGTCCAGAACTCGTCGCCGGTCATCACCTCGTCGTCGGCGAGGATCTCGGCGACGAAGCGCAGCACCCCGTCGAGCACGTCGGTGAGCACCGACAGCGACTGCACCCGTGGGTCGAGGACGTGCCGGATCCGCTCGACGTCCGCCGGCAGCGGTCGGTCGGACATGACGACGACCTCCTCGCCGATGTCCTTCATGAAGACACCGGTGGGCACGTGGTCCTCGAGCACGAGGATGAGGTTTTCGCCGTGCGGCATGAAGGCCAGGTCGTGCACGCCGAGGCAGTGGACGACGGGCCGCAGGTAGGAGTGCAGCATCCGCCGCACCCACTCGGTGGCCCCGATCGGACTCGCAGCGATGAGCTCGGTGATGAGCGCACCGCCGTCGGCGTCGCGATGCAGCAACCCCGTGAGTGACTGGAGCCGTTGTCCCGCAGCGAGCTTCGGCACCGGCGACTCGCGCCAGAGGGCCGCGACCATCTTGGTGTGCGGGTTGGGCGCGCCGAGCTGGTGGTACGCGTCGCCGGTGTACCCGATGGCCGCGATCTCCCGCAGCACCCGGAACCCGCAGTCCGCGAGCTCCGGGTCGTCCGCGACGACCTGCGCCACCCAGTCGTTGATCGCCGGGGTGGCCGACATGTACGTCGGTGACAGACCCCGCAGGAAGCCCATGTTCTGGATCGCCAGCGCCGTCTTGACGTAGTGCCGCTCGGGCCGGTCGTGGTTGAAGAAGGTGCGGATCGACTGCTGCGCCCGGTACCGGTCGCTCGTCGTGCCCAGGTGGACGATGTCCTGCCGGGCAAGGTCCGCGGCGAAGGTCACCGCGAGCTTGTGGTCCCACTGCCAGGGATGGATCGGCATGAGCAGGTAGTCCGCCGGGTCCACCCCCTCCGCCTCCAGACGAAGGGAGAGCCGCTCGCGCTCCGCAGGGTCCAGCTCGCCGCCGTAGAGGTCCTCCTCGCTCAGGTCATCGGCCAGGGAGAGGTGGGCGACGCTGCGCCGCACCGCGACCCACACCAGGCGCACATCTGCGCCGGCCTCGGGGGAGTAGGCCGCGTGGTCGGTGGCGGAGAAGCCGATCCGCCCGTTGTTGGCGACGAAGGCGGGGTGGCCCTCGGTCATCGCGGCCTCGATCGTCTGGAAGTCGGCGTGCACGAGCTCCCGGCTGGTGTGCCGCTCGTGGTGCCACTTGAAGGCGAGTCCGGCGAGGGTCCCGCTGAGCTCCTCGAGGTAGGTCGAGCGCAGGTGGTCGGGGAGGCCGAGGTCCTCGTGCAGGTCGGAGACGACGGTGAGGGCATCGACCTCGGTCGGCTCGCCGTCGATCGTCCGCTCGAGGCTGACCGGGTTGACCCGCCAGTGCTCGAGGGCGTGCCGGGTCGCGGCGAAGGTGTAGCGCGCGGTGCCGGCGGTGATGCTCCAGCGTCCGTCGGCGGTCGGCTCGGGGTCGAGCAGCCGCTCGTGGGTGAACTCGCCGATCGCCTTGGCGGCGACGTGCCGGTGGGCGCGGCGCATGACTCCCGGCTCGAGGTGGGCGACATCGGGCGAAGGGATCCTCTCGCCTCCGCGCTCCAGCTCACTCCCGGCGAAGGCCTCGACGGTGCAGAAGCTGAGCAGTGCCTCCTTGTCCGACAAGGTGATCCGTCGATCGACGACGAAGCCGGCCGCTGCGTTCTTGGCGTGGATCGCGTGGTTGCGCACATCCGGCTCGACGACGACCCGGGTGACTTCGGGGTCGCGGAAGCAGAAGTGCATGACGGCGCGGAAGACCTGCGAGGTGAGGCCGTGCACGGGTGTGTCCGTCGGTGCGACGAGCACGTGCATGCCGAGCTGGCCCGGCTCGACCCGGTAGTGGGCGGCCAGCACGCTGTGCCCCGGGTCGTAGGTCTCCGTCAGGAAGGTCGGCTCGCCGTCGATCCGCCCGAGCCAGGCCGCGTGGTGCGGGTCGGCGTCGATCTCGTCGAAGGCAGCGCGTGACTGCCCCGGGGTGTACCCGTGCATCCCCCAGAACGTGGACCGGGGGTGGGTGACCCAGGCGTGCAGGAGATCGATGTGCTCCTGCGGCACCACCGGCTCGATGGTGATCCGACCGATGGGGGAGAGGAAGTGCCAGGTGCTCATCGGCCCACCGTCTCTCGTTCGTCGAGGTGCGAGGCCGTCCGCGGGCGAGCCTCGAGGCGTGGCGACACCTCTTCGTCGCGGCTGACCACGGGCGACTCGATCTCGTGGACCCCGAAGTGCTGGAAGGCGATCCGCTCCTCGACCGGGTACACCTCGCGCCCGGTCATCGCGTTGATGATCACCGAGTTGCGGTAGGCGCCCATACCCAGATCGGGGGCGAGGACGGAGTGGGTGTGCTCCTCGGCGTTCTGCACGAAGATCCGCCCGTCGACATCGACGCTGTAGTCCGCTGCGGTGTCGTAGCGTCCGCGCGCGTCCCGCCGGATCGTTCCCGCCACGGGAGCGAGGAAGTGCGGTGTCCGCGGGCGGTAGCCGGTCGCGAGGACCAGCCCCTCGGTGGTCACTCGCACCGAGGCGTCCTGCTCCTCGTGGTGCACGCGCAGGGTGTACCTCCCTGCGTCCTCGTCCCACCCCGCCTCGCGCACCTCGCTGTTGGTCAGCAGGGTCGTGGGCACGGGCCGGCCGGTCTCGACGCGCAGCCGGTAGAGGGTGTCGTAGATCGTGTCGACGAGGTCGGCGCTGATGCCCTTGTAGAGGTTGCGCTGCTCGCGCAGCAGGACGTCACGCCGCTCCATCGGCAGCTCGCGGAAGTACCGGGCGTACTCGGGGGAGGTCATCTCGAGCGTCAGCTTGGTGTACTCCATGGGGAAAAAGCGCGGGGAGCGGGTGACCCACGTCAGGTGGTACCCGTGCTCGACGCAGCCCTCGAGCAGGTCGAGGTAGATCTCAGCGGCTGATTGGCCGCTGCCGACGACGGTGATGCTCTCGCTCTCCTGCAGCCCGGCTCGCGCGCCGAGGTACCCCCCGGAGTGCGTCACCGGGCCGTCCAGCCCTTCGACGACGGGTGGCACGGCCGGCTCGGTCCCGATGCCCAGGACGACGTGCCGAGCGCGAAGGGAGGTGAGCGTCCCGTCGCTGCGGCGGGCCGTCACCGTGTGGGTCCCGTCGAGGTCGCGCTCCACCGCGGTCACCGTGTGTCCCCACCGGATGGTGTCGAGCTGGTCGGCGACCCAGCGGCAGTACTGGTCGTACTCGGCGCGCAGGGGGTTGAAGTCCTCGCGGATGTAGAAGGGGTAGAGCCGCCCGACCGCCTTGAGGTGGTTGAGGAAGCTGAAGCGGCTCGTCGGGTCGGCCATCGTCACCAGGTCGGCCATGAAGGGCACCTGGATGGTCGCTCCCTCGAGCATCATCCCGGGGTGCCAGGAGAACTCGTCGCGCGCCTCGAGGAAGATGCCGTCGACATCGGGCAGGTCATGGGTCAGGGCCGCCAGACCCAGGTTGAAGGGCCCCAGCCCGATCGCCACGTAGTCGTGCACGTGCTCGCTCATCGCGCCACCCCCGCACCCGTTCCCTGAGGAGCTCGCGCGGCGAGCGTCTCGAAGGGCAGCCGCAGCTCGTCCATCGCGTCCTCCGCGAGCAGCTGGTCGCCCGTCGCGGCGATGGTCTCGAGGATGCCGCGCAGGTGCGCCAGCGGGGTCTGCGGGTTGAGGAGGGTGAACTTCAGCCAGGCGCGGCCGTCGATGACCGTGCCGGCGACCATGACATCGCCCCGGTCGAGCAGGGCGTGACGGATGCGCGGGTTGAGCGAGTCGGCGTCCTGGGCGCTCACTCCCTCCGGCCGATAGCGCATGAGGACGGTGCTGAGCACCGGCTCGGCGGCGACCTCGAAGCGCTCGTCGTCGAGGAGCACCTCCCACACCTGGTGAGCCCGGTCGATGACCTCGTCGAACATCTCGCCGACGGCGTCGGCGCCGGTGACGCGCAGGGTCATCCACAGCTTGAGTGCATCGAAGCGGCGGGTGGTCTGCAGCGACTTGTCCACCTGGTTGGGGGTGACGGCCGTGCGCGGGTTGAGGTAGTCCGCGTGGTGCGTCACGTGCGCCAGCGTCGCGCCGTCACGCACGATGAGCGCGCTGGAGCTGACCGGCTGGAAGAAGGTCTTGTGGAAGTCGACGGTCATCGAGTCCGCGCGCTCGACGCCCTCGAGCAGGTGGCGCCGGCGAAGGGAGAGCAGCAGACCACCCCCGTAGGCAGCGTCGACGTGCAGCCAGGCCCCGTGCTCCTCGGCGAGGTCGGCGATGCCGGAGATCGGGTCGATGACCCCGAGGTCGGTCGTGCCGGCGGTGGCGACGACCGCCATCGCGACCTCGCCGCGCTCCCGGATGCTCTCGAGCTCGTGGCGCAGCGCGTCGAGGGACATCCCGCCTGTCGCGTCCGTCGGCACGGGGATGACCGCGCTGGGGTGCAGGCCCATGATGCGCGCGGACTTGATGACGCTGAAGTGGCTGTGCTCGGTGGCCAGCACGCGGAGCCGGTGCTGCACGTCCGTCCCTGCAGCCCGGACCGCCTCGCCCCGGGCGAGCAGCAGGCCCTGGAGGTTGGACTGGGTGCCACCACTGGTGAAGACGCCGTCGGCGGCGTCCTCGTCGAAGCCGATCCGCCCGGCCGTCCAGCGGACGAGGCGCTGCTCGACGAGGGTCCCGCCGGCGCTCTGGTCCCAGGTGTCGACGGAGGTGTTGACCGCCGCGATGATCCCCTCCGCGAGCACCGCCGGCAGTGCGACGGGACAGTTGAGGTGGGCGACGTAGGAGGGGTGGTGGAACCAGATGGCATCGCGCAGGTAGACGTCCGTGACCTCGGCGAGTGCGGTGTCGAGGTCGGCGGCCGGTCGGTCGAGGTCGACGGCGTCGACGACGGGGGCGAGGTCGGCGACGGTCGCGCCGGTCGACGGGGCGCCGGCGCCCAGGTGCTGGGCCACGAGACGGGTCACGCGCGACATGCCGGCGACGTAGTCGTCGGCGGTGTCATGGGTCAGGAGGTGCGGGTTCACCGGGCGGTCTCCTAGGGAGTGAGGGTTACCTAAGTAAGGCAGGGCTGCCCTAACATAACCACTCGGTGCCCATCTCGCTCGTCGAGCCGCAGGGCACCCGACGTCACCGCCGACGTGCCATGACGCCTGCCCGATCGCCTGTCTCCGACCCTCGAGGACCACCCGTGACACCGACCCTCACGACAGACCCGCAGAGCGCCACGACCGGCGGCGCAGAGCGGTTCCGGCTCATCACGGCGCTGTACTTCACCCAGTACCTCGGCGTGGGATTCCTCACCATTGGGCTCGTGGCCATCCTGCGAGACGGCGGCACCTCGCTCGCCACGCTCGGGCTGGTCCAGACCATCGGGCTCATCTGGCCGTTGAAGTTCCTCTGGGCCCCGCTCGTCGACCGCTTCGGCAGCCGCCGTCACGGGCACTACCGCTCGTGGCTCGTCCCGCTGCAGCTCGGGCTGGTCATCACGCTCCTGGCACTCACCCCCTTCGCCACGCCCTCGGACCACCTCGGTCCGGTGATGGCGATCTGCGCGCTCTTCGTCCTCTTCTCCGCCACCCAGGACATCGCGGCCGACGCGCTCGCCGTGCGACTGCTGAGCGAGGGGGGCCGTGGGCTCGGCAACGGGATCCAGGTCGGCGGCAACTACCTCGGCAGCGTCGTCGGTGGCGGCCTCGCCGTCATCGTCTACGACCGCTGGGGCTGGGTCCCCGCGATCCTCCTGCTCGCGCTGCTCACCGCGACCGCCCTCGGGGTCGTCATCGGCTTCCGCGAGCCGGAGCGTGCGGTGCAGGTGCGGCGTGCGGGCCTGCGTGAGGTGCTGTCCGTCTTCGGCCAGCCGGGCTGCCGCAGCTGGGTGCTCGTCGTCGTCCCGCTCTACTACATCGGTGCCGCGGTCGGGTATGCGATCGTCTCCCCGGCCCTCGTGGACGCCGGGTGGTCGCTGACCAAGATCGGTGTCGTCTCCGGGGCGATCGCCTCCGCCCCGGCGGTGCTCGCCGCGCTCGGGGCCGGCGCCCTCACCGCGCGCTGGGGACGCCAGCGGGTCCTCGTCCTCGGCGGCGTCCTCCTCGCCGTGGCCACCCTCGGCCTCGTGCCGCTCGCCCTCGGGGAGACCTCGACCGTGTGGACGACGGTGGCACTGTGCGCCTTCATGGCGGCCTACGCCGTGGCCAATGTCGTGGTCTACACGATCAACATGGACTTCGCCCGGCCCGACTCGGCAGGCACGGACTTCACGACGCTGACCTCCTTCGCGCTGGCGGTCTCCTTCGTCGCCGCGGCCGTGGCGCTCACGGCCGCGGCGTGGATCGGCTACATCGGCGTCCTCGCCGTCTCGATCGTCCTCGTCCTCGTGGGCACCGGCCTCGGGCAGCGGCACCAGCGCCGTCACGGGGTGGCCTGAGCGCCCTGGACGGGGCAGTCGCTCAGGGCGTGAGCACCACCTTGATGCAGCCGTCCTCCTTGTTGCGGAAGGTCCGGTAGGCCTCGGGCGCGTCCGCGAGCGGCACCCGGTGCGTGGCCAGGCCCTCGACGTCGAAGACGTCCTCGTCGCGGGAGACCATCTCGAGCAGCTCGTCGGTCCACCGGCGCACATTGGCCTGGCCCATGCGCACGGTCACCTGCTTGTCGAACATCGTCAGCATCGGCATCGGGTCGGCCATGCCGCCGTAGACCCCGCTGAGGGAGACCGTGCCTCCTCGCCGCACGACGTCGAAGCACTGGTGCAGCACCTTGAGCCGATCGATGCCGACGGTCTCCATGGCCTTGCGCGCCAACGGTTTCGGCATGCGGGTCGTGGCCCCGATGACCCGCTCGAGCACGGGGTTGCCGTGCGCCTCCATCCCGACGGCGTCGATGACCCGGTCGGCGCCGCGGCCGTCGGTCATCTCCGCGACGGTCGAGGCGAGGTCGTCGACTGTGCGCGCGTCCACCGTCTCCATGCCGTGGGCGGCGGCCATCGCGAGTCGCTCGTCGACCAGGTCGACACCGATGACCCGCTCGGCACCCTGCTGCAGGGCGGATCGCGCGGCCATCTGGCCGACGGGGCCCAGGCCCATGACGACGACGGTGTCCCCTCCGCCGACATCGGCATAGCGCGCGGCCTGCCACGCGGTGGGCAGCACGTCCGAGAGGTAGAGGTAGCGGTCGTCGGGTCCGGTCTGCGGCACCCGCACGGGGCCGTACTGCGCCTGCGGCACCCGCAGGTACTCGGCCTGCCCGCCGGGGACGGAGCCGTAGAGGCTGGAGTAGCCGAAGAGCGCAGCCCCCTTGGCCTGCTCCCTCACCTGGGTCGTCTCGCACTGCGACTGCAGCCCGCGACGGCACATCCAGCAGTGCCCGCAGGCGATGTTGAAGGGGACGACGACCCGGTCGCCGACGGCCAGGTCGCCGGTCTCGCTGCCCACCTCCTCGACGATGCCCATGGCCTCGTGGCCGAGGACGTCTCCGGGCTGCAGGTAGGGCGCGAGGACCCCGTAGAGGTGCAGGTCGGAGCCGCAGATCGCGGTCGACGTGACCCGCACGATCGCATCGGTCGGCTCCTCGATCCGCGGGTCGGGGACGTCGACGACCTCGAGGGTCTCGGGGGACTGCCAGGTCACGGCCTTCATCGTTGCCTCCTCGGCATGGGGTAGGGCTGCGCTACCCGCGATCGGGCCGCCCAACCTCAGCCGCGGTCAGCGATCTCGAGGCGTCGCTCCTCCCAGGAGATCGCCGCGACGTCCGCCAGGTCGTGCCAGTGCGCGGAGCGGTGCATCCGACCGATGATCCAGCTGATCGCGCGCGGACCGTCCTGCTCGTCGGAGGAGTACCCGAGCTTCGATCCCATGAGGCGCGGCCCGACGAGCACGGAGGTCAGCGCGATCCCGTCGCGGATGTCCTCCGCGTGGCTGCGCACATCGGTCACCCGGCCGACGGGCTCGCCGGTGGCGTCGACGACGTCCATGTGGAGCAGCTCGGTGAGGCGGTGCCGCGGTCCGGTGCTGCCGCGCTCGGGCGCCTCGGCGGCCTCGCCCGTCCCGTCTCCCGGTGTGGTCCGCGCCGGGTGGCTCTCCTCGGGCAGGTGCTTGCCCCCCTTCGGCCCCGGGATGCGGCCGATGAGGTGACGGCGCAGCCAGTTCTCCAGGCCGAAGGACGACAGCAGGACGTCCCTGGTCCGCGCGTCCACCTGCACGTCGGATCCCATGTCGACGATGTGCCCCAGCGGTACGAGGACCATGCCGGGGTCGTCGGCGTCGTTGAGCCGGCGCCAGATCGCCCAACCCCACCGGCCGACGAGGCCGGGGTATCGCGGCGCGAGCGCCGCCGGGCCGACCATGAGCGCATCGATGAGGAGGTCCTCACCCTCCTGACGAAGGGAGAGGTCGTCCACCTTGCCCAGGTGGTGCCCGTCGGCGTCGACGATCTGGTGGTCGAGCAGGCGGATGACGGCGCTGTCGTCGAAGCTCACCGGACCCATGTCGTCACCCATGTCACTGCCCCACCCTCGTCACGATCATCAGCGGTATGGCGGCGAGGGAGGCCACGAGCACCGGGACGAGGACGATGCTGCCCAGGACATTGGCCATGCGTCCGTTGACGCGGTCTCCCATGTAGGTCCGGTCGTTGGCGACGATGAGGATCGGGATGTACGTCAGGGGCAGGGCGATGGCGCTGAAGACCACCGAGTACTCCGTGACCATGATCGGGTCGACCGTCGTGAGCAGCACCCCGGGCCCGATGATGCACATGAGGAGCAGGATCGTGTGGAAACGCGCGGCCTGCAGCGGCTCGACGAACTTGCCCCACTGCCAGCCGAAGTACTGGCTGATGCTGTAGCCCACCGACAACCCGGTCTCGCACGCCGCGCCGAAGGTCGCGGCGAAGAGGCCGAGCAACGCGATGGCGATACCGATCTTGCCCAGGGCCATGCCGACCGGGAGCACGGTCTGGCTCAGGCTCCCCACCTCGACCGACAGGGGGAGGAAGACGATGGCGGCGGTCGCCGTGATGGCGAGGGACAGCAGCGCCCCGAGGGGGAAGCCGAGGAAGACATTGCCGCGCATCGTCTTGATGTCCTTGGTGCGCCAGCCCTCCTCGATGCCGCCGGAGGAGAAGAAGAAGACCTCGTAGGGCGTCATCGTCGCTCCGAAGATCGCCACGGCGTAGTACCAGTAGGTCGGGATGCCCTCGGGTTGCGGCATGGCGGCGCGGGAGGCCTCATGCCACATCTGCGACCAGTCCGGCGACAGCTGCCACACGGCGACGGCAAAGACGATGAGCGCCAGCCCACCGAGGCCGAAGGTGTTTTCCAGCGCCGCGAACTTCACCCGCCAGAAGACGAGCCACAGCGCGGCGGCCACCACGGGGATCCACAGGTAGCGGTTGACGCTC
Source organism: Janibacter limosus NBRC 16128 (assembly GCF_001570985.1). GTDB lineage: Bacteria > Actinomycetota > Actinomycetes > Actinomycetales > Dermatophilaceae > Janibacter > Janibacter limosus. The sequence goes on along the minus strand of NZ_BCSS01000020.1, from coordinate 47,743 downwards.
GTGGCGAGTTGCAGGGCGAGGGCGACGCCGCCGATCTCGGCGATGAAGGTCAGCAGCGTCACGGCCAGCGAGCCGATGAGGTTGAGCAGGCCGAGGCGGGGCCCCAGACGCTCGCGGATGAGGTCGAAGGTGGGTCGGCCGCTCACGGCGGCAACCCGTCCGCTCATCTCCGCGAAGACGCAGATGCTGAAGGTGCCGAGGATCAGCACCCACGTGAGCGACATGCCGAAGCGGGAGCCGACGACGCCGGCCGTGACGATGTCGCCGATGTCGACGAAGCCGCCGATGGCGGTCATCACGCCGAGGACGAGACCGAAGACCTTTTTCATCCCAGCCCCTGCTCGAGCTGCTCGAAGTCCGTGATCACGGCGTCCAGGTCGGTCAGGGCCTGCTGCAGTCCCTCCGTGTCGTCCCGGCGCGCGGCGATCCGGGCGTCTGCGATGGCAGTGTCGGCGTCGCCGAGGGTGTCGAGCACGTCGGTGCGCAGCGAGTCGTCACGGCCGTGGGGAGGCTGGACCTTGCCGAAGCTGTCCTCGATCGGCCCGATGGCGTCCTCGCAGTTGCTCAGGCTGGTGTCGGCGACCGCGTCGGTGACCCGGTCGGCGAGGACCTGCTCGACGACGAGCGCGGCCGTGCTCGTCTCGGACAGGCCCGACCCGACGGCGCCGCGGGCGTTCTGCCGGAAGGCACCAGAGTCCAGCGCGGGAGTGACACAGCCGGAGAGCGCCACCGACAGCGCGAGGGCCGTCAACGTCATGCCCGCTGCGCGGCGTCTCATCGCGGCCCCCGCAGGACGAACCACGCCAGGGTGCCGAGGAGCACCAGCAGGATCAGCCAGCCGAGGCCCAGGGGCCACCCTTCGATCATGTCGGGGCACCTACCCCGTCGCCCTCGGGACATGCATCAGGCGGTCAGCAGCGCGACCAGCTCGCGTTCGACACGTCGCCGGACCGCGTCGCTGTGCTCGAGCGGCGCCCCCCGAGCGGGTCGGATCCCGCGCCCCTCGCGGTGGGCGTCGAGCAACCGAGGGTCGACATAGCTGTCGCGGGCCACGGTGACCGTGTCCCCGAGCGAGTCGGCCGCCGCCTCCACCGCGAGACGCACGGCCTCCTCCACCTCCACCCCTGTGCGGGAGGAGGCCGCCAGGGACTCGGCCGCGGTGACCGTCGCGGCCCACGTGCGCAGGTCCTTGACCGTGTGGGCCTGCCCGACGATCGCGGCGAACCGGTCGGAGACCGCCGCGGCGCGGAGGTCCTGCCGGGTAAACGCGTCGCGGTACCGGAGCAGGTGCTCTCCGTGTCGGCCCGCCCGACGCAGCGCCCGCAGGGCGCGCACGACGTCGTCGTCGGTGACGAGCACGCAGGCGCGTTGTCCCCCCTTCGCCGGGAACTCGAGCCGTACCCCCGAGCCGGTGTCGTGGAGGTGCTCGGTGAGCAGCGTGGTCACGCCGTGCGACCCGTGCTCCTCCTCGTAGGCGGCGGACCCGACCCGCAGCCTGCCGGTGTCGAGCAGCCACAGGGCGGTGGCCGTGACGCGCTCCCGGGTGAGTCCGCGGGCACCCAGGTCGGCGCGCAGTCGTCGGCGCATCCGGGGCAGGAGCGGGGCCATCTCGAGCACGCGGTCGAACTTCTCGCGATCGCGCGCCGCCCGCCACCGCGGGTGGTAGAGGTACTGCGTGCGACCGGCCTCGTCGACGCCCGTCGCCAGCAGATGGGCGTCGGGGTCGGTGCAGATCCACACGTCCCGCCAGGCGGGTGGCACGGCGAGGGCGTCGATGCGCTCTCGGGTGGCGGCGTCGACGAGTCGGCCGGAGGGCAGGTGGTGGCTGAAGCCACGCCCGCGCCGACGCCGCGTGATCCCGGGCTCGTCCGGGCTGCTGTGCCGCATGGCCCGGACATACCCGCGGGAGGCCTCGTGCATCCGCGGTCAGATGATCCGGCGGCCCTCGTCCTTGGCCGCGCGCCACTCCTTGTAGAAGCCGACGCAGATGACGGCGAGGATCACGGCCACGATGACGGGCCAGATGAGGATGTAGACGGTCAGTGCGGTGATGGACATGTGCGGTCCTTCCGGTCAGGAGTGGGTGGGCTCGAGGTCGCCGTCGCGGTCGCTGTCCGGCGCCACGGTGAAGTCCGAGGTGCGCCCGGCGATGACGGCGAAGTCGAAGGGCTCCTGCCGTGACCGCAGCGACATGACCACGCAGACGATCGTCGAGACGGCGTAGGCGAGCAGCGAGCCCGAGAGGGCCGGGTACTGCGAGATCACCCCGATGGCGAAGGGGGCGACCCCCACCGCGAAGAGCGTTCCGGCGACCATGCCCACCTTGGGGCCGAAGAAGCCGAAGGCCATCAAGCCGATGACGATGCCCGCCCCGATGATGCCGACGACGTCGATGACGAGGTCCAGCGCGCCGTGCTGCGGCAGCCAGGAGAAGCGCACCGGCAGGAAGATCGCGAAGGCGACGAGCACGGAGGTGGTGAAGGCCGCGTTGGTGATCCGCGTCCAGTAGAAGGAGGCGATGACCGGGAAGACGAGGCAGCCCCACATCGCTCCGACGAAGACGAGCAGGTCGAGGATGTTGAGCTCCAGCGCCGCGAAGAGGACCGCGGCGACGGTCGCGACCACCATCGTCAGGCGCCCGATGAGGAGCATCGTCCTGGGGTTGATCCGGCCCTCGCGGCGGGCGCGCTCACCGTAGATGTCGGTCATGACGATCGAGGACAGGGCGGCGAGGTCGGAGTCGGCCGTCGAGGACAGGGAGCCGATGATCATGACGAAGAAGACGATGATCAAGGGAGTCGCGAGATGCGTCGCGGCGAGCTGTGGCAGCAGGTTGTTGGGGTCCCCGCCGGCCGGGGTGATCCCGGAGTAGAGCGCGAGCACGCCCATCATGCCGATGCCGATGATGGTCGCGCCGTAGCCGACCGTCGCGGTGATGAAGGTCGGCTTGATGAGGTCCTCGCGTACGGCGAAGAGCCGCTGCGCGATCGTCTGGTTGCCGATGGCGTAGGCGAGGACGGCCGCGATGTAGGGGGCGCCCTGCCGCAGGAAGGCCTCCGAGGAGAAGAAGTTCGCCTGGTGGGGCGTGAGGTTGACGGCTCCTTCGCGCAGGAGGTCGGTGCCACCGAGGACGAAGAAGAAGGTCGGTACGAGGATGACGACGGCGAGCAGCATCGCGACGACCTGGGCGAAGTCGGTGAGGACGGAGGCGCGGAAGCCGGACCAGATCGTGTAGAGCAGGACGCCTGCCGCGATCATCAGGACGCCCTGGATGAAGGTCAGCGGCGAGAGCATCGAGATGAGCGCACCACCGGCGATGAAGTTGGACATCAACGAGATGACGCTGCCGAGGACGTTGGAGATCGCGAGCATCAGCTGGCTCGAGCGACCGTGCCGGGCCCGCATGACCTCGGCGAGGGTGTGCGCGTTGGGGGCGACCTTGCGGATGCGCCGACCGAAGGGGTAGATGAAGAGGATCATCAGGGCGCCCCACAGCCCGTAGTGGATCGGTCCCGAGATGCCGTACGTGTAGCCGGAGGTGACCGAGGCGTACATCGACGACGCCCAGATCCAGGTCGCCGTCATCGATGCCGCTGAGATGCCGAAGCCGATGTTGTGGCCGGCCGTCATGTACTCGTCCGCGTTTTCCTTGCCGCGGCTGATCTTCAGCGACATGACCATGGTGAGGCCGTAGAAGATGACGAGCAGCAGGACGATGGTCGCGATACCCAGGGGTGGCGTCGGCATGCCTTCCTTCCGGTGTGGTGTTGTGGGTGTGGCTCAGCGCAAGGTAACCCGGGGTCGCGCAGAAGGCTAATGACGCCAAACGCACGAAAATGCCCGCAAAGCCCATGATCATGCGTGAGGGAGCGGGATCGCGAGCCGCTTCCGGTGTACTCAAGATCACCTCGGCGGAGGTGTGCAGTCGTGCCCTAGCCTGCGGTCATGACCGTTCCTCAGCCCGCCCGCGGACGCGCCCGGCAGGACTCCATCTACCGGCCCGGCGCCCTCGGCATCGCACCCCTGGTCCCCACCGAGGTGACTGCCCTCGAGCGTCGTGCGCGGGCGGCCATGAGTCGCAAGGCGTGGGCGTACATCGCCGGTGGCGCGGGCTCTGGAGCGACGATGAGAGCCAATCGGGAGGCCTTCGACCGCTGGCGCGTCGTGCCCCGGATGCTCCATGCCACGAGCGGACGCGACCTGCGGACGACGGTGCTCGGCACCGACCTCGCCGCCCCGCTCCTGCTCGCACCGGTGGGTGCCGCTGGTCTCGTCGTCGACGATGCCGACCTGCGCATCGCGGAGGGTGCGCACGCCAGCGGGATCCCTTACGTCTTCTCCTGCCAGGGCAGCTGCCCGATGGAGGAGACGGCGCAGGCGATGGCGGGGACCCCCTTCTGGTACCAGCTGTACTGGTCCACCGACGAGGAGCTCGTCGACTCGATGATCGGCCGCGCGGAGGCAGCCGGGGCGCGGGCCCTGGTCGTCACACTCGACACGACGATGCTCGGCTGGCGCACCGAGGACCTCGATCTGGGGTCCCTGCCCTTCGCCCGCGGGGAGGGGATCGCGCAGTACACCTCGGACCCGCGCTTCATGGAGATCGTCCGCGAGCGGCTCGCGGCCGGTGCCCGCAGCGCCCAGCCGCTGGGGATCGATCCCCGCAAGCCCCTGCAAGCGGCCAGGGCGGCCAAGGGAGGACTCGCCACCCTGCTGTCGATGTCTCGTCAGCACCCCGGCGGTGTGCGCGACAACCTGCGCTCGCCGCAGCCGCGGGCGGCGGTCGAGACCTTCCTCGACATCTACTCCAACCCGGGTCTGTCGTGGGAGCACATCGCGACGCTCCGGGAGCGGACCAGCCTGCCCGTCGTGCTCAAGGGGATCCTCCACGAGGACGATGCACGGAAGGCCTTCGACATGGGCGTCGACGCCGTCGTGGTGTCTAACCACGGTGGGCGACAGGTGGATCGATCGATCGCAGCACTCGATGCACTCGTGCGGGTGCGCGCGGCGGTCGGCCCGGAGCCCACCGTCCTGATGGACAGCGGGGTGCGGACCGGAGCCGACCTCTTCGTGGCCCTCGCCCTCGGCGCCGACGCCTGCCTGCTGGGCAGACCCCACGTCTACGGGCTCGCGCTCGACGGCGCGGACGGGGTCAGCGCGGTCATCGACAACGTGCTCGGCGAGCTCGACCTGACCATGGGCCTCGTGGGTGCGGCGTCGATCGCCGACATCACCCGCGACCTGCTGGTACCCGCTTATTGACCGTCCGCCCGGACCCGGTGGGGACCGGGGAGGTCGGGAGTCGCGTGAGTTGGGTTGCCGTCGAGGGCCGTTCAGGATTGGGTGGTCGCATGAGCTACCCGCCACCTCCCATGCCGCCGAACCAGCCACCGCCCCCGTCGGGTGGGCCATACCCGCCGAGCCAGCCCCCCTTCGGCGGTAGCGGGGGACAACCGCCCTACGGTGGGCAGCCGCCCTATGGGGGCGGCATGCCTCCGCTGCCGCCCGGTGGAGCGGCCCCCGGTGGCCCGGGCTGGGGTGGCGTGCCGACGTACAGTCCCGTCGACGCGATGGCCTACGGGTGGAAGAAGTTCACCCAGCACCTCGGCCCCTTCATCGTCATGGGCCTGCTCATCTTCTTCCTGGCCTTCGGCATCCAGTTCCTCTTCAACATGCTCGGTGCCGGTTCGACCTTCGCGATGGACGCGCCGATCGACCCGGCGACCGGGCTGCCCGAGGACAACGCCGTCTCCTACCTGCTCCAGGCGGTGGGAGGCATCCTCTCCGGGATCGTCAGCTGGGTCCTCGGTCTGGCCCTGCTGCGAGGTGCCCTCGACGTCGTCGACACAGGACGCACGGACCTCTCGGCGATGTTCACGCGCATCCCCTGGGGTCAGGCCCTGCTCGCCGGTCTCCTCGTCGGGATCGCCGTCATCGTCGGACTCGTCGCCCTCCTCGTCGGCGCGCTCGTCGTGGGCTTCTTCCTCTACTACGCCAATGCGGCGGTCCTCGACGGCAAGAGTGCGACGGAGGCGATCTCGGCGAGCTTCACCTTCGTCAAGGAGCACCTCGGCGACACCCTGCTCTACGCGATGCTGGCCATCGTGGTCATCGTCATCACGTCGTGCTGCACGTGCGGGCTCGCGACCATCGTGACGACACCCGTCTTCGCGCTCGGCACGGCCTACACGTGGCGGGTCCTCCAGGGGCGGCCGGTCGCGCCCTGATCGTCAGCGGCCCAGGATGCTGACCATGAAGTCGGCGTCCTGCGTCCAGGGCTCCAGAGCCCACCCACCGAGGCGGACCTGCTCGCGCAGGCCCGCCTCGGTCGCGTCCGCGACGAAGTCGGCGGTGTCGTAGCCGCGGTCCGCGCCGAACCCGATGACCGCACGCCCGCCCTCGGCGAGGTGGTCGGCGAAGCCGGTGAGGACGTCGCGGCGCGTGCTCGGCGCGAGGAAGGTCATGACATTGCCGGCGCACACGATGAGGTCGAAGGGGGTCCGCTCCCCGTCGTCGTCGCGCAGGTCGAGGACGGCCAGGTCGCTGACGACCCAGCGCGGACCGGGGTGGTCCTCCTCGGCGGCGGCGATGAGTGCCGGGTCGACATCGGCGCCGGTGACGTCGTGGCCGAGCTCGTGCAGGCGACCACCCACACGGCCGGGACCGCAGCCCGCGTCCAGGACGCGAGCGCCCCGCGGGAGCATCGCGTCGATGCAGCGGGCCTCGCCGTGGAGGTCGTCCCCTCGGGCGGCCATCTCGCGGAAGCGGTCGATGTACCACTGGGAATGGTGGGGGTCCTCCGCGACGATCCGCATCCACTCGCTCTGCTCAGGTGCCATGCTCGCCACCCTAGGCCCGTCGCCCCGCGACCGTCTCGAAGGGGCGCGGCTGTCGGGCCGGGGTGGCAGGCTGAGCACATGACAGACGTCTGGGAACTGGTCCACGCCGAGCGGGCCGCGCTGGCCGACGACCTCGAGCGGCTCACCGACGAGCAGTGGCGCCAGCCCTCGCTCTGCGAGGGGTGGAGCGTCCACGATGTCGCGGCGCACCTGGTCGACAACGCGAGGGCCACCCCCTTCGGCGTGGTGTGGGCGATGGCCCGGGCCCGCGGCAACTTCGACCGGCAGAACCAGCAGGGCCTGGAGCGCAACCGGGGCGCCACGCCACGCGAGACGCTCAGCCGGCTGCGTGAGGTCGCGCCGCGGCGCAGCGGTCCGCCCGCGCCCGTGGACAGCCGCCTCGTCGAGGAGGTGCTCCACGGCGAGGACATCCGCCGGCCCTTGGGGATCTGGCACGACTACTCCGCCGAGGGCGTCGAGCGGGCGCTGCGCTACCAGGCGCGGGTCTCCGAGGGCCTGGGCGGCGGCCGTCAGCGCGCCGAGCGCGTCACCCTGCACGCCAACGATGTCGAGCTGTCGATCGGCGACGGGCCCGAGGTCCGCGGTCCGGCACTGGCCCTCCTCATGGCGATCTCGGGTCGCTCCGTGGCGCCGGCCGACCTCGACGGCCCGGGGCTGGACCTGCTGGGCTGAGCGGCCACTGCTGCATGACGTGGCAGCGACCGCTCTCCCACCAGCTCAGCTGCAGCTCGGTGAGCATGCACGTCACCGGCACCAGGGCGCCGAGCAGGCGCCGGGTCGACGCGATGGACACCTCGTCGGAGGCCGCGTCGAGGGTGAGGTGCGGGTCCGCGTGGGGACCGAATCTCCCGGCATACGGCGGGTACTGCGGGAAGGCCGTCACGAGCGCCTCCGTCAGGGCACGCAGGGGACGGTCCGGCACCGGCCGCAGGTGGATGATCCCGTCGGGAAACTCGCCGATCTCGTCCAGCCGGACCGTGATCGGCGCGGTGGTGGCCGCGATGCCGGCGATCGTCGCCAGCTGCTCGGCCGTCGGTGAGGGAGCGAAGGGGGCCAGCGCCGTGATGTGCGCATGGCCGAAGTCCGGGTCGGCCGAGACGAAGCCCTCGTCGTAGTGGCGCGTGCGTTCCCTGACCCAGTCCTCGAGGGCGGGGACGGGCAGCTGCAGAACGGTGTGGCCGGGCACGGGCCGAGCCTGCCACGGTTGGTTCGCGCGGTTGGTTGGCGCGGCGAGACGGGTCACGGTCGCGAGGGTCCACAGGTCGGGCTCAGGTCGATGGAGTGGGATGGCGCCCGTGCCCCGCGTCCTCTCCGCCTCGTGTCTCGCCGCGGTCGTCCTCGCGGGCTTGTCGGTGCAGCTCGTCCGACACCTGGCCTGGGCCGATGCCGCGGGCAGTGTGCTCTATGCGATGGCCGCGTGCTTCGCGATCGCGCTGCTGTCGCGGGGCCGGCCTGCGACGGCGGCGGGAGCGGCCTTCGTCGCGTGCGTGCTCGTCGAGCTGGCCCAGCTCACGGGCATCCCGGCGCGACTGCCCGCACTGAGCCTGCTGCTGGGGTCAGGCTTCGACCCGCGGGACATCGGGTGGTACGCCGTGGGGAGCGTCCTGGGCGCCGGGGTGATGGTGCTGCTTGCTCGGGTCAGTGCATCCCGAGGTCGCCACTGAGCCGGTCGTGACGCTCGGCGCTCGCTGCGTTGAGCCCGGTGACCTCGACCGTCTTGCCCTTGCGCTCGTACTTCGTGGTGATCGCATCGAGGGCGGCCACCGTGGAGGCGTCCCAGATGTGGCTGTCGGTGAGGTCGATGCGCACCCGCTGCGGGTCGCCGACGTAGTCGAACTGCGTGTAGAGGTCGTTGCTCGAGGCGAAGAAGAGCGCTCCGGTGACGCGGTAGACGGCGGTGACGCCCCCTTCGTCCTCCACGAGCTCCCGGTGGGTCTGCGTGAGGTGCGCGACCCTGCGGGCGAAGAGCACCATCGCGACGAGGACGCCGACGATGACGCCGATCGCGAGGTTGTGGGTCGTCACGGTGACCGCGACCGTCGCCAGCATGACGGTGGTCTCCGACTTGGGCATGCGGCGCAGGGTGGCGGGGCGGATCGAGTGCCAGTCGAAGGTGCCGACCGAGACCATGATCATCACCGCGACGAGTGCGGCCATCGGGATGAGGCCGACGATGTCGCCGAAACCGACGACGAGGATCAGCAGGAAGACGCCCGCGAGGAAGGTCGAGATCCGCGTGCGGGCCCCTGAGGCCTTGACGTTGATCATCGTCTGCCCGATCATCGCGCAGCCGCCCATCCCCCCGAAGAAGCCGGTGATGACATTGGCCGCGCCCTGGCCGCAGGCTTCGCGCGTCTTGTCGGAGTGCGTGTCCGTGATGTCGTCGACGAGCTTGGCCGTGAGCAGCGACTCGAGCAGACCGACGAGGGCCATGGCCAGGGCGTAGGGGCCGATGATCTGCAGGGTCTGCCAGGTGAGCGGCACGTCGGGGAGGAAGAGCGCCGGCAGGCTGTCGGGCAGCTGCCCCTGGTCAGCGACGTCCGGGACGCCGACGCCACCGATCAGGACGAAGGCGGTGAGTGCGACGATCGCGATGAGCGGCGCGGGGATGACCGCCGTGAGCCGGGGGAAGACGACGATGATCGCGATCCCGACCGCGATCATCGGGTAGACCAGCCACGGCACGTCGACGAGGTGGGGGATCTGCGCGATGAAGATGAGGATGGCCAGCGCGTTGACGAAGCCGACCATCACCTGGCGGGGGATGAAGCGCATCAGCCGCGCGGCCCCGACGACCCCGAGCGCGATCTGGAGGACGCCGGCGAGCAGGACGGTCGCGATGAGGTAGTCGTAACCGTGCTCGTGCATGAGCGGGGCGATGACGAGCGCGACGGCACCCGTGGCGGCTGAGATCATCGCCGGTCGGCCGCCGAGGAAGGCGATCGACACCGCCATCGTGAAGGACGCGAAGAGCCCCACCCGCGGGTCCACCCCGGCGATGATCGAGAAGGAGATCGCCTCGGGGATCAGGGCCAGCGCGACGACGAGACCACCGAGGACCTCGGTCCGCAGCAGTCGCGGGGAGCGCAGTGCCGCCCGGACGGAAGGCTCCGGGGTCGTGGTGTCGGTGACAGGGGGCATGGCGGTGCTCACGGGGATCCGTCCGGGGTGGATGACAGCAGGGCCCCGGGGTGGCGTGTCCCGGGGCCCCACCAGAGTACGGCGATGACGAGGTGAGGTGCTTCGCCGTGCCGGTGCCGCGTTGTCGACGAAGCGCGGCCGGGCCGGCCCTCCCTTCGTCGATCAGTGCTGCGGGAGATCCGCGAAGGCCTGCTTCATGTCCTTGTACCAGCCGAGCGACTTGCGGGGGTGGCGCCAGCGGCTCTTCATGTCGTCGCGGGCGGGCTGGTGGGCTGCGTCGCCCTCCTTTTCCATCGCCTTGAGGTGCTGGTCCTGGGCGTTGATGACGTCGTCGGCGCTCTCGCCCCGATGGGCGAGGTCGCAGGGGCCGCCGAGCTGTCGGCAGGTCATGGTCTTCATGTCGTCTCTCCTGTGTGGGTGTTCTGTGGTGTTGGCGATCGGGGGAGGGTGGATGTGACGATCAGCCGCGGTGGGTGTCGGTGCGACGGGTGACCCGGGCGAGCACCTCGGGGTCGGCGCGGAAGGTGATGCCGCAGACCAGGCCGTCCTCGAGGGTGAAGTCGAAGAGCACCGTGGCCTCGCCCTTGAGGAACCACGCGGCGGCGGGACGCTCGTCGACAAGGACCGCGAGTGCCGCATGGGCGCTCCCGTTGAAGAACTCGGCGATCTCGCGGCGGCCGTCGATCCGCTCGGGGGTGCCGGTGGCGATGGCTGCGGTGTCCGCGGTGATCGCCGCGTCGGGGGCGAGCAGGGACAGGAGCGAGTCGAAGTCTCCGTCCCGGGCGGCGGCCATGAAGGCGTCGACGACTTCCCAGTCACTTCTCCCCGCTCCCTGAGGTGCGAGGCCGTCCGCGGCTGAGCCTCGAAGGGACCGAGCCCGGACCTTCCCCCGCGCCCTCGAGGCAAGCTTGCGGGCCGCGGCCGGGGTGGTGTCGAGGATCGCCGCGATCGTGGCGAAGTCGAATCCGAAGCTGTCGTGCAGGACGAAGGCCACGCGCTCGCCGGGGGTGAGCCGCTCGATGACGGCCTGTAGGGCGACGCCGACGGTGTCCGCGAGGACGATGTCGTCGGCGATGTCCGGGGTGGCCTCGCCGGGCTCGACCTCGCTGTGCGGCACCGGGGTCCGGGACTTGAGCCGGTCGAGGCACAGGCGGGTGGTGACGGTGGTCAGCCACGCGGGCAGCGACTCGATGTCGGTGTCCGTGCCGTGGAGGCGCAGCCAGGCCTGCTGCACGATGTCCTCCGCCTCGGTGTGGTCGCCGAGGATTCGGGCGGCGAGCCCGACGAGTCGAGGTCGCTCCCGCTCGAAGTCCTCGGTCTGCGCTGTGGTGTCCATGGCCCTACCTCTCGGTGACGATGCTGTCACTGATCTGACGAGTGGGGGGTCGTGAGTGTGACGCTCAGCGTTCCCTGAGGAGGTTGCGCAGCAACCGTCTCGAAGGGCGGCGGTGGCAGGGTGGGCCCATGACACGCAGCCGCAGCCCCTGGTCGCTGGACCACATGCCCGACCAGAGCGGACGCACCGTGGTGATCACCGGGGCCAACTCGGGGCTGGGCGCGGTGACGGCTCGTGAGCTGTCCGCACGCGGCGCCACCGTGGTCCTCGCCTGTCGTGACACGTCGAAGGGGGAGCAGGTCGCCTCATCGCTCCCTGGCGCCGAGGTCGTGCGCCTGGACCTCGGCTCGCTGGAGTCGGTACGCGAGGCGGCTGAGGAGATCCGAGGACGGCACGAGCGGATCGACCTGCTGGTCAACAACGCCGGGCTGATGATGACGCCTCGGGGCGTGACGCAGGACGGCTTCGAGCTGCAGGTGGGCACCAACCACCTGGGGCACTTCGCGCTGACCGGGCTCCTGCTCGACCGGCTGCTGGTGACGCCCGACTCCCGGGTGGTCACGGTGACGAGCCTGGCGCACCGTTGGGGTGGCGGGGCGATGGACTTCGACAACCTCCAGGCGGAGCGGGGCTACGACTCGAGGGGTGCCTACGGTCGGTCCAAGCTGGCCAACCTGCTCTTCACCCACGAGCTGCAGCGCCGACTGGATGAGGTCGGCGCGCCGACGATCGCGGTTGCGGCGCACCCCGGCCTCTCGCGCACGTCACTGGCCCGCTACCTGCCGCTGCCCGCTCGGCCAGTCATCTCAGCCGTCACCTGGGTGACCGGTCAGAGCGCGGCGAAGGGGGCCCTGCCCACCCTGCGTGCCGCCACCGACCCGACGGCAGTCGGTGGTGAGTTCTACGGTCCGAGCGGGCCCGGGGAGACGCGGGGCCGGCCGGTGAGCGTGGGCTCGTCCGCGGGGTCGCGTGACCCGGGGGCGATGCGGCGGTTGTGGGAAGTCTCCGAGGAGCTGACCGGTGTGCACCCGCAGATCGGGCCCCTCGACGTTGGCTAGGGTCCCACGTTCCGCGTGGGCGGAGTCCGCGTAGCGGGCATCTCGAAGCCGAAGCCCCCTGGACGTTGTCCACATCCCCGGGTCGAAGGGGGCGCCTGCCCCCAGTTGGTCTGGTTGGGGAGCGTTGTCGGTGGTCGAACATATGATCGAGGCATGTCAGAGGCGACGGTGCGGTTTCACGATCCGGGGGTTCTTCCCGGGTTGCGTGATGCGCTGCGGTCGTTGATGTCCAGTGACGTCTCCAGCGTGTGGCAGGCCCCTGACAGCGATGTCGGCGAGGCCCTCGCGCTTGTCGGGCAGGTGCGCCAGCTGACGCAGGCTGCGGAGGTCGCGTTGGCGCGGGAGGGCATCTCACGGGGTCTCCCGGGGGAGTCGTCGTGGTCGCCGGTGGACTGGGTCGGGGTGAGTGAGGGGCGACGCGCGCCGCGTCCTACGGTGGGGCATGCGGCGTCGGTGGTGCGGGTGGCCACGGCTGGTCTGCGGGCGTCGGGCAGCTCGTTGAGCGACCCCGCCCCGACGACCGCGACATCTCAGGACGCGTCCATGTCGGACGCTGGCGACGAGGCGGGCGCGGCTGACGAGCACGGGCCCCCTGGGGTGCCCGGGGTGTTGGCGGCTTTCGCGGCTGGGGATCTGCCGTTGGGCAAGACAGACCAGCTGGTGCGGTTCGAGGAGTCGGTGCGGAGGGTGGCTGACCCGCAGCTGCTCGAGGAGGACCTGGGGATCTTGCTGGGCCACGCCCGTGACGAGGCCATCGCGAGCGGCCCGGACGGGCGCACTCGCACGCGGGTGTCGGGTGTGGATGAAAAGAAGTTGGCGGCGGCGATCACGATGACCGGCCGGTTGTTGCGCCCGGACAAGGACCTGCGTGACGAGGACGAGGCCCTGAAGGCATCCCGCTCGCTGACCAAGTCCGCGGGCGCGTGCGGGATGACGCGCTACCGGGTGGACATGGACCCCGAGGGCGCCGCGATCATCGACGCCGCCCTGGCCGCACTGTCGGCCCCGGTCAAGAGCCCCGATGGCACCGTGGATGAGCGGTCCCCGGCCCGGCGTCGCGCAGACGCCCTGCTGACGATCATCGGCCGTGGGGTGTCATCCCCGGGTGAGGCGCCCAAGAGTGACAAGGCCCAGGTTGTCGTGACGATCAGCCTCCAAGCCCTGACCGCGGACCTGGCCCACGGGCGCTGTGGTGCCTGCGGGCAGGACCTGCCAGTCGGGCCCCTCGGACGACCTGTCACTGCACCCGGCCAGGCTCCCTTCGGTCAGCCGGGAGGGTGTGGGGCCCCGGCCACGGGTCACGCGGGTGGGGTGACCGCGACAGGACAGGTCCTCTCCCCGGCGTCGGTGCGCAAGCTGGCCTGCGAGGGAGGGATCGTGCCGGCCCTGCTGGGCACCGACACCGAGCCCATGGAGCTGGGTCGAGCCGCCCGCTACTTCACCACGGGACAGAAGCGTGCCCTGTACCTGCGCGATGGCGGCTGTACCTATCCGGGGTGCACCATGCCCGCGCACTGGTCCGACGCGCACCACGTGGACTACTGGTCCCTGGGTGGGCTCACGGACATCGACAACGCTGCGCTGTTGTGCGAGCGCCACCACACCAAGGTCCACACCCGGGACCTGACCTGCACCATCACTCCCCGCGGCGTGACCTGGCATGTCTAGCTGCCACGCCCCGCAGCCGGCCCCGACGGGCCGGCCCACAGGCATGCGCGCGCCGTCTGGCCCGCAGCCTCACCTCGACCCGGCGAAGACGACCATGGCCCTCAGCCGATCTGCTCGGTGAGGGAGACGATGATTCCTTCGGGTCCGCGGACGTAGGCCATCCGCCACGCGCCCTCCCACTCGCCCATGCCGCCGACGAGGCCGTAGCCCTTCGCGGCGAGCTGCTCGAGGACAGAGGGCAGACCCTCGACCTCGAAGGTGACATTCCGTAGACCCAGCTCCGTCGACACCGCGGTCGGCGACCCGGGCTCGTGGTCGGGTCGGTCGAAGCACGACAGCTCGAGCGTGGTCCCACCGTCCGGCAGGCCGAGGACGGCGATCTCGGAACGGGAGTCCGGGATCCCGATGACGGTGTCGACGAACTCGCCCTCCATGACCATGCGCCCCTGCAGCTCAAAGCCGAGCCCGATGAAGAAGTCCATGACCACGTCGAGGTCCGCGACGGTGATGCCCACGTGGTCGAAGCGCTTGATGGCTGCCATGCGGCCAGTCTGCTCCCCGTGAGTCTGAGGTACGGGTCTCAGGTGCGGGTCTGAGGTGACAGAGCTGACCCGTGGATGGACACGCAGCCGTGCCGATCAGCCGTACAACGCCTCGATCTCGTCGGCGTAGCGGTCGCTGATCGGCTTGCGGCGCAGCTTGAGGGTGGGGGTCAGGACATCGCTGCCCGGAGCCCAGTACTCGGGGAGCACGGTGAACTTCTTGACCTGCTCGACGTGGGAGAGCTTGGCATTGCCCGCCGTGATGCCCTTGTCGATCTCGGCGATCAGAGCGGGGTGCTCAGCGAGGACGGCCGGGTCCGCTGCGACGCCGGCCTTCTCGGCGAAGACAGCGGCGGCGTCCGGATCCAGGGTCACGAGCGCGATGTTGTAGGGACGGGCATCACCGACGACGACGATCGTCGCGGCGAGGGGCGTGGTCACCTTGAGGGTGTTCTCGATGTTGGACGGCGACATGTTCTTGCCGGCGGAGCTGATGATCAGCTCCTTCTTGCGGTCGGTGATCGTCAGGTAGCCGTCGGCATCGATCGTGCCGACGTCACCCGTGTGCAGCCAGCCGTCGGAGTCGATGGCCTCGGCGGTCTTGTCCGGGTCGCCGCGGTAGCCGGGCATCACGCAGTCCCCGCGGAAGAGCAGCTCACCGTCGTCGGCGATCTTCATCTCGAAGCCGGGCAGTGCGGGGCCCACAGTCCCCACCTTGGCCCGCCCGGGCGGGTTGATCGTCCCGGCACCGGCGACCTCCGACATTCCCCAGATCTCGCAGACGTCGATGCCCAGCCCCATGAAGAAGGACAGTGTCTCGGGCGCGATCGCTGCCGCACCCGACCAGGCCCAGCGCAGCTCGTCCAGGCCGAGTGCGTTCCTGACCTTGCTCAGGACGAGCTTGTCCGCAAGGCGGTACTGCGCGGCGTCCTTGCCACGGAGGGGCTCCCCCGCGAGCAGCGCGGCACCCTGCTTCTCGGCCATCGCCAAGGCCCACGTGCCGAGCTTCTTCTTCACCGGGCTCTCGGCCGCCACGACCTTGGCCTCGATGCCCATCTTGATCTTCTCCCAGACCCGGGGCACGGCAAACCAGATCGTCGGGCGGGCGTCGGGTAGACCGCTCGCGATCATCTTGGGATCGGCGATGTAGGTGACCTGCACGCCCCGAGCCAGGTTGAAGTACTGCGCCGAGGCCCGGTCGGCGATGTGGGCGGCCGGTAGGAAGGAGGTGATCCGGTCGCCGAAGTGCACATCGACGACGCCCTCTGCGCCGTGGAGCACGGCGAGCAGGTTGCGATGGGTGAGCTGGACCCCCTTCGGCGGGCCGGTGGTGCCGGAGGTGTAGATCAGCGTGAGCACGTCGTCGGGCTGCACCGCTCGCCAGGCGGTTTCGAAGTCGAAGTCGGCGTCGCCCAGGCCCTCGAGCTCGGCCAGGGTGTGGGTGGCGCCCTCGGGCTTGCCGTCGATGACGATGAGGTGGTCGAGGGCCACCCCGGAGCGCAGGATCGCGGGCAGCAACGCGACCTCGGTGACGGCGACCCGGTTGCCGGCGTTGCCGAAGAGGTACTCGACCTGCTCGGGCGCGGACGTGTTGTAGATGGAGAAGGGGATCATCCCCAGGTGCATCGCCCCGGCGTCGACCCAGGCGAACTCCGGTCGGTTGCTGAGCATGATGCCGAGCGTGTCCCCGCGTTGGTAGCCGAGGGCGGCCAGACCTGCGGCGACGGCCCGCACGCGGTCGCCGTACTCGGCCCACGTGACCGAGACGGCGTCGCCGGCGGTGCGCAGCGCCACGGCGCCCGGGTCGACGGTCAGGGTCT
Source organism: Janibacter limosus NBRC 16128 (assembly GCF_001570985.1). GTDB lineage: Bacteria > Actinomycetota > Actinomycetes > Actinomycetales > Dermatophilaceae > Janibacter > Janibacter limosus. The sequence continues at coordinate 31,315 of NZ_BCSS01000020.1, read as the reverse complement.
GCTGGAAGGCTTCGCAGAGGGTGGTGGCGTCGGACATGGCGTCTCCATCACAGGAGCCCTCCACGCTGAGGGCTTTGCCTGAGGGTAGGGGCGCGGTCCTCGCACGACAAGCGTCCGGGACCGAGTCGGACCCACCGAGCGGGCGATGCCCCTCGTGACCTGCCCATCTCTAGGGTGGGCGGATGCGCCTCAAGCTCGGTCGGCCCGACATGTCCACCTACGCCTCTCGCCACGACCTGCCCGCTGCCAAGCCGGGTCGGCTGGGCGTGACCTTCCTGGGGGTCTCCACGCTGCTCGCGTCGGACGGCGACTCGGCCGTGATGGTCGATGGATTCTTCTCCCGTCCCGGGCTCCTGCAGGTGGGTCTGCGCAAGATCGCACCCTCACCGGAGCGGATCGACGCAGCGCTCACCCGGGCTCTCGGGGACGCCGGGATCGACCGGCTCGACGCCGTCGCGGCTGTGCACAGCCACTACGACCACGTGCTCGACTCGGCCGTCGTCGCCGAGCGCACCGGGGCGGTGCTGCTCGGCGGGACGTCGACCGCCCACGTGGGCCTCGGCGGTGGTCTTGCCCCAGAGCGCATCCGGACCGTGGCGTCTGGTGACACGATGGAGTGCGGGGCCTTCGCCCTGACCTTCGTCGACTCGGCGCACTGCCCGCCGGACCGACACCCGGGCACCATCGACGCGCCCGTCGTCCCGCCGGCCCGCGTGGGTGCCTATCGGTGCGGCGAGGCGTGGTCGATCCTGCTCACCCACACCAGCGGCCGGACCGCCTTGGTGCAGGGCAGCGCCGGCTACGTGCCCGACTCACTCGCCGGTCACGAGGCCGAGGTCGCCTACCTCGGCGTCGGGCAGCTCGGTGTGCAGCCGCTGGACTACATCGAGGCCTACTGGGAGCACACCGTCCGCGCCGTGGGTGCCCGGCGGGTCGTGCTGACCCACTGGGACGACTTCTTCCGCCCGCTCGACCAGCCGCTGCGCGCCCTGCCGTACGCGGGTGACGACCTGGACGTCACCATGAGCGTCCTCGACCGCCTCGCCGCCGCCGATGGGGTCACCCTCCACCTGCCAACGGTCTGGCGCCGCGAGGACCCCTGGGCGGGCCTCGGCGGATGACCGAAGGCGTCGCCGCAGCTCCGGCGCCCGACCTGAGGGCGAAGGGGGCTCAGCGCGAGGGGTCGATGATCGTCATCCCTGCGACGCTCGTCCGGTCGAAGACGGGCAGCAGCGATGCTGCCTCCTCCAGACCGATCGTCCGCTCGACGAGTCGCTGCGGCTGGAGGGCGCCGGACTCGATGAGGGCGAGCATCTCCGGGTAGTCGACCGCCGCCATCCCGTGGCTGCCGAGCAGGTCGAGCTCCCACCCGATGACCCGAGCCATCGGGACCCGCGGGTGGCCGTCGACCGGCGGCAGCAGACCGACCTGCACGTGGCGTCCGCGACGGCGCAGGCTGTGGATCGCGTCGGAGGACGTCTGCTCGCTGCCGACAGCGTCGACTGCCACGTGACTGCCGCCGTCCGTCAGGGCAGCCACGTCCGCGCCGATGTCACGACCATCCGCAACCAGTGACTGCTCGGCGCCGAGATCCGTTGCCAGAGCGAGGGCCTCGGGTTTGCGGTCGACCGCGATGACCCGAGCACCGAGCGCCCGGGCGATCATCACCGCGCTCAGCCCGACACCGCCGGCTCCGACGACGGTGACCCACTCTCCCTTCGTCAGGCGGGCCCGGGCGACGAGGGCGCGGTAGGCGGTGGCGAAGCGGCAGCCGAGGCTCGCCGCCGTCGCGAAGTCGACGCCCTCGGGGATGGCCACGAGGTTGGTGTCGGCCGCGTGCAGTGCGACCTGCTCGGCGAAGGAGCCCCAGTGCGTGAAGCCGGGTTGCTCCTGGTCGGGGCAGACCTGCGCCTCGCCGGCTGCGCACCACGCGCACCGGCCGCACCCGCAGACGAAGGGGACCGTCACTCGGTCACCGACCCGCCACCGCTCGACCCCCGCGCCGACCTCGGTGATGACGCCGGCCAGCTCGTGACCGGGCACGTGCGGCCACGCGATGTCGTCGTGACCAGCCCACGCGTGCCAGTCGCTGCGGCACATCCCGGTCGCCTTGACCTGAACGACCACCCCACCCTCGGGAGCGAAGGGGGTGTCCACCTCCCGCACCTCGGGCTGGGCTCGGACGGCATCGATGATCACGGCTCGCATGGGCGTCATCCTGTCAGCGGCAGGTCCAGGTCATACGCCATGACCACGGCACGTGCCAGCTCGGCCTCTTGTGCGTTCGACAAGTAGCCGACCGTGCGCCCAAGCAGCTCCACCGGGACGGTGACCACGTTGTCGAGCGCCACTGCGCACTCGGCGTCGAGGCCGTTGACGGGCCCGACTCGCACCTCGCTGGACAGTCCTTTGACCGTCGTCGTGATGGGCGCGATCGTCACCTTGGTCATGGCCCCGCGTGCGGTCTCCCGCGTCAGCACGAGAGCGGGCCGGGTCTTGTCCAGACGCACCAAGCAGATCTCCCGCACGGACTCAGTCCCCGACGTCGACGTGGGCGGCGGTCCACTCGACGACGACGTCGAGATCGTCGTCTGCTCCACGCTTGCTGAGGATGTCGACGTCGTGCGCTGCTGCCAGACGGCGCATCTCGCGCTCCAGCGCAGAGGTCACCAGTGCCGCGCGGCTGGACGCCTCACCGCGCGCGACTGAGCGGTCGAGGAACTCGACCATCTCGTCGGGGAGGCGGACGGCGATCTGGGTGCTCATACCTCCACGGTACCTGCAATGCATCCCGATTCGGGATTCGCTGTCCGGGTTCGGTGGATGTGTCACTCCCGCACCTCGGGCTGGGCTCGGACGGTGGCCGCGGCTCGCACATCGCCGCCCTGTCAGGACCACGTCGGTCCTCTACAGGTCTACGGTCGATTCATGGACATGCTCATGGGGGGGGGGCCAGATCGCCGCAGCCAACCTCACCGACTGGCGCAAGCTGGCGCAGGGACTGCACGCCCGGTACGCCGTCGAGGGCTTTGGCGCCGCCGCACGGTTTGTCACCGCGGTGGGTGTGGCCGGCGATGCGATCGGCCACCATCCGCGCGTGACGATCGGTCGCGGGTACGTCGACCTCGATCTGGTCAGCCCCGATGCGATCTATCGCGATGACGATGATGGCACCGAGCTCGTCCTCAAGTGGGTGACCCAGCAGGACATCGACCTCGCCCGACAGATCACCGCGATCGCCGCCGACCACGGGCTCACCCCCGAGCCGTCCTCGGTCAGCGAGGTCGAGCTCGGTCTGGACACCACCGACTCGGCGAGCATCGCCCCGGTCTGGGCCGCTCTGCTCACCGGCAGTGCGGACTCCCAGGGCTGGGGTCACCGAGCGACGAGGTCCGTGACGCCACGGTGCGGGTGCCCAATCTCTGGTTCGGCGACGTCCAGGACGAGGCGGCATCGCGGTGGCACGTCGAGGTGTACGTGGCACCCGAGGTGGTCGAGCAACGGGTAGCCGCGGCGCTGGCCGCAGGTGGGACCGTCGTTGACGACAGCGCCGCGCCCGGCCTCACCGTCATCGCTGACCAGGACGGCAACCGCGGCGTCATCTGCGCAGACACGTCCTCCGCGCAGGAGGCCTGACACTGCGGGCGTGAGTCGCGAGTCATCATCTCCAGCTCGGAGGTGAAGACCCGTAGCCGCCTACCGCTCGCTCCAACGTGTGGCCGTCGACGGTGACCGGTGGTGGGGGTGGTCTTGAGCGACAGCCCGCTCAGGAGCACACCTGCAGCCGTTTTTCGATGGCGATCACCTCAGCATGGGAGGACCCGCCGTCGGCGAAGGGGAGCCCCGCCGCCTCGAGGTGCGCTATGAGGGCAAGGCCGGCGCGGGCCGGCTCGGCGAAGTCGCTGGTGGGGATCGTCACGACGCCCCGACGGGTCTCGATGATCGAGTCCTTGCGCGTGAAGCCCAGACGGTCGCGGTGGACGTGCACATAGAACGCGTCGCCCTTGACGTAGCTCGAGTGCTCGCCGATGGGGTTGAGATCGGCGCGGATGACCGCGCGCACGGCGGCATCGGGGACACGACTGCCGGCGTACGAGAACCCCGTCGCGTGGATGACGAGCAGTGGTTGCCGCATCTTCAGCTCGGCGTCCGCGCGGAAGCTCCGGGGGAGAAGCCACCACATCGCGGGGAAGCCGAGCACGGCGAAGAGGAGCATGAACCAGTCGTCCTCGAGCGTGAAGGGGATGACCCCGGTGGCCCCGAGGATCACAAAAAACACGAGAGTGATGACTGCTATACCCCTCATCATCCACCCGGTCATGGCGGCCCACTCGCCCAGGTCGGACCGTGCCTCGAAGTGAAGCGGCTGCTGCTGTCCGGTCATCAGGCTCCGCCGCCCATCAGGTCTGCTCGCGCAGGTATCGCCCGAAGTGGGGCACGGTGAAGGCGATCCGGCCGCGCTCGGCGGAGTAGATCAGGCCCTTCTTGAGCAAGGCATCACGTGCGGGGGAGAGGGACTGCGGCTTCTTGCCCAGGGTGCTCGCGACCTCCGAGGTGAGGACGGACTCGATGTCGTCGAGGGCCTCGTCCCCCTGCGCCGCGATGTCGGCAGCCACGTCGGCCATCGCCCGCAGGTACTCCCGCTCGCCGGGCGTCGCCCGCTCGTAGCGCGAGCCGAAGAACCCGACCGCCAGCTCCGACTCGGCCTCCGGCGAGGCGACTCGCACGTCCTCGGCACGGATCGGCGACTGCGGAGCCTGGTCCCACACCGCCTTGCCGTACGCCTGGATGAAGTAGGGGTAGCCGCCCGTCGCGATGTAGAGCGCGTCGAGGGCCTCCCGCTCGTACTCGGCCAGCTCGTCGGCGGCCGGCGCGCTGAGGGCCCGGTCTGCTTCCTCGCGAGCGAGCCGGTCGATGCGCTGGTAGCGGAAGAGGCGCTCGCTGTAGGACTTGCTCGCCGACAGCACCGCCGGCAGGTGCGGCAGGCCGGCGCCGACGACGATGAGCGGCAGACCCGACTGGCTCATCTCGTGGCAGGCGGCGCAGATCGCGGAGATGTCCTCGGGGCCGAGGTCCTGCATCTCGTCGATGAAGATCGCGACGCCACGGCCGAGGTCGGCTGCGAGCCCGCCGACGTCGGTGAAGAGCTCGACGAGGTCGATCTCGATGTCGCCGGAGTCGGCGCGTCCCTTGATGGGCGGCGCGTCGATGCCGGGGTTCCACACCTCGCGCAGCTTGGTGCCGGGCTTGGCGTCGCGTTGGGCGAAGGACTTGATGACGCCGAGCACGTGCTCGACCTCCTCCTCCTGCGTGTGGCCGAGCTCGCGCACGGCCTGGTGGAGGGCGCTGGACAGTGGCCGGCGCAGCCCCAGCTCGGGCCGCGCCTCGAGCTTGCCGGTGCCCCACTTGGCCCGCACGGCGGCCGAGCGCAACTGGTTGAGGAGCACGGTCTTGCCGACCCCGCGCAGCCCGGTGAGGACGAGGGAGCGCTCGGGTCGCCCGCTGACGATGCGCTTGAGCACGACGTCGAATCGGGTCAGCTGCTCGTCACGGCCAGCGAGCTCGGGCGGGCGCTGACCGGCGCCGGGGGCATAGGGATTGGTGATCGGATCCACGATGTGACCGTATCCGCTTGTATTGGCGAAGGGGGATATTGCGGCAGATTCACGCATCGGCGCGTCGCGATCTGGTCGTCTACCGGTGTATGTCGATCCGTGGAGACGGACCGATTTTCGGTGATCGTACGGCGGTGAGAGACTGATCACATGGCTGCCGCAACCCCCTCGTCGTACTCGATCACCATGCGTTTGCACACCTCCACCGACTACGCAGTCGTCGGTCGTGTCGCCACCGCCATCGCGGAGCAGGGCGGCATCGTCACCGCCATCGACATCGCCGACTCGCGGCATGACCGGCTCGTCGTGGACGCCACCTGCTCCGGCTTCGACCTCAACCACACCGATGGGCTCGTCGAGGCCGTCGAGGCGATCGACGGCGTCAAGGTGCACAAGGTCTCGGACCGCACCTTCCTGCTCCACCTCGGCGGCAAGATCGAGGTCAAGTCCAAGGTCGCGCTCAAGACCCGTGACGACCTCTCGATGGCCTACACCCCCGGCGTCGGCCGGGTCTCGATGGCGATCGCCAAGAACCCCGAGGACGCGCGCCGCCTGACGATCAAGGGCAACACCGTCGCGGTCGTCACCGACGGGTCGGCCGTCCTCGGCCTGGGCAACATCGGCCCCGAGGCGGCCATGCCCGTCATGGAGGGCAAGGCGGCGCTCTTCAAGCAGTTCGCCGACATCGACGCCTGGCCGATCTGCCTCGCCTCCCAGGACACCGAGGAGATCATCCGCGCCGTCGAGATGATCGCCCCGGGCTTCGGCGGCATCAACCTCGAGGACATCGCTGCCCCCCGCTGCTTCGAGATCGAGCGCCGCCTGCGCGAGAGCCTCGACATCCCCGTCTTCCACGACGACCAGCACGGCACCGCCATCGTCGTCCTCGCCGCCCTGCGCAATGCCCTGCGCGTGGTTGACAAGTGGCTCGAGGAGTCGCGGATCGTCGTCTCCGGTGGAGGCGCTGCCGGCTCCGCGATCGTCACGCTGCTGCTCTCCGCCGGCGCCAAGGACGTCATCGTCTACGACCGTGAGGGGTTGCTCTCCGCCGACGACACGACGCTCTCGCGCGCCAAGCTCGAGCTCGCTCAGCGAACCAACCCGCGCAAGGTCCGCGGCGACCTCGCCGACGGGCTGCAGGGGGCCGACGTCTTCATCGGTGTCTCCGCGCCCAACCTGCTCAAGGCCGAGTGGATCCGCGACAACATGGCCGATGACGCGATCGTCTTCGCCCTGGCCAACCCGGACCCCGAGATCGACCCGGCCGAGGCCGCGAAGTACGCCAAGGTCGTCGCCTCAGGCCGCAGCGACTACCCCAACCAGATCAACAACGTCCTCGCCTTCCCCGGTGTCTTCCGCGGGCTGCTCGACGCCCAGGCCGAGGAGGTCACCACCGACATGCTCATCCGGGCCGCGGACGCGATCGCCGGGGTCGTCAAGGACGAGGAGATCAACCCCTCCTACATCATCCCCAGCGTCTTCCACCCGGACGTCGCCGAGGCCGTCGCCGTGGCCATCGCCGGTGAGGGCAAGACGAGCTCCGGCGCGACCGGTCCCATCAAGACCGGCTCGCGCGCGACGGCTGCGCCGGTCGACGAGACGGGCAACCTGCCCCGGGTGCGCTGACCCTTCGACGGCCCCTTCGAGACGGTTGCTGCGCAACCTCCTCAGGGAGCGGGGGCTCGGCCGCGGGCAACCTCCTCAGGGAACGGGGGAGAGGGGTGGCAGTCTTGACCCCGTGAAGCCGCCCCGCACGTACCGCAAGGACACCTCCGCCGCCCCGCGTGGCTACTCCTCCTGGGAGGCGGCGGGGCTGCTCTGGCTCGCCGAGGCCCAGTCCGAGGGTGGGGCCAGCATCGCGGAGCTGCAGGACGTCGACCTCGACCACATCGACCTGCTGCAGTACGACCCGGCGCCGTCGACCAATGTCCAGGCCGACGAGCTCGGGGTCGCGCTCGCCGCGACCCACGCGGCGGGTGCTCCGGCCTTTGGTGCGCCCCCGGCCCGGTGGAGCAGCCACGGCTTCATCGGCCCGGCGGACTCCCCCCTTCCCATGCCCTTGGAGTCGAGCGAGTCGTGGGGCGCCTTCTTCGCCGAGCAACGTATCCGGCACATGCTGCGGGTGGGGCTGTCCAACAACCTGTGGCAGGACGAGCAGGAGCACTTCGAGCGGGTGGCGGTCCGACTCGAGTCCGGTGAGTTCGACGACGGGCGCCCCCCGGCGCGCATCCACGGCGACCTGTGGGCGGGCAACATCCTGTGGACCCGCCAGGGCGCCGTCCTCATCGACCCCGCCGCCCACGGCGGCCACGCCGAGACAGACCTGGCGATGCTCATGCTCTTCACCGCCCCGCACATCGCGCGGATCATCGCGGCCTACGACGAGGCGGCCCCGCTGGCCGACGGCTGGCAGGAGCGCGTCGGCCTGCACCAGCTCTTCCCGGTGATGGTCCACGCCATCGTCTTCGGTGGCGGCTACGTGCAGCAGTCCGTCGAGATGGCCCGCTCCTACGCCTGACCACCAAGGACGAAGGGGGGACATCCCCCCGTCGAGATGGGGGAGTGCAGGGCAGACCGGGGCGCCCACCTCTCCGTAGGTTTGGTCACGTGACCACCCAGACCCTCTCCCCGCCGTTGGAGCGGACCAGCCTGCCGCGACGGTGGCTCGCCGGCTGGGGCAGCGTGCTGCTCCTCGCGACGAGCACGCTGACCGCGCTCGCCGCGCTGCTCCTCATCACCTTCGTCATCACCGCGCTGGCCCTCGTGAGCGCCGGAGGCGTCGGCCTCCTCCTGCTCGTGCCCCTCGTGTGGCTGTGCGGGGTCCTTGGGCACGCCGAGCGGCACCGCATCGTGGCGCTGACCGGTCGCCGGGTCGACCCGCCGCCGCGCCGGGTGCAGCCACTGTGGCGCCGGCTCCTGCTCGACCAGCACTCGTGGCGCAGCACCGCCTATCTCGCGCTGCACGCCATGTGGGGGAGTGTCATCGGCTGGCTGACCCTGGCCGTCCTGGCCCAGGCGCTGCTCATCCTCTTCGTCCCGCTGCTCGGCAGCCGCATCCCCGAGGACGGCATCTCGATCTTCGGCATCCTGCGGGTCGACGGCACCCTCGAGCTGGCGTCCACGTGGACGATCGCCCTCGTGACGCTGCTGCTGATGCCCGTCGTGGCGAGCCTGCTCACCTCGGTCGACGTCATGCTCGCCCGCTGGCTCCTCGGCCGTGACGAGCGCAAGGTCGTCGCCCACCTCACCGCCCGCGTCGACACCCTCACCGACTCGCGCCGCGAGGCCGTCGACTCGGTCGAGGCGGAGCGCCGGCGCATCGAGCGCGACCTGCACGACGGGCCGCAGCAGCGCATGGTGTCCATCGCGATGACGCTCGGCATGGCCAAGGAGGCCATCCGCCACGACCCCGAAGGTGCGGCCCAGCTCGTCGACGAGGCCCACCGCTCGGCCAAGGAGGCCATCGTCGAGATGCGCCATGTCGCGCGTGGGATCGTCCCGCCGATCCTCGCCGACCGCGGCCTCGAGGCTGCGCTGCCCGCCTTGGCGGCCCGCTCGGCCGTGCCCGTCTCCGTCGAGGTGCGGGACGTCGGCCGGCTCGACCCGACGACCGAGGCGATCGCCTACTTCGTCGTCAGCGAGGCGCTGACCAATGTCGCCAAGCACTCCGGCGCCGACCACGCCGAGGCCGTCGTCACGACCGACGCCGAGCGGCTCACCGCCGTCGTCACCGACGACGGCCGCGGGGGCGCCGATCCCACACTCGGCACCGGCCTGACCGGCCTGCGCCAGCGGGTGACGGCCGTCGACGGCACGCTCGACGTGACCTCCCCGGTCGGCGGGCCGACCACCTTGACCGCGACCCTCCCCCTTCGCACCGGACGGAGCCTGTGATGACCGACCCGACCCAGACCGAGAGGCCGACCAAGGTCGTCCTGGCCGAGGACTCCGTGCTGCTGCGTGACGGCATCGTGCGCCTGCTGACCTCGGCCGGCTTCGACGTCGCGGCCGCCTGCCCGGACGGGGAGAGCTTCATCGCCGCCGTCGACGAGCACCGGCCCGACCTCGTCGTCGTCGACGTGCGGATGCCCCCGACCTTCACCTCCGAAGGCATCGTCGCCGCGCTCGCCGTCCGCGAGCGCCACGCCGAGATCTCCGTGATGGTCCTCTCCCAGTACGTCGAGGAGCAGTACGCGACCGAGCTCGTCGCAGCCAGGTCGAAGGGGGTGGGTTACCTCCTCAAGGACCGCGTCGCCGACACGAGCGACTTCATCGCGGCGCTGCGGGACGTCGCCTCCGGCGGGACGGTGCTCGATCCCGAGGTCGTCACCCAGCTGCTCACTCGGGCGCGCAATGTCGATCCGCTCGCGGCGCTCACCCCGCGCGAGCGCGATGTCCTCGGCCTGATGGCCCAGGGGCGCACCAACTCTGCGATCGGCAAGGAGCTCTACGTCTCCGACGGGGCCGTGGAGAAGCACGTGACCTCGATCTTCACCAAGCTCGACCTGCCCCCGGCCGACGGCGACCACCGACGCGTGCTCGCCGTGCTCCGCTGGCTCGACCAGGAGGACTGACCGATGTCCACGACCCCCGCGACCCAGTGGCCGCCGCGCCCGGGCGAGCCCGCCGACCCCGAGCTGCGCGATCGTTATCGCACGGATGCTTCCCGCGAGCGGGAGGGCCGGCGCGCCGAGATGGTGCAGGAGGCAGCGGAGACGCCCCCGTCCCGCACCCCCGTCGGCCCGATCCGGGTCATCGCGCTCCTCGTGACGCTCGGGCTGCTCCTCGTCGCCGGGTTCAGCATCGCCGGCCCGATGCTCAAGCAGTCCCAGACGCGTGAGCAACCCATCACGGCCACCGGGGCGGTGCGCTTCTCCGGGGAGATCGGTGACGTGCGCTTCCGCGCGGCGGAGGCAGGTGAGCGACCTCGTGCCGTCATCACGAGCACCTGGGGTCTGCGCAAGCCCACCAGCGCTGTGCGCACCTCCGACGGAGCGACCAGCCTGACCTCCTCCTGCCCGCAGCCAAGCCTTGGCACCGTGTGCCGGGTCGACTGGCTCGTCATCGTGCCGACGGACACCGACCTGACGATCCAGCACGGCGTCGGAGCAGTCTCCCTCGAGGGGACGAGCGGCGACCTCGACCTCCAGATGGGCGTGGGTGACGTGACGATCACCGAGTCCGAGGCCGATACCGCCAGGATCGACATCGGTGTGGGGGCGATCGACTACGAGGCCGTCGAGCCGCCGCGCAGCGTGGACGTCCGCGTTGGCGTCGGTGAGGCCACGGTACGGGTGCCCGACAGCGAGGGCTACCGCGTCGACACCTCGGGTGGCGCCTCCGACGTGATCAACAACCTGGGCAACGAGAGCACGTCCTCGCGCCGAATCTCGGTCGAGAGTGGCATCGGGTCGATCCGGATCGACCCGAGCTGACCCCCTTCGCCAGCAACGTCAGGGCTGCACTACTTCAAGAACTTGCTGGTCCGCCGATCGGCCAGCGGCTTGCCGCCGGTCTGGCAGGTCGCGCAGTACTGCAGCGACCGGTCGGCGAAGCTCACCTCACGCACGACATCGCCGCACACCGGGCACTCCTCGCCGGTGCGGCCGTGGACGCGCATCCCGGACCGCTTGGCGTCCTTGAGCTGGGCGGCCGGCTTGCCGGCCGCTGCGGCGATCGCCTCGGTCAGGGTCGAGCGCAGGGCCGCGTGGAGGGTGTCGACCTCCTCGTCGGTGAGCGAGGACGCCATGGCGAAGGGGGACAGCCGCGCCGCGTGCAGCACCTCGTCTGAGTAGGCATTGCCCACCCCCGCGATGAGCGACTGGTCGCGCAGCACGCCCTTGATCTGCGTCTTGCGGCCGGCGAGGAGCTCGCCGAAGGCCGCCCGGTCGAGGTCGCCGGAGAGCGGGTCGGGTCCCAGCCGGGTGATGCCGGGGACCTCCTGGATGTCGCGGACGAGGTAGGCGGCCAGGCTCTTCTTGGTCCCGGCCTCGGTGACGTCGAAGCCGGAGCCGTCGACGAGGCGCACCCGCAGGGCGATCGGAGACTTGCCCGGACGCAGCACGGTGCCCGGCAGCTCATCGGACCAGCGGATCCATCCGGCGCGCGCCAGGTGGATCACCAGGTGCGTGCCGTCGCAGTCGATGTCGATGAACTTGCCGTGACGGTGGACCCCGTCGACCGGGGCGCCCTCGAGGACCTGTGGCGGTGGGTCGAAGGTCTTGAGCACGGAGAAGGAGGCGAGCTCGAGACGCTCGACCGCCAGGCCGGAGAGGCGCTCGCCGAGGAAGTCGACGAGTCCCTGCACCTCCGGCATCTCAGGCACGCGGTGCTCCGCTCGTGCCCGTCCCGAGGGCCTGGCGCATCTGCTCGATCATCGTCCAGCCGTCCGCGGCCCGGCAGATCGGCAGCTCGACGCCGACGTGCTGCTCGTAGTCGTCGGTGGCGATCGGCGTGAAGTGGCTCAGCAGCTGCTCGGTCGCGGTGAGCACCCGGATCCCGATCGCGCGCACGCGGTCGGGGCGCTGCTCGGCGAACTCGCCGTAGAGGCTCGGGTCGTGCTGGCCGTCGTCGCCGATGAGCACCCAGCGGATCTCGGGCAGCTCGCGCGCGAGCCGGTGCAGGCAGGCGCGCTTGTGGTCCTGCCCGGAGCGGAACCAGCCGGTGTGGGTCGGTCCCCATTCGGTCATCAGGAGCGGTCCGAGCGGGTAGCCGGCGCGTCGCATGAAGCGGGTGAGCGGCGGCACGGCGTTCCACGCGCCCGTCGAGACGTAGATGATCGGCGCTCCGGGATGCGCGGCGAGCATCTCGCGGTACATCGTCGCCATGCCCGGGACCGCCCGTCGGGTGCCCTCGTGGCGGAAAAAGGTGTTGTACGCCGCGATCATCGGCCGGGGCATCGTCGTGGTGATGATCGTGTCGTCGATGTCGGAGACGATGCCGAAGCTCTGGTCGGCCGCGACGACGAAGACGGCGGCCGTGGTGTCGGCCGCGCGGGGGGAGGTGATCTGCACGTCGTGCCATCCGGGCTCGAGCCCGTGGTCGGTGATCGTCAGGTCGAGCATGCCCGATCGGTCGGCGCGCGTGCGGAACTCGCGCTCGCCGATGGTCACGGTGACCGGCTCGCCGGCAGCCGGGGTGGTGAAGAAACCCCGCCACCCTCGCCGCTCGTGGTCGGCGGTGCGCAGCTCGAGCCACGAGGCGCGGGCGTCGGCGGCAGCGGGGGCATAGGGCCGGCGCGTCATGAGGACCCGACCGAGGACGCGGACCCGCTCGACGCTGCCGTACCCGGTGTAGGTGAGTACCCGCGTGCCCCATCCTCGACGTCGCATGGCGCCGGCGATCTGTCGGTGCCACGAGTCCTCGAGGATCGCGGCTGCATGTGGTCGCGACATGCAGCCGAGCCTAGTGCGCTGTCCGCGAGGAGCCGAGGGGAGTGGATCTGCGTCTTGTCCTGCGTCCTGCTCTGGCAGAGTGTGGCCGGGCGAAGGGAGGGCCACACCAGTGACGGACGAGCAGACGCGCACGATCGACATCGTGACGATGGGATGCCGCTGGGTCCTCGACGTCAGTGACCTCGCTCCCGACGACGCGGACGCCATGGCGCAGCGCTGGCAGCGGTGCGTCGGACTGGTGAGCGCGCCCGAGGCCCTGCGCCTGGAGGACGAGCCGATCTCGGTCCGGGTGTACGAGGGTGACGCCCCGACCGATGTCGAGCCGGGGACTGTGCTCGCGGGTGCGGCCAGCGCCGAACGGGTGCCCTATGCGCTCTCGCGGGAGATCACCCGTGCCGGGCTGATGCGGCTGCGCGGCCGAGCGACCCTGCTGCACGCCGCTGCGCTCGCCGACCCCGCGGGCCGCGCGCTCGCTCTCGTCGCCCCCTCTGGAGGGGGCAAGTCGACGGCGACGCGCGTCCTGGGCACCCGGCTCGGCTATGTCTCGGACGAGTCGGTCATCCTCCTGTCCGACGGGCGGATCGCGCCGCATCCCAAGCCGCCGTCCCTCGTCATCGACGAGGAGGACCGCTTCCATAAGGAGGAGCCGGCGCCGGACGCGCTCGGACTGGGGCCGACGCCGTCCCTGCCGCGGCTGACGGCCCTGCTCACGCTGAGCCGCGACCCGGAGGTCACCGAGCCCGCCGTCGAGGAGGTCGGTCTCATCGAGCAGGTGCTCGAGGTGATCCCCGAGACCTCGTCCACGTGGTGGCTCGATGACGGTCTGGACCGGTTGGCCCGGGCGGTCACGGCCGGTGGTCCGCCTGCGCGACTGCGCTATGCGGAGATCGAGACCTGCCACGAGCTGGTGCGCGAGCACCTGGAGCGGGCGGCCCCGGTCGACCCGACGTGGGAGCACCTGCCGGCGAAGGGGGCGGACCGCCTGCCCGTCGACACCCTGTCCTTCAGCGAGGACCCCGACGGGGTCCGGGTCGACGATGGCGAGCTGCTCGCCCGGGCACCGTGGTCGGACGCGATCGCCTGCGACGGTGAGGTGCTCGTGCTCGCTGGGCCACGCCCCCTTCGCCTGGCGGGTCCGGGAGCGGTGATCTGGCGCGCCGCGGGCGCACCGACCACCCTCGACGAGCTCTCCGAGTGCGTCGTGGCGGAGCTTGGCGAGCATCCGCAGGCGCTCGACCTCACGCGGGCTGCGGTCGAGCAGCTCCTCGCGCACGGGGTGCTGCTGCGCGCGTGAGCGGCGGTCAGCCGACCTTGAGCTCGCCCATCTCGTCCCAGCCGGAGCCTTCGACGGTGCGGCTGATGATCCGCGGGGTCTCGGCGAGCGCGGGGCGCATGGCCTCCAGGCCCTTGGCGAAGTGGTCACTGGTGACGTGGGCCTCGCCGGCGTCGTCCTGGAAGGCCTCGACGAGCACCCACTCGTCGTCAGTGTCCAGGCTCATCGACCACTCGAAGAAGATGTTGCCCGGCTCGGCCAGCGTGGCCTGGGTGAACTCGTCCACGATCTCGGGCCACTGCTCGGTGTACTCGGGCTTGGTGCGGTACTTCACGACGATGAGGATCATGACCTCACGCTAGCCGTCCGACCGCCCGATGGGCCACGGGGCCCTCAGCCGGCGAGGAAGGCGGCGACCCGGTCCTTGGGGCGGCCGATGATCGCGGCGTCGCCCTTGACGATGACGGGACGCTGCATGAGCCGGGGGTGCTCCACGAGGACGGCGACGATCTGGTCGACGGTCGCGACGACGGCGTCGGTGAGGCCCTGCTCCTTGAAGAAGGAGTCACGACGCACCAGCTCGGTCGGCTCGTCCTCGAGCTTGCCGATGAGCTCGCGCAGGGCGGCTTCGTCGAGCGGCTCCTTGAGGTACTGGATGACCTCGGCCTGCGTGCCGGTCGCGTCGAGGGTCTCGATCGCGGCGCGGGAGGTCGAGCACTTCGGGTTGTGCAGCACGGTGACATCGCTCATGGGGCCACGTTAGTCCGCATAGTCCACGACGACGGCCGCGTGGTCGCTCACGCGCTCAGGTCCGCTGGCCGGGCGGTCGGTGCCGGCCGTGACGGCCCGCTTGGCCAGTCCCGGGGTCGCCAGGTGGTAGTCGATGCGCCAGCCGGTGTCCCGGTCGAAGGCGCCGCCCATCCACGACCACCACGAGTACGGACCGTCCGCGTGGGGGTGCACGGACCGGACGACGTCGACGAGGGTGCGCGGCGAGAGGATCGAGCCGAACCACTCCCGCTCCTCGGGCAGGAAGCCCTCGGCCTTGTTGCTCGTGCGCCAGTTGGTCAGGTCCTGCCGGGTGTGCGCGATGTTGAGGTCGCCGAGGAGGAGGAACTCGCGCCCAGCCGCCTTGGCGCTCTTGCGGGAGCGCTCCAGCTGACGGGCGAAGGAGGCGAGGAAGCCCATCTTGCGTTCGTACTTCGCCCCGCCGTCCGGGACCTCACGACCACCGGGCTTCTGCAGGTGGGCGGGCAGGCCCCCCTTCGGCAGGTAGAGCGAGGCAACTGTCAGCGGCGGTGCGTCCCCTGTGTCATCGATGTCGACCTCGATGTAGCGACCCTCCGAGGCGAAGGGGGACAAGCCGCGCGCCATCGTGCCGGCCGGGGACGGCTCGGTGTGCAGGTGCTCCTCGCCGGGGGCCCGCATGAGGACCTCGCCGTCCCAGGTGCGCACGGCCGCCGGGCGGGTGCGGGTGAGGACGGCGACGCCGTTGCGTCCGGCGATGTGGCCGGGCTCGTAGGCCAGGTGGTAGTCGCCGAAGACCCCGCTGGGCAGGGCAGTGGCCGGGCAGCGGACCTCTTGGAGCGCGACGACATCGGGTGCGCGCTCGGCGAGCCAGCTCTCGAAGCCCCTGCGCTGTGCTGCTCGGATGCCGTTGACGTTGAAGGTGGCGATGCGCATGGGTGTCGCTGTGCCCCGCTCAGGCGTCGATGGCCGCGAGGTCCGCGGGCGTCGCCGGGGAGGCGGTGTCGGCGTGCTCGGGGTGCTTGGTCAGCCACTTCTTGACATAGGAGCAGACCGCGACGATGGCCAGTCCTTGCTCGCGGGTGGCCGTGACGGCCTCCTCGACGACGATGCCCGCCAGGCCCTGCCCGCCGAACTCCTCGCCGATCTCGGTGTGGAAGAAGACGCGGCGTCCGTCGTGGTCGGCGAACTGGGCGAAACCGGCCACGACACCGTCACTGGTGATCTCGAAACGGTCGGGATTGCTCTCACGGCTCACGGAGGTACTCATGTCACAACCCTCCCACGGGCCCCCGACAGCGGGTGTGACTCCCTTCTCATCTGCAGGACGCACACGTCCTCACGGCGTTCGCGCGGTTACCGTGAGCGCCATACGTTGCCCCATCTACGACGGAGAACGCATGTCCACAACCGCACTGCACCCGAACTTCCAGGCCCATTTTGACGAGGTCATCGCCCGCAACCCGGGCGAGAGGGAGTTCCACCAGGCCGTGTACGAGGTCATGCAGTCCCTCTCGCCGATCGCCGGTCGCGTGGATGAGTACGCCCAGTGGTCGATCCTGAAGCGGGTGTGCGAGCCGGAGCGCCAGATCATCTTCCGGGTGCCGTGGACCACGGACTCCGGTGACGTCGAGATCAACCGTGGCTTCCGCGTCGAGTTCAACTCCGCGCTCGGCCCGTACAAAGGTGGCCTGCGGTTCCACCCCAGCGTCAACCTGTCGATCATCAAGTTCCTGGGCTTCGAGCAGGTCTTCAAGAACTCGCTGACCGGCATGCCGATCGGTGGCGGCAAGGGCGGCTCTGACTTCGACCCCAAGGGCAAGTCCGACACCGAGATCATGCGTTTTTGCCAGTCCTTCATGACCGAGCTGTACCGCCACATCGGTGAGTACACCGACGTCCCGGCCGGTGACATCGGTGTCGGTGGCCGCGAGCTGGGCTACCTGTTTGGTCAGTACAAGCGGATCACCAACACCTATGAGTCCGGTGTCCTGACGGGCAAGGGCCTGTCCTGGGGCGGGTCGCAGGTGCGCACGGAGGCGACCGGTTACGGCACCGTCTTCTTCACGCAGGAGATGCTCAAGGTCAAGGGCGACTCCCTCGACGGCAAGCGGGTCGTCGTCTCCGGCTCCGGCAATGTCGCGACCTATGCGGTGGAAAAGATCCACCAGCTCGGTGGCACCGTCGTGGCCGTGTCCGACTCCGGCGGCTACGTCGTCGACGAGGCCGGCATCGACCTCAAGCTCCTCCAGGAGATCAAGGAGGTCCAGCGTGGCCGCCTGACCGACTACGCCGAGGCGAAGGGGGGCGCTGTCCGCCACATCGCCGGCGGCTCCATCTGGGACGTGCCCTGCGATGTCGCCCTGCCGTGCGCCACGCAGAACGAGCTCAACGAGGAGCACGCCCGCACCCTGGTCAAGAACGGTCTGAAGCTCGTGGCCGAGGGCGCGAACATGCCGTGCGTGCCCGGCGCGGTCGAGATCTTCCGCGAGGCCGATGTCCTCTACGCGCCAGGAAAGGCCTCCAATGCTGGTGGTGTTGCCACCTCCGCCCTGGAGATGCAACAAAACGCCAGCCGCGACTCCTGGGGCTTCGACGAGACCGAGCTGCGTCTCGAAGAGATCATGCGCGACATCCACAAGAACTGCGTCGCCACGGCGGAGGAGTTCGACACCCCCGGTGACTACGTCGCCGGTGCCAACCTCGCGGGCTACATCAAGGTCGCCGACGCGATGGTGGCGCAGGGCGTCATCTGATCCTCACCCCTCTGCCCAGAGGCAGCTCCACGATGAGCCCCGCTCCCAGAGGAGGTCGCGAAGCGACCGTCTCGAAGGGTCGCGGGGCTCCGTCGTGCCCACCTGCCGATCAGTCGTGGCAGCAGCAGGGGCAGTCGTCCTCTTCGTGGTGCACGAGCTCGAAGGGGGAGCCCAAGCACAGCGAGATGAGCGAGACGCAATGGCCGTTGTCGCAGATCTCGAAGTCTCCGCGCTCGTGGGCTCGGAGCAGCTCGGTCGCAGCGAGCATTGCTGCGGCTTCGAGGGCGCTGAGCTCCGGCGCGTAGAGCCGCGCCCGCAGCTTGGTCAGCTCGGCGGTGTGGTCGGGTGCGTCATGGGTTCTCTGGGTGCAGTCCATGCGGTCACCCTGCGCTGTGACGAAGGGGGTGTCAGCTGGCTTCGTCAGGTTGTAGCTCAACCGCAGCTTGGATGTTGAGGGCCCCTCGAAATTCGGTCACGGGTGAAGCGGGAACTTCCGTTTCTCGCGCTGGTACGTGGTCGAGTTTCGGAGATCCTGATAAGTGCCGCAGGTCAGACCGATACAGGGGTTGCGGGGCTAGCTGGAACGTTCTCTGCGTGAGAAGCTGACACCGAGCCCAAACTGATTGGTGCTCATGAGGGACGATTCGGGAGCACGCGTGGCGAAGCTGGACACAGACTATGGAACCTTCAAAGACCTCATGTCGGCAGCGAAGGTTCATCAAGTACCCCAGTATCAGCGCCGGTACTCGTGGTCGGCGAAGAAGCAGATCCAAGCCCTCTGGGGTGACATCGTTCGCTTGTACAGGGAGAGGGCCGAGTATGGTCGACCGCACTCTAGTCACTTCATTGGCTCGCTCGTTGTCGGTGAAACTGCCAGCAAGTCCTTGGGGCCTGGCGCGTGCGACATCATTGATGGTCAGCAGCGCCTGACGACTTTGAGCCTGCTTCTCGTCGCGCTTCGCGACGGTCTTGTTGAAGATTCTTTTCAGAAGGCGCAGATCTCGGATAACTTCCTAACATTCTCCGGTGGAAAGGACCTCAGGTTGGTCCTCTCGCACAACGACCATGCCGTGTACGAGGCACTGGTTCACGGAGAGGATGTTGAGGATAAGACGAGCTTGGTCTTCAAGGGCTATAAGTACTTCCGGGACGAACTGGAAAAGGGGCTCTTTCCGGAGGCTGACCCGGACGAGGAGCTGGCTGACTCCGACGATTCCGAGGTAGATGCAACTGAAGCCGACGATTCTGTTGCGTCGGACGCGGTAGAGGGACTTGCCTCGGAGCCGTGGGACTGGGAGACGCTACTAGCAGTGATTGCCACGGACCTGGAGCTCGTATCCATCTCGGGAGTTCCTGCAGAACGTGCTTACCAGATCTTCGCAACACTCAACCACGGGGGCTTGTCCTTGAGTCAAGTCGACCTCATCCGCAACGCTGTCTTCATGAAGCTGCCCAAACTCCATGGGGAGGCGTACGTCAAGATATGGCAGCCCCTCGAGGCGAAGCTAGGCGAGCGCGGGTTGGGCCGGTTCCTTCATGCTTGGGTGGTCCGCAGGGGACACAACGTGCCCCAGAAGGACACCTATGCGAGCGTTCTGGAGGAACTCAAGAAGGTCCCATCGGAGAAGGGGATCTTCAACCTGCTGAAGCAGTTGAGCGAAGAAGCGGACGTATTCAATCAGATCGCCAATGCGAATTCGTATGAGACGAAGAAACTTGCAGAGTCGTGGAAGATGCCCCAGGAGATGCGTCGTGCCCTACGCTTTCTTCAGTCTTGGGGCAACGTTCCAGCGCAGGCGGCGCTCATGGAAGTGTTGGTGCGCTGGAGGAAGAACGAATTGTCTGTGGCTAAGGCCACAGACCTCGTCCTGATGGTTGAGAGTCTCTTGGTGAGGCGCTTTATTGCGCAAGTGCCTCCCAATGACCTGCGTAGTACCTTGGCGCGGCTGGTTGTGCAGGTGGCTCCTGTCTCTTCAGGGTCGTTCTATAGCGCTTTCCTAAGTGCGCTCAGCGAGCCCACTCGTCGTTGGTCATCTGCAGACGATGTGCGAGACGGGTTCGTAACTCGGCCGTTCTATCGAGCGAAGTCGTTGCGGCAAACGTTCTTGATCCTTAAGCGGCTCGCAGAGGAGGCGGAAGGAAAGGAATCGCCCCAGATCGAGCACGGAAAATCTGCTACCAGTTATAGCATCGAGCACGTTCTCCCCCAGACGGTTGATGGCACGAGCTGGCTGTCTGACATGGAAGGGTGGGGTGACGACGATCCTCACAACACGTGGAACACTCGACGCCACACGATAGGGAACTTGACTCTCACGGCTTATAACAGCGAGCTTTCGAACAAGTCTTTCACGGAAAAGAAGGCATGGATTTCGAATAACTCGTATCTCAAGCTGAGCAAGGAAATCGCGGGGCACGACGACTGGACAGGCGACAGGATTGAGGCTCGATCGGAGGCTCTTTCGGATCTAGCGCTGGAAATATGGAAGCGCCATGGTGAGTGACCCCTTGTGTATGAAGGCATAAGTGCTTGGTCGCGTCGCAAGGGGTTGCCGACGGGTAGCTGACGCGTTCCTTGGCCCGTCCCTGGGGTTGGATCCTGCTGGCGAGTCTTGTGCTTCACCAGCAGGAGCCGAAAGGTAGGCGACCTGGCGGCATGCCCGCAGCTTCGCACCCGATTGGTCCCCAGTGGTCAGGGACCACCCCCTTCGCCCGCTACACTTGACGAAGCAGCCGCCCAGTTCTGCAGTGCGCTGCTTCTCTTTTTGCAAAGATGCCATCGCGCCGCGATACCCCTGCTTCCCGCAGGACGGACCCGCGCCGGGCAGAACCGAAGCATCATGACTCCGTCTGGAGCACCCCTTCGTGACCACCTCTTTCGCCGAACTCGGCGTGCCCTCCCCGCTCGTCTCCATCCTGGAGAAGGACGGCATCACGACCCCCACCCCGATCCAGGAAGCGACGCTTCCGGACTCCCTCGCCGGCCGTGACGTGCTCGGCCGCGGGCGCACCGGCTCGGGCAAGACCTACGCCTTCTGCCTGCCGCTGGTCGCCCGCCTCGCCGCGAGCGGTCGCAGCCGTCAGGCCAAGCGTCCCCGCGCGCTGATCCTCGCTCCGACCCGCGAGCTCGCGATCCAGCTCGACGAGGCCCTCGCCCCGCTCGCCGCGGCCTACGGCATGCGCAGCCGCACCGTCTTCGGCGGTGTCGGTCAGGGACCCCAGGTCCAGGCCATCGCCAAGGGTGTCGACGTCGTCGTCGCCTGCCCCGGTCGCCTCGAGGACCTGATGAACCAGGGCCACATCGACCTCAGCTCCGTCGAGATCACCATCCTCGACGAGGCCGACCACATGGCTGACCTCGGCTTCCTGCCGGTCGTCAAGCGCATCCTCGACAAGACGCCCCGCGGCAGCCAGCGGATGCTCTTCTCCGCGACGCTCGACGGCGCGATCAACCAGATCGTCAAGCGTTACCTCGAGTCGCCGGTCACCCACGAGGCCGACTCCGCGCAGTCGCCGGTCGCCAAGATGACCCACCACGTCCTGCACATCCACGCCAACGACCACCTGCCGGTCCTCACCGACCTGGTCGCGGCTCCGGGTCGCAAGGTCGTCTTCACCCGCACCAAGCACCGCGCCAAGAAGATGGCCCGCCAGCTCAACGCCGCTGGTGTCCCCGCGGTCGAGCTGCACGGCAACCTCAGCCAGAACGCGCGCACCCGGACGATGGAGGCCTTCCACTCCGGCACCGCGTCGACGCTCGTCGCGACCGACATCGCCGCCCGCGGCATCCACGTCGACGACGTCTCGCTCGTCATCCACGCCGATCCGCCGGTCGAGCACAAGGCCTACCTGCACCGCTCCGGTCGCACCGCGCGCGCCGGCGCCGAGGGCACGGTCGTCACGCTCATGACCGACGACCAGGTCCGCGACGTCAAGGACCTCACCCGCAAGGCCGGTATCAAGCCGACCACCACCCGCGTCAACGTCGGGCACGAGCTCCTCGCGGAGCTGGCTCCCGGCGAGCGCGTTTTCCCCGGTGCCTTCGTCCACGAGGGCGCTGCCCAGCAGGGCAACGGCGGTGGCTCGAAGGGTGGTTCCCGCGGCGGTGGTCGTGGCGGCCAGTCCCGTGGTGGCCAGGGTGGTCGCAACGGTGGCGGCCAGACCAGCTCCTCACGCGGTGAGCGTGGCGGCGCCGGTCGCAACCGCAATGGTGGCGGCTCCACTTCCGGTGGCGGCCAGTCCCGTGGCGGCTCCGGCGGCGGTCAGTCGCGCGGTGCCTCGGGCGGCCAGCGTCGCTCCGGTGGCCAGGGTGGCGGCTCCGGCCGTCAGGGTGGCTCGCGCGGCGGCAGCGTCGTGGCCTTCAGCTCCAGCAGCTCGGGCCGCAACCGCTGACCTCAGTTCGTCCACAGACAACCCGCGCGTTCACACGCGCTGGTTGTCTGTGTCTGAGCAGGTTGTCCGTGTCTGAGCGGCCTCAGCCGAAGACCGACACCGTCTGCCGGCTGATCGCCACGAGCCGACCGTCCGGGTGCCAGATGCGGGCGTCCGTGTGCGCGTACCCGTCGGCGGCGGCATCCGTCGTCACGGAGTAGGCCCAGTGCGTGTCCGGCTCGGCCGTGACATCGTCCACGAGCTCGAGGGTCCACGTCAGGCTGCTGCCGTTGGTCGGCTTCGAGACCATCTGCAGGACGGCCGGCGGCCACGCGTCGGCGAGTGCAATGAAGTGACGCTCGTCGAAGACCGGCGGCGCCTGCCTGAAGCGCATCCAGCCCGTCATGTGCGAGGTCGTCGCCCCCGACATCGGGGGGCCGCCGTCGGCCAGACGCATCTCGACGTGCTGGAAGAAGTCGGGCGTCATGCCCGGCAGGTACGGGAAGGGCTCGATCGTCATCGGCTCGGGCAGGGTCGGCATGGCGGCCGTGGGCTCGACCCGGATCGTCGACTCGCGCGGTGCGCCGAAGGCCGCGAGCACTGCCGCCGCCGGCTTGCCCTTCTGGCGCAGCACCACGAGTCCCTGGGTGGCGCTCGACCCGGCGCGCAGCACGGTGGCCTCCGCCTCGGCCTCGCCCGGCGTGACCGGCGCGACGAAGTTGACCGTCAGGCTGCGCAGCGGCGGCTGCGGATCAGCGCTCAGCTGCGCCCGTAGCGCGGAGTAGGCCAGTGCGCCGACGAGTCCGCCGTAGGTGGCGCGGCCCTGGCCCCAACCCCCTTCGACATGGGCGGTGCCGCTCGCGGCCTGGTCGAGCATCTCCTGCAGATCCATGGCTGAACCCTAGTTCAGGTGCCCTGCACAGCAATCACCGCTCGAGCTCGAGCTGGGCCCGGTACCCCTCGCGATAGGTCGGGTACCTCAGCTGCAGCCCGGTGGCACGCAGCCGGGTGTTGCGCATCCGCCGCCCGTGCGGCTCGATCTGCCCGGTCGGCGGCGGCCGCGGCACTCCCAGCGAGTCGGCGACGAAGTCCCGCACGTCACCCGCGAGCGCCGGCTCGTCGTCCGTGCCGACATAGAGGCCCGCCGGCTCCTCGGTCATCGTCAGCAGGTGCCCGATCGCGGCGGCGGCGTCCTCACGGTGGATCCGGTTGGTCCAGCGTCCGGGGTCGACGTTGTCGCCGGCGCGCACCGTGCGCGCCATCCGCCCGCTGGCCCCGTAGAGACCGCTCAGCCGCAGGATGCTCCCGTGGGGGATTGCTGCGTGGAAGAGTGCCTCGGACTCCAGCAGGATCTTGGGTCGATCCGCCTGCGGCGCAACGCTGGTCGTCTCGTCGAGGTCGCCCTCGAGGTCGCCGTAGACACTCGTGGACGACACGAGCACCGCTCTGCGAGGGACGCCGCCGCGCAGGACCGCCTCGAGGCCGCGGCGCACGCCGTCGACATAGGTCGTCCGGTAGCCGGCCGGGTCACGCCGGTCGGGGGTCATCGTGATGACCAGCAGGTCCGCCGGCAGGTCCGGCACCACACCCGACGCGAGGTCGGCCGACACCCCGGCGAAGCCCTCCGGCAGCGCCGCGACGGTACGCCGCACCCCGGTCACCTCGTGACCAGCGGTCAGGAGCGCAGTCCCCACCCTGATCCCCAGGTCGCCGCACCCGAGCAGCGTCGCGCGAAGGGGGGATGCGTCCGGTTGGTCCGTGGTCACCGCTTGATCGTCTCACCCGGGCGGTCGCCCGACCCTGAGGGAGTCCGCAGCCCAGCGGGTCAGAGCGTCTGGGGGACCGGCAGGTCCTCCTCGACGACCTCGATGGTGTCCGTGATCGCGCCGTCGGTGGCGACCTCGACGTCGTGGCGCACGAGGTCCCCGTCGGTGACGGTCCACAACCGCACGGTCCACGGTCCGTCGCCGCTGGCGCTCGCGGCGGCCACCTCGTCGTGCTCGCGACGCAGGGTCTCGATCCGGGTGGCCTCCTCCTCGGAGGGGGAGGGCAGGAAGCGGATGTCGTCGACGGAGTCGATCCGGGAGTAGCCCGTGCGCATGTCGCGGGTCGCATCGGCGTAGACGCCGGCGAGCTCCTCTGCCTGGGCGGCGCTCGTCACGCTGGCCCCCTCGGTGATCTGCGCCCAGCGCTGCGGGAACCCACTCAGCACGACGACCTCGTGGCCCTCGTCCTTGACTGCCATGAACCACCGCTGGGGGTGCCCGCCACCTCGGGGGAGCACGTCGACGACCTGCCAGTCCGCGAGTGCGGCCGCGCCGACGGGCATGACCTGTGTGGTGTCCGCGCGCAGGGCGTCCGCGATGGTCGGGCTGGTGTCCTCCAGAGTCGTGGCCATCTGGTCCTTCATGTCCGGGTCTCCTGCGGTCGTGGTGTGAGGGGTGCTCGAGGTGGTGCTGGTCGGGCCGTCGGGGGCGGCGCACGCCGCGAGCGGCATGAGCCCGATGGCCAGGACGAGCATGGCCGGGCGGAGACCGAGTCGTCGCGTGATGGTCTGCATGGTGGTTGGACGCTACCGATCCTGTCGCGGTTCCGTCAGTTCACGGAGTCCCAGTGGGACCCGTAGTAGTCGGGATAGGAGTCACCGGTGTTGCTCGTCTCGTAGTACCCGCTGGTGAAGAGCTCGTAGATCGCGTCCTCGCCCGCTCGGGCGGCCTCGTCGGGTGTGCTGCCCCCTTCGATCGCTGCGTCGTACGCGGCGTCGTAGTCCTTCTCCGCACGCGAGACGCGGACGTCCATGCCGGCCTCGCGCTGCTCCTTGGCGTAGTGGACCTCACTCGCCACGGCCTCGGTCTCGTCGCGCAGGCAGTTCGCGACGTAGTCCTCTCGGGAGGTCTCCGTGACGTCCACGTTGCGATCCTCGGCATCC
Source organism: Janibacter limosus NBRC 16128 (assembly GCF_001570985.1). Taxonomy (GTDB): domain Bacteria; phylum Actinomycetota; class Actinomycetes; order Actinomycetales; family Dermatophilaceae; genus Janibacter; species Janibacter limosus. The sequence goes on along the minus strand of NZ_BCSS01000020.1, from coordinate 6,230 downwards.
CACTGGGCATGGCTCGACTCGTGGATGATCGTCGACGAGTTGACGTAGCCGTCACCGAGGATCATGGCGTTCCGCCCCGCGTCGTAGACCGCGCCCGTCTGGTTGGGGTCGTGGATGATCTCGATGTCGTTGCGGGCCATCCAGTCCAGAGCCGCGCGGCCCGAGGGCGTCGCGAGCATCTCCTGCACGATCGGGTCGTCCCGGTCGGCGCCCTCGGGGAGCTGGACGTTGTCGGCGCCCGGGTCCTCCCTGGGAGTCCACGGGTCGTCGCCGAAGAGGCGACGCAGTCGGTTCCAGAACCCGTCGCGGGCATCGTTGGTGTCCGGTCTCACCGGCCCGTCCGCGTCGGTGGGCGTGCCGCCCCCTTCGCTCCCGACTCGCTGATCCTGCGCCTCACGTCGCAGCTGGGCGACGGCGTCCTGCAGCTGCTGCGCAGCCCGCTCGACCTGCTCGCGCGACGCCGTCCACCCGGCGGAGAAGTGCTCGACATCGGCGCCCTGCCACGCGTCCTCCAGGGTGCGCAGCATGCCGGTGCCGTGCTCGCCTGCGCTGGTGAGGCGGTGGGCCTCCTGCTGCAGGTTGCCGGCGATCTCGTCGAGCCGGTCGGCGTCGGCGCCATGGCTCACCGTCGCAGTCATCGACGTCCCCTCGGATCTGTGGTCTGTGTGCTCGTCGACACCGTACGAGGTCTGTGGCACCACGGTCGATGGGGAGGCCTCCCCTACGCTGCCCACATGACCCGACCCGATCCACTGGCCCTCTGGGACGAGACCTCCCAGGACCTCCTTGCCGTCCTCCGCGAGCTGACCGACGACGACTGGGCCAGGCCGGCGCTGCCCGGCTGGAGCGTCCAGGACGTGCTGGCCCACCTCGCGCACCTGGAGTCCGAGGCTGCGGAGATGCCACAGCCCGAGGGCGGGCGCATCGACATCGCGGGCGAGGGCAACCGGCCCATGCCCCGCGACATCACCGAGGTCGGTGTTGTGGCGCGTCGGGGCCGCTCTGCCGCAGAGCTGCTCGAGGAGTTGGAGACTGCGTGCGTCCGTCGCCGTGAGGTCCTCGCGGACCTCGACATCTCCGACCTCAAGGCACCGGCGCCGGGCCTCGTCGGCGAGCTCGGCTGGGACCTCGACACCTGGCTGCGCAACCGCCCGATCGACCTGTGGGTGCACGAGCAGGACATCCGTGTGGCAACCGGAAGTCCGGTGGTGACCGCCAGCGCCGGAGCAGCCCACGTCGCGGCACTGATGACCCGGGTCTTCCCGATCTCCCTGCGGCGGCTGCCGTCCGGCACCGCCGTCGTCGCCCACATCACCGGCCCGCAGGGCCGAGTGCTCGCAGGCCGGGTGGGCGAGGACGGGAGGGCCGCTCCCTTCGACCCGAGCGAAGGGAGCGATGTCACCCTCGAGATGGACGATGTCACCTGGCTGCGGCTCACCGGCGGTCGGATCACGCCCGACGAGGCTCAGGTCGGGATCTCCGGCGACGAGGGGACCGCAGCGATCGTCCTCGGACGCTTCAACGTCACCCCCTGAGGCCGCGGTTGCCGCCCTCTCCCTCGTCGGGCGTAGCGTGAGTCACATGGACTATCGACACCTCGGCAACAGCGGTCTCAAGATCAGCGAGATCGCCTACGGCAACTGGCTCACCCACGGATCGCAGGTCGAGGCCGACGCGGCGACGGCGTGCGTGCGCGCGGCGCTCGACAACGGGATCTCGACCTTCGACACCGCCGACGTCTACGCCAACACCAAGGCGGAGACCGTCCTCGGCGAGGCGCTCAAGGGGGAGCGGCGTGAGTCGCTCGAGATCCTCACCAAGGTCTACTGGCCGACCGGCCCCGCCGGGCACAACGACTCCGGTCTGTCCGCCAAGCACATCCGTGAGTCGATCGACGGGTCGCTACGCCGTCTGCAGACCGACTACGTCGACCTCTACCAGGCGCACCGCTATGACACCGAGACGCCGCTCGAGGAGACGATGCAGGCCTTCGCCGATGTCGTCCGGCAGGGCAAGGCGCTCTACATCGGCGTCAGCGAGTGGACCGCGGACCAGATCCGTGAGGGGCACCGCCTCGCCTCGGACCTCGGCATCCGCCTGATCTCCAGCCAGCCGCAGTACTCGATGCTCTGGCGGGTCATCGAGGGCGAGGTCGTCCCCACCTGCGAGGAGCTCGGCCTGTCCCAGATCGTGTGGAGCCCGGTCGCACAAGGGATCCTCACCGGCAAGTACCTGCCCGGCCAGCCCCTGCCCGAAGGGAGCCGTGCCGCCAGCGAGGAGGTCGGCGGCTCGATCTCCGGTCGGGTCAATGACGATGCCCTGCTCACCGCGGTCCAGGGTCTGAAGCCGGTCGCCGACGAGGTCGGCCTGACGATGGCCCAGCTCGCCGTCGCCTGGGTCCTGCAGAACTCCAATGTCGCCGCGGCGATCATCGGCGCCTCGCGCCCCGAGCAGGTCGTCGAAAATGTCGCGGCTGCCGGCGTCACGCTCGAGCCCGAGGTCCTGGCCACGATCGACGGCATCCTCGGCGACCACGTCCAGCGCGACGCGGGCCTGACCGCGGCCAACGCCCCCACCAAGCGCCCCAGCTGACCGACGACAGCCCGACCCGATGGCTCCCCCATCGGGTCGGGCTGTCGCGTGCTGCCTGCGCCTCAGCCGCCCAGACCGGCCGTGCCGAGCCACGGACCGGTGAGGTCCGCGATCGACTGGGTGAGCGCCTTCTGCAGGAGGGGGCCGAAGGTCACCCGCCGGACCCCGGCGTCGCGCAGCTCCTGCAGTGTCCCGGCCGGGGAGCCGTCCACCGGGTGCGCGGTGACATTGACCGGCAGCGAGGTCGCCGCCTGCAGCGCGGCGAGCGTCTGCGCATCGGGGATCTTGACCGGGTAGACGCTGCGGGCGCCGGCCTCCTCGCAGGCCTTGATCCGGGTGATCGCCTCGGCGAGGGGGTCGGGGAACGTGTCGGTGCCGTGCAGCAGCGCGTCGGTGCGGGCGTTGATGACCAGCTCGACCCCGGCGGAGTCGGCCGCCTGGCGGATCGCGGCGATGTAGTCGGCGTGCTCGGCGACCTCGCGCACCCGCCTGCCCTGCGAGTGGACGGTGTCCTCGACATTGATCCCCACCGCGCCGGCGTCGAGGACCCGCTCGACGAGCTCGGCCGCCGGGGTGTCGTAGCCGGACTCCATGTCTGCCGAGACGGGCACGGTGACCGCCCCGCAGATCCGCCGGATGCCGTCGAGGGCGTCGTCGAGGGTCATCGCCTCGCCGTCCTGCTGGCCGCGGGACTCGGCGAGCGGGTGGCTGCCGATGGACAGCGCACGGAACCCGGCGTCGACCACTGCGCGGGCGGACCACGCGTCCCAGACCGTCGGCATCACCAGCATCTCGCCGGTCTGGTGCATCTGGAGGAGCTCGCTGGCCTTGCTCGTGACGTCACTCATGGGTCCACCTTCGCAGCGGGCGGGCGCCCCGACAAGGGCTCGGCGACGCAGCCCCCTTCGCCACCACCGTTCGCCGCGCGGCCCTGTCCCTGCGCAGGCGAGGCGACTACCGTTGGTCCATGAAGCCACTCTCGATCGTCCGCTCACCGCCTGTCCTCGGACTGGCCTCGCTGGCCGCGCAGCGTCTGCTGTCGCGCGGGTCGACGACGTCGGCCGCCACGTCGACGCTCGGTGCAGCGGTGGCCCTCGCCGGGATCGCCGTCGCAGCCGCAGGCATCCGTGAGGTCCGCTCGGCCGGGACGACACTTGACCCGATGCGCCCCCAGGACACGACCCAGGTCGTCCGTCGCGGCGTCTTCCGCTACTCGCGCAACCCGATCTATCTCGGGGACGCGCTGCTGCTCGCCGGCTACGCGATCCACCGCGGGGACCCGCTCGCGCTCATCCCGGTGGCGGGGTTCGTCGGCGTGATCGACCTCTTCCAGGTCCCCGAGGAGGAGGCGGCGTTGCTCGAGAGGTTCGGCTCGACCTACGGCGAGTACGTGGCCACGGTGCGCCGCTGGTTCTGACCACGCGAGCGGCAGGAGTGTGTCCCTCGCCCGAGCGGGTAGGGCCTCGTGGACCCACCCGACGACGCAGGAGGCCCACATGGCTGACAAGACCGAGACCGAGACCGTCACCGAGATCATGCAGGACACCAAGATCGCCGTGCTCACCTATGTCGAGGACGGGCGGCTGATGTCGGTGCCGATGGGCACCCAGGACCTCGACGACCCGGGGACCATCCACTTCCTCACCGAGGCCGACTCGGACAAGATGCGGGCGATCGCGGCCAACCCGCAGGTCAACGTCACCTACTCCGGCGACGGAGGCTGGGTGAGCGTGAGCGGGACGGCCGCACGCAACGATGACCGGCAGCTCCTCGAGCGATTGTGGGACCCCTCTGCCGGTGCCTTCATGGAGGGCGGGGCGGACAACCCCAACAACATCGTGCTCACGGTGTCCGCGGACTCGGCTCGCTACTGGGCCACACCGGGCAGTGTCGCCACGGTCGTGCAGATGGCCAAGGGCCTCGTGAGCGACAGCAAGCCCGATCTCGGGGACAGCGGCACCGTCCCGCTCTGACCGGTCACTGCTCAGTGGGTGAGCGGGACCGGCAGGTCCTCAGCCGCGACGAGCGTGGTCTCGGTGGTCGAGCCGTCACGAGCGACCACCACCTCGTGGCGCACGAGCGCTCCGTCGGTGAGGGTCCACAGCGTCACCGTCCACGGGCCGTGGCCCGTCGCACTCGGCGGCGTCACCACCTCGGCCAGGGCGGTGCGGGCCATCTCCAGCACGGACCGGGCCTCGTGCGTCGGTGGCAGACGGAAGGAGATGTCCGCGGCACGGGAGAGGCGGCGATATCCCTTCGCCATGTCGCGGACGGCGTCGGTGCGGACGCAGGCCAGCTCGATCGCCTGCTCCGCCGTGGTGACCTCCGCGTCGACGGTGAGTGCCTCCCACCGCTCCGGGTGTCCGGTGATCACGATCGCCCGGTCGTCGTCGACGGCGACGATCCACCGGACCGGGTGTGCCGGCCCGTGCCACAGCACGTCCAGCAACCGCCAGGCGGGTAGGGCCGACAGGGGGATGGGGGTGATCGTGGTCGCTTGGTCGGTGGCCACTGACGCCAGGAGCGGGTCGTCAGCCGCAGCGGCGATGGTCAGGGCGTCGACAGCCGCCTGGTCGGTGCTCATGGGTTCCTTCCGTCCCAGGCCTGCCCGTAGTACTCCGGGTAGCTCTGGCCGGTGTTTCCGGTCTCGTAGTAGCCGTCCGTGAAGAGCTCGCGGATGGCTGCGCGGCCGGCTGCTGCGGCCTCCTGCGCGGTGGCGCCGTCGGCGAGGGCCGCGTCCTGCGCCTGCGTGTAGCTGGTGAAGGCCTGGTCGTCGATCGCGCCGGGGTCATCGCTGGTGGCCTGGAGGTACTCGACCTCCGCGACCATCGCGTTGACCTCGTTGTCGAGCTGGGCGTCGATGTACTCCTGCCGGCTGACGGCGGTGATGTCGACGCCCTTGCCCTCGACATCCCACTGCGCGTGGGTGGCCTCGTGGATCAGCGAGGTCACATCGGCGTCGCTGCCGAGATAGATGGTGTCCGTGCCGGGGCTGTACTGCGACGACGAGCCCCCTTGCACGATGGTGATGTCGTTGTCGCGCAGCCAATGCAGCCAGGCGCGCCCCTCGGGGGTCTGCATCAGCTCGAGCACGACGGGGTCCGTGAGGTCCAGGCCGTCGGGGAGGATCTCGGTGCCGAGCTTGTGCAGGCCGCGCCGGAGGAACTCCGCAGGGCCAAGGCCGATCTTGCGGCCGGCGTCCTCCCCGTCCGGGTCCCCGTCGTCCCGTGGCTCAGGAGCCGTGGGCTCAGGAGACGTGGGTTCACCGGTCTGGTGCCCGCGCCCGATCTCGCTGGCGCTGCGCTGATCATCGGCCTGACGTCGCAGCTCGTCGGCGGCGTGGTGCAGATGGTCAGCCGCTCGCTCGACGGAGCTGCAGGCCACTCCCCAGCCGCGGACGAAGTCCTCGACATCGGCTCCCTGCCACACGTCGGTCAGGACGGTGAGCAGCATGCTGCCCGTCGATGCGATGTCCCGCGTGCGGCGTGCGGACCCGGTCAGGTCCGCGGCAACTCCCATGAGCCGCTCGGCGTCTGCGCCGTGCGTCACCCCTGTCATGTGATCACTCCCCTGAGGTTCACCGCGAGCCTAGGCAACGGAGTGGGGCGGGCGACAGGGGGAGGACTCCCCCTGTCGCC
>NZ_BCSS01000019.1 GCF_001570985.1 Janibacter limosus NBRC 16128 | reverse complement strand
CAGGCTCGACGCCGCGACCGGTCGCGGTGGCACCCGAGCCCGCGACATCGTCCTCCACCGCCAGCACGCCCGAGAGCGGACAGGCGCTCGTCCCCGGGTTGGCCGAGCTGCTGTCCGTGCTGCTCTCCGCGGGTCAGATGACCTCGCGCACCCTCGGCCATGCGGCCGGTGCCGCGGCGGGCGAAGGGTGGGAGCGCCGCTTCTCCGAGACGCTGCAGTTCCTCCAGCGCAGGGTCAAGGGTGACTACGCGGTCGATGACTTCGGCTTCGACGAGGACTTCACGATCCACACCGTCTTCCCGGTGCTGCGCCTGCTCAAGGACAAGTGGTTCCGCATCGAGGTCCGCGGCATCGAGAACATCCCGGCCGAGGGCGGTGCGCTGCTCGTGTCCAACCACTCGGGCACGGTCGCGATCGACTCGGTCATGACCCAGCTGGCCATCCACGATGCCCACCCGCAGCGGCGCTTCCTGAGGATGCTCGGTGCGGACCTCGTCTTCCAGCTGCCGGTCGTGGGTGACGTGGCGCGCAAGACGGGCGCCACCCTGGCGTCCGCGGCCGACGCGGACCGGCTGATGCGCGGGGGAGACCTCGTCGGTGTCTGGCCCGAGGGCTTCAAGGGCGTCGGCAAGCCCTTCCGTGAGCGGTACAAGCTGCAGCGGTTCGGCCGCGGTGGTTTCGTCTCGTCGGCGATCAAGGCCGAGGTGCCGATCATCCCGTGCTCGGTCGTGGGCGCCGAAGAGGTCTACCCGATGATCGGCAACATGAAGACGGTCGCGCGACTGCTCGGAGCGCCCTACGCGCCGATCACGCCCTTCTTCCCGCTGCTCGGCCCGCTCGGCCTGATCCCCTTGCCCAGCAAGTGGATCATCGAGTTCGGCGAGCCGATCGACACCGCCTCCCTCGGCCCCGCGGCCGCGGACGACCCGATGTTGGTCTTCGAGATCACCGACCAGGTGCGCGAGACGATCCAGCAGACCTTGTACTCGGTGCTCGTGACGCGCCGCTCGGTCTTCTTCTAGGAGCCATGGTGTCCCCCCTTCCCTCCGCTCGGGTCGTCATGGTCGGACGTCAGGGCTGCCACCTGTGTGATGTGGCCCAAGAGGTCATCGAGGGCGTCGTCGCCCGGACCGGTGACAGCTTCGCCGTGGTGGACATCGACGCTGATCCCGAGCTGGCTCGCTACACCGATGAGGTGCCGGTCACCTTTGTCGACGGGCGTCAGCACGACTACTGGCGGGTGGACGAAGCGCGACTGCGCGCGGCCCTCGGAGGGTGAGCCGGTCGCGACGTCCACCGTCGGTCCGCGACTTTGTGCATTTGTTCACAAGGGCGTAATCTCGTCGTGTTCGGTCGTCAGGAGGCGCTCGCCCCTCGACCGGGAGAGGAGCCCGAGCCCAACCGTGTCCGTCGATCAGGCCGCCAAGCGCGATATCCCCGACGCGACGGTCGCCCGACTCCCCGGATACCTCCGGGCGCTCGGTCAGCTCACCGCTCAGGACGTGCTCTCCGTCTCCTCGGAGGAGCTCGCGCACAGCGCCGGAGTCAGCTCGGCCAAGCTGCGCAAGGACCTCAGCCACCTCGGCTCGTACGGCGTGCGCGGCGTCGGGTACGACGTGGCCCACCTGACCTACCAGATCTCCCGTGCCCTCGGCCTGACCCACGACTGGCCGGTCGTCATCGTCGGTATGGGCAACCTCGGTCGCGCACTCGCCTCCTACGGAGGCTTCGCCACCAAGGGCTTCAAGGTCGTGGCGCTCCTCGACCGCGACCCCCAGATCGTCGGCGAGCGGCTCGACGAGCTGACGGTCCAGCCGATGGCAGAGCTGGGCTCCCTCGTCACCCCCGGCGAGGCCTGCATCGGGGTCATCGCGACGCCGGCAGCATCCGCCCAGGACGTGGCCGATCTGCTCGTCGTTGCCGGTGTCAGCTCAATCCTCAACTTTGCCGCGACTGCCATCCAGGTTCCCGAAGGGGTCCACATGCGCAAGGTCGACCTGTCCACCGAGCTGCAGATCCTCGCCTTCCACGAGCAGCAGCGCTCCGCCTCCGTCACCGACGAGCTGCTGGAGGGAGCTGGCTGATGAGTCTCCTCGCCTTTGGTCTCAACCACCGACGCGCCCCGATCTCCGTGCTGGAGCGGGCCGCGCTCGACGAGTCGAGCCTGTCGCAGATCATCGCGGCGGCGACGGCCAGCCCCGACATCACGGAGCACCTGGTCGTCGCGACCTGCAACCGCACCGAGATCTATGCGGAGGTCAGCGCCTTCCACGGTGCGGTCGCGGACCTCACCGATGCCATGACGGATGCCACGGCGATCACCCACGACGACCTCAAGGCCCACCTCGACCTGCACTACGGAGACGCGGCCGTGGCCCACGTCTTCAATGTCGCGGCCGGTCTGGACTCCATGGCCGTGGGCGAGTCGCAGATCCTCGGCCAGATGCGGGATGCCCTCGGGCGCGGCCAGAGCGGGGGCCACGTCGGCAGCAACCTCAACGCCCTCATCCAGCAGGCCCTGCGCACCGGCAAGCGCGTGCACTCCGAGACGGCCATCGATGAGGTCTCCCGCTCACTCGTGGGCGTGGGGCTCGACGCCGCTGCGGCCCACGTCGGTCCGCTGACGGACGCGCACGTCCTCGTCGTCGGCGCCGGCGCGATGAGTGCCCTGGCCGCGACCAGCGCGATCCGCCGCGGGGTCGCCGAGCTGACCGTCGTCAACCGGACGCACCAGCGGGGGGTCGCACTCGCCGAGCGCCTGGGGGGACAGGCCCGACCGGCGCACGAGCTCGCGGATGCTCTCGCCGAGGCCGACGTCGTCATCTCCTGCACCGGGTCCACGGGGCTGGCCATCACCTTGCCCGATGTCGCCGATGCCCAGGTTGCCCGTGGCGGTCTCCCGCAGGCCTGCATCGACCTGGCCCTGCCGCACGACATCGCACACGACGTGGCCGACCTCAGCGGGGTGATCCGGTTGGGTCTTGCCGAGCTGGGCGAGCGGATCGGCTCCGACGGATCGGTCCCCGAGGTGGAGCAGGCGCGAGCGATCGTCGGCGAGGCCGTCACCAAGCACCTGGGCAAGCGGGCCGCGAGCATCGCTGCGCCGACCGTGCGGGCCCTGCGCAGCGCGGCCCAGCAGGTCGTCGAGCGCGAGCTGACCCGACTGGGTCAGCGCACCCCCGAGATGTCCGACGGGGACCGCTCCGAGGTCGAGCTGGCCGTGCACCGCATCGTGGAGAAGCTGCTGCACCAGCCCACCGTGCGCGCCAAGGAGCTGGCGAGCAATGGCCGCTTCGGCGAGTACGAGGACGCGCTCAACCAACTCTTTGATCTCCACGCCGAAGGAGGTGCCCTGTGACCTCCCTTCGTCTGGGAACTCGTCGCTCGGCCCTGGCCATGACCCAGTCCGGCCACGTCGCCGACGCGCTGCGCGCGGCCGGCCACGAGGTCGAGCTCGTCGAGATCGTCACCGAGGGTGACACCAACCGCGCCTCGCTCGCGAGCATGGGTGGCACGGGCGTCTTCGCCACCGCCCTGCGCGACGCGATGCACGCCGGTGACGTCGACTTCGCCGTGCACTCCCTCAAGGACCTGCCGACCGCTCCCGCGCCGGGACTGGTCGTCGCGGCGATCCCCGCACGAGTCGACCCGCGTGATGCGCTGTGTGCCCGCGACGGTCTCACCCTGGGTGAGCTCGGCGAAGGCGCCGTCGTCGGGACCGGCTCGCCGCGACGGCGAGCCCAGCTGGCCGCACTCGGCCTCGGACTGGAGTTCCGCGACATCCGCGGCAACCTCGGCACCCGTCTGGCGATGGTCGGCCCCGGCGAGGACCAGCTCGACGCCATCGTCCTCGCGTCCGCCGGGCTGACCCGGCTCGGTCTGCGCGAGCACATCACCGAGCTGCTCGAGCCGATCCAGATGCTGCCCGCGCCCGGCCAGGGAGCCCTGGCCGTCGAGTGCCGTGAGGGGGACGAGCAGGTGCTCGCCGCCCTGCGTCCGCTCGACCACGCCGACACCCGCGCCGCGGTCACCGCCGAGCGCGGTGTCCTCGCGGAGCTCGAAGCCGGGTGCGCCGCTCCCATCGGCGCCCTCGCCGAGATCGTCGATGACGTCGACGGCCTCGCCATCTCCCTCCGGGCCGTGGTCGCTGCGACCGACGGCACCGGAGACCTGCGCCGGTCCATCACCGGCCCGATGAGCGAGGCAGAGGACCTCGGTCGTCGCCTCGCCCGCACCCTCGTCGCCGACGGCGCCCCAGAGCTCGCCGACCTGCAAGCCACCCACCCCTCGACCGCTTCGGAGCATGTCCAGTGACCCCCCAGCGCTCTGCCGCAACCCCCTCCGCCGCCTCCCGCCGACCGGCGCGTGTCGCCTTCGTCGGTGCCGGGCCGGGTGATGTCTCACTGATGACCGTCGCCGCGGTCGACCTGCTCGGTCGAGCGGACGCGGTCATCACCGACCAGCTGACCAACGAGGACATCGTCGCCTCGATGACCGGCGAGGACGTCGACGTCGTCGACGCCAGTCACGGCGAGCACGGCCAGCAGCTGACGCACGCCATGCGCGCCAAGCTCGTCGTCAAGACCGCCAAGGCGCACAAGGCGGGTCTCGTCGTGCGGCTCATGGACGGCGACCCGGCCACCTTCAACGGTCTGGCCGAGGAGGCGCAGGCCCTCGTCAAGGCCGGCATCGACTTCGACATCGTCCCTGGTGTCTCCGCCGTGAGCGCGGTCCCTGCCTATGCCGGTGTCCCGCTCACCTCGCGCTCGACCAGTGCGCTGCACGTGGTGAGCGTGTCCGGGGCCAAGCGCGCCGACCTGTCGGCATCGGTCGCGGACGATGTCACGCTCGTGCTGCTCGGCCTGCCCGAGCACCTGGTCCAGGCCTTCACCGACCTGCTCGCCGCGGGCCGCGCTGCTGGGACCCCGGTCGCCCTGACGCGGGGCGGCACGACGACTCACCAGACGACGCGGCAGACGACCCTCGAGGAGGCGGCCGAGGCGATCGTCGGCCTCGAGGTGCCGACCCTGGCCGTCATCGGCTCGACCGTCGGCCTGCGCGAGAGCCTCTCGTGGTTCGAGACCAAGCCGCTCTACGGGTGGAGCGTGCTCATCCCCCGGACCAAGGACCAGGCCGGGCCCATGACCAAGCAGCTGCTCGGTCACGGCGCGACCAGTCAGGTCGTCCCGACGATCAGCGTCGAGCCGCCCCGCACGCCGCAGGCCGTCGAGCGCGCTGTGCGCGGTCTGGTCACCGGGCGTTACCAGTGGATCGGGTTCACCTCGGTCAACGCGGTCAAGGCCATCCGGGAAAAGTTCCAGGAGTTCGGCCTCGACGCCCGCGCCTTCTCGGGGCTGAAGATCGCTGCCGTCGGCGGAGTCACCGCGGACGCGCTGCGCGACTGGGGCCTGGAGCCCGATCTCGTGCCCACGGGTGAGATGTCGGCCAAGGGGCTGCTCGAGGAGTGGCCTCCCTACGACGAGGTCCTCGACCCGATGGACCGCGTCTTCCTGCCGCGAGCCGACATCGCCACCGACACCCTCGTCGCCGGCCTGCAGGACATGGGCTGGCAGGTCGACGACGTGACGGCCTACCGCACCGTGCGGGCCACGCCGCCCCCGGCACCCGTGCGCGATGCCATCAAGCAGGGCGCCTTCGACGCGGTCGTCTTCACCTCCTCCTCCACGGTGCGCAACCTCGTCGGCATCGCCGGCAAGCCGCACCCGTCCACCGTCATCGCCTGCATCGGGCCGGCGACCGTCAAGACGGCCGAGGAGGCCGGACTGCGGGTCGACGTCATGGCCCCCGAGGCGACCGGTGAGAGCCTCGTCGAGGCGCTGGCCGCCCACGGCCGGGAGCTGGCTGCGGCAGCCCTCGAGGCTGGTGAAGAGGTCACCCGGCCGAGCGATCGGCGCAAGAAGTCGTCGAGCCGACGCAAGGCGAAGGGGTGAGCCCCGCCGGTCCTCGTCCGGCCGGGCCCGTGATCCGGCCGCGGCGACTGCGGGGGAGCGTCCCCCTGCGTCGTCTCGTCGCGCAGACTCGGCTGCACCCGGCCGATCTCGTCCTGCCGGTCTTCGTCCGTGAGGGCATCGAGGCGCCGGTCGACATCACCTCGATGCCGGGCGTCGTGCAGCACACCGTCGAGTCGCTCGTCGACGAGGCCAGGGCCTGTGTCGATGCCGGCCTCGGCGGGATCATGCTCTTCGGTGTCCCGCAGGCCAAGGATGCCCGCGGGTCCGGTGCCGACGACCCCCAGGGGATCCTCAACATCGCGACCCGGGCCGTCGTCGACGCCGTCGGCGACCGTCTCGTCGTCATGACCGACCTCTGCCTCGACGAGTTCACCGACCACGGTCACTGCGGGGTCCTGACGACGACCCTCGACGGCCACAGCGTCGTCGACAACGACGCCACCCTCGAGCGCTACGCCGACATGGCCCTGGCCCAGGCCGCGGCCGGCTCCCACGTGCTCGGGCTGTCCGGGATGATGGACGGCCAGGTCGCCCACGTGCGGGCCGTTCTCGATGACGCGGGGTACACCGACACCCTCGTGCTGGCCTACGCCGCGAAGTACACCTCCGCGCTCTACGGGCCCTTCCGCGAGGCCGTCCAGTCCTCCCTGAGCGGGGACCGCGCCACCTACCAGCAGGACCCCGCCAACGCGACCGAGTCGCTGCGCGAGATCGAGCTCGACCTCGCCGAGGGCGCCGACATCATCATGGTCAAGCCGGCTCAGCCGCACCTGGACATCATCGCCGCGGCGGCGGAGATGTCCCCGGTGCCCGTGGCGGCCTACCAGATCTCGGGTGAGTACGCCCAGATCGTCGCGGCCGCCGAGCGCGGTTGGATCGACCGCGACGCCGCGGTCACCGAGTCGCTGGTACACATCAAGCGGGCGGGCGCCCAGATCGTGCTCACCTACTTCGCGCTCGAGATCGCGGGACGGCTGTGAGCGAGACCGCGTGGCTCACCCCCCGCGAGCAGGAGCACTGGCGCGCCTACCTGCGTGGGTCGCGCCTGCTCGAGCGTGCGCTCGCTGATGACCTCGCGCCTCTGAACATCCAGCTGACCGAGTACGAGCTGCTCTCCATGCTGTCGGAGTCGCCGGACCAGCGGACCCGGATGTCGCGGCTGGCCGACGACATCATCCAGTCCCGCTCCCGCGTGACGCACACGGCCACCCGGCTGGAGAAGCGTGGCTGGGTGGAGCGCTGCCGCTCCACCGACGACGGCCGCGGCGTCGAGATCTCACTGACCGACGCCGGGCGCGATGCGCTCGACGAGCTGTCGCGCGTGCACGTGGAGTCCGTGCGACGGCACCTCGTGGACACCCTGACGCCCGAGGAGTTCGAGGGGCTCGGGGTCGCGATGGCGGCGCTGCGTGACCGGATGGCTCCCGCACACCACGAGATCGGCCTCGACGACTGAGGGCTCCTCGCCGTTTGGGAGACTGGGGGCATGACGCTCTCGACGACTGGTTCGCAGGCCCTCTTCGATCGTGCCCGCACGGTGATCCCGGGTGGGGTCAACTCGCCGGTGCGCGCCTTCGGTGGGGTCGGGGGAGTCCCGCGCTTCATCGACAGCGCGAAGGGAGCCTGGCTCACCGATGTCGACGGCAACCGGTACGTCGACCTCGTGTGCTCCTGGGGTCCGATGATCCTCGGCCACGCGCACCCCGACGTGCTCGACGCCGTGACCGCTGCCGCGGCCAAGGGCTTCTCCTTCGGCACGCCCAGCGAGAACGAGGTGGCGCTGGCCGCCGAGATCGTTGACCGGGTGGAGCCGCTGGAGCAGGTGCGTCTGGTCTCCTCCGGGACCGAGGCGACGATGTCCGCCCTTCGCCTGGCCCGCGGTGCGACCGGCCGCTCGGTCGTCGTGAAGTTTGCCGGCTGCTACCACGGGCACGTCGACGCCCTGCTTGCACAGGCCGGCTCGGGTGTCGCGACCTTCGCCCTGCCCGACTCTGCCGGTGTGCCGGCGTCGGCCGCGGGGGAGACGATCGTCCTGCCGTACAACGACCTCGCGGCCGTCGAGGAGCTCTTCGCCGTCCGCGGCCAGGAGATCGCCGCGGTCATCACCGAGGCGGCCCCGGGCAACATGGGTGTCGTCCCGCCGGAGCCCGGCTTCACCGAGGGCCTGCGTCGCGTCACCGCTGCGCACGGCGCGCTGCTCATCAGCGACGAGGTCATGACCGGCTTCCGCGCCAGCCGCTCCGGCTGGTACGGACTCGAGACCGGCTCCACGGGGGCCAACCCGGGTGGCTACGCAGACGGCGCGCCCGACCTGTTCACCTTCGGCAAGGTCATGGGAGGAGGCTTTCCGGCCGCGGCCTTCGGTGGCCGCGCTGACCTCATGGCCCACCTCGCCCCGGACGGGCCCGTCTATCAGGCAGGCACCCTCTCGGGTAACCCCGTCGCCACGGCCGCCGGCCTGGCCACCCTGCGCGGGTGCACCGAGGAGCTCTACCCGCGGCTCGAGTCGACGGCCCGGACGATCGCCGACGCCGCCTCGGCCGCTCTCTCCGCAGAGGGCGTCGCCCACCGCGTCCAGTGGGCCGGGTCGATGTTCTCCATCTTCTTCCGCGACGGGCAGGTCCGCTCCTTCGCCGACGCGCAGGCCCAGGACACGCAGGCGTACGGGCGCTTCTTCCACGCGATGCTCGAAGCCGGCGTCCACCTGCCGCCCAGCGCCTTCGAGGTCTGGTTCGTCTCCGACGCCCTCGACGAGACGGCGCTCGACGCCATCCGCGCCGCCCTTCCGCTCGCTGCCAAGGCTGCTGCTGCCGGCTGAGTCCGCGCCTGCCGGGTGACGGACTTCCCCCTTCGTCATCCCAGCGACCCGGCCCGGCGTCGATGTCGATGGGTGGCGTCGAACTGCATGGTTGGCTGACGCGAGAGCGTCGGCCAACCGTGCACAACGACGCCGGGCAAGCACGGAGGTGGCATGCCAACGCAACCCATGCGCTCGCTCGGTGACGAGAGGTCAGGCGCGGGTGAGGTACAGGGCGTACTCGAGGCGACGCCCTTCGCGCTCGACCTCGAGGAGCACCTCTTCGGTGGGGGAGAGGGACTCGAGGGTGGCCAGCAGCGCGGGCTCGCGCTGGGCCGCCCAGATCGCGAGGACGCCGCGGGGGGCCACGCGGGAGAGCGTGTCCTGGAGGGCATCGGCGCGGTAGAGACGCTCATTGCCCTCGTGGACGAGGAAGCTCGGTCCGTTGTCGACGTCGAGGAGCACGAGGTCCCACGGTCCCGCCGGGTCGGCCTCGCCGCTCAGCACGAGGTCGACGTCACCGGCGTGGATCGTCACGCGCGGGTGCCGGGCCACGAGACCGAGGGTCGGGGCCAGGGCCAGTCGGGCCCACCCGACGAGGTCCTCCTCGATCTCCACCACGTCGACGTGCCGTACCCGCTTGTCCTTGAGCACCTGCCAAGCAGTGAAACCCAGCCCGAGCCCACCGACGAGCACGCGGTCCGGGGCGTCGACACGGGCCAGGGCCTCCTGCGCGAGGGCCACCTCGGTCGAGGTGTCCAGGCTGTCCATGGCGAAGACGCCGGCGACGACGAGCTCGTGCACCACTCCCGATCCCTGGGGGTCAGGACGCTCGCGCAGGGCGATCTCGCCCCGAGGCGTGGTCGCCGAGACGATCGTCTCGGAGGGGGTGTCCATGCGGTCCTCCACTCAGCGTCCCGGAATTCCGGGACAGATGTGTTGTCTATTACGTCACGGTAACCGGAGCAATGTCACATGCACGAAGGGTGACCCGCGTAGGGTGTGCCCCCTCACAACGGGGTACCTTGAGCCCGTGGCTACTACGACCCTCCCCGCGAAGAAAAAGGGGGTGGCGTCGTCCTCCATCGGGCTCAAAATGCTCATGGCTGGCACCGGCGTCATCTTCATCCTGTATGTGCTGCTGCACATGTACGGCAACCTCAAGGCCCTGGCCGG
Source organism: Janibacter limosus NBRC 16128 (assembly GCF_001570985.1). Lineage (GTDB taxonomy): Bacteria > Actinomycetota > Actinomycetes > Actinomycetales > Dermatophilaceae > Janibacter > Janibacter limosus. Next base: position 51,297 of record NZ_BCSS01000019.1, on the reverse strand, counting down.
TCAGGAAGCCTTTGACACGTATGCGCACCACCTGCGCACCTTCGGTGAGCCGATGCTCCCGTACGGCGGCCTGCTGTGGATCGTGAGGATCGTGCTGATCCTCGCGCTCGTCGGGCACGTCTACGCGGCCCTGCGGCTCATCGCCCGCAACAACGCGGCGCGGCCGGTCAAGTACCAGGTGAAGAAGAACCTCGGCTCGACGCTCGCCTCGCGCACCATGCGCTGGGGTGGGCTCGCCCTCTTCGCCTTCGTGGTCTTCCACCTGATCCAGTTCACGATCGTCAAGCCCAACCTCTACGGTGCGGCTGACGCGGCGGCGATCAAGGACTCGCCCTACGTGATGATCAGTGCGGCCTTCGCCATGTGGTGGGTCCTGCTCATCTACGTCCTGGCCATGGTGGCCCTGGGCATGCACCTCTACCACGGCGTCTACAGCGCCTCGCAGACGATGGGTCTGAACAACACAGCCACGGCCCGCGCTCGCGCTCGTGCGATCGGCGCCGTCGTTGCTGCGGTGATCGTGGTCGGGTTCTTGATCCCGCCGGTCTACATCTTCATCGACAGTCTCTGAGCAGGAGCACCGACACATGACTGACACTCTCAGCGAGTACTTCTCCGAGGGCACGCCCATCGCAGACACCAAGGCGCCCGACGTCGCCGACATCAACACGATGTGGACGCAGCACCAGTTCGACTCCGCTCTGGTCAACCCGTCCAACCGTCGCAAGCTCGACGTGATCATCGTCGGGACCGGCCTCGCCGGCGCCTCCGCCGCCGCCACGATGGGAGAGGCCGGCTACAACGTCAAGAGCTTCTTCTACCAGGACAGCGCCCGCCGCGCTCACTCGATCGCCGCGCAGGGCGGGATCAACGCCGCGAAGAACTACAACGACGACGGCGACTCCGTCTACCGGCTCTTCTACGACACGGTCAAGGGCGGCGACTACCGCAGCCGCGAGTCCAATGTCTTCCGGCTGGCCCAGGTCAGCTCCAACATCATCGACCAGTGCGTCGCGCAGGGTGTCCCCTTCGCTCGTGAGTACGGCGGTCTGCTGGACAACCGGTCCTTCGGTGGCGTCCAGGTCGCACGGACCTTCTACGCGGCGGGCCAGACGGGCCAGCAGCTGCTCATCGGTGCCTACCAGGCCATGGAGCGCCAGGTCGCAAAGGGCACGGTCACCGAGTACAGCCGCCACGAGATGCTCGAGGTCATCCTCGTCGAGGGTGTCGCCCGCGGCATCATCGCCCGCGACATGGTGACCGGCGAGATCGAGACCCACCTGGCCGACGTCGTCGTGCTCGCAAGCGGTGGCTACGGCAACGTCTTCTTCCTCTCGACCAACGCGATGGGCTGCAATGTCACCGCGGCCTGGCGTGCGCACCGCAAGGGCGCGTACTTCGCCAACCCGTGCTACACGCAGATCCACCCGACCTGCATCCCGGTCTCCGGCGACCACCAGTCGAAGCTGACCCTGATGTCGGAGTCGTTGCGCAATGACGGTCGCATCTGGGTGCCCAAGCGTGCCGAGGACTGCGACAAGGACCCGCGGCAGATCCCCGAGGAGGACCGCGACTACTACCTGGAGCGGATCTACCCCGCCTTCGGCAACCTCGTGCCCCGCGACATCGCCTCCCGTCAGGCCAAGAACCGGTGCGACGAGGGCCGCGGCGTCGGCCCGCTCGTCGACGAGGTCGACGCGGACGGCAACCCGCGCCAGATGCGCCGCGGTGTCTACCTCGACTTCGCCGCCGCCATCGAGCGTCTGGGCAAGGCTGCGGTGGAGGAGAAGTACGGAAACCTCTTTGACATGTACGCCCGGATCACGGGTGAAAACCCGTACGAGGTGCCGATGCGCATCTACCCGGCCGTGCACTACACGATGGGCGGACTGTGGGTCGACTACGACCTGCAGACCTCCGTCGAGGGTCTCTTCTCGATCGGCGAGGCCAACTTCTCCGACCACGGGGCCAACCGTCTGGGCGCTTCGTCGCTCATGCAGTGCCTGGCGGATGGCTACTTCGTCCTGCCGAACACGATCCGCGACTACCTGGCCAAGGCCCCCTTCGACAAGATCGCCGAGGACCACCCGGCCGTCGTCGAGGCCAAGAGCGCCGTCACCGACCGGATTGAGAAGTTCCTGTCGATCAACGGTGAGCGCAGCGTCGACTCCTTCCACCGCGAGCTCGGCCACATCATGTGGGAGTACTGCGGCATGGAGCGCACGGACGAGGGTCTGCGCAAGGGCATCGGCCTCATCCGTGAGCTCAAGGACGAGTTCTGGAGCAATGTCCGGGTGCTCGGCACCGCGGACTCGCTCAACCAGAGCCTCGAGAAGGCCGGCCGCGTGGCTGACTTCCTCGAGCTCGGTGAGCTCATGTGCATCGACGCGCTGAACCGCCGCGAGTCCTGTGGTGGCCACTTCCGCGCCGAGTCCGTGACCGAGGACGGCGAGGCACTGCGCCACGACGACGAGTTCGCGTATGTCGCGGCCTGGGAGTTCGGTGGCGACGGGGCCCCTGTCCTGCACAAGGAAGACCTGAACTACAAGTTCATCGAGCTGAAGCAGCGGAGCTACAAGTGAGCATGAATCTGACCCTCAAGATCTGGCGCCAGGCCGGACCCACGGCGAAGGGCGAACTCGTCACCTACCCGGTCAAGGACATCTCTCCGGACATGTCCTTCCTGGAGATGCTCGACGTCCTCAACGAGCAGCTCATCGCCGAGGGCACCGAGCCGATCGCCTTCGACAGTGACTGCCGCGAGGGCATCTGCGGCATGTGTGGCCTGATGATCTCCGGCCAGGCACACGGCCCGGAGCGCACCACCAGCTGCCAGCTGCACATGCGCTCCTTCCGTGACGGCGAGACCATCACGGTCGAGCCGTGGCGGGCCAATGCCTTCCCGATCATCCGGGACCTCATCGTCGACCGCAGCGCCTTCGACCGGATCATCCAGTCCGGTGGCTATGTCTCCGTCAACACCGGCGCTGCCCCCGAGGCACACGCGGTGCCGGTGCCCAAGGAAAAGGCCGACCGTGCCTTCGACTCCGCCAAGTGCATCGGGTGCGGTGCCTGCGTCGCAGCCTGCCCCAATGCCTCCGGCATGCTCTTCCTCGGCGCCAAGGTCACCCACCTGGGTGAGCTGCCGCAGGGGCAGCCGGAGCGCAATGGCCGCGTGGTCAAGATGCTCGAGACGCACGACCTCGAGGGTTTCGGCGGCTGCACCAACATCGGTGAGTGCTCCGCGGCGTGCCCCAAGGAGATCCCGCTCGACGTCATCAGCACGCTCAACGCGGATCTGCGCAGGGCCGCCCGCAGCGGGGCCTGAGGACTCAGAGTGACGAGGGGGAGCGTCATCTCCGCACGTGTCACGCACGCCCGGCGCCGCGCCAGCATCATGCTGGCCGGCGCCGTGGCCGTGTCCGTCAGCGGCTGTGGTCTCATCGCGGGCGGCACGGACTCGACGTCGTCGACGACCACTCAAGCACCGCTGACGACGACCTCGACGAGCGAGCCCACGACCTCCACGTCGACGGGCGGAGGCTCGACGAAGAACCCCCCGAGTGGCAACAGCATCCTCACTGCCTCGCGTGAGTACATGGCCGCGACCAACAATGTGACGATCACGGGCACCCTCTATGACGCCGATCGGGACCTGACGGTCAGCATCCGGGCCGAGGGCTCCACCGGTGGCCTGCTCTCGACGTCGAAGAAGGCTGGCATCTCCCGCACGACGCTCTCGATCCCCGGTGGCGGATCCTTGGAGACGATCGCCGTGGGAACCGCTCATTACGTCAAGGTCGACAAGACGTGGTTGGAGGTCATGGACGCCCCCGACGACAGCCCGATGCGCAAGAACACCGGTACATGGATCACGGTGCCCTTCGACAACTCGCCGATGGACGCCTATCGCCCGCAGACGCTGCTCCAGCAGACCTTCTACGGCAAGTCGCTCACCCCCTTCGACGCCAAGCAGAGCCCCGCGATCTTCGAGGAGCTCGACGGCCAGGAGGCCTACCGCGTGGCGATCCGCAAGGCGGACAAGGCCAGCGGCGGTGAGCGGATCCTGTGGGTGGACACCGATCCGGCGACGCCGGCTCCCATCCGACTGAGCTACGGCTCGGGGGATCGGGAGTCTGTCCTGGAGTACAGCGACTGGGGGAGCAGCCGGGAGGACTGGGCCAAACCCAAGGGCGCCAAGAGCATCGACGGCCTCAGCGGCAATGACTTCTGATCGCCGCGAGCCCGCTCAGCCCAGCCAGGTCACGCGGGTGACGAGCAGCGCGTACCCGACGAAGGCGACGACGTCGATGACCCAGTGGGCGATGAACATCGGAGCGACCCGCCGCACCCGCAGGTAGACGGCGCCGAGCAGAAGCCCCATCGCGACATTGCCGACGAACCCTCCGATGCCCTGGTAGAGGTGGTAGCTGCCGCGCACGAGTGCGCTCACCACGACGATGACCATGGGCGACCAGCCGGCCTCACGCCAGCGGGTGAAGAGGTAGCCGAGCATGATGACCTCCTCGAGGAGGGCATTTTGTCCCGCGGCGAGGATGAGGACCGGGATGGCCCACCAGGCTCCGCTGAGGTCGGAGGCGGCGATCGTGGTGTTGAGGTCGAGGGCCCGCGCGAGCAGGTAGAGCGCCAGGCCGGGGAGCCCGATGGCGGCGGCCAGCGCGAGCCCTTGGCCGAGATCGCGCCATGGGGCGCGTGTGTCGAGGCCGATGAGTCGTGTGGGATGCCGGTGCTGGCGGGCGAGCAGGTGCAGCGCGAGGGCCACGGGGACGAGGGCGAGCCCGATGCCGACCAGCTGATGGGTCAGGTCGAGCCACGGCTGGTCGGGCGTCACGGATTGGTTCATCGCGGTGACCTGGCCGGAGAGGCCACCCTCAGCGGTCAGCTTGCGCGCCAGGGAGAGGGCCGACCACAGGGCTGATGCGCCCAGGGAGACGCCGAGCACGAGCAGTGACTCGGTCAGGGCGCTCCGGCGGGGCAGGGCTTCCGGTGCGGCTGACATGGTGCCAGCCTAGATCCGCCGCCGGGTTGCGTCGGTCGGCTGCGGGGCAGCGACCGACACGGACGAAGGGGGGAGGCTCGGCCTCCCCCCTTCGTCAGTTGAGGGCGAGGTGGCTGTAGTAGCGGAAGAGCGGCTCGCGGCGGGCAACTCGGACGCGGTGGTTCTGGGTGAAGAACGGGACGGCGGCGATGCCCACCGAGACGATCAGGACGGCCAGGGCGATGCCCACGAGGACGAGTGCGGCGGTGACGAAGCCGGAGATGGTGGCGATGCTCATGATGTGCATTCCTTTCTACATCTGTTGAAGACAACGATGAATCTACACCCGTAGAACTCGGGCGTCAACTCGCCTCCACGGCGGCCCGACACCGGGGCTCCACCGCCGGGTCACCCGGTAGCGTGCGTGGGATGAGCACGCACGAGACCGCCACCCTGTCGCCGCGGATGCGCCTGATCCTCGAGTCGGCGACCAAGGTCGTCGCGGCCGGCGGGATGCGGGGGCTCACCCACCGCGCTGTCGACGCCGAGGCCGGTCTGTCGCAGGGCTCGACGTCGGGTTACCTGCGCACGCGGTTGGCGCTGGTCTCGGCGCTCGCCGAGTACATCGCGGCCGGTCTCATCGACAGCGTCGAGGCGCTCGCGGGGGAGCAGCAGGCCGGCGAGTCCGATGCCACCGTCGTCGAGCACGCGCTCGATCTCTTCGCCGGGTGGCTGCGGGAGCCGGAGGCCCTCCTGGCCAAGGCGGAGCTGGCGCAGGAGGCGATGCGTCAGCCCGAGGTCGCGGAGGCGCTGGAGCCGGCCCGAGAGCGGATCGAGGGGATCGTCGGGCAGATCCTCGTGCGCACGGGTGTCGACGATGTGCAGACCTCTGCCCAGGCGATCATCGCGGCGATGGAGGGGGTCCTCGCCAGTGCGCTGGCCAAGCCGCCCGCCGAGCGCGAGGCCTATGTCCGCGGTGTCGGCAAGCGCATCATCACTGCCTTCGTCCCCTCTGTCGGCTGAGCGTCAGGTCGCTGCCCGGTCACGGGGGCGAGGCCGTCGCATGCGGGCGTAGAGGCTGAAGACCTTGATGAGCATCGCCGCGAGGACGATGAGCACGAGGACGACGAGGACCGGTAGGAAGACCGCCACGAGCGCGATGCCCACGGAGGCGCCGTCCTCCGCGGTGGACACCACGGGCGCCCCCATCCCGAGGGTTCCGGCGTTGACGACCGGCCGGGCCGCGGCCTTGCCCGTGTGCACGAGCCCCGAGATGACGACGCCGAGCAGGACGCCCACCCACGCGTGTTCCTGCATCCACGTGGACTCGTCGAACGTGCTGGCGCCGGCGGTTGCCGCTCCCATCAGCCCGCCCATGCTGGGGCGGATGAAGGTCTGGACCGCGTCATTGATGCTGTCGACCGCAGGGATCTTGTCGAGGGTCAGCTCCGTGACGAGCAGGAGCGCGCCGACGCCGATCGCCCACCACGAGTCCATCCACTCGAAGCCGCTCGGCAGCACGACGATGTCACTGAACCGCGCGAGCAGGGCTACGAGCAGGAAGGGGATGTAGGCATTGAGGCCGGCAGCGGCGCTCAGGCCCATCCCGGTCAGTGCAGCGATCATCGACGTCACCTCTCGACGGCGCGGGCCGCCCCCGCGTGCTCCCGGCAGGCTAGCGCCGATGGATGGGGAGCGCCGGGAACCTAGGATGAGCGGCATGAAGGTTCTCTCCGCTGTTGCCTGGCCGTACGCCAACGGCCCTCGTCACCTCGGTCACGTCGCCGGGATCGGGGTCCCCTCGGACGTCTTCAGCCGGTACATGCGCATGGCAGGGCACGACGTGCTCGTCGTCAGCGGCTCGGACGAGCACGGCACGCCGATCCTCGTGCAGGCCGACAAGGAAGGCATCTCGGCGCGCGAGTTCGCCGACCGCAACCACCGGATCATCGCGGAGGAGCTCGTCGACCTGGGCTGCTCCTACGACCTCTACACGCGCACGACCTCGCGCAACCACTACCAGGTGGTCCAGGACCTCTTCGAGCAGTGTCTGGCCAACGGCTACTTCGTCGAGCAGACCCAGCAGGTGGCGCTCGACCCGAGGACCGGCCGCACCCTACCCGACCGTTACATCGAGGGCACCTGCCCGATCTGCGGTTACGAGGACGCGCGCGGCGACCAGTGCGACAACTGCGGCAACCAGCTGGAGCCGACCGACCTGCTGGACCCCCGCAGCAAGATCGACGGCGCGACACCGCAGTTCGGCGAGACGGAGCACTTCTTCCTCGACCTGCCGGCGCTCGCCGACGCGCTGCGCGAGTACCTGCAGGGACGCGAGGCCACGGGCACCTGGCGGCACAATGTCATCAACTTCAGCCTCAACATCCTCGATGACATCCGCCCGCGGGCGATGACCCGCGACATCGACTGGGGCATCCCGCTCCCGGGGGAGCTGGGGGACAAGTACCCCACCAAGCGCTTCTACGTGTGGTTCGACGCGGTCATCGGTTATCTCTCGGCGTCGATCGAGTGGGCCCGTCGCTCCGGCGAGCCGGACCGCTGGCGCGAGTGGTGGAACGACGCGGAGGCGACGTCCTACTACTTCATGGGCAAGGACAACATCACCTTCCACAGCCAGATCTGGCCGGCGGAGCTGCTCGCCTACTCCGGCAGGGGGTCGAAGGGGGGAGAGCCCGGGTCCTTCGGCGAGCTCAACCTCCCGACCGAGGTCGTGGCCAGCGAGTTCCTCACGATGGAGTCCAAGCAGTTCTCCTCCAGCCGCGGTCACGTCATCGGCCTGCGGCACGTGCTGGAGGACTTCGGTCCCGACCCGCTGCGCTACTACATCTGCGCGGCCGGGCCGGAGACCCAGGACTCGGACTTCACCTGGCCGGACTTCGTCCAGCGCAACAACTCCGAGCTCGTCGCGGGCTGGGGCAACCTCGTCAACCGCACGGCGTCGATGGTCGCCAAGAACTTCGGGGAGATCCCGCAGCCGGGGGACCTCGAGGAGGTCGACTCGCAGGTCCTGGCCCGGGTGGAGGCAGCCTTCGCCGAGGTGGGTGGGCTGCTCGCCCGCAACCGGGTCAAGGCGGCGCTGGCCGAGGCCATGCGCGTGGTCGGAGATGTCAACAAGTACGTGTCCGACACCGAGCCCTTCCGCCTCAAGGGAGAGGACCAGCGCGAGCGCCTCGCGACGGTCCTGCACACGCTCGTGCAGGCGACGAGCGACTGCAACCTGCTCCTTGCCCCCTTCCTCCCGCATGCGGCCAACCGCGTCGACGCGGTCCTCGGTGGCGAGGGTGAGCTGGTACCGATGCCCCGCATCGAGGAGGTCGAGGACCTGGACGGCGGTCCCGGCTACCCCGTCATCACAGGTGACTACTCAGGCTTCCCCGCGTGGGCGAGTACGCCTGTGGCAGTAGGGACCTCGATCGCCAAGCCCAGCCCGGTCTTCGTCAAGCTCGACCCCGAGGAGGTCGTCGCTGCCGAGCGGGCGGCCATGTCGGACGACAGCTGATGGCGGGGCGTGACGAGGTCGCGGCGCGACCCGACCCCCTTCCGCTCGCCGTCGTCGACAACCACACGCACATCGACATCCGTCGGCGGGACATCCCGGACGCCATCGCGCCCGACGGAGGGGACGAGCGGACCACGGCGGACGTCGCTGCAGCCCTTGCTGCCGCCGCGTCCGTCGGCGTCGATCGGGTCGTGCAAGTGGGGTGCGACCTCGAGAGCGCGCGGTTCACCGTCGACCAGATCGACCGGCATCCGTCGATGCTGGGTGCCGTCGCCCTGCATCCCAACGAGATCCCCGAGCTCGCCCAGGCCGGACATCTCCAGGAGGCGTGGGACGAGATCGAGCGTCTCGCGTCGCACCCGCGGGTGCGGGCTGTGGGCGAGACCGGACTCGACTACTTCCGCACCGGGCCCGAGGGGCACGCAGCGCAGCAGGAGTCCTTCCGGTGGCACATCGACCTGGCCAAGCGCACCGGCAAGGCCCTGCAGATCCATGACCGCGACAGCCACGAGGACGTCCTGCGGGTGCTGGCCGAGGAAGGGGCGCCGGAGACGACCGTCCTGCACTGCTTCAGCGGGGACCTGGCGATGGCGCGCGAGTGCGTCGATCGTGGTTACCTGCTGTCCTTCGCCGGGACCGTGACCTTCAAGAGCGCCGCAGGACTGCGCGAGGCACTCGCCCACACGCCCATCGAGCAGGTGCTCGCCGAGACGGACGCGCCCTACCTGACTCCTGCGCCGGAGCGTGGCCGGGCCAATGCGCCGTACCTGCTGCCGCACACGGTCCGTGTCATGGCGCGCACCCTCGGTGTCGACGTCGCGACGATGTGCACCGCGATCTCCGACAACAGCGAGCGGGTCTACGGCCCGTGGTCGACCTCACAGGTGCGGTGACTGGCCCGGTTTTTCGGGGGTTGGAGGACCTTGCGGCCTCACGGTGGCCGGGTGTCTGCACAGGCTCCGTTATCAAAACTTGACCTTCGGGTTATTGCTGGTGCATCGTGGTCCGCTGTTGGCCGGGGCCGGTTTCCCCTGATGTTTTGTCGCTGACACGGTGCCCGCCATCCTTGGGTCCCTGTGTGCGGACCCACCGGTGCCCGGGAAGTACGAACACTGGAGCACTGTGAGTTCACCTGCGATCCGCCGCATCACCCAAGCTGGCGTCGTCGGCGCCCTCGCCCTCGGAGTCTCGGGCGTCGTCGTCATGGACAAGTCCGTCGCGCTGTCGGTCGACGGCCAGAAGTCCACCGTCCACTCCTTCGGCGGCACCGTCGCGGATGTCCTGGACAAGCAGGGCATCGAGCTCGGCAAGCACGACGTGGTCACCCCGTCGGCGCAGACCCCGGTCGACGATGGCCAGACGATCGTCGTGCGGTACGGCCGCAAGCTGACGCTCACGGTGGACGGCAAGGAGCGGGAGTACTGGACCACGGCGACGACCGTCGGTGACGCGCTCCAGGAGCTCGGTATCCGCAACAGCGGCGACGCCGTCCTCTCGGCCTCGCGCAGCATGGGCATCGGACGCGACGGGCTGGACCTGAAGATGTCCACCCCCAAGGACATCAAGCTCCTCGTGGGCGGCAAGCGCAGCAGCGCGACCGTGACGGCGTCGACGGTCAAGGCGGCACTGCGGGAGGCCGAGGTCCGGTACGACTCCAACGACCTCATCAAGCCGGGTGCCTCCACGGCGATCAAGGACGGCATGACGATCCGTCTCGACCGCGTGAGCGTCAAGGCGGACAAGCGCGCCGAGTCCATCCCCTTCACGACCGTCGTCAAGAAGGACGCCTCGATGCTCGAGGGCACGACCAAGGTCGAGCGTGAGGGGCGTGCTGGGACGCGCACCAACAACGTGCGCCTCGTCTACAAGAACGGCAAGGTCTCTGCCACCAAGGTGACCAGCAGCAAGGTCACCCGCCAGCCGGTCAGCAAGATCGTCATCCAGGGCACCAAGGCCAAGCCGGCGCCGAAGCCCCAGCCATCCGTCCCCAAGGCGCCCTCGTCCACGCCCTCTGCGCCGAAGAGCACCCCGGCGCCGGAGCCCACGTCGTCTCCTGAGAGCTCGGCCGGGCTCAACCTGGCCAATGCCGCGATGTGGGACCGCATCGCCCAGTGCGAGTCGACGGGCAACTGGTCGATCAACTCGGGCAACGGCTACTACGGCGGGCTGCAGTTCGACATCCAGACCTGGCTCGGCGCCGGTGGAGGCGACTTCGCCCAGCGTGCCGACCTCGCCTCGCGCGGCGAGCAGATCACCGTCGCCAACCGGGTGAAGGCCCAGCGTGGTCTCTCCCCGTGGGGCTGCGCCCACGCCGCCTGATCCTTCGCGAGCGTGTCGACGACGGGCCCCCGAGACCTTTGCGGTCGCGGGGGCCCGTCGTCGCGATTGTCGAAGCCATCCCGCTGATGAATAGAGTCGCCCCATGAGCACCGACCTGCCCGAGCCCGCCACGGGCTCCGGCCTGCTCGGCGCCAGCCGCGTCCGTCAGCTGGCGGACCAGCTGGGGGTGCGCCCGACCAAGCACTGGGGACAAAACTTCGTCGTCGACGCCAACACGGTGCGTCGCATCGTCCGGGCGGGCGATGTCACGGCCGAGGACCATGTCGTCGAGATCGGCCCCGGTCTGGGGTCCCTGACCCTCGCCCTCCTCGAGGAGGCTGCCCAGGTCACCGCGATCGAGGTCGATCCGGTCCTGGCCGCCGCGCTGCCGGAGACCGTGGCCGTCCACGCCCCCGGTGCGCAGGAGCGGCTCGAGGTCGTGCACGCAGACGCGCTGACCGTCACGGAGCTGCCCAGCAGCGCACCCACCGCTCTCGTGGCCAACCTGCCGTACAACATCTCCGTGCCGGTCGTCCTGCACTTCCTCGAGACCTTCCCCACCATCGAGCGGGTCCTGGTCATGGTGCAGCTCGAGGTCGCCGAGCGACTCGCGGCCGGGCCCGGGAGCAAGACCTACGGGGTGCCCAGCGTCAAGGCGGCGTGGTGGGCCGAGGTGGCGCTCGCCGGTCGTGTCTCCCGCAGCATCTTCTGGCCTGTGCCCAATGTCGACTCCGGCCTGGTGAAGTTCGTGCGGCACGACCCGCCGGCCACCGAGGCGACGCGCGCTCAGGTCTTCGCGGTCGTCGATGCCGCGTTCGCCCAGCGCCGCAAGACCCTGCGGGCCGCGCTGCGCGGCATCGCGGGGTCCGGAGAGGTGGCCGAGGAGGCCCTCCTGGCGGCGGGGGTCGACCCGCGCACCCGGGGTGAGCAGCTGGATGTCCTCGCCTTTGCGCGGATCACCCAGGAGCTCATGGCTAGGGTGACGACATGACCTCCGTGCTCGAGCTGCCCGCAGCCGTGACCGCGCGTGCGCCGGCGAAGGTCAACCTTGAGCTCTTCGTCGGTCCGTTGCGCGAGGACGGGTACCACTCGCTCTCCACCGTCTATCAAGCCGTGGGACTCCACGACGACGTGACGGTGGCGCTGGCCGACGAGTGGGGATGCTCGGTGCGCGGCCGCGACGCGGACAAGGTGCCGACCGACGAGTCCAACCTCGCGCTGCGTGCGGCCCTCGCGCTCGCCGAGCGCACCGGCGGCCAGGACCCGGTGCACCTGTCGATCGACAAGCAGATCCCCGTCGCGGGCGGCATGGCAGGCGGCTCCGCCGATGCCGCGGCCGCACTCGTGGCGTGCGATGCCCTGTGGGGCACCTCCCTGCCCAAGGAGGAGCTCGAGGAGGTCGCGGCCGGGATCGGCAGCGATGTTCCCTTCCTGCTCCACGGAGGGACCTGCGTCGGCTCGGGACGCGGCGAGGTCGTCACCCCCGTCCTGGCCAAGGGGACCTACCACTGGGTCTTCGTGCCCTCGCCCGCGAGCGGGTTGTCGACACCGATGGTCTACTCGGCCTTCGACCAGCGCTTCGCCGGCACCGAGATCGACGAGCCCCGCCCGAGCTCGGCCCTGATGAGCGCCCTGCGGTCCGGTGACCCGACCGCCCTGGCGCCCGTGCTCGACAACGACCTCCAGGCCGACGCCATCGCACTGCAGCCAGCGATCGGTGAGGTCATCGACGCGGCCATGGGCTTCGGCGCGCTCGCCGCCATCGTCTCCGGGTCGGGTCCGACCGTCGCGATCCTTGCCGACAGCGCCGAAGGGGCCATCGACCTGGCCGTTGCGCTCACCGCATCCGGCACCGCTGGCGACATCCTGCGGGCCACCGGTCCGGTCCACGGGACCCACATCCTGCCGACGGTGCGTACGACCTGATGGCCACCCCTCTCCTGGGAGCGGAATCGCTCCACCTCGAGTACCCCACGCGCGTCGTCTTCGACTCCGTCAGCCTCGGCATCGAGGAGGGCGACCGGATCGGGCTCGTCGGCCGTAATGGTGACGGCAAGTCGAGCCTGCTGGGGATGCTCGCCGGCCTGATCGAGCCGCAGTCGGGTCGGATCACCCGACGCGGTGGAGTCCGCTTCGGTGTGCTCGGCCAGACCGATGATCTCGACGCGGACGCGAGCGTGGGTGCGTGCATCGTGGGGGATCGACCCGAGCACGAGTGGGCGGGGGATGCCGGGGTCCGGGATGTCATCAACGGCCTCGTCGCGGATGTGCCCTGGGAGGCGCTCATCGGAGAGCTGTCCGGCGGGCAGCGACGTCGAGTGGCGCTGGCCGCGCTGCTCGTCGGTGACTGGGACCTCATCGCGCTTGATGAGCCGACCAACCACCTCGACGTCGAGGGGATCTCTTGGCTCGCCGAGCACCTCAAGAGGCGCTGGACCAGGGGGTCGGGCGGACTGCTCGTCATCACTCACGACCGATGGTTCCTCGACGAGGTCTGCACCGAGACCTGGGAGGTGCACGACCAGATCGTCGAGCCCTTCGAAGGGGGCTACGCGGCATACATCCTGCAGCGAGTCGAGCGTGACCGGATGAATGCGGCGACGGAGTCGAAGCGGCAGAACCTCATGCGCAAGGAACTCGCGTGGCTGCGTCGAGGCGCCCCGGCGCGGACGGCGAAGCCGAAGTTCCGCATCGAGGCAGCCAACCAGCTCATCGCCGACGTGCCGCCCGTGCGCAACCCCATCGAGCTGCAGCGGATGGCCGTGGCGCGCTTGGGCAAGGACGTCATCGACCTCGAGGACGTGAGCCTTGCCTTCGGTGAGCGCACGATCCTGCGCAACATCACCTGGCGGATCGCGCCGGGTGAGCGCACCGGCATCCTCGGTGCCAACGGTGTGGGCAAGTCGACCCTGCTGGCACTGATCGCGGGGGATCTGGAGCCGTCCACCGGACGGGTCAAGCGCGGCAAGACCGTCCAGTTCGGCTTCCTCGACCAGCAGTTCTCCCAGCTGCAGGAGATCAGGACGGACCGGGTCCGCGAGGTGCTGGCGCGGACCAAGACGACCTTCACGATCGACGGCAAGGACCACACGCCGGCTCAGCTGCTGGAGCGGCTCGGCTTCGCACGCGAGCACCTGTCGGCCCGCGTCGGTGAGCTCTCTGGTGGTCAGAAGCGTCGCCTGCAGCTGCTCCTGCTCCTGCTCGCCGAGCCCAATGTCATCGCCCTCGACGAGCCGACCAATGACGTCGACTCCGACATGCTCGCCGCGATGGAGGACCTGCTCGACTCCTGGCCGGGCACGCTCATCGTCATCTCGCACGACCGTTACCTGCTGGAGCGGATCACCGACCAGCAGTACGCGATCCTCGATGGCCGCCTTCGGCACGTGCCCGGCGGGGTGGACGAGTACCTGCGTCTGCGGGCTGCCCAGGGATCCACCGGTGGTCCCGACGCGATGGCTGCCGCCACCGCGAGCACGACGAAGGGGGGAGCGCAGCCCCCTTCGTCGTCCACGCCGACGGTTGACCCCGCCGCGCAACGTGACGCACGCAAGACCATGGCGCGGATCGAGAAGCAGCTGGCCAAGCTCGATGCCCGTGAGGTCAGGCTGCACCACGAGATGGCGGACGCGGTCCACGACCACGCGAAGCTCGCGGAGCTGAATGCGACGCTGGCCGGGCTTGCGGAGGACAAGGAGATGCTCGAGATGGAGTGGCTCGAGATCGCCGAGCTCGTCGGCTGACTCAGCCGCGCTTCAGTCCGCGGACGTAGGTCGTGGCCTCGCTCAGGCCGCAGGGTCGAGCTCGGAGGATCCGGGCTGCTCGCCCCGCGCGACGGCGTCGACCCAGTTCTTGGCATCGACGAGCGACCAGGACGTCGCCCGCCGGACCTCCTTGATCGCAGCGATCGTCTGGCCCTCGGTCAGCAGCGCGTCGACGCGGATCCGGGTCTCGGGCGGGACCTGACCGTAGGGGGCCGGCCGGACCGAGTCGCCAGGCAGGCGACGCCTGAGGGCGACGAGCAGGCCGACGCACGCAGCGGTCAGCAGCGCCGCGATGACGATCGCGACGACGGCCAGGGGGAAGGTGGACATGCGGGGCAGCCTAGGCCTCGAAGGGCGCGAGCAGCCGCTTGAGTGCGCGGGTCAGCGCACCCCGCTCGTCGCTGGCCATGCTGTCCAGGAGCTCTGCCTCGCGGGTCAGCAGGTCGGCCATGGCCGCGTCGACCGCGGCCTGACCGCCTGCCGTCAGGCGGACGATGACGCCGCGACGATCGGAAGGCGAGGGGAGGCGCTCGACCCATCCCTTGGTCGCCAGTCGGTCGATGCGGTTGGTCATCGTCCCCGAGGTCACGAGCGTCTCCTGGACCAGCCGGCCGGGGGAGAGCTCATAGGGCTCGCCGGCGCGCCGCAGCGCTGACAGGACATCGAACTCCCACCCCTCGAGCTCGTGACGGGCGAAGGCGCTGGTCCGGTCGAGGTCGAGCAGGCGCGCCAACCGGGAGACGCGCGAGAAGACGTGGAGGGGCTCGACGTCGAGGTCGGGGCGCTCGCGTCGCCAGGCCTCGACGATGGCGTCGACGTCGTCCGAGGGGTCGTGGCGGCTGCTCATGCATCGAGAATACCCGCCACCGTGAATCTTGATATCGAGACAAACCCGTCGTGGACGGTTACGCTCGTCGGACGCTACGGAGGAGGCAACATGACGGCGACCTGGGACCCGAGTCGGTACGGGCAGTTCTCCGGCGAGAGGGCTCGTCCCTTCACGGACCTCATGGGTCGGGTCGCGGCCACGGAGCCACGGCTCGTCGTCGACCTGGGCTGCGGCAACGGACCCCTGACGCTCTCGCTCGCGCAGCGCTGGCCGCAGGCCCGCATCGTGGGCGTCGACAACAGCGCCGAGATGCTCGCCGCGGCTCGCGCGGCCGATGCGCACTCCCGCGTCGAGTGGGTCGACGCCGACCTTGCCGAGTGGGACATCGCCAGCCTGGGGGCCGCGCCGGATGTGATCGTCAGCAATGCTGCGCTGCAATGGGTCCCGCGTCACCTGCCGCTCATCGAGTCCTGGGCCGACGCGCTCGCGGACGACGGCTGGTTCGCCCTGCAGGTACCCGGCAACTTCGACGCCCCGACGCATGCGCTGATGCGCGAGGTGGCCATCGACCACCCGCGCAGCGGCGAGCTCGAGGCCGCGACCAAGCGCTACGGGGCCGGTGATCCCTCGACCTATCTCCAGGTCCTCACGTCGGCAGGGCTCGCCGTGGACGCATGGGAGACGACCTACACGCACGTGCTCGACCCCGGAGGAGAGAGCGACAACCCGGTCCTGGACTGGGTCTCGGGTACGGGCCTGCGCCCCATGCTCGAGGTGCTGACGGACGAGACCGAGCGCGCGGACTTCCTCGCGACCTACGCCGAGCGGGTCGCCGCCGCCTACCCGCGCACGCCCGCAGGGGTGCTGCTGGCCTTCCGCCGGGTCTTCGCCGTCGGCCACAAGGCATGAGTGTCCTCGGGCTCCACCACGTCCAGATCGCCTGCCCCGCAGGCAGCGAGGACGCCTTGAGGGGCTTCTACTCCGGAGTGCTCGGACTGCCCGAGATCCCGAAGCCGGCGGTGCTGGCCGCACGGGGTGGCGCGTGGTTCCGCGCAGGCTCCCACGAGCTGCACTGTGGGGTCGAAGCGGACTTCCGTCCGGCGCTCAAGGCGCACCCGTGTCTGCTCGTCGAGGACATCGAGGCCGTGGCGACTGCCGTCGGTGCAGCGGATGGGGAGGTGCGGTGGGACGAGACGATCCCCGGCATCCGCCGGTTCCACACCGACGATCCCGTGGGCAACCGGGTCGAGGTGCAGCAGGCCTGAGCGCGCTGCGGGCACTCCCGTCGAGATGATCGGACCGGCTATCCAGCCGGCGGAACCTCGACCGGATGACCCAGCCCCGCCAGGCCGTGCCATGCGAGATTGGCCATGTGGGCGGCCACGACCTCCTTGCCGGGAGCGCGGGTCTCGAGCCACCACTGACCGGTGAGCGAGACGAGGCCGACGAGCATCTGCGCGTACATCGGCGCGTGCTCTCCGCCCAGACCGCGCATGGCGAAGGCGTCGGAGAGCAGGTGGGCGACCTCGGCGGCGACATCGGACAGGAGCGAGGCGTAGGTGCCGGAGGGGGCGTCCCCGGAGACATCGCGCACGAGGATGCGGAAACCGTCCGGTGACTCCTCGATGTAGTCGAGCAGGGCCAGTGCTGCGCGTTCGATCGTCTCCCGGTCGGTGCCGCCGGCGGTGAGAGCTGCCGTCACCCGCTCGGTCAGGGCGCTGAGTTCACGGTCGACGACGACGGCGTAGAGCCCCTCCTTGCCGCCGAAGTGCTCGTAGACGACAGGCTTGGAGACGACTGCCGTGGCGGCGATCTCCTCCACGGACGTGCCGTCGATCCCCTTCGCTGCAAACACCCTCCGACCCACGGCCACGAGCTGCTCACGACGGGCGGCGCCCGTCATCCGGGGGCGTCGCACGACACGCTCCAGATCCTGTTGTTCGGTCATGCAGCCATTGTCCGTGACAGGGAGCGCCCGGCGTCGACTACCCTGACCGGTGCCGCCTCGGCGGCGTTCCCCGGTTGGTCTGCCGGCAGGGCCCGCCTGACTTTGAATCAGGACTAGCGACGTAGGTTCGACTCCTACCCGGGGAGCAATTTCACAGGTCAGGGCACAATCGTCGCGTGACCGCACCACACGAGATCGAGCTCGAGCGCCGTCGACCCCTGAAGTCCGTGTTCACGGTCGTGGGGGTGCTCGCCCTCGTCGGGATGTTCGCCGCCGGCGTGATCTCCTTCCTGCCCGGCGGGCTCGACCGGCTGACGAGCTGGAATGCGTCACCGCAGGTCGAGGGCCAGATCCTGTGGAGCAGCGAAGACAGCGCGGTCCAACTGGGTCCCGCTGGATGGATCACGCACCCCGGCGAAGGGGGTGACTACGTCGCCCGCAATGTCCGCACCGGGGAGAGCTGGACCATCGGTGACCTGTCCTCCCGACGAGAGATCACCCCCGACGGGGTCGTCGTGCAGCCCGACGGGGGGCGGATCCTCGTGCAGCGCGAGGGATCCACGCACACGACCACCACGACGAAGATCCTCGCGGAGTTCGGCGACGACCGGCTCTGGCCGGGCACCGACAGCCAGTTCGTCGGCGTGAGCGAACGCCATGTCGCCGTGCTGACCTGCCTGGCACCGAAGCCGTCGAGGCTCATGGACGAGGTCGAGGGAGGGCACGCGGTCCTCGCCGGGGTCGACCTCCAGGACGCCTCCGTCGACTGGACCCGGGACACGGGTGCGGGCTGCGGGGTCGACGTGGCCCAGGGTGCCTACCCGAGCACGCTGCCTGCGCAGCGCTACCTGCTCCTCGAGCCCGCCGAGGAGCAGGTCATGGCGGTGGACCTGGATACCGGCTCGGTCGCCCAGCGGTGGTCCGGGGCCAAACGCTACTGGTTCGCCGTCCAAGGAGAGAACCTGCTCGCGACGGACGGGCAGGGCACCGCGACGTGGAGCTCCCTGCGCACCGGCAAGCAGATCGCCGAGGTGAGCTGTCCGCTGATGTCCCTCGGCGGCCCGGGGGACACCTCACGCCAGCTCTCGCCGGAGGCGACCCCCTTCGTCGAGTGCCGCGACAGCGTCCAGACGGTCGATGGCGACAGGTTCACCGAGATCGCTACGCCGCCGGTCGCCGACGGGGAGCCGATCGCGGACGGCGACGAGGTGGCGGTGGGGCACCTCGTCCTGCGACGGGAGGGCGGCGTCATCCACCTGAGAGACGGTCTGGCCGGCGAGGCCATCGGCGACCTCGACGTCCCGGAGGACTTCGAGGTCGCCGGATACGGTCCGGTGGGGCGGCTGATCACCTTCGTCGACGTGTCCGAGGGCAGTGAACGCAGCACCGTTGACTACCGGGTCTTCGACACCACGACCGCCGACCTCGTGCTGGCAGCCGGCCCCGGGATGAGCACGGGCGCGGACCTGTCACCCGACGGTCTGGTCCTCACCGATCTGGACGAGGACTTCGTGGACGAGGGCCAACCCCGGACGTGGGTTGCCGGGCCGAAGAAGGTCTCGTGATCACGACTGACCGGCAGACGCCGAGCAAGGCGGCCGACCTGGCCAAGCTCGTCGTGGTGTTCGTCGTCGCAGTGCTCGTCGCGGTCGTTGGCGGGCGGTGGATCCTCGGTCACTCCGAGCCCGTCGACGGCAGGGTCCTCTACTCGGGCGATCGCCCCAACGGCATGACCATCGGACCCAACGGCTGGTTCGCCTACAGCGACGACGACGGGGACTGGGTCGAGCACGCGCCGACCGGGGAGCGATGGGGAGGCGAGCGCATCTACGGCTCGCCGGTCCTGACCTCCGACGGCACCGTGATCTCGACGCTCGGCGGAGACGTGCGCATCGCTCGGGAGGACGGTCTGATCGAGGCCGAGGCCACGGACCTGCTCGTCGCCCACGGTGACCGTGAGGTGCAGGGCGGTGAGGAGGCGCAGGTCATCGGTCTGTCGACCCGGCACGCAGCCGTGGTCTCCTGCCTGTCACCGGCCGGGGAGGCTCGCCTCGGTGAGGAGGTCCCGGGCGGGCGGCTCGTCGTCTCCGGGGTCGCGCTCGACGACGGGGCCGTGACCTGGAGCCATGACACCGAGGTGGGGTGCGATGTCCGGATCTCGCCCCTGTACCCCCATGGCCTCCCTGAGCAGCGCTACGTCCTCCTCACCCCCGACGAGGAGACCACCGAGGCGCTCGACCTCGACACCGGCACGATCGCCCGGACCTGGGAGGATTCGCCACGCGGACGTGTCATCGTCCGTCAGGCCGAGGCGGTGCACCGGTCCGGCGACGAGGTGACGGTCACCTCCCTTCGCTCGGGCAAGCAGGTGGCGCGCACGAGCTGCCCCGGCGCGCGGCTCGACGGAGTCGGTGAGCACGGTGGTCGGCTGTCCGCAGAGGGGACGCCGGTCGTGCGCTGCGGCGACAGTGTGCGGCTGCTCGGAGACGACGGCTTCGTCACCGTCGACGCACCGCCAGTCGAGCAGAGTCAGGAGGTCGCCGACGGCCAGTCGGTCGTCCACGACCGGTTCCTCATCTCACGCGACGGTGGCACCCTGACGCTGCAGGATGCCTTGGCCGACAAGGAGATCGGGACTGTCGACGTCCCCGATGGGTACCGCATCTCCACCAACGACCTGCGGGGTCGGCTCATCGTCTTCTACCTGCCGGCCGACACGCTGGTCAGCGACGCGTCGGAGAGCTCCTTCCGCATCGTCGACACCCGCACCGCCGAGCTCGTGGCCACGACGGACGACGACCTGTCGCCCGGCGCCGAGGTGTCGACGGACGGATACGCCATCCTCAGCGAGTTCGTGGAGCGCCGACGCAACCGCCCGTCCCGCAGCGAGGCCTGGCTCGTCGGGGTCGCCGAGGTGCAGCGGCCCTCCTGATCACTGCGCAGGGCGGTCGATCAGTCGATCTCCTTACCCGCGAGGGCCTTGGCCGCGAGCCGCTCCTCCTCGCTGACCTCCCAGACCTCCCACGCCGCGTGCAGGGCGATGAGGATGATGAGGCAGCCGAGGACCAGATCGGGCCAGCCCGAGGAGGTCCACAGGGTCACGATCGCCATGCCGATGACGGCGATGTTGACGAGCACGTCGTTGCGGGCGGAGAGGAAGGCCGCGCGGCTGAGCGAGCCCCCTGCGTGTCGCACGCTGGCGAGGAGCCAGCCGCTCGTGCCGTTGACGACGATCGCGCCGAGCGAGGCGAGGACGACCGGCAGCACCTCGGGCGCGACCGGGTCGGCGAAGCGGCGGACCGCCGCGACCCCGGCCACGGCGGCCGGGCCGAGGATGACGAAGGCCATCGTCTTGCCCATCAGCGCGCGGCGGGCGAGTGGCCAACCGAGCGCGACGAAGATCAGCAGGTTGATCGCGGTGTCCTCGAGGAAGTCGACACTGTCTGCGAGCAGGGACACCGACCCGGCGCCCAGAGCGACAGCGAACTCGACGAAGAAGTACGCGAAGTTGAGCAGCGCCACGACGAGCACGACGTGTCGCAGCCGCAGAGCATCGAGACGAGGCGGGTGCACGTCGGCGCTCATGGCGGCGACGATATCCGCTTGCGACCCGGAGCTCTGAGGCGCTCAATGGTCGGGTGAGCGCACCGCGGACCGTCGTGCTGGTCGAGGGGGAGAGCGACCGGGTGGCGCTGCTCGCGCTCGCGGACCGCCTCGGGAGCGATGTCGCGTCCCATGGCGCCGAGGTCGTGGCGATGGGTGGCATCACCAACGTCAGGGCCTTCGCTGAGCGCCATGGCCCGCACGGTCTCGGTCAACGGCTCGCCGGCCTCTACGACGTCGACGAGGAGCGCCACGTGCGAAGGGGGTTGCTCGCCGCCGGCCTGCTCGTGGACGACGTCGAGGGCCCGGCAGGGCGGGGCTTCCACGCGTGCCACGCTGACCTGGAGGACGAGTTGGTCCGCTCGGTGGGGCTCGACGGGGTGGAGGCCGTCATCGAGGACGCGGGGGAGGCGCGCTCTCTTCGGCTGCTGGCGCAGATGCCCGCCCAGGAGGGTTGGGCGCGTGAGCAACTGGTGCGTCGCTTCCTCGGGTCGCAGTCCGGGCGCAAGGCCCACTATGCCCGCCTCCTCGTCGAGGTGATGGATCTCCGGAGGGCGCCGGCGCCGTTGGTCGCGGTGATCGAGCGGGCGACCGCAACGTAGCCTGCTGGCGTGCGACTCCTCCTCATCCGTCACGGCCAGACCCCGAACAACGTCACCGGTGCCCTCGACACCGCCTTCCCGGGCGCTGGCCTGACCGACCTCGGTCATACGCAGGCTGCTGCGGTGCCGGCCGCGCTCGCCGACGAGGACATCAGCGCGGTCTATGCGTCACCGCTGGTGAGGACCCAGCTCACGGGTAGCCCGTTGGCCGTGGAGCGGGGGATCGACGTGCGCGTGCGTGACGGGCTCGAGGAGATCGCCGCCGGCAGCTTCGAGATGCGCTCGGACCGCGAGGCGGTGGAGGCCTACCTCGGCGGGCTGTCCGCGTGGCTGCACAGGGACCTCGACCACGCCCTGCCGGGTGGGACGACGGGGCACGACTTCATGGGGCGTTACGACCTCGCCGTCCGTGGCGTCGCCGAGCAGCACGGTCGGCACGACACCGTCGCCCTCTTCAGCCACGGCGCTGCCATCCGTGCCTACGCGGCCCTCGTGGCCGATCTGGGCGCCGACGACGTCGAGGGCATGTGGATCAACAACACCGGCATGATCCTGCTCGAGGGGCACCCCACCGAGGGCTGGGGGCTCGTGCACTGGACCGGCGAGCCGCTCGGCGGCGCCCACCTGGCCGGCGTGCGCGTCCACGACGTCACCGGTGAGGCGATCGACGAGGAGCTCGACGACTGACTGCGGACGTCCGTCAGCGGGCGAAATCGTCCGTCGCCCGCACGATGATCCCGTCCGTGACCTCGGCGCCGCTGTGATCCTCGCCCTCCACGACGTGCAGCGTCGCGAGCGGCAGACGCTCGACGAGGCGATGGACCACGCCCAGCGGTGCGGCGATGTCGAGCCGGCCACGGACGAGGACCGCGGGGATGCTCGCGATCGAGTCGAGGCGCCCGCTGATCCCGTCCGGTGGCAGGAAGCCGTGGTGGCCGAAGACGTGGGTCACGAGTCGTGCGAACCCCAGCGCGAATGTGGGATCCGCATAGCGCGGGCTGGCCACGGGCGGCGCGGTGAGCGTGGCCAGACGCTCCTCCCAGTCGCACCACGCCCGGGCGGCGCGGTGGTGGACCGCTGGATCGGGGTCCACGAGCAGCTCGTGGATCGCGGCGGGCAGATTGCCGCCACGCTCGACGTCCGGGACGAGGGAGCGCAGGGAGTCGAAGGCCTCCGGGTAGATCTCACCCATCGTCCAGGTGAGCCAGTCGACCTCCTCGCGGGTGGTCGTCACGGCGCCCCAGAAGACCATCTCGCTGACCCGCTCGGGGTGGGTGACCGCATAGGCCAGGCCCAGCGTCGAACCCCACGATCCACCGAGGACGAGCCACCGGTCGACGCCGTGGAGGTCGCGCAGTGCCTCGATGTCGGAGATCAGGTGCTGCGTCGTGATCGTCGACAGGTCAGCGTGCGGGTCGCTCGCCAGCGGACGGCTGCGCCCGCAACCACGCTGGTCGAAGAGGGTCACGCAGTAGCGGTCGGGGTCGAAGTAGCGGCGCCACCACGGTGCGGCGCCGGACCCGGGCCCTCCGTGCAGGACGACGGCGGGCTTGCCCGTCGGGGTGCCGACCCGCTCCCAGTGCACGTGGTGACCGTCGGAGGTGTCGAGCACGCCCTCATCGAAGGGATCAACGAGCGGGTACCGGGCCATCTCTCAACCCTCCCAGACGCCCCGACACATGACCGCCGTGACCGCGAGGTCGCCGTCGAGGACGACGAGGTCAGCGCGGGTGCCGGCCTCGATCCGTCCGACCTCGGTCAGCCCGAGGGCAGCGGCCGGGGCCCGGGTGGCTGCGTCCACCGCCTGCTCGAGCGTGAAGCCGCTCGCCACCGAGTGCCGGACTGCACCCGCCATCGTCAGGGTGGACCCCGCGATGGCGCCGCTCGGTGTGCGGGCGACGCCATCGCGAACCTGCACGTGGATCGGCCCCAGGTGGTAGTCGCCGTCGTCGGCAGCGGCAGCACCCATCGCATCCGTGACGAGCATGATCCGCTCCGGCGCCGACGTGCGGGCCAGTCGGAGCATGGCCGGATGCACGTGCACCCCGTCGGAGATCAGCTCGACCCACACGCGCTCGTCCTCGAGCAGGGCGGCGATCGGACCGGGCCGGCGGTGATGCAGCCCGCGGATCTGGTTGAAGAGGTGGGTGGCGACGGTGGCCCCGGCGTCGATCGCCTCGTACGCCTGCTCCCAGGTCGCGTCGCTGTGTCCGACTCCGACGACGATCCCGCTCCCGGCGATCCGACGGATCGCGTCCATCGCGCCGTCGAGCTCGGGTGCGATCGTCACCATCCGCAGGGCATCGCCTCCGGCAGCGAGCAGCCGGGCGACGTCCTCGGGCGAAGGGGGGCGCAGCAGGCTCGGCTCGTGGGCACCGCAGAAGTCCCGCGACAGCCAGGGCCCCTCGAGGTGGACCCCGGCGAGGACGCCGTCGGTGACCAGCTCGCCCAGGACGCGGACGTGGCGCTCGAGCTGCGAGACCTCGTCGGTGACGAGGCTGGCCACCAGGCTCGTCGTGCCGTGGCGCAGGTGGGCGGCGGCCACCTGCGTCGTCTCGTCGGCGTCGCCGACGGTGAAGGACGCGCCCCCGCCGCCATGGCAGTGCACGTCGACGAACCCCGGCACGAGGGTGCCGGTCAGGTGACCATCGGCAGGGGAGTGGGGACTCCCTTCGCCCACCTCGTCGATGCGGTCGGACTCCACGCGCACCCACCCCGGGGCGAGCGTGCGCCCCGGGGTGACGATGCGATCGGCGGTGAGGATCACGCGCTGTCGTCCGCGGTGACCAGGGACTCCTCGCCCTCGTCCTCACGACCTGGGGTCTTGAGGTTCCACCTGCGGATGACGAAGCGGAAGAGCACGTAGTACACGACCGCGTAGCCGAGCCCGATGACGATGAGCAGCAAGGGTTTTGTCGCGATGTTGAAGTTGAGCACGAAGTCGAAGAGGCCTGCGGAGAAACCGAACCCGTCCTTGATGCCCAAGGCATTCACCAAGGCGAGCGACGAACCGGTGAGCAGCGCGTGGATGATGTAGAGCGGCCACGCGACGAACATGAAGGCGAACTCGAGCGGCTCGGTGACGCCGGTGAGGAAGGCCGTCAGGGCGGTCGAGCCCATGATGCCGCCGACGAGCTTCTTCTGCGCCGGCTTGGCCTCCTGGTAGATCGCCAGGGCGGCGGCCGGGAGGGCGAACATCATGATCGGGAAGAAGCCGGTCATGAAGGCTCCTGCCGTCGGGTCGCCGTTGAGGAATCGCGGGATGTCGCCCGTGACGGTCTCTCCGCCTGCAGGGGTGTACTCGCCGAGGAGGAACCACGGCGGGTTGTTGAGGATGTGGTGCAGGCCGGTCGGGATGAGGAGCCGGTTGACCGTGCCGTAGACGAAGCCGCCGAGGACCTCGTTGTCGGCGACCCACTCACCGAGGCTGGTGATGCCCGCGTCGAACCACTGGTAGACGAGGCTCATGAGCACCGAGAGGACGATCGCCGCGATGGCCGTGATGATCGGGACGAAGCGCCGCCCGCCGAAGAAGGCGAGGTAGGCCGGCAGCTTGATCCGGTGGTACTTCTGCCACAGCCAGGCCGCGGTGAGCCCCATGACGATGCCGCCGAGGACGCCGTAGTTGACCAGGGCCTGCTCCTCACCCTCGGGGGCCGCGCCGAGGACGAAGGGGGACATCGCGTCCCCGACTCCCTTGAAGACGAGGTATCCCACGACGGCCGCCAGGGCCGTCGAGCCGTCCGCCTTCTTGGCCATGCCGATGGCGATGCCGACCGCGAAGAGGATGGGCAGGTTGTCGAAGAGGGCGCTGCCGGCGGCGCCGATGACCGGCGCCACGTGCGTCCAGCCCAGGCCGTCCTCGCCGAGGAGGTCCGGCTGCCCCAGGCGCAGGAGCAGGCCGGCCGCCGGCAGGGCGGCGATCGGCAGCATGAGGCTGCGGCCGAACTTCTGGAGTGGTGCGAGGTTGAGCTTCTTCTTGCGTGCTGGCTGGTCGCCGGGCACGTCGATGGGCCCGTCTGCTGTGGTCACGAGCGATTCCCTTCGGGTGGTGCCGGGGTTGGGTCGTCGTCCCGGCTCAACGACATGTGCAGCTGGTATCGGTCCCCGCGGTAGCGGGAGATCACGTGCTCGACCGGTCGGCCGAGGCTGGTGGACAGGCGGCGGAAGACGAGCAGGGGAGTGTGCTCCGGGCTGCTGAGCACCCGGGCCACCCGGCCCAGGGCGCTCTCGCCCCAGAGGGTCTGCTCGGCGGCGTCGATGACGACGCCGTACTCGTCGGCGAGCAACGCGTAGAGGGAGTCGCCGAGGTCGTGGGAGTCCAGGTCGGGCAGCAGCGCCGCCGAGTACCAGCTCTCCTCGAGGGCGATCGGTTGGCCGTCCGCGAGTCGGAGGCGGTCCACCCGCCAGGCCTGCGGGCCGCCGAGCCAGTCCATGACCTCCTGCGGGGGAGCGGCGAGCTCGATGCCCAGGAGCCGGGTCGAGGGCTCCAGGCCGCGTCGACGCATGTCCTGGCTGAAGCTCGCGAGGTGCAGCCGACTCTCGAGCCGGGGCCGGGCGACGAAGGTTCCCTTGCCGTGCACCCGCTGGAGCAGCCCGTCGCTGATGAGGGCCTCGATGGCCTTGCGCACCGTGGAGCGTGAGACGTCGAAGCTGACCATGAGCTCGCGCTCGGAGGGGATGGCGGCGTCGGGGCCGAGCCGGGTCGCGAGCTGGGTGAGGGCATCACGCAGCTGGACGTGCTTGGGGCGCGGCCCTGCCAGGGGTGCTCGGGGCACTTCCGGATCCTCACCTTCATTGGTACGGTCTGGTACGTACCAGTGAGGATCCACGTCGAGGTGGGAGGTGTCAAGCATCGTGACCGTGATGGCCGACGAGATCGCCGAGCAGCCGGACGCGGTCCGGCGCACCCTCGCCGCACTGCTGCCCCTGCGCGACGACCTCCGCGAGGCCTTCGCCGATCGCCGCCGTGTCCTCTTCGTCGCGCGCGGCTCCAGCGACAACGCCGCGACCTATGGGCGCTACCTCCTGGAGGCCTGTGCGGGAGTGAGCGCCGGGCCCGCTGCCCCGAGCATCGCCACCCACTACCGCACGGATCTCGACCTCACCGACACGCTGCTCGTGGCGGTGTCGCAGTCCGGCGCGACCACGGAGATCGTCGAGTGCGTCGACTGGGCGCGCTCGCACGGTGCCGCGATCGTGTCCGTCACCAATGTCGCCGACTCCCCGCTGGCGAAGGGGGCGGACGTCGCCCTCGTCACCCGGGCGGGACCGGAGCTGGCCGTGCCGGCCACCAAGACCTATCTCACGCAGCTGGTCGCGATGGCCGTGCTCGCCGATGCCCTCGGCGCCGACCTCGAGTCGGACCTGGACCGAGTCGCCGACGAGGTCGCCTCGGCGGTGCGGTCCGCGGACCTCGTCGAGCCCGCAGTGGCCCTGCTGCGCGATGCCGCGCACGTCGTCGTCACGGGTCGCGGCCTGTGTCTGGGGACGGCGCTGGAGACCGCGCTGAAGATCGAGGAGACATCGCTGACCCCGGTGCGCGGGTACTCGTACGCGGACCTGCGCCACGGACCGATCTCGGTCATCGAGCCCTCCGTCGTCGCGGTGCTCGTGGCGGCCTCCGACGGGCCGATGCTCGAGCCCATGACCGACCTTGCCGATGACCTGCGCCGCCGGGGGGCGCAGGTCGTCGGCATCGGCGGGGACGCCCCCTTCGCCCGGGCCTGCGATGTGCACGTCCCGGGTCCGGACCTGCCCGAGTCGGTCGCACCCCTCGGACTCGCCGTGCCCGCCCAGCTGCTCGTCGAGCGGCTCGCCCGGGCGCGCGGCCACGACCCCGACAACCCTCGGGGTCTGGCCAAGGTCACCCGCACCGACTCACACTGATCCACCACCACTGAAAGAGGGAATCACCATGGCAACCAAGGCAGAGCAGATCCTCGCTGGCCTCGGCGGCGCGGACAACATCGTCGAGATCGAGCCGTGCATCACCCGGCTGCGCACCGAGGTCAAGGACGGGTCCTTGGTCGACCAGGCCGCGCTCAAGGCGGCCGGCGCCCACGGCGTCATGGCCCAGGGCACGGTCATCCAGGTCGTCGTCGGCCCCGAGGCGGACAACCTCGCGGACGACATCGAGGACCTGATGTGAGTGAGGTCCTCGCTCCCTGCGCGGGGAGGGTCCGGCCCATCACCGAGTGCATCGACGAGGTCTTCGCCGGGCAGCTCGTCGGTCCGGGGCTGGTCATCGACCCGCCGGACGGCAGCCAGACCGTCGTCGCCCCCATCGCGGGGACGGTCATGAAGATCCACCCCCATGCCTTCGTGGTGGTGGGGGAGGGAGCTGGCGTGCTGGTCCACCTCGGGATCAACACGGTGCGACTCGAAGGTGTCGGGTTCGAGGTCCACGCAGCACAGGGATCCACCGTCGTGGCCGGCGACCCCATGATCACCTGGGACCCCGGATCCCTGCCGAGCGAGGCTGCGGGACAAGCGATCTCACGTCAGGTGCCCGTGGTGGTCCTCGACGTGCCCGCGGACTCGCTCGACCTTGACGGGATGGCCGATCAGGTGGCCGCAGGCGACCCGCTCTTCCCCCTCGGCTGACCCCAGCCCTCGGGTCGCCGGAGAGCGGCCATCAAATAACAACATAAAAACAGGTTTGGATTCCTTTACTTCTGTGGGTTTGAGTCCTATCGTGGTGCGCATCACCACCAGCAGTGGCGCCATGGGCGCCCCAGAGGACGAGGGAGTCCACCGCGATGTACGCACCCGAGCGGCAGCAGCGCATCCTCGAGACGGCGCGCGCCCAGGGGCGGGTCGAGGTCGTGACCATGGCCGAGGACCTCGGGGTGACGACCGAGACGGTCCGTCGTGACCTCACCGTCCTCGAGCGCCGCGGAGCCGTCCGTCGGGTCCACGGGGGAGCGCTCCCGGTCGAGCGACTCGAGGTCGAACCGCCATTGGCCACGCGCACGACCCAGAACTCGCAGGCCAAGCGCCGCATCGCGGCCCGCGCCCTCGACGAGGTGCCGGTCGAGGGCACGATCCTCCTCGATGGGGGCTCCACGACCCGGGCGTTGGCCGAGCTCATCCCGGACCGGGAGGGACTGACGGTCGTCACCAACTCGATCGACACCGCGGCCATCCTCCAGGGCCACACCCACACCGACCTCTACGTCCTCGGCGGCCGGGTGCGTGGCCGCACCGGTGCGTGCGTCGGGGACTGGCTCACCTCGGCCCTCGCCGAGGTCTGTGTCGACGTCGCGCTCATCGGTACCAACGGCTTCTCCCCGACGCGCGGGATGACCACACCCGATCAGGCGGAGGCAGTCGGCAAGCGCGCCATGGTCGGCGCGGCCCGCCGCGCCGTGGTCCTGGCCGATGCCACCAAGTCCGGGGACGATCATTTCCACCGCTTCGCGGACACCGCATCGATCGACCTGCTCATCACCGACGATTCCCTCGATGCGGACATCGTGACGGAGCTGGGAGCCGAGGGCATGGCGGTGGTGCGCGCATGATCATCACGCTGACTCCCAACCCCAGCGTCGACCGCACCGTCACCTTCGACGAGCTGTACCGTGGCGCGGTCAACCGGGCGACGTCCAGCCGGATCGACCCGGGCGGCAAGGGCGTCAATGTCTCGCGGGCCCTGACCGCCCAGGGTGCCTCGACGATCGCCGTCCTGCCCGAGGGCGGACCCGAGGGTCACCTCATGGCTGACCTGCTCGACAGTGCCGGTGTCGTCCGCCGCGGCGTGCCCATCCGCGGCTCGGTCCGGCTGAACATCACCGCCGTCGAGCCCGATGGCACGACGACCAAGCTCAACGAGCCCGGTCCGACCCTGGACGAAGGGGAGGTCCGCGCCCTCCTCGATGCCGTCGCCACGTCCGTGCGCTCCGCGCCCGACCCACGGCAGGTCTGGGTCGTCACCTGTGGTTCCCTGCCGCCCGGTGCGCCCGAGGACCTCCACGCGCGCCTCGTGCGATCGGCTCGCGAGGCCGGAGCCCTCGTGGCGGTGGACTCCTCAGGGGACCCCCTGCGTCCCGCCGTCGCTGAGGGGCCTGACCTCATCAAGCCCAACCGCGTCGAGCTCGAAGAGCTCGTGGGGGCCGCCCTGACCACCCTCGGCGATGTCATCGATGCCGCCGCAGACCTCGTCACGGACGGCATCGGCAGGGTCGCGGTCAGCCTCGGTCGCGATGGAGCCGTCCTCGTCGACGCCGCCGGCGCCACCCACGCCCGCGCCACGATCGGCCGACCACGCTCCACGGTCGGTGCCGGTGACTGCATGCTCGCCGGCCTGGTCCACGACCTCTCGACCGGGCGCCCCGCAGCAGATGCGCTGCGCACCGGAGTGCTCTGGGGGGCAGCGGCCGTCACCCTCCCCGGCAGCCGCGTCCCCGCCCCTGACGACCTCGCCGGCATCGCCGTCGAGCTGACCACGACCCCCGACCGCTCCCTCGCCGTCCGCGACTGAGCCGCTGAAAGGAATCCAGATGGCGCTCATCACCGAATCCCAGGTCGTCCTCGACCTGACCGCCCCGGATCGGCACGCCGCGACGCGGACCCTGGCCGAGACGCTCGTGACGACCGGTCGCAGCACCGACCTCGAGGCCTTCCTCGAGGACGTGCGGGCCCGCGAGGAGGTGATGGCGACCGGGCTGCCCGGCGGCATCGGCATCCCGCACGCCCGCAGCGCCGCGATCACCGAACCGTCGCTCGTCTTCGGCCGCTCGGCCGAGGGCATCGACTGGGGGGCCAAGGACGGTCCGGCGACCCTGATCTTCCTCATCGCCGCGCCCGAGGGCGGGGGAGAGGCGCACATGCAGGTCCTGCCCAAGCTCGCCAAGGCGTTGATGGACAAGACCTTCCGCGCCGCTCTCGACGCAGCCACGAACGAGTCCGAGGTCGTCGACATCGTCAACGCCCGGGTGGCCCTCGATGAGCCGACGGCGGCCGCAGCCCCTGCCGCAGCCACCTCCACCACCGCGGCTTCCGCCACCGCGGCCTCCACCACGACGCCACCCGGCTCCGACGCGCAGGGGGAGCAGCCCCCTTCGTCCGATGGCCCGGCGCCCCTCCACCTCGTCGCCGTCACCTCGTGCCCGACCGGTATCGCCCACACCTACATGGCCGCCGAGGCCCTCGAGATCGCGGCCAAGGAGGCCGGCCACACCATCTCGGTCGAGACGCAGGGCTCGGCGGGCTCGAAGCCCTTGTCACGCAAGGACATCCAGCGTGCCGACGCCGTGATCTTCGCCCATGACCTCGAGATCCGGGACAAGGGCCGCTTCGCCGGCAAGCCCACGGTCGACGTGGGGGTCAAGAAGGCGGTCTCCGATGCCCCCGAGCTCGTCCAGCGGGCGACCAAGCTCGCCCATGAGTGGGCTGCGGACCCCGATCGCGCCGCCGCGCACGCCGCTGGCGCCGACGCGGACGCCTCCGACCTCGACGCGGACGACGAGGTGTCCACGGCCACCAAGGTGCGTCAGTGGCTCATGACCGGCGTCAGCTACATGATCCCCTTCGTCGCCGCGGGCGGGATCCTCATCGCCCTGTCCTTCATGCTCGCCCAGGTCGCCCTCGGTGAGCAGGGCGCCATCGAGATCACCAAGTACGCGCTCGATGCCGAGGGCAAATTCAACATCACCAACAGCTTCAGCCCGCTGAGCCTGACCTCGTGGGCCGCGCTCATGTACGTGATGGGCAGCGCCGCCTTCGGCTTCCTCGTGCCGATCCTCTCCGGGTACATCGCCTACGCGATCGCCGACCGCCCGGGCCTCGTCCCCGGCATCGTCGGCGGCTGGATCGCGGCCACCATGGGAGCGGGCTTCCTCGGGGGCCTCGCCACCGGGTTCCTCGCCGGTTTCGTCGCCCGCTGGATCTCCGGGTGGACCGTGCCCGCCGGCGTGCGCGGCATCATGCCCGTCGTCGTCATCCCCCTGCTGTCGACCTTCATCACCGCGGGCCTCTTCATCACCGTCCTGGGTCGCCCGATCACCTGGCTGATGGACAACCTCACCGCGGCCCTCGAGGGCATGGGCGGCGGCAGCTCGCTCGTCCTCGGGCTCATCCTCGGCGCCATGATGGGCTTCGACCTCGGCGGCCCGGTCAACAAGGTCGCCTACGCCTTCGCCACGACGGGCCTGGCGACGGCCGGTGCCGCCACCGACGCCATCCAGCTGCAGATCATGGCCGCCGTCATGGCGGCCGGCATGGTCGCCCCGCTGGCCATGGCGCTCGCGACGACCGTCCGACCGCGCCTCTTCACCGAGCCCGAGCGAGAGAACGGCCGTGCCGCCTGGCTGCTCGGTGCCTCCTTCATCTCCGAGGGGGCCATCCCCTTCGCCGCCGCGGACCCGATCAGGGTCATGGCCAGCTCCGTCGTCGGATCGGCCCTCACCGGTGGGATCGCACTGGCTGCCGGAGTCACCCTCCGCGCACCCCACGGAGGCATCTGGGTGCTGCCGCTCATGGGCAACTTCCTCATGTTCGTCGTGGCCCTCGTCGTCGGAGTCCTCGTCATGACGGCCATCGTCGTCGCCCTCAAGTCCCATGCGGCCCGCACCGCGGGTGCCCACTCGGACCCGCAGCGGGTCACCGCCTGACAGAGTGGGAGCCGGTCCGCCACGTGCGGTCCACGGTGACCACCGACCACCACCACACCAGGAGAAACCCATGGCCAGTCGCACCGCCACCATCGCCTCGTCCGTCGGCCTCCACGCCCGGCCGGCAGCTCTCTTCGTCCAGCAGGCCAGCGAGTCCGGCCTCGATGTCGAGATCGCTCGCCCCGGCGAGGAGTCCGTCGACGCGACGAGCATCCTCGGGGTCATGGCCCTCGGGGCCAAGCACGGCGAGCAGGTCGAGATCACCGCCGACGGCGACAACGCCGAGCAGGTCCTCGATGGCCTCGTCACCCTCCTCGAGACCGACCTCGACGCGCAGGGGTGAGCCCGATGGCCGATGAGGACAGCACGCGTCGCGGCATCGGAGTCTCCCCGGGCAGCGCGTACGGTCCGGTGGTGCTCGTCGCCCCGCCCGTCCGCGCGCCCGAGGGCGAGTCGGCCGCTGCCGATCCGGAGCAGGCGCTCACCGAGGTGAAGGCGGCCTTCGAGTCGGTCGCCCGCGACCTCGAGGAGCGGGCCGGCCGGGTGGAGGACACCGCTGCCGAGATCCTCATGGCCACCGCGCTCATCGCCCGGGACAAGAGCCTGCTCAAGGCCGCTGGCAAGCACCTGCGCGAAGGGGAGGGCCCCGCCACCGCGATCGAGGCGGCGGTGTCCGAGTTCGTCGTGCAGTTCGAGGCCCTCGGTGGGTACTTCGCCGAGCGGGTCGCCGACCTGCGTGATGTCGGAGCCCGGGCAGTCGCCGCGGTCCTGGGCGTACCTGCCCCCGGCGTGCCGGACCTCGACGAGCCCAGCATCATCGTCGCCGAGGACCTCGCCCCGGCGGAGACGGCCGTCCTCGACCGGGCACTCGTCCTGGCCATCGTCACCAGCGGGGGTGGCCGGACGAGCCACACCGCGATCCTCGCCGCCCAGCGCGGTATCCCTGCGGTCGTCCAGTGCGACCGTGCCCTCGAGCTGGTCGCCGGAGCCCACGTTGCCGTCGACGGGGACATGGGAACCGTGACCCTCGAGCCGAGCGAGGCCTTCGTCGCCGACCTCACCGCGCGGCGTGAGCGCCGGGCCTCGGCGCTGTCGGGCTCCACCGGCCCGGGGAGGACCAACGACGGTCACGCGGTTGCGCTGCTCGCCAACATCGGCGATGTCGAGGATGCGGTGGCAGCGGCAGCACAGGATGTCGAGGGCGTCGGCCTCTTCCGCACCGAGTTCGTCTTCCTCTCCGCCACGTCCGCCCCGACCGTCGAGGAGCAGGCGGAGGTCTATCGACGGGTCCTCACCCCCTTCGGGGACCGCCGCGTCGTCGTGCGCACGCTCGATGCCGGAGCCGACAAGCCGCTCGCCTTCGCCGACCTCGGCCCGGAAGAAAACCCGGCCCTGGGCCGCCGCGGCCTGCGGCTGTCCGCAGCCCGACCGGAGCTGCTCGACACCCAGCTCGAGGCGCTCGCCGTCGCGACCAAGGACACCGGAGCCGATGTGCGCGTCATGGCGCCGATGGTGGCCACCGCCGAGGAGGCGGACTGGTTCGCCCGACGCGTGCGTGAGCACGGTCTGCCCAAGGCCGGCGTGATGATCGAGGTGCCTGCCGCCGCACTTCGCTCCCGGCACGTCCTGGCCGACATGGACTTCGCGAGCATCGGCACCAATGACCTCTCCCAGTACGCGCTCGCCGCAGACCGCATGCAGGGTGAGCTCTCCGACCTGCTCGACCCCTGGCAGCCGGCCGTCCTCGATCTCATCGCCGCTGCATGCGACGGGGGAGCGCGGACCGGGACGCCGATCGGGGTCTGTGGCGAGGCGGCGGGTGACCTCCTCCTCGCACTGGTCCTCGTGGGCCTCGGGGTCTCGAGCCTGTCGATGGCGCCATCCAAGGTGGCCATGGTGCGCCTCGCGCTGTCGCTGCACTCGCTCCCCGGTTGCCAGCGCATCGCAGCCAGTGTGCGGGAGGCGCGAACGGCCGCAGATGCCCGGCAGGTCGCCACGGAACTGGCCGATGGAGGACTGCGCGACCTCCTCTGAGCCCGGACACGGGTCGAGGACCGGACCCCTCGGCCGCTACAGTGGCGAGGCGGCCCAGACGGCTGGCCGCACCCCCGACACCTCGGAGTACACCGCGTGAACGACGTCCGTCCCGACGCAGTCATCATCCTCGCCGCTGGCGAGGGCACCCGGATGAAGTCGACCCTCCCCAAGGTCCTTCACCCCATCGGCGGAGCCCCGCTCCTCGGGCACGCGATGCGAGCCGCAGCCGGAGCCGGTGCGAGCGAGACGGTCGTCGTCGTCCGTCACCAGCGCGACCGGGTCGCTGCCTTCATCGAGGAGTACGGCTCCCGCTTCGAGATCGCCTGCCGCACGGCCGACCAGGACGAGGTCAAGGGCACGGGCCGTGCCGTCGAGTGCGGCCTGGAGGCGCTGCCCGCCGATCTCGAGGGCATCGTGGTCGTCACGATGGGCGATGTGCCGCTGCTGTCCGCAGAGACGATCAGCGAGCTCACCACCGCGCACGTCGAGGCCCGGGCCGCCGTCACCGTCATCACCTCGGTCCTGCCGGATGCCAAGGCGTACGGCCGGATCGTGCGCGACGCCGACGGCAATGTCGAGCGGATCGTGGAGTTCAAGGATGCGACCGAGGCCGAGCGCAGCATCCGTGAGATCAACTCCGGCATCTACGCCTTCGACGCCGCGGTGCTGCGCCGCGAGCTGGCCAATGTCACCTCGGACAACGCCCAGGGCGAGAAGTACCTCACCGATGTCCTCCAGCTGGCCCGGGCCGCTGGTGGCACGGTCGCGGCCCACGTCCTCACCGACCTCGACCAGACCGAGGGCGTCAACGACCGCGTCCAGCTGGCCACGCTCGGCAAGGAGCTCAACCGACGCACCTGCGAGCGCCACATGCGCGCCGGGGTGACCATCGTCGACCCCGACACCACGTGGATCGACGTCGACGTGACCATCGGCCAGGACACGACGATCCGACCCGGCACCCAGCTGCTGGGCGCCACGAGCATCGGCGCCGAGGCGAGGATCGGTCCGGACGTCACCCTCACCGACTGCGAGGTCGGCGACGGCGCCGAGGTCAAGCGCGCCGAGGGCCACCTGGCCGTCATCGGTGCGGGTGCCACGGTCGGGCCCTTCTCCTACCTGCGTCCGGGCACCGAGCTCGGGGCGCAGGGGAAGATCGGCGGCTTCGTCGAGACCAAGAACGCCAAGATCGGCGACGGGGCCAAGGTCCCGCACCTCACGTACGCCGGCGACGCCGTGATCGGGGAGGGGGCCAACATCGGCGCCGGCACGATCTTCGCCAACTACGACGGGGTCAACAAGCACCAGACCGTCATCGGCAAGCACTCCTTCGTCGGGTCCGACACCGTGCTCATCGCCCCGGTGGAGGTCGCTGACGGTGCCTACGTGGCCGCCGGTTCGGCCCTCACTGACGCCGTCGGCGCCGGACAGCTCGGGATCGCCCGTGGTCGCCAGCGCAACATCGACGGCTGGGTCGCCACGCACCGAGCCGGAACCTCCACCGACGCTGCCGCACAGGCCGCGACACAGCCCCCTTCGACCGAACCCACCCCCGAGAGCAGCGAGGCACCCCAGTGACCGGCATCCACAGGACCCCGGAGAAGAACCTCATGGTCTTCACCGGACGCACCCACCCGGCGTTGGCCAACGCCGTTGCGGCGGAGCTCGACATCGAGCTGGTGCCCACGAGCGCCTACGACTTCGCCAACGGCGAGATCTATGTGCGCTACGAGGAGTCGGTGCGCGGCTGCGACGCCTTCGTCCTGCAGAGCCACTCCACCCCGATCAACGAGGCGATCATGGAGCAGCTGCTCATGGTCGACGCCCTCAAGCGCGCCAGCGCCAAGCGGATCACCGTGGTGATGCCCTTCTACGGCTATGCCCGCCAGGACAAGAAGCACCGCGGTCGCGAGCCGATCTCCGCGCGCCTCATGGCCGACATGTTCAAGACGGCGGGTGCTGACCGCCTGATCACGGTCGACCTGCACACCGACCAGATCCAGGGCTTCTTCGACGGGCCGGTCGACCACCTGATGGCTCGGCGGATCCTGGCCACCTATGTCTCCGAGAAGTACGGCGACCGCCAGCTCGCCGTCGTCTCCCCGGACGCCGGCCGGATCAAGGTTGCCGAGCAGTGGTCGCGTCAGCTCGGCGGTGTGCCGCTGGCCTTCATCCACAAGACGCGCAACATCGACCGTCCCAACGAGTCCGTCGCCAACCGCGTGGTCGGTGAGGTCGAGGGCCGCTGGTGCGTGCTCGTCGACGACATGATCGACACCGCCGGCACGATCACCAAGGCCGCTGATGCACTCATGGAGGACGGTGCCGCCGGAGTCATCATCGCCGCCACGCACGCGATCTTCTCCGGCCCCGCCGTCGAGCGCATGCAGGCCTGTGCTGCCGAGGAGGTCATCGTCACCGACACCCTCCCGCTCCTCGACGAGCAGAAGTTCGATGACCTGACGGTCCTGTCGATCGCCCCGCTCGTCTCCCGCGCGATCCGCGAGGTCTTCGAGGACGGCTCGGTCACCAGCCTCTTCAACTGACCCCAGCACGACACGAGCCCCGCAGCCGCCCGGCTGCGGGGCTCGCTGCATCCCGCGGCGAGGGAGGCTCAGCCGCCTTGCCGCGACCGATAGGCAGCGGCGGCGAGCCGGTTGCCGCAGCCGCTGTCGCAGTAGCGCTTGCTGCGGTTGCGGGAGAGGTCGACGAGCACGTCGTCGCAGTCGTCCGCGGCGCAGACCCTCAGTCGGGAGAGCTCACCGGCACGGATGACGTCGACGACGGCCATGGCGGCCTCGACCTGCATCCGCCGGGCGAAGGGGGCGTCCCCGTCCGTCGCGTGGATGTGCCAGCCGTACTCGCCGTGCTCGACGAGCTGGGGGAGGGCGTGGCCCGTCCGCAGCAGCTCGTTGACGAGGTCGGCGACGGCGTGCGCGTCGTCGGCGGCCAGCCACAGTGCCCGCAGCCGACCGCGCAGCGCACGTGCCTGCTCCAGCTCGCTCGCGTCCCCGTCGAGTCGTCCGGTCCACCCCCAGGTCTCGTAGAACTCCTGGAGGGACTCGGCGGTCGAGAGGGTGTCCACCGCGCGGTCGGCCCGAGTGCCGGGGGCGGTGTTGACCACGGCGGCCGCCGTGCGCAGAGCGATGTCTGTGTCATGGGCAAAGGCCATGTTGACTCCTGACGTCGTCGAGGTCTAGCGTCATCACCATCAGGTTACGTGACTCATGACGCAAGGAGCAGCCATGGCGGCCGCCATCTCCACCCCACAGCGGGCCCCCTTCGCCGTGGGGCTGCTCGTCGCACTCTTCTCGGCCGCGACCTTCGGCTCATCGGGCACCTTCGGCGCCTCGCTGCTGGCGACCGGCTGGAGCCCCGGCGCGATCGTCACGCTCCGGATCGCGGGGGCGGCGTTGGTCCTGCTCGTCCCGGCGGTCATCGCCATGCGTGGCCAGTGGCACCTCGTGCGCCGCAACGCATGGCGCATCCTCGCCTACGGACTCTTTGCCGTGGCCGGGTGCCAGTTCGCCTACTTCATGGCGATCGACCACCTGTCGGTCGGCGTGGCCCTGCTGCTCGAGTACCTCGCGCCCGTGCTCATCGTGGGATGGGTCTGGGCCCGCCACGGCCGGCGTCCCTCACCGCTCACCACAGCCGGTGTCGCCGCGGCCGTCCTCGGGCTCGTCCTCGTCCTCGACGTCGCGTCGGGAGCCCAGCTCGACCTGGTCGGGGTGCTGTGGGGTCTGCTCGCGGCCGTTGGTCTCGTCATCTTCTTCCTCGTGGCCGCGGACGAGCAGGACGCACTCCCGCCGATTGGCTTCGCGGGGGCGGGGCTGGCCGTGGGGGCCGTGAGCCTGCTGCTCGCCGCAGCGCTCGGCCTGCTGCCGATGACGGCCAACACCTCCCCGGTCGACCTCGCCGGATGGTCTGCCCCGTGGTGGGTCCCGATCGTCGAGCTGTCCATCGTCGCGGGCGCCGTCGCCTATGTCTCCGGCATCGCCGCAGCGCGCCTGCTCGGCGGGACGGTCGCCTCCTTCGTCGGCCTGAGCGAGGTGCTCTTTGCCGTCGTCTTCGCCTGGCTGATCGTCGGCGAAGCGATGTCGCCGGTGCAGATCGTCGGGGGAGTGGCGGTCCTCGCGGGGGTCGTCGCGGTCAAGCTGGGCGAAGGGGAGCGCTCCGGTCTCCCGCTCCCCACCGATGACCTGGGCGGCCTGCTGCTGGGCGTCGATGAGGAGGGGCCGGAGTCCGACCTTGCTGTGTCGGAGCAGGTCCACTAGTCTCTCGGGGTTGCCTCGGCGAGGGACGCTGCACGGTCGCAGCGATCCGTGATCGACGCGGTGCCGCCCCGTGGGTTTGCCTGCGCGTCGACATCCCGTCCGCGCCGCGTCCCACGCCGAGGCCACCGCATCCACGAGACATTGCCCGCTCCCCTGCGCGGGCCGAACCACCACAAGGAGCACCACATGGCCCACGACGAGATCCGCATCGACTCCGAGCTGCGCAACGAGTTCGGCAAGGGCGCTGCCCGCAAGCTGCGCCGTGCCAACAAGGTCCCGGCCGTCCTCTACGGCCACGGCGAGGCCCCGATCCACCTCGCGCTGCCCTTCCACAGCACCTTCCAGGCGCTGAAGAACCCCAACGCGCTGCTCACCATCGCCGTCGAGGGCGAGGCCGACCAGCTGGCTCTGGCCAAGGACGTCCAGCGCGACCCGATCAAGCCGATCATCGAGCACGTTGACCTCGTCATGGTCAAGCGCGGCGAAAAGGTCATCGTCGAGGTCGCCGTCCACATCGAGGGCGACGCTGCTCCCGAGACCATCGTCACGGTCGACACCCAGACCCTCGAGATCGAGGCCGACGTCACCAACCTGCCCGACAGCCTCATCGTCTCCGTCGAGGGCCTCGCGATCGGCACGATGATCCACGCCAGCGACGTCGAGATGCCTGCCGGCGCGACGCTCGCCTCCGACCCGGAGCTGCTCGTCGTCAACATCACCCAGCAGATCTCCGCGGACGAGCTCGAGGCCGAGCTCGCCGACGCCGAGGCCGAGGCCGGCATCGAGCACGACGCACCCGAGGGCGAGGCCACCGAGGCCGCCGAGTCCACCGAGGGTGGCGAGGAGTCCTCCGACAAGGAGTGACCCACACGCACCCGCAAGGGCGGGACCTCCACACGGAGGTCCCGCCCTTCGTCTGTCCGCTCGTGTCAGCGTCGGCGGAAGAACCCGCCGTCGATGAGCCAGAAGATGGCGTCGAGGATCGGTGTCGACCCAGGACGGCTGTCCAGGAGACCCGGGCTGGTCGGCCCGGGTACCGGAGTGCGGATGAGGGCCAGGTCCCCGATGCCATCGGCCAGCTCCGTGACCTCGTCGAGCAGCAGGGCCGCCTGCGACGGGTTCGACTCCACCTGCTGCTCCGCGAGATCCAGCCCGGCCCGGGCCGCTGCGAGTCGCTCGTGCAGAGCCACGATGTCGTCCGGCGTCAGGTCGTTGTGGGGGTGGTTGTGCACGTTGTCGAGGCGGCGACCGATGGTGGCCATGCGCATGCGGGCGTTGCGAGCCCGGATGTCGAACTCCTCTCGGGTGGTCGGGTCGGGACGGAGGTGCGAACCAAGAGCCATGCTCAGGACGTTGCCACGCGGGCGACCGCCTCGCAGGGCGGGCAGCCGTCGACTGTGGATACCTGTGGTGGGACGTGCGGACCTCCGCTCGTCATTGCCTAGAGTGGGGCCCCGTGAGTGATGACACCTGGCTCGTGGTCGGCCTCGGCAACCCTGGCCCGCAGTACGCCGGCAACCGGCACAACGTCGGCGCGATGGTCATCGACCACCTCGCGGAGCGGGCGGGGGCGCGACTGCGGGCGCACAAGGCCGGCGCGAGCGCCGAGTCCATCCGGCTGGGCACGCCTCCCGGGGCGCGCGCGATCATCGGGATCCCGCAGTCCTACATGAATCTCTCCGGCGGCCCCACCAAGGGGCTCGCGAGCTTCTTCTCCGTCCCGCCCGAGCGCACGATCGTCCTGCACGACGAGCTGGACATCCCCTTCGGTGAGGTGCGCCTCAAGCTCGGCGGCGGCGAAGGGGGGCACAACGGCCTGCGCTCGATCTCCAGCTCCTTCGGGACCAAGGACTACCTGCGCGTGCGCATCGGCATCGGCCGTCCGCCCGGCCGCATGGACGCCGCGTCCTATGTGCTGAAGGACTTCTCGTCGACGGAGCGCAAGGAGCTGCCCTTCCTCGTCGACGACGCTGCTGATGCCGTCGAGCTGCTCATCGCCAAGGGCCTGACCGACGCCCAGCAGGTCGTGCACGCGCCGCGTCCTTGAGGGGCACGAAGCGTCAGATCGACATGAGAAACACCGCCGTCACCAGGGTGTGAAAACCCTTGCGACGGCGGTGCTTCTCGGGTCACCCGAGAATCGAGTGACGGGTGGGGCGGGCCTCAGCCCTGGTTCTGCAGGGCAGCCAGCCGCGCTTCGATCTCGGCGTCCTGGCTGTGGTCCTCGAGCTCGGCGAACTGGTCGTCGAGGGTGGCCGACTGGGCCTCGGCGCGGCCCTGGACCATCGCCTCCTGCTCGCGGATCTGCTGCTCGAAGCGCCCGAGGTCGCTCGTGGGGTCCATGACGTCCATCGAGCCGACGGCCTCCTGGACGCGGGACTGGGCCTCGGCGCTCCGGGCGCGGGCGACGAGGGCCGAGCGGCGGGACTTCAGGTCCTCCAGCTTGGTCTTCATCGTGATCAGGCCGGCCTTGAGCTGCTCGACCTGGGCGTTCTGCGCGGTGATGGCCGGCTCTGCCGTCTTCGCCTCGTTTTCGTGCTGGATCTGCCGACCCAGCGCGACCTTGGCGAGGTTGGTGAACTTGTCCGCGCCCGCAGTGTCGCCGGCAGCGCTGAGCTCGCCGGCCTTCTTGGCGGCCGCAGCGGCCTTGTTGCCCCACTCGGTCGCAGCCTCCTGGTCAGACCTGAGGTCGCCCTCGGCCATCCGCACGTGCGCGATCGTCTGGGCCACGGCCTCCTCGGCCTCGGCGATGGAGTTGGTGTAGTCCCGCACGAGCTGGTCGAGCATCATCTCGGGGTCCTCGGCACGGTCGAGGAGCGAGTTGATGTTGGCCTTGGCCAGCTGGCTGACGCGGCCGAGGATCGTCTGCTTCTTGGTCATGATGCATTCCTCCTGGCGGTGGGACCGCCGGTCGTGGTGCGAGTGGATGTCTTCACGTGGTCGATCGTGGGGATCTGCCGAGGTCGGTGCGAGGCGAAGGGGGAGGGGCGCCGGGTCAGAAGCGACCACCCCCGCCGAAGCCACCTCCGCCACCGCCACCGCCTCCGCCGAAGCCGCCCCCTCCGAAGCCGCCCGAGGAGCCGCCCCAGCCGCCCCCTCGGCCGCCGAAGCCGCCCGAGAGGATGCCACCGAGGATGAGGGAGCCGACGTCGATGCCGTTGTTGCGGCCGCCGCCGATGCCGCCGCCGAAGCCGTGGTAGTCGTCGTCGTGACGGGAGTTGATGGACGCGACGACCCGCTCGACGAGCACCTCGGCGTCGGTGAGGTGCTCCGAGGCCTTGTCGAGGTCGCGGGAGCGCTCGGTGTGCGCGGCGGCGAGCAGACGCGAGGCCTCGCGGATCTGGGTGCGGGGTTCGGAGCCGACCAACCCGCGGACCGTGTCGATCTGGCGCTCGGTCGTCACGATGCGCGTGCGGACGTTTTCGTAGCGTCGGTCGAACTTTGTGGTCCGCTCCGCCGTGCGGTCCGCGTCCTTGCGATAGCGCTCCAGAGCGGTGTCGAGGTAGTGCTCCGCGCGCTCGAGGGCGGCGAGCGCGCCGAGCACGTCGCCGCCCGAGCGGGCCTTGGTGCCCACGTCGACCGCCTGCTGGGCCTCGCCGGCGGCCGAGAGCGTCATCTGGTCGTTGGCCTGCAACCGCTTGACGTCCACGAGGTCGGAGGAGATGGAGGCGAGAGCCGCGTCGAGCGAGGCCACGGCGTCGTCGAGCACGGCCCGTGCGGAGATGACCATCTCGAGCCGGGCGTCGGCCTGGCCGAGGGCGTCCTCGGCGGCACGAGCTGCAGACACGGCGGATGGGCGGTCTCCTGCGTCGACGTGCTGCTCACCGGTGGTGACGAAGCCACGAGCTGACTCGATGAGACGCGGTGCCTGCTGCATGTTGTCCGTGAGGGTCGTCAGGGACTCCCGCCGGTGGGTCGCGGCCAGCCCGGCCAGCTCCTGCGTGGCGACGGGGATGCGGGCCTCGACCTCGGTGATCCGGGTACGCAGCGAGGCCAGGAACTGCGGGACATTGGCCTCGAGGTCGCGCAGTCTGGTGAACTCCTCCTCCTGCGCGTCCAGCTCGGCATCGGCCGCGCTCGTCAGGTCGAGGATCTGGGCCAGCCGTGCCCGCTCCTCGGGGTCGGTGAGTCGGCCGGCTCCACGAGCGATGTCCAGCTCCTGCTGGATGCGGAAGGCCTCGGCGGCGCGGCCTCGGGCCGACTCGAGGGCGGAGGTGAACTGGAGCGTGGCCTGGTCGCCGAACTGCGCTTGGGCGAAGGCCAGCTCCTGGGCGGAGGAACGGACCGCGTTGTCCAAGTCGACGAGGGCGGTCGCGACCTCCTGTCGCAGCTGGTCGGTGCTCTTGGTCGACATGACCGGCGCGGGCTGGTCGATGGGGGGCGGGGCCGAGCTGGGCTCGCGTCGACGCGTGATCATCGTGATGATCCGCCCGACGACCGGCAGGAGGAAGACGACGATGAAGAACAGGGTGAACGGGGAAAACACGGAGAACAAGGAGAAGATGCCGCTGGAGCCACCGCTGCTGCCGTTGCTGCCGCGGTCCGAGGCCGGGTCGTCGACCTGTCGCTGCAGACCCGTGACGGCTGCCGAGACGGCACCGGCCCAGTCGTCGTTGCCGAGGGCCGGCTCGACGTCACGGGATTGCACCCGCGAGACATCGGCCTCGCCCAGACCGGACTCGCCGGTGGTCCACATGCCGTAGGCGCGGTCCTGGACGGCGACCGCGAGGAGGACGTCGTTGCCCCCCATGCCGGAGGTCTCGTAGGTCTGCTCGCTCCACTGGGCGCCGGACTGCCCGTCGAAGGAGTCGACGTAGACGACGAAGAGCTGCAGGCCCGCGTCCGTGCGCAGACCGTCGAGCTCGGACTGGAGCACGCTGGTGTCCCCGAGGACGCCGGCTCGGTCGGTGATGTCGTCGGAGACGCTGAAGGGGGCGTCAGCCGGGAGCGCGGTGGCGGGGGCAGCCGCCGCCCACAGGACGGCGAAGACCGCCACGAGGGCTGCGAGCAAGCGCGCTGCGCGGTGTGTCCGGCTGGCTTCTGTCACGTGGCCCCCTGGTCCGTGTCCGTCCCGCCGCGGATGACGGTACTGAGCCGTACGTTGCCACACGGGAGCCGGCCATGGCAGGGATGTCGGTGGGATGCGGCAGAATCGGAGCAGAATGACTTCCTCACTCGCCCCGCTCATGAGCGCGATCGCCGGCCTGCCCGGACTCGCGGACATCCCCCGACACCGCGCGTCGAGCGACGAGGTCGACATCGTCGCCCCCACGGGACTGCGAGCGCCGACCGTCGCCCTCATCGGGGGCGAGGTTCCCTCGGACGCCCCTCGACTCGTCATCACCTCCACAGCGCGCGAGGCCGACGACATGGCCGCGGCCCTCACTGATCTCGTCGGTCCCGACCTCGTCGCGACCTTCCCGAGCTGGGAGACACTGCCGCACGAGCGACTCAGCCCGCGCAGCGACACCGTCGGTCGGCGT
Source organism: Janibacter limosus NBRC 16128 (assembly GCF_001570985.1). Classification (GTDB taxonomy): domain Bacteria; phylum Actinomycetota; class Actinomycetes; order Actinomycetales; family Dermatophilaceae; genus Janibacter; species Janibacter limosus. The sequence continues at coordinate 7,303 of NZ_BCSS01000019.1, read as the reverse complement.
CTGGCCGTGCTGCGCCGTCTGCGCCACCCCGACACGACCGGCGAGGGGCACGGTCGTCCGGGCTATGTCATCGCCTCGGTGCGCGCCGTCCTCCAGCCGATCGCCAAGGGCCTGGCCGACCTCGAGCCGGTGCGCCTGCGCGTCGGCGACGAGCGGGCGTTGCCCGAGGTCACCGCGGCGCTCGCCGCTGCGGCCTATGTGCGGACCGACCTCGTCGAGCGGCGTGGGGAGTTCGCCGTGCGCGGCGGCATCCTCGATGTCTTCCCGCCCACCGACGAGTACCCCGTGCGCGTGGAGTTCTTCGGCGACACCGTCGACGAGATCCGGTGCTTCAAGGTCGCTGACCAGCGGAGCTCCGAGACGGCGGACGAGCTGTGGGCGCCGCCGTGCCGCGAGATCCTCCTGACCGACGCGGTCCGCGAGCGGGCCGCGACCGTGGCGCAGGAGCTGCCCGGTGTCGCCGACATGCTGCTCAAGGTCGCCGAGGGCATCGCCGTGGAGGGCATGGAGTCCCTCGGCCCGGTCCTCGTCGACGGCATGGAGTCGATCCTCGACGTACTGCCGCAGGGCGCGGGTGTCGTCCTCCTCGACCCCGAGCGGGTCCGGGCGCGCGCCCACGACCTCGTCTCGACGAGCGACGAGTTCCTCCAGGCCAGCTGGGCCAATGCCGCGGCCGGCAACGCCGTCCCCATCGACCTCGAGGGCGTCCTCGGGACCGCCTCCCACTGGACCCTCGCGCAGGCGCGCGAGCACGCGCTCGACCTCGACCTGCCGTGGTGGACGATCACCCCCTTCGCCGTCGACGAAGAGCTGACGGCCATCGCGGCGGACATGGACGACCGCGTCGACCACGACCACGTCGGACTGCGCGTGCCCGCGCAGGAGCCGCCGCACTTCCGGGGCAACACCGAGGCCGCCGTCGCCCAGATCTCCCAGTGGAGCGGTGCGGGGTGGCGCGTGCTCGTCGCCACCGACGGTGCCGGCCTCGTCTCCCGCGTCGCCGAGGTCCTCGGTGAGGCGGAGGTCGCCACCCGGACCACCGACCCCGACGAGCCGGTCGAGCTCTCCGACGGTGTCGTGACGCTGACGCGGGCCAGCCTCGGCACCGGCTTCGTCGCGCAGGAGCAGCGCCTGGCCGTCATCACGGAGGCCGACCTGCTCGGCTCCAGCGGCACCGGCGCGACGACGCGCGACATGCGACGGATGCCGTCGCGTCGTCGCAAGCAGGTCGACCCGCTCCAGCTGCGCCCGGGCGATCACGTCGTCCACGAGCAGCACGGCGTCGGCTCCTTCGTCGAGATGATCCAGCGGACCGTGCAGGGCGCGACCCGCGAGTACCTCGTCATCGAGTACGCGCCCTCGCGCCGCGGGCACCCCGGGGATCGTCTCTTCGTCCCGACCGACCAGCTCGACCAGGTGACCCGCTATGTCGGCGGAGACGCCCCGCCGCTCAACAAGATGGGCGGCGGCGACTGGCAAAAGACGAAGTCCCGCGCCCAGCGCCACGTCAAGCAGATCGCCGCCGAGCTCATCCGCCTCTACAGCGCACGCATGGCGACCCCCGGACACCCCTTCGGCCCGGACACCCCGTGGCAGCGCGAGCTCGAGGACGCCTTCGCCCACGTCGAGACCCCCGACCAGCTCGGCACGATCGACGAGGTCAAGGCCGACATGGAAAAGACGGTCCCGATGGACCGGCTGATCTGTGGCGACGTCGGCTACGGCAAGACCGAGATCGCGGTGCGAGCCGCCTTCAAGGCGATCCAGGACGGCAAGCAGGTCGCTGTCCTCGTGCCCACGACACTGCTCGTCCAGCAGCACCTCAACACCTTCTCCGAGCGCTACGCCGGCTTCCCGGTGACGGTCAAGGCGCTCAGCCGCTTCCAGACCGACAAGCAGGCCAAGGAGGTCCTCGAAGGGCTGACCTCCGGTGCCATCGACCTCGTCATCGGGACCCACCGGATCCTGGGCAACGAGGTGAAGTTCAAGGGCCTCGGCCTGGTGATCATCGACGAGGAGCAGCGCTTCGGTGTCGAGCACAAGGAACAGCTCAAGGCGATGCGCACCAATGTCGACGTGCTCGCCATGTCGGCCACGCCCATCCCGCGCACCCTGGAGATGGCCGTCACCGGCATCCGCGAGATGTCCACTCTCGCAACGCCTCCCGAGGAGCGGCACCCGGTGCTCACCTTCGTCGGTGGGTACGAGGAAAAGCAGGTGGCGGCCGCGATCCACCGCGAGCTCATGCGCGAAGGACAGGTCTTCTTCGTCCACAACAATGTCAGCAGCATCGACCGGACCGCGGCCCGCATCCGCGAGCTCGTTCCGGACGCCAGGGTCGAGGTGGCCCACGGCAAGATGGGCGAGCACCGACTCGAGCAGGTCGTCCTCGACTTCTGGGAGCGGCGCTTCGACGTCCTGGTCTGCACGACGATCGTCGAGACCGGGCTGGACATCTCCAATGCCAACACGCTGATCCTCGACCGGGCGGACCGCTTCGGCCTGAGCCAACTGCACCAGCTGCGCGGTCGTGTCGGCCGAGGCCGGGAGCGGGCCTACGCCTACTTCCTCTACCCGCCGGACAAGCCGCTCACCGAGACCGCCCACGACCGGCTCCAGACCATCGCGAGCAACACCGACCTCGGGTCCGGCATGCAGGTCGCGATGAAGGACCTGGAGATCCGCGGCGCCGGCAACCTCCTGGGCGGCGAGCAGTCCGGGCACATCGCCGGGGTCGGCTTCGACCTGTACGTGCGGATGGTCGGGGACGCGGTCGCCGACTTCAAGGGTGAAGGCGAGACCGCGCCCGCCGAGGTCAAGATCGAGCTGCCCGTGGACGCGCACCTGCCGCACGAGTACATCCCGGGGGAGCGGCTGCGCCTCGAGGCCTACAAAAAGCTCGCGTCCGCGGAGACGGAGGCGGACCTCGGCGAGATCCTCGAGGAGCTCACGGACCGCTACGGGGAGCCGCCGGAGCCCGTGCGCAACCTCGTCGCGGTCGCGCGCCTGCGCATCGTCGTGCGCTCCGCCGGCCTCACCGATGTGGTCGCCCAGGGCAGCAACGTGCGCTTCGCCCCGGCGCAGCTGCGTGAGAGCAAGCAGCTGCGACTCTCGCGGCTCTACCCCAAGTCGAGCTACAAGGAGGGCACCGGCACGGTGCTCGTCCCCAAGCCCATGACAGCCCGCATCGGGGGCTCCCCGCTCCGCGACACGGCAGTGCTCGCGTGGGCCACTGACCTCATCCGTCAGGTCATGCTCGATGATGTCATCGTGGACAACGGGGCGACGGCGCCCCGAGACACCTCACGCTCGCGCTGAGGACCGGACGAAAGGACCACCTGTGCTCCGTCGACACACCATCCGTCGCCCTGCCCGAGGGGCCGCGCTCGCGGCGGCGACCGCCCTCGCGCTGAGCGCCTGCGGGGGCTCCGACGACGGCACTGCCGTCGAGGGGAGCAGCGCAGCAGCAGCAACGGTGGACGGTCAGGAGATCTCCGTCGGCGATGTGCAGCGCACGACGCGTGAGCTGCGGACCTTCCTCGAGGCGCAGGCCGCCAACTCCGGCCAGCAGCCGCAGCAGCTCGACGCGAGCAGCGTCGTCACCCTGCTCGTCCAGGCGCCCGCCGTGCTGGACTTCGCCGAGGAGGAGGGCCTCTCGGTCCCGTCGGCCGGCTCGATCCGCAAGAGCGTGGAGCAGGTCCTGCCGTCCCCCTCGGACGAGACCGTCGACTTCCTGCGAGCCAACGCGCTCAGCAGCCAGCTCGACCAGGACACGCGTGACAAGCTCATCACCCACCTCGACGAGCAGCAGGTCACGATCAGCCCGCGCTACGCGGCCTCGTCCGATCAGGCCCCCGACTGGCTCGAGCAGTCGGTCGAGGAGCAGATGCCCATGGAGGCACCCTGACCCCCGGCCGCCTGATCCTGCTGGCCACGAGCCCCCGGGTCTCGCCCGGCCTGCTCAGCCGTGACGCCTGGCGCTCGCTCGAGAGCGCTGATCGGGTGCTGGCGGCCGACACCGACGAAGCCCTGCCCTTGGCGGTCGCAGACGACGACATCCCCGTCGAAGCCGTCCGGAGCGCCACGGCCCACGAGCGGGCACGTGAGCTCGTCGAGGCCTCTTCGGGGTCGGTCATCGTCTGGGTGGGTTCACCCGATGGTGACCCCGGGCTCAGCGATGCGATCGCGAGCGAGATCTCCCGGCTGGAGGACGCGCCCGAGGTCGAGGTGCTCGTCGGCTCCTGGGATGTCGACGGCGGCCGACTGCTCGACGCCGTCGCCGTCATGGACCGCCTGCGCTCGCCCGGAGGCTGCGCCTGGGTGGCCGCGCAGGACCACGCGAGCCTGGCCCCCTTCGTCCTCGAGGAGGCGCACGAGGTGACCGAGGCACTCGAGGCGGTCATCGCCGACCCCGACGACGTCCGGCTGCGGGCGGACCTCACCGACGAGCTCGGTGACCTGCTCTTCCAGGTGCTCTTCCACGCCCGGGTGGCCGCGGACCACGCCGGCGCTCCCTTCGCCGTCGACGATGTCGCCGCCGCACTCGTCGACAAGCTCGTGCGGCGCAACCCGCACGTCTTCGGTGATGCCAGCGCCGTGACCCTCGAGGAGATCGAGGCGCAGTGGCAGGCGATCAAGCACCAGGAAAAGGCCGCGCGCGCCGAGGACGACTGACCGCCGCATCTCCATAGGGTCGTGCCCATGGACCAGCGGATCAGCTTCGTCACCCTTGCCGTCGCCGACCTCGACGCCAGTCGTCGCTTCTACCTCGACGGACTGGGGTGGCACGCCGACCTCGACGTGCCCGGTGAGGTCCTGATGATCCGGGCCGGCGAGCACCTCGTCCTCTCGCTGTGGGATGCCGACCAGTTCGAAGGGGAGGTCGGCCCGATCCGTCGCGGCGAGGGACTGGCGCCGATGACCTTGGCGCACAACGTCGCAGACGTCGAGGAGGTGGACGAGATCCTCGAGCTGGCGCGCTCCGCCGGCTCTCCGGACGTCGCACCCGGGCAGGCCCGGGACTGGGGTGGCTACACGGGGTACTTCGCCGACCCCGACGGGTTCCGCTGGGAGATCGCGCACAACCCGGGGCCCATCGGTCAGGTGGTCCTGTCGCCCTCGTCCCGCGAAGAGGTCCAGACCAACGAGCACGCCCAGCCCATCGGTCCGCAGATCGCGGGCTGGACGCCACCGCCGCAGCCGGACCTCGAGCGGATCGAGGGCGTCCACTGCACCCTGGAGCCCCTGACCGCGGCCCACACCGACGAGCTCTTCGTCGAGCTCGGCAGCATCGACCCCTCCCTGTGGACCTACCTGGGGGAGGACCCGATCACCGAGGCGGCCCCCTTCGCCCAGTACATCGCGGGGCGGCTGGCCGACGACTCGGTCGAGGTCCTCATCCGGGACGCCGACGGTGTGGCCCGTGCACTGGTCGCGCTCATGCGGATCGATCCGGAGCACGGCTGCGTCGAGATCGGCAATGTCCTGCTCGGTCCCGGGCTGCAGCGCACCACCGCCGCGACCGAGGCGATGTCGCTCCTCGCGCGCCACGTCTTCGACCTCGGCTACCGCCGCTACGAGTGGAAGTGCGACTCCCTCAACGCCCCGTCCCGACGGGCCGCCGAGCGGCTCGGCTTCACCTACGAGGGCACCTTCCGCCGTCACCGCGTGACGAAGGGGAGGTCCCGCGACACCTCGTGGTTCGCCATGACCCTCGACGACTGGCCGCGCATCCGCGCCGCGCACGACGCCTGGTTGGCCGAGGACAACATCGTCGACGGCATCCAGCGCAGCCCTCTCCGCGCATCTGCCCGAGCAGATACCGGGTTGTGAGTCAGGTCGCGCGGGTGGGTCGGACCGCGACCCGCCCCACGCGAGCGGTTACGCTCGGACACGTTCTTCCCGTGTTGATCGAGCACCACCAAGGAGCCGGTAGTGGCCAGCATCGAAGCAATAGGCGCGCGCGAGATCCTCGACTCGCGTGGCAACCCGACCGTGGAGGTCGAGGTGGCTCTCGACGACGGCACCATCTCGCGGGCAGCAGTCCCGAGCGGCGCGTCAACGGGGGCCTTCGAGGCCGTCGAGCGTCGTGACGGCGACAAGGACCGGTACCTCGGCAAGGGTGTCGAGGACGCGGTCCGCGCGGTCGAGGACGACCTGACCCCCCGCCTCGTGGGCTTCGACGCCAGCGAGCAGCGCCTCATCGACGGCGAGATGCTCGCCATCGACGGCACGGACAACAAGAGCGAGATCGGCGCCAACGCCATCCTCGGCGTCTCGCTCGCGGTGGCCAAGGCTGCTGCCGAGTCGGCGGGCCTGCCGCTCTTCCGCTACCTCGGCGGACCCAACGCGCACGTCCTGCCCGTCCCGATGATGAACATCCTCAACGGCGGCTCGCACGCGGACTCCAATGTCGACATCCAGGAGTTCATGATCGCTCCGATCGGCGCACCCTCCTTCCGTGAGGCGCTGCGCTGGGGCACCGAGGTCTACCACTCGCTCAAGGCGGTCCTCAAGGACAAGGGGCTGTCGACCGGCCTCGGCGACGAGGGTGGCTTCGCGCCCGACCTCGGCAGCAACCGTGAGGCACTCGACCTCATCCTCGACGCCATCACCAAGGCCGGCTACGAGCCCGGCACGCAGATCGCGCTCGCGCTCGACGTCGCTGCCAGCGAGCTGCACGAGGACGGCCGGTACACCTTCGAGGGCAAGCAGATCAGCGCCGCCGAGCTCGTCGACTACTACGCCGAGCTCGTCGACGCCTACCCGCTCGTCTCGATCGAGGACCCGCTCGACGAGGAGGACTGGGAGGGCTGGCAGACGATGACCGAGCGCCTCGGCGACACGGTCCAGATCGTCGGTGACGACCTCTTCGTCACCAACCCTGAGCGGCTGTCCCGCGGCATCGCCGACAAGGCGGCCAATGCCCTCCTGGTCAAGGTCAACCAGATCGGCTCGCTCACCGAGGCCCTCGACGCCGTCGCGCTCGCGACCCGTAGCGGGTTCGCCTCGATGATGAGCCACCGCTCCGGCGAGACCGAGGACGTGACGATCGCCGACCTGGCCGTCGCCACCAACTGCGGCCAGATCAAGACCGGTGCCCCGGCCCGGTCTGAGCGCGTCGCCAAGTACAACCAGCTCCTGCGCATCGAGGAGGAGCTCGACGACGCCGCGGTCTACGCCGGCGCGGGCGCCTTCCCGCGCTTCAGGGGCTGATCGGGTCATGGCAGGCACGCCGCGTCGTCGCCCCGTTCGCTCCGGCGGGCAGGGCGCGACGCGGCGACCCCGCACGACCCGGCCGGCC
>NZ_BCSS01000018.1 GCF_001570985.1 Janibacter limosus NBRC 16128 | reverse complement strand
CGGAGCTTCGCCTCTGACAAAGAGTTCGAGGCGGGCATGGCCTTCCTCATCGATGGCCTTCGCAGACATCTGAAACCCTGACGCAGGCTCTGTCGGCGGAGCACCATGACAGACGAATGCTCCCGGTCAGGTTGAGCACCTGACCGGGAGCATTCGTCGGCGCACCCTCAGCGACCGCGCTTTACCTCACGGAACGGGACATCGCGGTCCGCGGCATACTCGCGGGGCATACCCAGCAGCCGCTCACTGATGATGTTGCGCGACATCTCAGTGCTGCCGCCGCCGAGGCTGGATCCCTGGCGCATGAGGTAGTTGACCGACAGCTGCGCCGCCAGCGACTGGTTGTCCTTGCCTGTGACCCCGCCGGAGCCAGCGATCGTGATGGCGTGGTCGTCGAGCATCCACTGGGTCTCGGCATGGAACAGGCGCATGATCGACGCAGCCGGTCCGGGCATGACACCGGACTCGATCCCCTGGCTGACCCGCCGGATCAGCTGGTCTTGGACGACGTGCTGGGCACGACTCTCGCCGACCAGCTCACGCACGGCCTCGTCCTCGTTGCGACCAAACGCCCGGGCGATCTCGGCAAGGTCCGAGGGCGGGGTCGACAAGCGTCCGGTCCCCCGTCCACTCACGTAGGGAGATCCACCACCGACGGCCGTGCGCTCATGGAAGAGCTGACGGGAGGCGACGGCCCACCCGTCGTTGACCTCGCCGACAACGGCGTCCGCGGGGACGACGACATTGTCGAAGAACTCCTCGCAGAACTCGGTCGAGCCGTTGACCTGCGTGATGCGCCGCATGTCGATGCCCTCAGCCTTGGTCGGGATGAGGAACATCGTCAGACCACGGTGCTTGGGTGCATCGGAGTCGGTACGTGCGAGGCACAGTGCCCAGTCGGCTGCATAGGCACAGGTCGACCAGGTCTTGGCTCCATTGATGACCCACGTGTCCCCGTCCTTCTCAGCTCGCGTGATGAGGCCAGCCAGGTCGGACCCACCGCTCGGCTCCGACAGGAACTGGACGAGGATCTCGTCGCCGCGGATCGCGGCAGAGATCCGGTCACGCTTCTGCTGCTCGGACCCCATGTCGAGGATCGTCGGCGCACAGATGCTGAACGTGGGGACGTTGAGCAGAAGCGGCATCTGGTAGGGCTCGGACTCCTGGCTGAAGGCCTCTTGATGTGCCGGCGAGAGCCCGAGGCCGCCGTACTCCTTGGGGAAGCAGATGCCGGCAAAGCCACCTGCGTAGAGCTTCTTCTGCAGCTCCCGCGTCTTCACCCACTCCTCGTCGTCGTCGCCGGGAGCCGGCGGCACTGCATCGGGGTCGAGCTTGGGCATGTTGTCGGCCAGCCAGGCCCGAGCCCGGAGCCGAAAGGCCTCAACGTCCTCGATCACGTCTGTCACAGTCATGGCTTGTCCTCTCAGAGCTTCATGAAGTCGGCAATGCGGCGACGGTGGTCCTCGGGCGTGCCATACAGAGCCCGGTCCACGGTGGCGCGCCGCAGGTATAGGTGGAGGTCGTGCTCCCACGTGACGCCGAGGCCGCCGTGCATCTGCACGCAGTCCTGGATGATCTTCACGGCGTAGCTCGCGACATACGACTTGGCGACGCTGACCAGCTCGGCAGCGTCGTCGGACCGGTCCTGCACCGCGCGCGCCGCCTCGCCCGACGTCGCCTGGCAGGCCTCGATCCACATCTTCATGTCCGCGAAGCGGTGCTTGAGAGCTTGGTAGGAGGCCAGCGGACGCCCGAAGGAGTACCTGTCGAAGGCCCACTGCGTCGTGAACGCGAAGACCTGCTCCAGTCCTCCGCAGATCTCCGCGACCTGCAGCACGAGAGCCACCTGAAGCTGACGCTCGATGAGAGGGGTCGCCTCTCCCACCTGGCCCACCACAGCACTGGCCAGGACGTTGACGCCCTCGAAGCGCACCTCGGCGAAGCGGCGCGAGAGGTCGAGCGTCCACTCAGGCGTCACGGTGACCCCAGGCGCGTCGCTGGGCACCAAGAACTGCGTCACCCCCTCCGGCGTCGAGGCGGTGACGAGGAACAGGTCGGCCTGGTCCCCCATCTCCACCCGGTCCTTGATGCCATCGAGCACGAAGGTGTCACCCTCGGCGCGTGCGGTGGTGGCGGGCGCACCGGGTGCCCAGCCAGCGCCCGGCTCGTAGACGGCCCACGTGGCAAGGAGCTCGCCCGCGACAAGACCCTCGATCTCCGACGTGTGGTCGCTGCCGTCCCGGGCTGCTTCGACGAGGCCAGCCAGCACGATGCTGACCGGCAGCAGGGCTCCGGGCGCGACGACGCGTCCGTGCTCCTCAGCGATGATCGCGAGGTCGCGGACACCTTCGCCGGAGACGCTGCCGCCACCGAGCTCCTCGGGGACGAGCATCGCCGTCCAACCGAGCTCGGCTCCCTTCCCCCACCAGGTCCTGTCGAACGCCTCGGGCGCGTCAGGAAGGTCACGGACTGTGCCGACAGGATTGTTCTTGTCCAAGAAGCTGCGCGTCGTCGACGCGAAGGTCTTCTGGTCTGGAGTGAGCGCTAGGTCCATCCGGGACTCCCTCGGAGTTTGGGCCCCGACCCGTGTGCGAGTTCGGGGGCGATGAAGGCTGCGAGATGCAGCACAACACTGATGGTGCAATTCTGTCAAATCATTGTACTATATGCACTGGTAATGAACTCGTTCTGATGGAGGCACACGTGACTGTCGAGCTCGAAGAACAAACCCTGCTGCTGGCTGCCCTGAGCTCCCCCGCCGAGATCTCCGCCCAGCTCTCCGCCACCGGATACGTGTCCGACGAGGAGACCGCCACGACCGTGTACTACGCGAGTGCACTGGGCAAGCCCGTGCTCGTGGAGGGCCCCGCGGGCACCGGCAAGACCGAGCTCGCCAAGGCCCTTGCGCGCATCAGCGGAGCCCGCTTGATCCGGCTGCAGTGCTATGAGGGGCTCGACGAGGCCAAGGCCCTCTACGAGTGGGACTACCGCAAGCAGCTGCTGCGCATCCAGGCAGCCGGCGAAGAACAGGACGGCTGGTCGGCACTTCAGGAGGACATCTTCAGCGAGGAGTACCTCCTGCCCCGCCCCCTGCTCGAAGCCATCCGCAGTGACCAGGAGACGATCCTGCTCATCGACGAGGTGGACCGGCTGGACGTGGAGACCGAGGCACTCCTCCTTGAGATCCTGTCCGACTTCCAGGTCTCGGTGCCCGAGCTCGGCACCGTGACCGCCGTGCGTCGCCCCATGGTCCTGCTCACCTCCAACAACAGCCGCGAGCTGTCGGAGGCCCTCAAGCGCAGGTGTCTCTTCCTCCACCTCGGCTACCCGAGCATCGAGCGAGAGCGAGACATCATCCTCCAGTCCGTCCCCGGGATCAGCGAGCACCTGGCGACCCAGGTCAGCGAGATCGTGCGCACCCTGCGCGGGCTCGACCTGCGCAAGCACCCGTCCGTGTCCGAGACGCTCGACTGGGCGCAGACCCTCATGCTCGTCGGCGCCGTCGACGTCGACACGCAGACCGTGGTCCGTCACCTGCCGATCCTGCTGAAGAACCAGTCGGACATCGAGCGGGCAGGGGCTGAGCTCCTCGGGGTGACCTCATGACCTCGCTGCCCCCCGTCGCTCTCATCCACGGGATGGGCTCGACCTTCGAGCACAACTGGCGCGAGACCGGTTGGGTGGACCTCCTGGAGACCGAGGGTCGCGAGATCATCCCGGTGGAGCTGCCCGGGCACGGGTCCGAGCCGGCGCTCAACGGCGAGGGTGACAGCGCCGCGCAGCGTCTGCTCGAGCGGATCGGCGACGGCCCGGTCGACGCCATCGGCTTCTCGGCCGGGGCCGCTGCCCTCTACGACGCCATCGTGCAGCGACCCGAGGCATTTCGCTGTGTGTCACTCCTCGGTCTCAGTGACGCTCTGATCGAGCGTCGCACCACCGGTATCCCGGAGCTCGCCGACGAGCTCGAGCACGCAGACGAGTCTTCCTCAGTGATGGCCCGGCTGCTGGCGCAGATGGCCCTGGGCGCAGGCAACGACCTCACCCTCGTCGCCGACTACGTCCGCACCATGCCACCATTGCCCGACTTCGACAGTGCGGCGTCCGCCCAGGTACCGGTCTTGGCCTGCTTGGGCGACAAGGAGCCGACCGGTGCTGACCGGCTCGTGGCTGCCCTGCCTGATGCACGGCTGCTCACGCTCCGCCGGACGGATCACTTCGCGACGCCGACGAGCTTCCAGTGCCAGGCGGCGGTCCTCAGCTTCATCTCCACGGTGGGCGACGAACCGTGCTGACCGCGGTCGAGGGCCTGATCTCGGAGCTGCGCGAGGTCGGCGTCCCGGTGTCGACGACCGAGGCGATCGATGCCGTGCGCTGCCTGAGGCATGTCGACATCAGCCAGCGATCAGACGTGCGCTCTGCCTTGGCGACGACATTGGTGAAGTCGGCCCGGCACCGGGCCACCTTCAACACCGCCTTCGACCTGTTCTTCGCCGGCTCATCCCATCCGCTGGATCTGGAGACCACCAGCGACGACGAGGTAACCGACCCGTCCGGGCACGCCGGAGGAAGCACAGGCACGACCCGCACCCGATTCGACCTGCTGTCTGACGACGAGGTGCGGGAGCTGGTCTTCCGGACCATCGCCGCGGACGACGACCTGACACTACGACCGCTGAGCATCCAGCTGGTGACACGTCACGCCGGCCTCGTCCCAGGCCAGCCGGTCGCAGGGACCTTCGCCGTCTTCCGAGTCCTGCGCGCACTGGGGGTCGACGACCTGCGCCTGCGGCTGTCCGCCCCCACCCAGCCAGAGGACGGTGCGCCGGGCGGGGATCTGCGCCACCGGTTGCGCGAAGATGCGGCCGACCGCCGGATCGAGACCCTGCGCCAGGCCATCGAGGCCGAGGTCAGACGACGGCTGGTCGCCGACCGAGGAGCCGACGCCGTGGCACACAGCCTTCGGGCAGCCCTTCCCGAGGACGTCAACTTCCTCACCGCGTCGACGCAAGAGATCGAGGCCCTCGAAGATCTCCTGCGTCCCCTCCCCCAGCAGCTGTCCAGCGCCGTGACCCGCAAGCGACGACACGTCCGCAATCACCATCTGGACTTCCGACGCACGATCAGGGCCTCGATGTCGACCGGCGGAATCCCCATCACGCCAAGGTTCCGGCCACCACACCCTCCGAAACCCGAGCTCATCGTCCTCGCGGACATCTCGGGTTCCGTCGCCACCTTCGCCCGCTTCACCCTGGCGCTCACGCACGCCATGCGGGGCACCTTCCGCAGCGTGCGCAGCTTCGTCTTCGTCGACGGGATGGATGAGGTCACCGAACTCCTGGCCGAGAGCACCGACATCGCCGATGCGGCCCAGCGGATCGACGACGTCGACGCCGGCATCCTGCTGGACGGCAGATCCGACTACGGCAGCGCCTTCCGCACCTTCCAGGAGCGCTGGGGCAGCCAGGTCGGCAGCCGCAGCATCATCATCATCCTCGGGGACGGGCGCTCGAACTACCGACGACCCTCCGCGGAGAGCCTGGCCGATGTCACCGGCCGGGCCGCAGCCACCTATTGGCTCAACCCGGAACGTGCCGTGTCCTGGGACGACGGCGACTCGATCATGAGCGAGTACAGCCCGCACTGCGATGCGGTGTTCGAGTGCCGCAACGTCCGCCAGCTCAAGGCATTCATCCAGGCGCTGGCCTGACCCTTCACCAGAACCACCCACCCAACCATCTAGATCCGAAGGACAGCACATGCCAACCAGCAACATCTCGGAGGCCATGACGACCGCCGTGGGGACCCAGCTCGCCCGCACTGTGAGTCACCCTGTCAGTGAGTCCGACATCCGCAAGTGGGCCCTGGCCGTCTACTGGCCTGAGCCGGCACCCGCGCTGTTCTTCGACCCGGACCATGCCGCCGCCACGGTCAACGGCGGGATCGTCGCACCGGAGGAGTTCAACCCCTTCGCATGGAGCGTCGCAGAGCACACCCCCCACGCCCCTGACGCCCCGGTCGAGCCGAACAACCCCGACAACACCGAGATCCAGGCCGGGATCGAAGGTCCAGGCCTGCGCTTCCAGCTGAACGGCGGCATGGCGGTGGAGTACGGCGTGCGGATCCGTCCGGGAGACGTCATCACCAGCGCCCGGGTGCTGGGCGAGTACACCGAGCGTGAGGGGCGACTGGGGCTGATGCTCTTCAGCCACACCCAGGACACCTGGACCAACCAGGACGACGAGCTCGTCAAGCGCACCATCACCACGTTGATCCGTTACTGAGACGAAGGAGCACACGATGACCCGCACAGCGACCACCCCCCGCCCCACGATCGGTGAGGAGCTACCTCCCTTCCAGCGTGAGACGGGGTTTGCCAACTGGAACCGCTACGCAGCAGTCAACGACGAGTTCGTCCCCATCCACATGGACGACGAGGCCGGCAAGGCCGCCGGCTACCCGACCGCCTTCGGCATGGGCAACCTCCAGTGGTCCTACCTGCACAACCTGCTGCGCGGGTGGATGGGTGATGACGGCCAGATCGTCTCGTTGTCCTGCCAGTTCCGCGGGGCCAACACCAAGGGCATGGTGGTGACTGCGCGTGGCACGGTGAGCGCGGTCTCCGAGGCCGACGGCATCACGACCGCGGAGGTCGAGGTGTGGACCGAGGACGGTGATGGCACGAAGCTGGCACCGGGCACCGCCACGGTGCGGTGGGGATGACCAAGCACTCCGCCTGAGCGCACGACGAAGGGCGTGGACCGAGATCTCGGTCCACGCCCTTCGTCGTCGTCATCAGCTGCGAGCGAAGGGGTCCCCGGGGATCTCCTCGGTCGTGAAGAAGATGGGCGCACCGAGGGAATCCTCGACGTTCGTCACGACCAGGTCGTCGCGCAGGCGCTCGCTGCGCACATCCTTCTTCGTCAGCCACTCCTGCACCGAGTCCAGATCGCGGACCTTGAACCGCAGGCTGTAGATGAAGTTGCCGTACTGCTCCACGTGCCGGCCCAGGTCCGAGTCCACCTCCAGGGGCTGCGCCAGCTGCAGGAGGAAGTCCCCGAGCTGCACCGTCGCGTACTTCGCCTTCATGTCATCGTCGACCCCGTCGGCGATCGGCACCGCCTGCATGACGTCGACATAGGTCTTGACCGCAGCGTCCAGGTCCTTGACCCCCAGCGTGACGTACGAGAACCGCTCGATCGTCAGCGGGTGGTTCTCCCACCGACGCTCGTTGGCCGACCAGGTGTCCTTGTCCCGCGGATCGTCCGGCATGTCCATCTTGCACAGCTCGACCATCAGACCAGCCGTGTCGCGCGGACTCGGGTAGAAGTACTGCGTCTCCTCGTCGAGCTTCTCGATCTTGCCGCCCCCGGGGGCACCAATGTAGATGTCCTTGGCCAGCAGGTCATCCGCCAGGCCCGCCAGGTCATCGACCTTGTAGCCCACCGAGTGCAGGTGCTGCCCGAACTTGCTGTAGAACTTGCCGACCGGCTTGGTCTCGTCCACAGGCATGTTGGGGGCCATCGTCTCGATGCAGACGTTGCTGACCATGTACAGGCTCGCCCAACGGTCTTCGACAGGCAGCCAGTTCGGCTCGTCACCGCCGAGGAAACACCACCCGCCAAAGACATCCTCGTAGAACTTGTTGAGCTTCGTGACATCGTCGGACATGTGGATCACGTGGATCATCTGGCCGATACCGAAGTCACCGGTCTTGCGAACTTCCTTCTTCATGATTCTCCTGTCGAATGGCGACGACCCGGAGATCCCGGGACTCGTCGATGTTGAGCGGATCAGCTGGTGTGGCGGATGTACCACTGGGTCACTGGCGGGGCAGTGGTGACGTCCATGGCCGGAGACATCTCGACACGTCCAGCCGCGACCCCACCACCGAGGGCGGCGGCAGCAGCGGCAACGTCTGCCTCATCCATCTCGTACACCGCAAGGAAGCGACCCTGAGCTCCCGACTCGGGGTCGACCAGCTCGTAGCGCGTCACCTCCCGGATCGACGGGATGGCCTGGCGCACCTGGGGGATGTGCGTGCTCTCGTACCACTGGTGGAACTGTTCGGTGCTCTCGACGCTGCTGGGACTGGCCCAGGCGAGCAGGACGGCGGAACTCATCCGGATCTCCTTGGTGTCGGGTGATGGACAGGTGCACGGTTGGTCATCAGGCGGTGAGCGCCCGCGACGTGAGCTCGTCGATGCGGGCATCCCGCTCGCCGGGTGACGCCTCTGCGATGGCCCGTGACACCGCTTGGCGAACCGTGGTGACGTCCTCGGGAAGCACCACGTCGACAACACCCATGGCGAGCAGTCGCTGCGGCACAATGCCGAGCTTGCGCGCCAGCTCAGGTGCACGCGTGGCGTCACGGTGCAGGATCGTCGCACCCGCTTCGGGACCGATGACGGAGAACACGCTCCCCTCGAGCATGAGCATCCGGTCGGTGTGGGCCAGAGCCATGGCCCCGCCACTGCCACCCTCACCAACCGTCAAGGAGACGGTCGCCGAGCGGCAGTCGGCCATCGACAGCAGGGTCCGGGCGATCTCACCGGCGATGCCGTCCGCCTCGGAGGAGGGCGACGGATCCGCCCCCGGGGTGTCCACCAGCGTGAGTAGCGGCAGGCCGAGCCGCCCCGACAGGTCGATCGCTCGCTGGGCCAGGCGGAAGGCAGCCGGGCTGGGGAGGAACTTCGGTCGGGATCCGGCATGACGGTCCATGGCGACCACGACGACGCGTCGACCGTCGATGGTGGCCAGACCGGCGCGGATGGCCGGGTCGCTTCCCTTGATCTCCACCCACGAGTCGGTCAGCCATGCTGCCCACTCCATGCCGGACGCACGAGCGGCAGCCCGACAACGGACCAGCAGCTCGTAGTCGTCGGCTGGTACCGGGGAGGAGTCCGGAACCCGCACACGGTCAAGGGGCAGCTCCACCCCCGGTGCCGTCGCCGCCCCGATCGCCGCCGCGAGCCAGTCCCACTGCTCGTCGAGCGGGACGATGGCATCGACGAGGCCCGCAACGAGAGCCGACTCCGCGGTGTGCGACGTCTTGGGCGGGAGCTCGCCGGTCACCTGAGCGACGACCCGCGGGCCGCCGAACCCCACGATGGCTGCCGGCTCAGCTGCGCGGACATCGGCCAGCGAGGCCCATGAGGCGAAGACCCCACCCGTGCTCGGTGAACGCAGGTAGGCAGCGCTCTGCAGCCCGGCCGAACGGTGCCTGGCCACGGCCGACGAGGTGCGGGCCATCTGCACCAAGGAGACCATGCCCTCCTGGAGGCGGGCACCGCCGCTGGAGACGGTCTCCACCACCGGGAGTCCGAGGGCGACCGCGCGGTCGAAGGCTCGCACGATGCGCTCACCGGCGACCGATCCCATCGTCCCGCCCTGACGACGGAAGTCGATGTCGATCCAGACGGCCTCCGTGTCGCGCAGTCGCACCCGCGCCGTCCTCGCTGACTCGTCGGCGGCATCCGGCACGCGGTACCCGTCGAAATCCAGCGGGTCGTGGGACAACAGTTCGCCATCCCACTCCTCGAGGATCTGCGGCGCGTCGACCGATCCCGGGGCGTACCTCTCCTCTTGAGCGAAGGCGGCGCTGATGTCAGTCGTCATCGCGGAAGCACCCCCCGCCGAGGACGCCCTCGATCAAGTCCATCGGCACGAGCCTGACGTCGATGACCGGACATCGGCCGATGCTCTTGAACTCACTCATGTCGTCCTCGGTCTACTAGTTATAGGATTGACCTTTTATGCAGGATACGGCGGAGGCGCCACTCAGTCCAGACCTCAGCGCGATCGAGACGCAGTTCACACGATCTGTGTGCCCGCGGAAGGGGCGACGACCCCGGAGAGAGCTCCCCGGGGTCATCGCCTCGCGTCAGGCAGATCTCGGGAAGTCGTAGAACCTGCGCGCGTTGCCCTCACACATGGCCTCGGCCTCGTCGTCTGGGACATCGACGAGGGACTCGGCCAGGATCTTGCGCGTGTGCGGCCAGTTGCTGTCCGAGTGCGGGTAGTCACTCTCGAACATGATCTTGTCGACCCCGATCGTGTGGCGCGCCGCAATGCCCGCCTCGTCGCTGATGAAGCAGCCTCCGAGGTGGCCTCGATCCCACAACTCACGAGGCCCGACCTCACGATTGACGTCGTTGTACCAACGATGCCGCTCCCAGACGGTCTCCATCCGCTCCAAGATGTACGGCAGCCAGCCGATACCGCCCTCCGACAGCGCCATCCGAAGGTTGGGGAACTTGTGGAAGACAGGAGAGTTGAGCAGCTCGATCGTCGTCATCATCGACTGCGTGCCAAATGCCGCGATCGCGACGAGGAAGTTCGTGCTCGCACCCTCCGGTGAGACGGTCGGCGAGCCGCCCGAGCCGAAGTGGAGGGAGAAGGGAATGCCGGCCTCGTCCGCACGGGCGAGCAGGGAGTCCCAGTGGTCCGTGTGCCACGACGGCAGGCCGATGCGGTCGGGGAGCTCAGGAAAGGTGAACGACTTGGCGCCCAGGGGCACCGTGCGGTCGAATTCGACGTTGCATGCCTCCACGTCCCAGTAGGGCAGGGTCAGCAGCGGGATCTGACGCTGCGGATCGTGGGCACACCACTCGTCGAGGATGAAGTCGTTGTAGGCACGCACGCACTCTGTGGCCAGCTCCATGTCGGTGGACTTCTGCAGGGTGCTGCCAGCGAATCCGCCGAAGTTCGGGAAGCACAGCTGCGCGTGGACCCCCTCACGATCCATGTCCTTGAGCCGGTCCTCGATGCGGTAGCAACCGGGGAGCATGTCGTCATAGGAGCGCGGGTCCATCCCGAAGTCCTTGTATTCCTTGCCCGCCACAGCGTTCAGAGCGAAGTTCCCGGCCTTCTGCCCCTCGTAGATCCACCAGTCATTTCCGTCCTCCATGCGCTCGATACGAGGCGCGGCCTCCTGGTACTTGCTCGGCATCCGGTCCAACCAGACACGGGGATGCTCGATGACGTGGTCGTCGACGGACACGATCTGGACATCATCACGCAGCATTCGATTACTCCTCGTTTTATCAGTTGCCTCTTTGCACCTGATCATCGCAAACCGTATCGTAAGCATTGCGACAAGTCACCTGATGCCTCGGTGGAATCTCGCCGGACCCGTCGATGGACCGGTCCGGGCCCGGCGAGGGCTCGTGGATCTCGGTCAGCCTGCGACCTCGATGATGACCGCACCGCCTTGGCCGCCGCCCGCGCACATGGTCGCCAGGCCGAGGCCGCCGCCGCGCCGGCGCAGCTCGTGCACCAGGGTGACGATCATCCGGGTGCCGGAGGCCGCGACCGGGTGCCCGAGGCTGCAGCCGCTGCCGTAGATGTTGACCTTCTCCTCGTCGAGATCAAGCACCTTGCAGGCCGCGACGGGGACGGAGGCGAAGGCCTCGTTGATCTCCCACAGGTCGATGTCGGCGGCCTGCAGGCCGGCGCGGTCGAGAACCTTCTTCGCCGCCTCGATGGCGCCGAGACCGGTCACCCGGGGCTCCACGCCGACAGCAGACCAGGCGCGGACGGTGGCAAGCGGGGTGAGGCCCAGCTCGGCAGCCACGTCGTCGCCGACGATCGTCACGGCGGCCGCCGCGTCGTTCATGCCGCTCGCATTGCCCGCGGTGATGGAGAATCCCTCGATCTCCGGGTGCAGGGGCTTGAGCGTGGCCACCTTCTCCAGGCTCGACGTCGCCCGCGGGTGCTCGTCGACCGCGAAGTCGATGGTCGAGCCGTCCTTGGTGGTCACCTTGATCGGGGCGATCTCGTCGAGGAACTTCCCGGCCTCGGTCGCCGCGGCCGCACGGTGGTGCGAGCGCACCGCCCAGGCGTCCATCTCCTCACGGCTGATACCGACCTCCTGGGCGACATTCCAGCCGACCGACAGGGTCACGTCGTCCGTGACGCCGTCCGAGTAGGGGAAGGTCGGAGCAATGCGGTCCTCGAACTGGTCCTGCGTGCCCGGCACGCGCCAGGTGGAGGTCGGGGCCAGCGATGTCGACTGCACGCCACCCGCCACGACGACGCGGTCCATGCCCGCGCGGATGTTGGCGGCAGCGTTGCCGATCGTGGTGAGGCTGCTGGCGCAGTGACGGTTGACGGCCTGGCCCGGCACGTGGGTCAGCCCGGCGTCCACGGCTGCGTACCGAGCGAGATCCCCACCGCCGTACATGGCCTCGGCGAACATGACATCGTCCACACGGTCACCGGGGACCCCGGAGCGGTCGATGGCCTCACGCAGGATGTGGGTGGCGAGGACCTCTGCCGGGGTCTCGGTGAGAGACCCCTTCCTCGCGGTTCCGATGGCGGTTCGGACGGCACTGACGATGACTGCTTCGGGCACGGGACACCTCACTGGAATCTGACGACTCCCCGCCCGGACAGATCGACTCATCCCGCGAGGACTTGAGCTCACTCTAGATCAATCAGTACAAATGTGTAAACTAATTAGTGCATTGAAGTTCGGCGGCGCACTGTCGCCCCAGACCGCCGTGCATGGCGGAGGACCAAGGAGATACTCATGGATCTGAATGGCGCATCAGCCCTCGTCGTCGGTGGAGCCGGCGGCTTCGGTGAAGCCACCGTCCGCCGACTCGTCACCGCCGGGGCGAAGGTCGTCATCGCCGACATGGCCGTCGACAAGGGCCAGAAGCTCGCGGACGAGCTCGGCTCGGATGTCGCGACCTTCGTGGCCACCGACGTCACGAGCGACGAGTCGGTCGACGCCGCCATCAAGGCGGCCACGGACCTGGCTCCTCTGCGGGCCACCGTCGTCGTCCACGGTGGCCCGGCCGCCGGCAAGCGCATGGTCAACCGCAAGGGCGAGGCCTACTCGGCCGCGATCTTCGCCAGGACCGTGGACGTCTTCCTCACCGGCACCTTCCGCGTGACCAGCAAGGCCGCAGCCGCCATGTCGCAGAACGAGCCCCTCGACTCCGGTCAGCGCGGCGTCGTCATCACCACGGCGAGCATCGCCGGCTTCGAGGGTCAGGTCGGCCAGTCGGACTACTCCGCCGCCAAGGGAGGCGTCATCGGGCTCACCCTCACGGCAGCCCGAGACCTGGCTCCCTCCGGCGTGCGCGTCATGTGCATCGCCCCGGGCACCTTCTTCACCCCCGCCTACGGCATGGAGGAGGAGGAGGCCCAGGCGAAGTGGGGTCCCGGCGTGCCCAACCCCAAGCGCATGGGCCACGCGGACGAGTACGCCAACCTCGCCCTGCAGATCGTCGACAACGACTATCTCAACGGCACGACGATCCGCATCGACGCGGCCCTGCGCTTCAACATCTGAGCCGCCACGGACGAGGGGGTGGACCTGCGATGCGCAGGTCCACCCCCTCGTCCGTGCGTCGACGCGACCCGCGCGGTCAGCGCCCCTTCCACACGGGAGGACGCTTCTCGGCGAAGGCGCGGGGCCCCTCCTTGGCATCCTCGGAACCGGTCACGAGCTTGGACTCCTCAGCGGTGTGCTGCCACAGCGGCTCGTCGACCGGTCGCCTCGATCCGCGGTAGCCAAGGGCGATCCGCTTGCTCGCCTGGACCGAGAGCGGTGCGTTCGACGCGATCCGCTCGGCCAGCTCGAGGGCGGCGGCGAGCGCGCCACCGACGGGGGTGACCCGATTGATCAGGTTGAGCTCGAGGGCTCGCTCCGCACTGATGGGATCCCCCGTCATCAACATCTCCACACCGACGCGCTGGGGCAGCTGCTGGGTGATCCTGAAGGCACCACCGGCACCGGCGACGAGGCCACGCTGGACCTCCGGCAGCCCGAAGATCGCATTCTCGGCCGCGACGACGAGGTCAGCGGCCAGCGCGATCTCCATGCCACCGCCCACAGCCACACCATTGACCGCGACGATCGTCGGCTTGCTGATGTACTGACCGACGAAGCCGGCCAGGCCCCATGTCCCCCACGGCTCCCCCTCGGGGATGATGCGCTCCCCGCGGCTGATGGCCTTGAGGTCCGCACCGGCGCAGAAGGCCTTGTCACCAGCGCCGGTGAGGACGACCGCGCGGACATCGACATCGGCCTCGGCCTGCTCGATCGCGGCACCGACCCCGAGGCAGACCGCTTCGTTGACCGCGTTGCGCGCCTCCGGCCGATTGATGGTGATGACCATGACATTGCCGCGCCGCTCGACGAGGACCTGCTCCTGCGCCGGGCTGTCGACACCGCCTGCTCGGGTTGCCGTTTCGCTCACGAGAACCTCCTGTGGTTGGACCGGCACGCCACGGAGGACTAGCCAAGTCGTTAATAGATAGACAATATAGAACAATAGCCTCTTGCTCGCTCGTGCGGGAGTGCTGCCGAAGAAGGAGCCACCGCGTGACGACGACAGCCATCTCACAACAGAGGACACGCCCTGGAGCGCCGTCATGGGCGGTGATGGCGACGCTCGCGTTGTCCGGCACGGTGATGTCCCTGCAGCAGACGATCGTCGTCCCGTTGCTGCCTGACTTCCCCCGGCTGCTCAACACCACCACGGACAACGCGTCATGGTTGGTCACCGCCACCTTGCTCACCGGTGCAGTCGCCACACCCGTGGTCTCCCGGCTGGCTGACATGTACGGCAAGCGCATCATGATGGTGGCGACCCTGGCGATCATGATCATCGGATCTCTGGTCGGAGCCTTGTGCGGCACCTCGCTGGAGCTGGCCGTCCTGGCTCGGGCCTTGCAAGGAGTCGGCATGGCGCTCGTCCCCGTCGGCATCGCCACGATGCGCGACGAGCTGCCCCCGCACCGGGTGCCCCTGGGCGTGGCCCTGATGAGCGCCACGCTCGCCATCGGCGCCGGCGCCGGGCTTCCGCTATCCGGCCTCATGGCCGAGCACCTCAACTGGCACGCCCTCTTCTGGGTCACGGGCGGAGCCGGGCTGGTGATGCTCGTGGCGATCCTCCTCGTGGTGCCTGAGTCGCGAGTACGCACCAAGGGCGCCTTCGACTACCGCGGTGCGGTGCTGCTGTCCTTGGCCCTGACGTTGGTCCTGCTCGCGCTCTCCAAGGGCAGCGTGTGGGGCTGGAGCAGCGCGACGACCCTCGGTAGCGCGGTCGCTGGTCTCGTGATGCTCGGGCTCTGGGTCCCCCTCGAGCTGCGCGTCCCGAGCCCGCTGGTCGACGTACGCACTGCCGCTCGCCCGTCCGTCCTGCTCGTCAACGCGGGTTCCGTACTCATGGGCTTCGCCATGTTCATCAACATGCTCATCAGCACCCAGCTCTTGCAGCTGCCCAAGGAGACCGGCTACGGACTGGGGCTGGGCATCGTGGAGACGGGTCTGTGGATGGCTCCCAGCGCCGTCATCTTCGGCCTCCTCGCACCGGTCTCGGCCGAGATCACGCGCCGCTACAGCCCGCAGATGACTCTCTTCCTCGGAGCGACGGTGATGGCCGTGTCGTACGTCGGCCGCGCCTTCTTCAGCCACACGTTGTTCCAGATCGTCGCCGGATCCATGATCGTCGGGGTCGGGACGTCGCTCGCCTACGCTGCCCTGCCGACACTCATCATGCGGGCGGTCCCGGTCACCGAGACCGCCTCGGCCAACGGGCTTAACACGCTGCTGCGATCGATCGGGACCTCCACGTCGAGCGCCACGGTCGCGGCGGTCGTCACCATGAGCGCCACCCAGATCGGCGGATCGGTCTTCCCGACCTTCGACGCGCTCATGTCGACCTTCTGGATCGCGGGGTTCTGCGCCGGGATCGGTGCCGTCATGGCGATCCCGCTGTTCCGGATGACCGACTTCCAGGAGTCCGGCGACGACGACTGGCCGACGCCGACCATGATGGCCACGGGCCGGGTCGTGACCTCGGGTGACCCCGTGGGCCAAGCCGTCGTCACGGTCCTGGGACCTCGGGGCGAACACGTCGACTGGAGCCAAGTCGACCCAGCAGGAGGGTACGCGGTGGCAGTCCCCGGCCCCGGGCCGTACCTCGTCGTGGTCTCCGCCGAGGGCTGGCATCCCCTGTCTCGTCTGGTCGAGCTCGGCGAAGAGGGCCACATCCAGCCGCTCCTGATCACCAGGAGCACCGACCTGACCGGCTCGGTGGGCACACCCGAGGGCCCCGTCGCGCATGCCGGGATCGTCCTCACCCGGGCCACGGGCGAGGCGGTGGCCAGCACGCGTGCCGACGCGCAGGGGAGGTACTCCCTCCCCCTACCCCCGCCCGACCATTACGTCATCACCGCAGTCGATCGGCGTCGGGCCCGCTCGGCGTCCCTCGCCGTGGCGCTCCACGGCGGGACCCCCGACATCGATCTGGTGATCACCGACGACGCCCCAACGATGTCCGCCGCTGAGGGCTCGGCAGACCGGGAGCCCGTAGCGTGATCGCCGGAGGGCACCAGCCCTCAGCACGGCCTCGACCTCGCGCTCGACGGTCGCCCGCACCTGGTGCCGATGGGTCAGCCGGGCAGTTTGCCAGGCCCCGTCGAGTCGGACTGAGCCGCGTCCGGTTCTGGAGTCGGATGGGTCGGCTCCTGCGGGGCCGGAGGTTCGGTCGGGTGCGTCGGCTCTGAAGGCTGGTTCGCGGGTTCGGGCTCCGACGGACGGCTCGGCTCCGAGGGGACGGACTCCTCCCCCTTCGGTTCGGTCTTCGCCGGCAGGCCGAGTTTGTCCTCGACGAAGTCGCCCGCCTTGTCGATCAGTGACCCGAACTTGCCACCCGTGCGCCGGTTGGCCGCCTCCTGGACCTTGTCGATCGCGCTGCGTGCCTGGTCCGGGTGGCCCTTGGCCGCGTCACGGGCCTTGTCGACGTACTCGCCACCGTTGAACTGCTGCGGGTTGTTGCTCATCCGAACCCCTCCGTCACGAGGCCGACGGTCGGCCTCGTGACGACCCTAGCGACGGATCAGTCCGCGCGGAGGGGGTGCAGACGTCGAGCGGCCTCGGCGAGCGTGCCGGTGAGCGAGGGGTAGACCGTGAAGGTCGAGGCCACCTGGTCGACCGAGAGCCTGTTCTGCACCGCGATGGCCACCGGGAAGATCAGCTCGGAGGCCCGTGGGGCGACGACGACGCCGCCGAGCATCGTGCCCGTGCCTCGGTAGGCGAAGAGCTTGACGAAGCCCTCGTCGATGCCGAGCATCTTGGCCCGCGCGTTGCGTGAGAGCGGCATCATGACCGCCTCGACGTCGGGGTTGTCCGCCGCGTCCTTGGCACTCATCCCGACGGTCGCGATCTCCGGGTCGGTGAAGACATTGGCCGACACCGCCGAGAGGCGAAGGGGGCTCACCGCGTCACCGAGCGCGTGCGCCATGGCCGTGCGGCCCTGCATGGCCGCGACGGAGGCCAGAGCGAAGACGCCCGTGCAGTCGCCAGCGGCATAGACGCCGCGCACCGAGGTGCGCGAGACCCGGTCGGTGACGATGTGCCCGGACTCGCTGAGCTCGACACCGACCTCCTCGAGTCCGATGTCGCTCGTGTTGGGGACGGCGCCGACGGCGATGAGGACATGGCTGCCCTCGACCTCGCGGCCGTCCTCGAGCGTCACGACGACCCCGTCGCCGCGACGCTGCGCCGATGCCATCCGGGAGCGGTTGAGCACCGTCATCCCGCGACGGCGGAAGACGTCCTCGATGACCGCGGCCGCGTCCTGGTCCTCGCCCGGCAGCACCAGGTCGCGCGAGGAGATGAGCGTGACGTCCGTGCCGAGACCGAGGTAGGCCTGCGCCAGCTCGGCCCCGGTGACACCCGAGCCGACGACGATGAGCTTGTCGGGGATCTGCGGCAGCGCGTAGATCTGCTGCCAGGTGAGGATCCGCTCCCCGTCGGGCTGCGCGGTGGGCAGCACCCGGGGCGTCGCACCGGTGCTCACGAGGACCACGTCCGCGTGGAGGGTCTCGGCGCTCCCCCCTGCACCCTCGACGACGACCTCGCCCGGCGCGGTGAGGCGACCGGCTCCCGGGACCACGCGCACGCCGACCTCGGCCAGCCGCTCCGAGATGTCGGCCGACTGCGCGGCCGCGAGACTCAGGACCCGGCGGTTGATCGCATCGAGCTCGGCGACGGTCCGCGTCGCGACATCACCCTCATGGTCCTCGAGGTGGACGCCGAGGTCGGCTGCCGTCTCGATGCCACCGAGATAGTCAGCGGTCGCGATGAGTGTTTTGCTGGGGACGCAGTCGGTGAGCACCGCGGCTCCACCGATGCCGTCCCGGTCGACGATGGTGACGTCGGCCCCAAGGTGCGCGGCGACGAGGGCCGCCTCGTAGCCACCGGGTCCGCCGCCGAGGATCACAACTGAGCTGGTTCGTGTCACGCCACCCATCCAACCACCCTTGTAGATTGCGGCTGTGACCGAGCAGACCGACAGCCAGGACCCCTTCGCCCTCGCCCGTGACGCCGCGGCGGTGATCGCCGAGCGCACCGGCGTCGCCAGCCACGACATCGCTCTCGTCCTCGGGTCGGGCTGGGGCCAGACCGCCGACCTCGTCGGGGAGACCGTCGCGACCGTCGAGCAGGCCGAGGTGCCGGGCTTTGCAGCCGCCGCCGTCGCCGGCCACTCGGGGCAGATGCGCTCGATCGACATCGCCGGGACGGGCCGGCGCGCGCTGGTCTTCGGCACGCGCACCCACTTCTACGAGGGCCGTGGGGTGCGCTCCGTCGTGCACGCCGTGCGCACCGCCGCAGCGGCCGGATGCCGGGCGATCGTCCTGACCAATGGCTGTGGCGGGCTGCGCCCCGAGTGGGCACCGGGCACCCCGGTCCTCATCAGCGACCACATCAACCTCACGGCGACCTCACCGATCGAGGGGGCCAACTTCGTCGACCTCACGGATCTGTACTCCCCCCGGCTGCGCGAGCTGGCCCGTGAGATCGACCCCGGCCTCGGCGAAGGCGTGTACGCCCAGTTCCCCGGGCCCCACTACGAGACGCCCGCCGAGGTGCGCATGGCCGGCATCCTCGGCGCGGACCTCGTCGGCATGAGCACGGCGCTCGAGGCGATCGCCGCCCGGGAGGCCGGTCTCGAGCTCCTCGGCGTCTCGCTCGTCACCAACGCCGCCGCCGGCATCAGCGAGACACCGCTCGCGCATGACGAGGTGGTCGCCGCGGGGCAGGCTGCGGCAGAGCGCTGCGGGACCCTGCTCGCGAGCATCGTCGGACGCATCTGATGAGCGACTACACCGGCCGCCACACCACCACCGGCGCTGACGACGACCTGATCGTCGCGGCCCGAGAGTGGGCCGCCGACGACCCGGACCAGGTCACCCGCGCTGAGCTCGAGGGCGTCATCACCGCCGCCGAGGGAGGCGACCCCACCGCGGCCGCCGACCTCACCGACCGCTTCACCGGCCTGCTCCAGTTCGGCACCGCCGGACTGCGCGGCGCCCTCGGAGCCGGTCCGCACCGGATGAACCGCGCCGTCGTCATCCGCGCCGCCGCGGGCTTGGTGGCCCACCTCAAGACGGTGACGGACTCCCCCTTCGTCGTCATCGGGCGGGATGCCCGGTACAACTCCGATGCCTTCGCCACGGACACGGCCGCGGTCGTCGTCGGGGCCGGTGGCCGCGCCGTGCTCCTGCCCGAGCCGCTGCCCACCCCGGTGCTGGCCTTCGCGATCCGCCACCTCGGCGCCGATGCCGGCGTCATGGTCACCGCGAGCCACAACCCTCCGCAGGACAACGGGTACAAGGTCTATCTCGGCGACGGCAGCCAGATCGTGCCACCGAGCGACGAGCAGATCGCCACCCAGATCTCCAAGGTCGCGTCGGTCGCGTCCGTGCCGCGTGCCGAGTCCGGCTGGGAGGTACTCGGCGACGAGCTGCTCGAGGCCTACCTCGACGCCGTCGCCGGGGTGGTCGCACCGGACACACCGCGAGACATCGCCGTGCTGCACACCGCCCTCCACGGCGTCGGTGACATGACCGTCGAGCGGGCCTTCGAGCGGGCCGGTTTCGCCGCCCCCGCCAAGGTGACGACCCAGGCCGCGCCCGACCCCGACTTCCCCACCGTCGCCTTCCCCAACCCCGAGGAGGACGGCGCGCTCGACGCGGCCCTGGACCTGGCACGCTCGACCGCCCCGGACCTCGTCATCGCCAATGACCCCGATGCCGACCGGTGCGCGGTCGCCGTCCCCGACGACGCGGTCGAGGGTGGCTGGCGGCTGCTGCGCGGTGACGAGCTCGGGGCGCTGCTCGCCTCGCACCTGCTGATGCGCGGGGTGCCCACGGGCCGCCGGATGGCCAACTCGATCGTCTCCTCACGGCTGCTCGCCGCCATGTGCCGGCAGTCGGGCGTCCCCCACGAGGAGACACTCACCGGCTTCAAGTGGATCGCTCGCGTGGAGGGCCTGCACTACGGCTACGAGGAGGCCCTCGGCTACTGCGTCGCGCCCGACCTCGTCAAGGACAAGGACGGGATCTCCGCGGCGCTGCTGGTCGCCGAGCTCGCCGCGATCCTCAAGGCCGAAGGGAGGACCCTCCAGTCCGTCCTCGACGACCTGCACACCCAGCTCGGCGTGCACACGACCGACGCCTTCTCGGTCCGCGTCGAGGACCTCGCGGACATCGGCCGCATCATGGCGCGACTGCGGCAGGCGCCCCCGGCCGAGGTCGCCGGATCGCCCGTGGCGAGCGCCGAGGACCTGGCCGCTGGTGCCGGCGGGCTGCCACCCACCGAGGGTCTGCGCTACCTCCTGGCGGACGACTCACGGATCATCGTGCGGCCCTCCGGCACCGAGCCCAAGCTCAAGGTCTACCTCGAGGCCATCGAGCCGGTGGCCGGTCCTGCGGACCTCGCCGGCGCGCGGGATCGGGCTGCCCGGCGGCTGGCCGCGGTGCGCGCCTCGATGGAGTCCCTGACGGCCCTCTAGACTCTCCCCTCGTGCCCACGCCTGCTCCGTCCCTCCCCCACGGCCGTGTCGTCGTGCTCGCCGGGCCGAGTGGCTCCGGCAAGTCCCGGCTGGCCGGTCGGCTGCAGCGCACGCACGGATGGCCGGTGGTCCGGCTCGACGACTTCTACAAGGGCGCCGACGCGCCCGACCTGCCCGTGAGCGCCGAGCTCGGGATGGTCGACTGGGACGACCCCGCGAGCTGGGACGAGCAGGCCGCCGTCACGGCCCTGCGCACGCTCCTCACGACCGGCGAGGCATCCATGCCGGTCTACGACATCAGCGTCTCCCGCGCCGTCGGGACGCACACGATCACCGCCCGCCCGGACGACCTCATCATCGCGGAGGGGATCTTTGCCGCCGAGGCCATCCCGGCCCTGCGGACCGCCGGCCTGCTGCACTCGGCGTGGTGCATCCGCCACCACCGACTCAAGACCTTCGTCCTGCGCCTGGCCCGGGACCTCAAGGAGCGCCGCAAGCCGCCGCTGACCCTCGTGCGTCGTGGGCTGGTGCTCATGCGCGACGAGCCCCGGGTCGTGGCCCGGCACGAGGAGCTCGGGGCCCGGTGCGCGACTCCGACACGGGCCGAGCGCGAGCTGTCCGGGGCCTGAGGCAGCGATGACCACCACGTCCTACCTCACGATCGCCCGCGACGGCGAGGTCGAGCTGGAGGTCAAGCGCTCCCGGTTCCTGTGCACCCTGGAGCGGGTTGAGTCCGAGGAGCACGCGCGGGCCGTCGTGGAGCGGCTGCGCAAGCAGCACTGGGCCGCACGACACCACTGCTCCGCCTTCGTCATCGGTCCTGGTGGCGAGATCACCAGGTCCTCCGACGATGGTGAGCCCTCGGGCACCGCAGGCGCTCCCATGCTCGAGGTGCTCCTGGGTCATGAGCTGTCGGACGTCGTCGCGGTGGTCACCCGCTGGTTCGGCGGGGTGCTGCTCGGCACGGGTGGTCTGGTCCGGGCCTACAGCGATTCGGTCCGGGCCGGGCTGGACGCCGTGGGGACCCTGCGCCGCGTCCTGGTGCTGGAGCACGAGCTGGTCGTCTCGCACACCGAGGCCGGGCGGATCGACAACGAGCTGCGCTCCCGAGGTGTGCACGTCCTCGACGCGACCTATGCCGCCGACGTGACGCTGCGGCTCGGTGTCCCGGCTGACGAGCAGGGGGCGCTGGCGCCCCTCGTCGCGGAGCTCACGGCGGGCACGGGAGGTCTGCGCGAGACGGGTTCGCGTTGGGCGGACCACCTAGGCTGAGCACATGACGCGTCCCCCCTTCGCCCCTGGCTCCACGCTGTCCGTCCAGGACGTCGCCGACCTGATCGACCACGCCCTGCTCAAGCCCGAGCTGACCCCGGACGACGTGGCCACCTCGGTCCGCGAGCTCGCCGCTCAGCGCATCTGGAGCGTGTGCGTGCGGCCGAGCGATGTCGCCCTCGCCAAGGCCACCATCGCCGAGGTCGAGGACAGCCCGACGCGGGTGTGCACCGTCATCGGCTTCCCCCACGGCACGACGTCGACGGCCGCCAAGGTCGCCGAGTCGCAGCAGGCTCTCGCCGACGGCGCCACCGAGCTCGACATGGTCCTCAACATCGGCCGTCTGCGCGGTCGGGACATCGCCGCCGTGCGCGACGACATCGCGGCCGTCGTCGAGGTCGGTCACGCCGTCGGGGTCATCGTCAAGGTCATCTTCGAGACGGCGCTGCTCGACGAGCGGGCCAAGATCGACGCCTGCCGCGCGTGTGCTGACGCGGGCGCGGACTTCACCAAGACCGCGACCGGATTCGCGGGCGGCGGCGCCACCCTCGCCGATGTCGCGCTCATGCGCGCCAACACCCCCGAACGCATGGAGGTCAAGGCCTCCGGCGGCGTCCGTGACATCCCGGCCCTGCTCGCCATGCTCGCCGAGGGCGTCACCCGCATCGGCACCTCGAGCACCGCCGGCCTGCTGGCCGAGGCGGAGCAGGTCGGCCCCGAGGGACTCGTCGTCCCCGAGCCCGGCCAGGCCACCGAGGCACGCCCGAGCGCCACCTACTGAGGCCTCAGCCGCCGAGTGGAGGTAAACGCGCGGATGATTCCTGAGCGAGTCGGCATCCAGTGCAGGACTCGGGGCGCTGATTGGAAGGGAGCTCGCCGACCTTTCGTCCGCGGGTATACCTCCAACCAGCACCAGGGCAGCTACCAGACCCTCAGGCAAAGGCGACGGCGGCTGCCGCGTACGCCGGCTTGATCGTCCGCTCGATGATCTCGAGTCGCTCGTCGAAGGGGAGGAAGGCCGACTTCATCGCATTGGTCGTCACCCAGCGCAGGTCGTCCAGCTCCCAGCCGGCATCAGTGACGAGGGCGTGCATCTCCCGGGTCATCGAGGTGTCCGACATCAGCCGGTTGTCGGTGTTGAGGGTGACGCGGTAGCGCAGCCTTGCCAGCAGGGTGATCGGGTGCGCGGCGATGGAGGGTGCGGCGCCGGTCTGCACATTGCTGTGCGGGCACATCTCCAGCGGCACCCGGGTGTCCCGGACGTAGGCGGCCAGTCGGCCCAGGCGCAGCTGCGAAGGGTCTTCCCGGGCCGCCTGGTTGGCTGCGAGCGGGTCGTCGGTGACGGTCGCTCCGCGAAAGCCGATGTCATCGACGATGCGCACGCCGTGACCGAGCCGGTCGGCTCCGCACCACTGCAGCGCCTCCCAGATGCTCGGCAGCCCGAAGGCCTCCCCGGCATGGATCGTGAAGTGCGCATTTTCGCGGCGCAGGTACTCGAAGGCATCGAGGTGCCGACTCGGCGGGTGGCCTGCCTCGGCACCGGCGATGTCGAATCCAGCAGCCCCCTTGTCGCGGTATCGCACGGCCAGCTCAGCGATCTCGCGGGACTTGGCGGCATGCCGCATCGCGGTGAGCAGTGCGCGCACGACGATCGGGTGCCCCTCGGCGGCGGCCTGCTCCTCTCCTTCGCGGAATCCGGCGTTGACCTCCTCGATCACCTGCTCGAGGGTCAGTCCGCCGTCGAGGTGCTGCTCGGGCGCGTAGCGCGACTCGGCGTAGACGACGCCGTCACGAGCGAGGTCGAGCACCGACTCGCGCGCGATGCGGCGCAGCGCCGGTGCGGTCTGCATGACACCGACGGTGTGCGCGAAGGTCTCCAGATAGCGCACGAGCGAGCCCGAGTCGGCCGATTCACGGAACCATCGCGCCAGGCCTTCGGCCGTGCGCTCGTCACCGCTCACCGGCAGCTCGTGGCCCACCTCGCCGGCGATCTCGAGGACGGTGGCGGGCCGTACGCCACCGTCGAGGTGGTCGTGCAGGAGCACCTTGGGAAGGGAGCGGATCCCCGCTTCGTCGAGGATCACCCTTCGTCCTCACGGTGGACGGTATCGGGGGCGAAGGCCGGCGTGCAGATCGCGATGTACTCCGCGCCCGCGGGGCCGGTGGAGTAGCGCACCCGCTCTCCCGCCCGGGTGATGATGCTCTGCCCGGCGCTGACCTCGGTCGTTCCGCCATCGTGCTCGACGAGGACGGTGCCGGTGACGACCACGGTGACCTCGTCGAAGTCGGGGCGCTGCGCCGGCTCCGACCAGTGGCCCGGAGCCTTCATGTGCGCGACAGACATCGCGTCGGTGCCCGTCGCGACGCGACCGACGTGCTCGGCGATGATCTTGCCGCCGGGTACGTCGATGATCGACGGGCTGTCGTTGAGATCGGGCATCTCAGGCCTCCTGGGCGGTGATCCGGTCGAGGACGACGGAGCCGCGGGAGGGTGCCTGCGACGCGATGCGCCAGCCTCCGTCGAGCGACTCCTGGGCCCGGGCGAAGCGTTCCGGGGTGTCGGTGTGCAGGGTCATCAGCGGCTGCCCCTTGGTGACCTTGTCCCCCGGTCGCGCATGCAGCTCGACACCGGCACCGGCCTGCACCGGGTCCTCCTTGCGCGCGCGTCCGGCCCCGAGACGCCAGGCAGCCATGCCGACTGCCATCGCGTCGAGGTGCTCGAGGTAGCCGTCGGCGTCCGCGGTCACCGTCTGCGTCTCGGCGGCGGTGGGCAGGGGCGCGTCCGGGTCGCCTCCCTGTGCGGAGATCATCCTGCGCCAGACGTCCATGGCCCGACCGTCAGCCAGCGCGGCCCGCAGCTCGTCGGTCCCCACGTCCTTGCCTGCGGCGCGGGTCATCTCGTCGGCGAGCGCGACCGTGAGGTCGACGACATCCTGCGGTCCCCCACCTGCGAGGACCTCGACGGACTCACGCACCTCGAGGGCGTTGCCGGCCGTCAGGCCGAGCGGCACGGACATGTCGGTGATCAGGGCGACGGTGTTGACCCCGGCGTCCGTCCCGAGGTCGACCATCGTGCGGGCGAGCTCGGTGGCGTCCTCGCGGGTCTTCATGAAGGCCCCGGACCCGACCTTGACGTCGAGCACGAGCGCTCCCGTCCCCTCAGCGATCTTCTTGCTCATGATCGAGCTGGCGATGAGCGGGATCGCCTCGACGGTCCCGGTGACATCGCGCAGGGCATAGAGCTTTTTGTCGGCAGGGGCCAGCCCGGCGCCTGCCGCGCAGATGACCGCGCCCACGTCGTCGAGCTGCGCGAGCATCTGGGCATTGCTCAGGTCGGCGCGCCAGCCGGGGATCGACTCCAGCTTGTCCAGCGTCCCTCCGGTGTGGCCGAGCCCGCGGCCGGACAGCTGCGGGACGGCGATGTCGAAGACCGCGACGAGCGGAGCCAACGGGAGGGTGATCTTGTCGCCCACACCGCCCGTGGAGTGCTTGTCCGACGTCGGTCGACTCAGCGCGGAGAAGTCCATCCGCTCGCCGCTGGCGATCATCGCGGCGGTCCAGCGCGCGATCTCGGGCCTCGTCATGCCGTTGATCAGGATGGCCATGGCGAGCGCCGACATCTGCTCGTCGGCGACGACCCCGCGGGTGTACGCGTCGATCACCCAGTCGATCTGGTCGTCCGCGAGCGTGCCACGGTCGCGCTTGGTCCGGATGATGTCCACGACATCGTGCTGCTCGGTCATCGTGCTCCCTTGGTCAGGTCGTCCGCGCCGAAGGCTTGCGGCAGGATCTCGGCGAGCGACCGCTCGCCCTCCGGTGTCTGGATGCGGCAGGGCGCGCCCCCGTGCTCCCAGAGGATCTGGCGGCAGCGCCCGCAGGGCATGAGCGTCTCCCCCCGCGAGTCGACGCACCAGACCGCGACGAGGCGGCCACCTCCGGTCCGCACGAGATCGCTGATGAGCCCGCACTCGGCGCACAGGCCGACGGCATAGGACGCGTTCTCGACATTGCAGCCGCTGAGCAGCCGTCCGTCGTCCGCCAGACCAGCGACCCCGACCGGGAAGTTGGAGTACGGCGCGTAGGCCTGCTCCATCGCCTCGACCGCGGTCGTGCGCAGCCGCTCCCAGTCCTCCGGCGTCAGGGTGGGCCCCACGTCAGTGGCCCTCTCCCCGGCGATAGACCTTGCCGTTGGCCGCCGGCATGCGCAGGCGTTGGCTGGCGAAGGCCAGGACGAGCAATGTCGTCAGGTGCGGGGCGAAGCGGGTCACCTCGCCCGGGATGCTGTCGCTGATGAGCCACAGGACCACGACGGCGATGCCGACGACGATCGCGATCGTGCCCTGGACGTGGGCCTGTCGACGCACGATCTGCCAGACCCCGATGGCCAGCAGCAGGATGCCGATGAAGAGGAGCATCGCGTGCAGGGCCGAGCCTCCGCCGCGCAGCTGGAGGGCGTCCATGTAGCCGAAGAGACCCGAGCCCATGAGCACGCCACCGGGCCGCCAGTTGCCGAAGATCATGGCCGCGAGACCGATGTAGCCTCGCCCACCCGTCTGGTCCTCGCGGTAGGCATTGGAGGCGACCATCGCGAGGAAGCCACCGCCCAGGCCGGCGAGACCGCCGGACGCGGTGACGGCGATGTACTTGTACAGGTAGACGTTGATGCCCAGGGTCTCCGCGGCGACCGGCGACTCACCGCAGGAGCGCACACGCAGGCCGAAGGGGGTGCGCCACAGCAGCCACCACGTCACGACGAGCAGGAGCAGCGCGATGACGGTCAGCAGGGACAGGTTGGTGGTCGCCGCGCGCAGCATTGCGGCCAGCTCGGAGACGAAGAACCAGCCCTTGTCCTCCACGCTCCCCAGCGGCTCCGACAGGCCGGGGATCCCGACGCGAGGGAGCGAAGGGAGGGGCGGCGACTGGACATCGCTGCCGCCCTTGAGCTCACCGAAGAACCGGGCTGCGAGGTAGCTCGCGACGCCGAGGGCCACGATGTTGAGGGCCACACCGGAGACGATGTGGTCGACGCCGAAGGTCACCGTCGCCAGGGCGTGCACCAGTCCACCGATCGCGCCGCAGAGGACGGCGCCGAGGACACCCATCCACGGACCCCCGTGGATGGCGCCGAAGGCTGCGCCCCAGGTGCCGAGGATCATCATCCCCTCGAGGCCGATGTTGATGACGCCGGCGCGCTCCGACCACAGGCCGCCGAGGCCCGCGAGCGCCAGGGGCATGGCCCAGGCGAGCGCGGCACCGAGCGTGCCGGAGGAGGAGATGTCGCTCTGGCCGGTGATCATCCGGATGATCGACAGGACGACGAGCAGGGCCGCGAGGCCCAGCGGCCACGCCCAGAACGGGATGCGTCGAGTGGGCCGCTGCGGGGCGGTCTCGATCTCGGTGCCGACGCTGAGGGTCATGCCGAGGCTCCTTCGGGGGTGGCGGTGTCGAGCTGGCGGGTGACCTGCTTCTGCTCCAGCCGCCGCTCGAAGCGGGCGACGACCTCGTAGGCGATGACGACCGCCAGGAGGATGACACCCTGGATGATGTAGACGAGTGCCGGGGAGACACCGGCCTGCAGCTGCAGGCCATCGCTCGCCTTCTCCAGCCAGGACCACAGCACGGCAGCGAAGGCGATGCCGACGGGGTGGTTGCGGCCGAGGAGCGCGATGCCGATCCCGATGAAGCCGACGCCCTCCTGGAAGTTGAGGCCGTAGCTGTGGTCGGCCCCGAAGAAGGCCGGCATGCTGATCAGGCCGGCGACGGCGCCGGAGGCGATCATCGCAATGAGCACCATGCGCGGGACCTTGACGCCACTGGCGACGGCGGCCGACTCGGACTCACCGGTGGCCCGCACGTCGAAGCCGAAGCGGGTGCGGTTGATGATGAACCAGTAGACGATGCCGACGAGGATCGCGAGGATCACGAGCGTGTAGACCCGGTTGGGGGCGTCCGCGACGAGTGCCAGTCCGTCGAGCTGGCTCGACTCCGGGATCTGCGTGGTGTTGCGGGTGTTGCTGCCCTCGGCCCGGGTGCCCCAGGTGCGCAGTCCCCAGCCGACGAGACCGGCGGAGATCGTGTTGAGCATGATCGTCGAGATGACCTCGGAGACGCCGCGGGTGACCTTGAGCCAGCCGGCGATACCTGCCCAGAACCCACCGACGAGCATGGCGACCAGCATGGCCAGGACGATGTTGAGCCCACCGGGGAGCCAGCCCTGACCGGCGACGAGCGCCGCCGCGAAGGCGGCGATGCGGTACTGACCGTCGACACCGATGTTGAACAGCTTCATCTTGAAGCCGATCGCGACGGCGACGGCAGCGATGTAGTACGTGATGGCGCTGTTGAAGATGTTGACCAACGTGCGCGGGCGCGGCTCCGACAAGAGCGTGGACCACACCTTGCCCACCGGGTCACCGACGGCCATGAGGACGAGGGAGGTGATGACGAAGGCGACGACCACGGCGAGCACCGGGGCCGCCAGGGTCAGCACCAGTCGGCGCGGACTGAACTTCATGAGGCGTCCTTCCCGGCGCCGGTCATGGCGCTACCCAGCTCTTGGCTCGTGACCACGTCAGGGTCGAACTCCCCGGTGATGCGGCCACGCAGGATGACCTTGATGGTGTCCGAGAGCCCGATGAGCTCCTCGAGGTCGGCGCTGATGAGCAGGACCGCCAGGCCTTCCCTGCGCGCGTCACGGATGAGGTCCCAGATCGCTGCCTGGGCGCCGACGTCGACGCCACGTGTCGGGTGCGAGGCGACCAGCACCTTGGGAGCGTGGCTCATCTCGCGGCCGATGATCAGCTTTTGCTGGTTGCCACCGGACAAGGACCCCACGGTGACGTGGATGCTGGGCGTCCGCACGTCGTACTCACGCACGATCCGCTCGGTGTCGGTCCGCGCAGCGGCGTTGGTGAGGATGCCGCTCTTGGATGCCGGCTCCTGTGTCTGGTGGCCGAGCATCCGGTTTTCCCAGAGGGGCGAGTCCAGCAGCAGGCCCTGCCTGTGCCGGTCCTCGGGGATGTAGCCGACGCCCGCCTCGCGGATGCGGCGCACGTCCCAGTCGGAGATGTCGGTGCCCTCGAGCTCGATCCGTCCGTGGACGGGCTCACGCATGCCCATGATGACCTCGACGAGCTCGGCCTGGCCGTTGCCCTCGACACCCGCGATGCCGACGACCTCACCGGCGTGCAGGTCCAGGGTGATGTCCTCGAGCGCATTGCGTCCGGCGCCGGCGAGGGTCACGTCGGCGACCGAGAGCACGACCCGGTCGGTGACCGTGGACTCCTCGGTCTGCGGCGTCGGCAGCTCCGAGCCCACCATGAGCTCGGCGAGCTGCCGCGAGGTGACGTCCTGGGGCAGGACGGTGTCGATGGTCATCCCCCGGCGGATGACGGTGACCCGGTCGGCGACCGACAGGACCTCGTCGAGCTTGTGGGAGATGAACAGGACGGTTATGCCCTCACGCTTGAGCTCGCGCAGGTTGCCGAAGAGCTCGTCGACCTCCTGCGGGACGAGCACCGCGGTGGGCTCGTCGAGGATGATCGTGCGGGCGCCGCGGTAGAGCACCTTGAGGATCTCCACCCGCTGCCGCGCGCCGACGCCCAGGTCGGCGACGAGGTCACGCGGGTCGATCCCGAGGCCGTACTCGTCGGAGATGCGGGTGATCTCGGCACGTGCACCCGCGCCGATGCCGTGCAGCTTTTCCGCCCCGAGGACGACGTTTTCGGTGACCGTGAGGTTGTCGGCGAGCATGAAGTGCTGGAAGACCATGCCGACGCCGTGCTTGATCGCGTCCGCGGGGCTGTGCAGGGAGACGCTCTCGCCGTTGATCCGGATGGTGCCCTCGTCGGGACGCTGCACCCCGTAGAGCATCTTCATCAAGGTCGACTTGCCCGCACCGTTTTCACCCACGATCGCGTGGACCGTCCCCCGAGTCACCTCGAAGGTGACGTCCTGGTTGGCAATGACGCCGGGGAATCGCTTGGTGATCCCCTCGACCTCGACGGCCAGATCGGTGGCGTTGCCGGCTGCCGAAGGGGGGTCTGTGACGGTCGTGCTCATGGTGCCTCCGTGGTGCATCAGCGACATGGTTGCGCAGGCGAAGGGTAGCGCCCGTGGACGGGCCGGGGCCCGATCACACGCTTGGCGTGTGATCGGGCCCCGGACTGCCCGTCAGCGTCACTTCGCGGGAACGGTGATCTTCCCGTCGATGATCTGCTGCTTGTAGTCGTCGAGCTTGTCGGTGATGTCGTCGATCTTGCCGCCGGTCGTCGTGTAGGTGACGCCGCCGTCCTTGAGGTCGAACTCCTGCGGACCGGACATCTGCTTGCCGTCGACGGAGGCCTTGATGTAGTCGAAGACCGCGACATTCACGTTCTTGACCATCGAGGTGATGATGACGTCCTGGACGTCCTTCTCCGCGGTCTTGGCCTGGTCGGAGTCGACACCGATGGCCATCTTCTTGTTGGCCTTGGCGGCCTCGAAGACACCCGCACCGGAGCCACCGGCCGCGTGGTAGATGACGTCCGCGCCCTTGTCGTACATGCCCTCGGCGGCCGTCTTGCCCTTCGCCGGGTCGGCGAAGCCGGAACCGTCCTCGGCTAGGTACTTGGTCTGGATCTCGATCTTGGGGTCGACCGCCTTGGCGCCGGCCTTGAAGCCTGCGTCGAACTTGTTGATCAGCGGCACGTCCATGCCACCGATGAAGCCAACCTTGCCGCTCTTGGACTTCAGCGCCGCCGCCGCACCGACGAGGAAGGAGCCCTCGTTCTCGGCGAAGACGAGCTGGGCGACGTTGTCGCCGGTCGAGTCGGCGGACGCGTCATCGACGATCGCGAAGGAGACGTCCGGGTTGTCCTTGGCCGCGGCACCGATGGCCTTGGCATAGATGAAGCCGACACCGACGATGTTGGTGCAGCCGGCGTCGACGAGCTGGTTGAGGCGGTCCTCGCGAGCCGCGTCATTTTCGCCCTGGCTGGCCTCGACCTCCTCGATCTCGACCCCGAGCTCGTCCTTGGCCTGGTCCAGGCCCTTGGCCGCGGAGTCGTTGAACGACTGGTCGCCACGGCCGCCCACGTCGTAGGCGAGGCAGGCCTTGACGTCGCTGCCGCCCTCGCCCGAGGTGGCGTCGCCACCGGAGTCGCTGCCACCGCACGCGGTGAGGGCCAAGGCGGCCACGGACATGATCGATGCGGCCTTCACGGTGTGGCGCAAGGCGCTCTCCTTCTCAACAGGGGTAGATCGGCACGCATGTGCCATCCGGGGATGTTACGTCGCGGTAGTCACCACACCCGAGGCAATGGGATGGATGGGACCAACTGTTATGAGACCGCGACCGTCCAGGGCCCCGGGAGGGTTAACCCTCCCGCGTCGATCAGTCGCTCTCGACGCGGGTCCACTCCCCCGCGGCAGCGAGGCTCAGCAGGGCGGTGCCGTTGCGCACGGCGCCCTCGTCGACGACGAGGTCGCCCTGGTGGAGATCGAAGCTGCGCCCCCCGTGGGTGCGCGTGCCCAGACGGGCCATGGCTCCCTCGGCCTCATGGAGCATCCACGCGAAGTCTTCGCCGCCGAGGCTGTGCGGCGTCGGGACCGGCCGCAGACCGGCAGCCATCGTGGCCCGGCCAAGTGCCGCGACCGCGGCCGAGTCGTTGACGACCGGCGGCACACCGCGCACGTGGTCGATCGTCGCCGCGACACCGTAGGGCTTGACGACGTCCTCGACGACCTCGTGCAGGAGCGGGCCGATCGTCTCCCAGACGCTGACGTCGAGCATCCGCAGGGTCCCCTGGGCGACACCGACGGACGGGATGACGTTGATCGCCTCGCCGGCCGAGACCCGCCCCCACACGACGACGAGCCCGGCCCGAGGGTCGACCCGTCGGCTCAGCACGGCCGGGACGTCGGTGATGACCTTGGCCAGCGCGTAGGTCAGGTCCTCGGTGAGGAAGGGGCGAGAGGTGTGCCCGCCGCGACCGCGAAGGGTGACGGTCACCTGATCAGCTGCCGCCGTGAGCGGCCCCTCACGCAGACCGATCTCCCCGACGTCGAGGGAGGGGTCGCAGTGGACGGCATAGGCCGTGTCGACGCCCGACATCACGCCCGACTGGACGAACTTCAGGGCACCGCCGGGCATCTGCTCCTCTGCGGGCTGGAAGATCAGCCGCACACCGACGTGGCGCGCGGCCAGCTCGTCGGCCACCTCGGCGAGGGCCAGCCCGGCGCCGAGGAGGACGGTGGCGTGCACGTCGTGACCGCAGGCATGGCAGATGCCGTCGGTGGTCGAGCTCCAGTCAAGCCCGGTGCGCTCGCGCACCGGCAGCGCGTCGATGTCTCCCCGCAGGGCGACCCGGCGGCGCGGCTCGGCGGCGCCCAGGTCGACGACGAGACCGGTCTCGCTGACCGACCTCGGGTGCAGCCCTGCGGCCTCGAGGCGCTCACGCAAGCGGGCCGTCGTGCGGTGCTCCTGGAAGGAGAGCTCGGGGTGCGCGTGCAGGTCCCGACGGAAGTCGATGAGCTCGGGGACGAGACCGTCGATGACGCGCAGCAGCGTCGGGGCGAGGGGAGCAGTCATGGCGTGGCGACTCTACCGAGGTCCGGACGTCGCGACGGGGACGTGACCACCGGATGAACCGACACGGTCACACCAGGT
The DNA here is from genome assembly GCF_001570985.1 of Janibacter limosus NBRC 16128. GTDB lineage: Bacteria > Actinomycetota > Actinomycetes > Actinomycetales > Dermatophilaceae > Janibacter > Janibacter limosus. Next base: position 29,470 of record NZ_BCSS01000018.1, on the reverse strand, counting down.
CGGTGCGACCGGCCGCCTTGAGGGCCTCGACGACGAGCTTGACGTCCTGGGCCCGCTCGCGGCTGGCGACCAGGAGCGCGTCGGAGGTCTCGACGACGACGACGTCCTCGAGGCCCACGATGGCAACCATCCGTCCCGACTCGGAGACCACGAGACCGCCGGAGTCGACGGCCTGCACCTGCGCGGGGTCGCCCACGACGGTCATCGAGCCCTCCCCCTTGGGCAGCAGCCCGGACAAGGACTTGAAGTCACCCACGTCGTCCCAGTCGAAGTCACCGGGCACGACCGCGACGAGTCCCTCGTCCGCGGCCGGCTCGGCCACCGCGTGGTCGATCGCGATCTTTTCGAGCGCGTCCCAGCGCTGCTCCAGGAGCGAGGGGTCCGCGGCGATCTCACGCAGGCCGGCGGCCAGCTCGGGGTGCCACCGCCCCAGCAGGTCCAGCAGGGTGGCGGCACCCACGACGAACATGCCGGCGTTCCACCGGAACTCGCCGGTCGCCAGGTACGAGGCGGCCCGTCGTGCATCGGGCTTCTCGACGAACTGGCGCACGCGCGTGGCCGTGGGGTGAGCGCGCAGCCGCGGACCCATCTGGATGTACCCGAACCCCGTGGACGGGAAGGTCGGCTCGATGCCGATCGTCACGAGCAGGTCGTCGCGCTGGGCGACGCCGACGGCCTCGGTGACCGCCCGACCGAAGGCCTCCTCGTCGCTGATGACGTGGTCAGCAGCGAAAGAACCGATGATCGCGTCCGGGTCACGCAGCTCCAGGAACGCAGCGGCCAGCCCGATCGCCGCCATGGAGTCGCGGGGCGAGGGCTCGGCCAGGAGCAGGTCGGCGGGCAGGTCCGGCACCTGCTGAGCGACCGCATCGGCGTGCGCGGCCCCGGTGACGACCAGGACCCGCTCACCGGCAAGGACCCGCAGGCGGTCGACCGTGGCCTGGATCAGGGTGCGGCCACTGCCGGTCAGGTCGTGCAAGAACTTGGGCGAGGACGCCCGCGATACCGGCCACAGGCGCGTCCCGGCGCCCCCCGCGGGCACCACCGCCCAGAAGCGCTCGAGATCAGGTGTCGTCGTCATGTTTTCTCCCTGCTGTCACCGAAACGCACAATCCGCAGCTGCTCCAGCGTCTCCTCCATCAGGACCCTGTTGGTGCGCTGCAGGTCCGCGATGATCAGCAGCGCATATGAAAAGAGAGCGCCCACGAGGAGCGCCGTTCCAAAGATCAGCGACTGGACGTGACCGCCGCCGTCTCCCATCGCCACGAGGACGAGGAAGCGGACGAAGGGGATCAGACCCAGCACGAGCAGCAGGGTGCCGACCAGCCCGAAGAAGGCGTGCGGCTTGAACATGATGAACGAGCGAATGATCGCCGAGGCGGACTTGCCCATGTGCTGCCAGATGTTCTTGAAGAGCCGCGACTCGCGCGTCTTTTCGTTGGTGACCACGGGGATGGAGACGATCGACATCCGCTTGTGGCCCGCCTGGATGATCGTCTCCATGCAGTAGGAGAACTCGGTGACGATGTTCAGCCGCATCAACGACGCCGCGGAGTAGGCGCGGAACCCGCTCGCGGCGTCCGGTAGGTCAGTGCTCGCAGCCGCGTTGACGACCGCCGAACCCACCGCCTGCATCCGCCGCTTGAAGGGGGAGAAGTGCGCGATGGTCCGCGTCTGCCGGTCGGCGACGACGATGTCGGCCTCACCAGCGAGGATCGGCTGCACGAGGTCACCGATGCGCTCCTGCGGGTACTGGTTGTCGCCGTCGGTGTTGACGAGGATGTCGGCCCCGTGGGCGAGCGCGAAGTCGGCCCCGTCCCGGAAGGAGCGCGCCAGGCCGCGTGGGCTGGTGTGGCTGATGATGTGGGTGACCCCGAGCTTGCGCGCCACCTCCGCGGTGCGGTCGCTGGAGCCGTCGTCGATGACGAGGGTCTCGATCACATCGACCCCGGGGATCGACTCGGGGATCGTGGCCAGTACCAGGGGCAGGGTCGCCTCCTCGTCGAGGCACGGGATCTGGACGATCACCTTCATGGGTCAGTGGCCTTCCGATGCCGTGCTGGGAAAACGAGAGCGTGCCTCAGGCTAGTCGGCCGGTGGACAGACCTGCACGCTGCCCGCGCGTCGACCAAGACGTCACCTGATGATCACCCGACACCTCCCTGCAGGACACCGACCCATCGGACGCCTCGGGGACTGTGGGAGTCGTGAGAGTGGCGATTGCGACCGAGTCCTTCCTGCCCAGCCTCAACGGCGTGACCACCAGCGTCTGCCGAGTGGCCGAGAACCTGCGCGAGCAGGGTCACACGGCGATGATCATCGCCCCCGGTCCGGCGCCGGCGACCTTCGCCGGGCACACCGTGCGGGCCCTGCCGGCCGTCCCCGTGCGGGGCTTCCGCGCCGGCCTGCCCACAGGAGCGGTGCGGCGAGCGCTGCGCGACTTCCGCCCTGACGTCGTCCACGCCGCCTCCCCCTTCCTCGTCGGCGCTCGGGGATTGCACAACGCGCAGACCTTTGGCCTGCCGACGGTCGCGATCTACCAGACGGACATGCCCAGCTACGTCAAGCAGCACGGGCCGGGGTGGCTCGGTCAGGGCGCATCCTCGCTGACCTGGGAGTGGGTGCGGCGGCTCCACGAACGCGCCGACCTGACGCTCGCCCCGAGCCGGCCGACACTCGAGGAGCTGCGCGCCCACCGCATCCCCCGCACCAACCTGTGGGGTCGCGGGGTCGACACCCGGCTGTTCACCCCGACGTGGAAGCAGGACGCGGAGACACTCGCTCTCAAGCACGCCCTCGCGCCCAACGGCGAGCTCCTCCTCGGGTACGTCGGACGCCTCGCGCCGGAGAAGGAGCTGCACCGCCTCGCGGAGCTCGCCCAGCTGCCCGGCACGCGTCTGGTGCTCGTCGGCGAGGGCCCGAGCCGCAACGAGCTGGGCGCCCGCTTGGCCGAGGCCGTCGCCTCGAGCTCGGGGCGACCCAACCTTCCCCCGGTCTTCCTCGGCCCGCGCACGGGCGATGACCTGGCCCGCGCCTATGCGGCCTTCGACGTCTTCGTCCACACGGGGACCAAGGAGACCTTCGGCCAGACACTGCAGGAGGCAGCCGCTGCCGGGTTGCCCGTGGTCGCGCCCGCTGTCGGCGGTCCGCTCGACCTCGTCGCCCACGGTGAGAGCGGGTACCTCTTCGACCCGGATGTCCGTGGTGACCTCGCCCGGTGGGTCGCCGAGCTCGTCGACTCGCCCAGCCTGCGCGAGCGGATGGCCGCGATGGGTCCGGCGATGGTGGCCGAGCGCTCGTGGAGCAGCCTGACCGAGCAACTGGTGGGCCACTACGAGAGCGCCATCGCGACCGCCGCCGCCTGAGGACGAAGGAGGGATCCCCCCCCCTTCGCCCCGTCGCACCTGACGTGGGACGTCTGGGATGATCCGGGCATGGAACCACGCTGGCTCGACGAGGACGAGATGCGCACCTGGCTGCAGGTCGTCGCCCTCGCCGAGGTCCTCCCCGCCCGTCTGGACGCCCAGGTGCGTCAGGACTCAGGACTGACGCACTTCGAGTACCAGGTGCTCGCGATGCTCTCCGAGGCGCCCGAGCGCACCCTGCGCATGTCGTGGCTGGCCAGGCGCGCCAATGCGACACTCCCCCGCCTCTCCCACGTGGTCAAACGGTTGGAGGATCGTGGGCTCGTCTCCCGCTCACGCAGTGAGCTCGACGCCCGGGCCACCGATGCAGTGCTCACCGATGAGGGGTGGACGCAGATCGTGGCTGCGGCACCGGGTCACGTCAGCTACGTCAGGGAGCACGTCCTCGACCAGCTGACGTCCGATCAGGTCCGGGCACTCGGGGAGATCGCTGGCGCCGTGCTGAGCAGCCTCGACCCGTCCGGTGACCTCACGATGAGGGCTGCAGACGCTCCCCGCTGAGAGCGAAGCCCGTGACGGGCCGCCACACGCCGTCGTCCCCGTGGTCGTAGAGGTGGAAGTCCTCGACCTCGAAGCTGGTGTCGAAGAAGGCGAGTTCGTCGAAGGCTCGGTCCAGACCCGAGTCGGCGATCCCGTGCGCGACGGTCACGTGCGGGTGGTACGGGAAGTCCAGGTCGCGGGACACCGGCCCGCGGCGCACTGCCTGCTCGAGGCGCTCGCACATCGGGATGCCCTGGGCGACCTGGACGAAGACGACCGGGCTGACCGGACGGAAGGTGCCCGTACCCCGTAGCCGCATGGTGAAGGGGCCGTGCTGCTGGGCCACGCTCTCGAGGTGGGTGCGGAAGCGGTCCATCTCCGACTCGGCGATCTCCGTCGGAGGCATGAGCGTGATGTGCGGCGGGATCGCCTGCGCCAGAGGGTCCCCGACGTCCTCCCGCAGCTGCTGGAGCTGCGCGCACCACGGCTCGGGGACCGCGATCGACACCCCGTGGACGGCCACGGTCAGATCCTCGGAGCCAGCAGCCCGACGCGGTCATAGACGCGGTCGCGCGTGGCCGAGGCGACCTCGGAGGCACGGGCGGCACCCTTGGCCAGGATGTTGTCGAGCTCGGCCGGGTCGGACATGAGCTCGTCCATCCGCTGCTGGTAGGGCTCGACGGCGGTCACGACGACATCGGCGACCTCCTGCTTGAGGTCCCCGTAGCCCTTGCCGGCGAAACTGGTCTCGAGGTCGGCGATGGATGTACCCGAGAGCGCCGAGTGGATCGACAGCAGGTTGGACACACCAGGCTTGGTCTCGACGTCGAAGCGGACCTCACCCTCGGTGTCGGTGACGGCGGAGCGGATCTTCTTGGCGATCCGCTTGGGGTCGTCGAGCAGGGAGATCAGCCCCTTGTCGGAGGAGCTGCTCTTGCTCATCTTGGCCGTCGGCTCCTGCAGGTCCATGATCCGCGCCGACTCCTTGAGGATGTGCGGCTCGGGCACGACAAGGGTGTCGCCGAAGCGGGCGTTGAAGCGCTCGGCAAGGTCGCGGGTGATCTCCAGGTGCTGGCGCTGGTCATCGCCGACCGGGACGCGCGCGGCGTCGTAGACGAGGATGTCGGCGGCCATGAGGATCGGGTAGGTGAAGAGCCCGACGTTGGCGTTGTGGCCCTTGGTCGTCTTGTCCTTGAACTGCGTCATGCGGCTGGCCTCGCCGAAGGCGGTCTGGCAGGCCAGCACCCACATCAGCTCGGTGTGCTCGCGCACGTGGCTCTGGCAGAAGATCGCCGAGCGCTCCGGGTCGACGCCACCGGCGATGTACTGGGCCGCGGTGACCCGGGTGCGACGGGTGACGTCAGCGGGGTCGGTCGGCACGGTGAGAGCGTGCAGGTCGGCGACGAAGTAGTAGGCGTCGAAGTCCTCCTGCAGGCCGACCCAGTTGACGAGCGCCCCGAGGTAGTTGCCGAGGTGCAGGGAGTCGCTGGTCGGTTGCATCCCCGAGAGGATGCGCGGCTGCTCGAGAGCGGTGCGGGTCATGGCCGCCATTGTGTCAGCCGCTCGATGCCGACCCTCAGGCACTCGCACATCGCTTCGGGAGAAGGGCATCCACGCGAGGGGGACGGCCCCCGGGGCCTGCAGCTTGGCGGCAGCGACTCCCTCGGGTCACGACGCGATCTCGTCCGAGGGGGCCCTCAGTACGCTCCGTCCTTGCCCACCACGGCTGACAGGGTCCGCCAGAGGATGATGAGATCCTGGGTCACCGACCAGTTCTCCACGTAGTAGAGGTCGAACCGTACCGACTCGTCCCATGACAGGTCACTCCGACCGTTGACCTGCCACAGTCCGGTCATGCCGGGCTTGACGAGCAGCCGTCGTCGCACGTCCTCCTCGTACCTGGAGACCTCTGAGGGCAGGGGCGGACGGGGACCGACGAGGCTCATTTGTCCCCGGAGCACGTCGAGCAACTGGGGGAGCTCATCGATCGAGTACCGCCGAATGAAGCGACCCAGAGGAGTGATCCGCGGATCGTGCTGCAGCTTGAAGAGCACCCCACGGTCGACGTCGTCGTCTCGCTCCTGCTGCAGCGACGCCAGACGGGCCTCGGCGTCGACGACCATCGAACGGAACTTCGTCATCCTGAAGACCTCACCGTCCCTACCCACCCGCTCCTGCCGGAAAAAGACCGGCCCCCCGTCCCCGAGCTTGATGAGGACTGCGACAGCGAGCAGCACCGGAGAGAAGAGGACGACGAGCGCCAACGCTCCGCACCAGTCGATCGTCGACTTCAGCACCAGACGAGGTCCGGAGAAGCTGGGTGCCTCCACATGGAGCAGGGGGAGCCCCGCAACGGGTCGCGTGAGCACCCGGGGCCCGGCGATCTCGGTCAGGCCGGGCGAAACGACGAGCTCGATCCCGCTGCACTCGAGGGCCCACCCGAGCCGACGCAGGCCACCGGCCCCCAGCGAGTGGACATCGGCACAGGCGACGACGTCGACACCGAGGTCGATGGCGACGCAGCCCACATCGCGCTCGGAACCGAGGACCGGGACTCCTGCGAGCCCGTGCCCGTCGATCGTCGTGCACACCCCGACGACGCGGTAGCCGGCGGCTGGGACAGCGGCAAAGGTCTCGATCAACTGCTGTACGGCGAAGGGATCGCCGGCGACGAGCACGTCATGGCTCATGTCACCATCCACCCGTCGCGACCCGAGCCAGGTCCGTGCCACCCGACGGGCCCCCCAGAGACCGATCAGGCCCGCCGGGAGGGCAAGGAGGATGTACCCACGCGCCACCGCGACCTGGAGGGCGAACGCCAACATGGCGACTGCTGCGAAAACACGCAGGGTGGCCCCCATGATGAGGCGGTACTCGTTCGCGCCGTGCCCGAGAATGTGAACGTCATAGACCCCGTGGAGCCGCAGCGCGAGCCACCACACGGTGGCCAGCACCAGACTGAAGACCGTGTAGCTCAGCGCGAAGCTGTCGGCACTCAGCGCCACGTCCATGCGTCCGTCGACGCCGAAGCGCAGCAGCTGCGCCCCGAAGGTCGCCCAGACGACGACGAGCAGGTCGATGAGCGCGAGAGTGCTCTGGAAGGGGCGGAGGGCAGCACGCCCCGTCCCGACGTCGTCGACGGGTCGCGGGAGCCCGACCACGGTCAACCCCTGCGCAGTGGAGGTCCGACCGGGCCCTGGGCCAGCCGGATCGCCTCGGCCATCCTCCCCCGGGTGGCGCCTGCCTCCGCACGACGACGGCGCAACTCGCTCACACGGGTGGTGGCATCCATCTGGGGACGCTCGGCGGTGCGCCGCTTGGATCGTCGGATGGCCATCCGGCCCACCACATACGCCACGACGGGCATCGCTGCCCAGCCCACGAACATCATGCTCTCGATCTGCACCGAAGCCCCTCCCAGCAGTCCAGAGCGCCAGTCGCTCGGACTCGGACTCATGAACCTCCCCGGCCATGATCCCGTACGGGACCTTACCAACTGCTTACTCTTCTTGACTAGACCCTTACCGGAGAACCACTGGCAACCTGAACCCCGTTGGGGGCCAGTCTGGAGCCGGGGGGCCCTCCCTTCGGGCCCGTGGGAGAATCACGGGGAGACCCACCCCACACCCCTCGGAGGGACACACATGACCGCGAAGATCATCTGGACCAAGATCGACGAGGCGCCCGCGCTGGCGACCTACTCCCTGCTGCCGATCGTCCAGGCCTTCACCTCAGGCACCGGGGTGGAGCTCGAGACCAGCGACATCTCGCTCGCCGGCCGCATCCTCGCCCAGTTCCCCGACCGCCTCACCGACGAGCAGCGCGTCCCCGACAACCTCGCCGCGCTCGGCGAGCTTGCCGGGACGCCCGAGGCCAACATCATCAAGCTGCCCAACGTCTCCGCCTCCGTGCCGCAGCTCAAGGCGGCAATCGCCGAGCTGCAGAGCCAGGGCTACGACCTGCCGGACTACCCGGACTCCCCCTCCACCGACGAGGACAAGCAGGTCGCCGCGGCCTACGCCAATGTCCTCGGCTCTGCCGTCAACCCGGTTCTGCGCGAGGGCAACTCCGACCGTCGCGCCCCCCTGGCCGTGAAGAACTTCACCAAGAAGCACCCGCACCGCCTCGGCCCGTGGACCGCGGACAACAAGGCCCGCGTCGCCTCCATGACCGAGGGCGACTTCTACGGCAACGAGAAGTCCGTCGTCGTCCCCGCCGACGACACCCTGGCGATCACCCTCACCGCCACCGACGGCACCGAGGTGGTCCTCAAGGACTCCGTCCCGGTCACCAAGGGTGAGATCGTCGACGCCACCTTCATGTCGGCGAAGGCGCTGCGCGCCTTCTACGCCGAGCAGATCGAGGCCGCCCGCGCCGAGGGCCTGCTGCTCTCGCTGCACCTCAAGGCCACGATGATGAAGGTGTCCGACCCGATCCTCTTCGGCCACGGGGTCGCCAGCTGGCTGGGTGACGTCGTGGACAAGCACGCCGAGGCCCTCGCCGAGGCCGGTGTCGACCTGCGCTACGGCCTCGCGTCGCTCTACACGCAGATCGAGAAGCTGCCCGCCGCGAAGCGCGACGAGATCCGCGCCGACATCGACGCGTTGTCCGCCGAGCGCCCGGCGCTGGCCATGGTCGACTCGGACAAGGGCATCACCAACCTCCACGTGCCGAGCGATGTCATCATCGACGCCTCGATGCCGGTCGTCATCCGCGACTCGGGTCAGATGTGGGACGCGGAGGGTGGCCAGCAGGAGACCCTCGCGATGATCCCGGACCGCTCCTACGGCCCGATGTACGCGGCCGTCTTCGACGAGCACAAGCGCAACGGCGCCCTCGACCCGGCCACCATCGGCACCGTGCCCAATGTCGGTCTCATGGCGCAGAAGGCGGAGGAGTACGGCTCGCACCCCACGACCTTCGAGATCCCGCAGGCCGGGACCGTCACGGTCACCAACTCCTCGGGTGAGGCCCTGCTTCTGGACCAGACCGTCGAGGAGGGCGACATCTGGCGGATGAGCCGGGTCAAGGACATCCCCGTCCAGGACTGGGTCAAGCTGGCCGTCACCCGGGCCCGCGCGACCGGCTCCCCGGCCGTGTTCTACCTCGACGAGCAGCGCGCCCACGACGCGCAGATCATCGCCAAGGTGGGCGAGTACCTCCAGCAGCACGACACCGACGGCCTCGACATCAAGATCCTCCCGCCGGTGGAGGCAGTGACCTACTGCCTCGAGCAGATCCGCGCCGGCAAGGACGCCATCTCGGTGACCGGCAATGTCCTGCGCGACTACCTCACCGACCTCTTCCCGATCCTCGAGCTCGGGACGAGCGCCAAGATGCTCTCGATCGTGCCCCTGCTCGCGGGTGGCGGCCTCTTCGAGACCGGAGCCGGCGGCTCGGCCCCGAAGCACGTCCAGCAGTTCATCAAGGAGGACTACCTGCGGTGGGACTCCCTCGGTGAGTTCTCCGCGCTGGGCGCCTCCTTGGAGCACCTCGCGACGAACTTCGACAACCCCAAGGCACAGGTGCTTGCCGACACGCTCGACACGGCAATCGCGACCTTCCTCGAGGAAAACAAGTCGCCCGCCCGCAAGATCGGGCAGATCGACAACCGCGGCAGCCACTTCTACCTGGCGCTGTACTGGGCCCAGGCCCTGGCCGCCCAGGACGTCGACGCCGAGCTCAAGGAGCGCTTCACCGCAGTCGCCCAGCAGCTCGCGGACAACGAGGCGAAGATCAACGACGAGCTCATCGGCGCCCAGGGGTCCGCGGTGGACCTCGGCGGCTACTACAAGCCGGACGCCGACAAGGTCGAGGCCGCGATGCGTCCGAGCAGCACGCTCAACGCCATCATCGACGCGCTCTGACCGCTCACCCCGCTCGCCGGGGTGAGCACGACCCAGGGAGGGCCCCGGCAACCGCCGGGGCCCTCCCTTCGTCCTGCGGGTGGTCCACCCGCTGCCTAGGATGCTCGCCGTGCCCGGATCGACGATCGGGGCGACCATCACCACGACAGGAGCCTGAATGCACCACTCCCTGGTCCACCGACTCGGCGCCGAGTTCCTCGGCACCTTCTGGCTCGTCTTCGGCGGCTGCGGGTCGGCGATCTTCGCCGCGCAGCACCTCGTCGACGGCAAGGACACCGGTCTCGGCATCGGCTTCGTCGGGGTCGCCCTCGCCTTCGGCCTGACCGTGCTCACGATGGCCTACGCCGTCGGTCACGTCTCCGGCGGCCACTTCAACCCCGCCGTCACCATCGGCCTGGCCACCGGCCGGCGCTTCGAGTGGAAGGACGTGCCGGCCTACGTCGTCACGCAGGTCGTCGCGGGTCTCGTCGCCGGTGGCGCGCTCTTCGTGATCGCCAGCGGCAAGGAGGGCTTCGACGCGAGCGCCGGCTTCGCGGCCAATGGCTACGGCATCCACTCCCCAGGTGGCTACTCGCTGGCCGCCGTGCTCATCGCCGAGGCGATCCTGACCGGGTTCTTCCTCTACGTGATCCTCGGCGCCACCGACGAGCGAGCACCGGTCGGCTTCGCCCCGATCGCGATCGGTCTGAGCCTGACGCTGATCCACCTCATCTCGATCCCGATCAGCAACACCTCGGTCAACCCGGCCCGCTCCACGGCCGTCGCGTTCTTCCAGGACGGCGCTGCCGGCCAGCTGTGGGCCTTCTGGCTGGCCCCGATCGTGGGTGCCGCCATCGCCGGCGCGACCTACGCTGTCATCACCGGCGTCAACCGCGCCGACATCGACATCGACGGCGACTGAGGCTGATCCACATGGACGCAGAGGGCGCACCGGCGGCACGCCGGTGCGCCCTCTGCGTGCCTCCGGGCCCGATCCCATCCCGACCGGCGCTCCGCTCCGAACCCTTGTCATGAACTCTCGCATCGCACCCGCCGCCGCCTGCGGAATCCTGGCGGCAACCCTCGGCACGGCGGCTGCGCACCTCGTCGCTGCCGTGGTCTCGCCGCCGTCGTCGCCGGTCCTGGCCATCGGGAGCCAGGTCATCGACGCGACGCCGACCCCGGTCAAGGAGTGGGCCGTCGGGACCTTCGGGACCGCGGACAAGCCCATCCTCATCGGGTCCGTCGCCGTGGTCAGCCTGCTGCTCGCCGCCATCGCCGGAGTCGTCCGGCTGCGCTCACGACTTCTGTCCACCGGGCTGCTGATCCTCCTCACCGCGCTCGCCGGTGCAGCGGCCGTGCTCCGGCCGAGCGCCGGCTCCCTAGCCTGGCTGCCGGCGCTCGTCGCGGCAGTCGTGGGGGTCCTGGCACTGGACTGGCTCATCTCCCGCGTGGTCCCGTCCGAGAGCGCCCACAGCCGACCCGACCAGCCCACCCGGCGCAGGTTGTTCGCCCTGGGCGGCACGGGCGCGGCCGCTCTGGCACTCGGCGGGGCGGGCCAGGGCCTGATCTCCCGCACCAAGCCCGCGACGCTCACCCTCCCGACGCCGGCCGAGCCCCTGCCTCCCCTGGCGAAGGGGGTCTCCCTGGGCAAGGAGGGCATCTCCCCCTTCATCACGCCCAACACGGAGTTCTACCGGATCGACACCGCTCTCCTGGCCCCCAACGTGGACCCCTCGGACTGGACGCTGACGATCGACGGTGATGTCCCACAAGGATTTTCGCTCAGCATCGACGAGCTGCTCGGGCTGCCGATGGTCGAGCGCGACATCACGCTCAACTGCGTGTCCAACGAGGTGGGCGGCGCCTACATCGGATCGGCCCGGTGGCTCGGGGTCCCCACTCGCGAGCTCTTCGCCCGCGCAGGACTCGACACCGACCCCAAGAACCCCGACCTCCAGGTGCTCTCGACCTCGACGGAGGGCATGACCATCTCCACGCCGCTGTCGGCCCTGCTCGACGATCGCGACGCCCTCGTGGCCGTCGGCATGAACGGCGAGCCGCTTCCTCGCGAGCACGGCTTCCCGGCGCGCTTGGTGACGCCCGGCCTGTACGGCTTCGTCGGCGCGACCAAGTGGCTGACGCGTATGACGGTCACCCGCTACGACGCGGCGAGCGCCTACTGGACGGACCGTGAGTGGGCCATCGACGGCCGGGTGCAGACCCAGGCCCGCATCGACACGCCACGAGCCTTGCGCCGCATCGCTCCCGGACGCACCTTCATCGGCGGCGTCGCCTGGGCGCAGCGTCGCGGCATCAGCAAGGTCGAGGTCCGTGTCGACGACGGACCGTGGCAGCGGGCCACCCTCGGAGCCGAGGCCGACGTCGACTGCTGGCGCCAGTGGTTCCTGCCGTGGGACGCGACCCCGGGTCGGCACGACTTCACGGTCCGAGCCACCGACGGTGACGGCGAGCTCCAGACCAAGGAGACCGCCCCTCCGTTCCCGTCCGGCGCGACGGGCTGGCACACCTCCGCCGTGACGGTGACCGACTGATCCAATCCGGGTGGGCTACGGCTCCGAACCCCTTGTCGCACAGCCCCTCTCACGACGCCCTTGGAGGCAGACATGTTCCGCATGACCACCACCCGCACCGCCGCCGCCCTCGCCGCGGTCACCCTCCCCTTCGCCCTTTCCGCCTGCGGTTCGGACATGGACTCGAGCTCCGGTTCCGGCAGCTCCTCGAGCGCCGCCTCCAGCTCGGAGTCGATGGGCTCGGACGGCTCGAGCTCCACCGGATCGACCGCTGAGGCAGCAGCCCCCTTCGGCGACGGCTGCGCATCGGTCCCCGAGAGCGGCAAGGGTTCCTTCGACGGCATGGCGACCGACCCGGTCGCCACCGCCGCAAGCAACAACCCGGCGCTCAAGACGCTCGTCACCGCCGTCACCAAGGCCGACCTGGGCTCGACGCTCAACTCGGCCAAGGACATCACCGTCTTCGCGCCCACGAACGACGCCTTCGCGGCCATGGACAAGAAGACGATGGACTCGGCCATGGCTGACCCCAAGGGCATGCTGACGACGGTGCTGACCCACCACGTCGTCGAGGGTCGCCTGGCCCCCGAGGACCTGGCCGGCACCCACGAGACGCTCGCCGGTGACAAGGTCACCGTCGAGGGCTCCGGCGAGGACTTCACCGTCGGCGAGGCGTCCGTGGTCTGCGGCAACGTCCAGACTGCCAACGCGACCGTCTACATCATCGACTCGGTCCTCATGCCGACGGCCAAGTGACCTGACCGACCACACGGTGACCTGAGAAGGCATCATGTACCTCGTGCCTCCTCCCCCCGAACAGGATCCTCCGCAGGACCACCCAGTGGTCGACCGGCACCCTGCTCGGGGGGCCGGGGAGCTCCTCGCAGATCGTCTTCGTCAGGTGGCGAAGGGGGACGAGGATGCCTTCGCCGCCCTCTACGACGAGACCGCCCCAAGGGTGCACGGCTTGGTCCTGCGGGTCCTGCGCAGCCCGTCCCAGTCGGAGGAGGTCACCCAAGAGGTCTACCTCGAGGTCTGGCGCGGGGCCAGCCGCTTCGACCCGCACAAGGGATCGGCGATCGGCTGGTTGCTGACGCTGGCCCACCGCAGGGCGGTCGATCGGGTCCGCTCCAGCCAGTCGGCCACGGTCCGGGATGACAGCTGGCACGCACGTAGCCGTGATGTCGCCTTCGACACCACGGCCGAGCTGGCCACAGCCCGGATCGAGGCGCGCAGAGTGCGCTCCGCGCTCGACGGCCTGACCCAGGTCCAGCGCGAGGCCGTGAGCCTGGCCTACCTGGGCGGCTACACGCACACCGAGGTGGCGAGCCTGCTGGACCTGCCGCTCGGCACCGCCAAGACACGCATCCGCGACGGGCTCATCCGTCTGAGGGACCAGTTGGGAGTGACACCATGAGCGAGGACCTGCACAGCCTCTCCGGGGCCTACGCCCTCGACGCCCTGAGCGATCAGGAACGTGCCGACTTCGAGGTGCACCTTGGCCGATGCGAGACCTGCCGCGACGAGGTCGACTCGCTCCGCGCGGTCCCTCCGCTGCTTGCCGAGACGGTCGCCTTCGCCCCTCCCCCAGCACTGCGCGCCGACATCATGGCTGCGATCCGCACCACCCGCCAGGACCCCCCGGTCGTCGAGGAGCCCGTCTCCTCGGAGCCTGTCCTCGCCGAGACCGGCACCGAGGCTCCCTCTGAGACCACTGTCGTCCCCCTGCGTCGCCGGGTGAGTCGGCAGTGGGCCGCACTGGCCGCGGCAGCCGCACTCGTCGTCGGAGGTGGCGTCACCTGGCAGGTCGTGGAGCAGGTCACCACGAGCGCCACGGACGAGGTCCTGGCTGCCTCCGATGCCCAGAGCTGGCAGACCACCACGCCCGGTGGCGGCACGGTCAGCGTCGTGCGGTCCGACCAGCTGGGCAAGGCGGTGCTGCGTGTCGAGGGTCTGGCCGACCCCGGGAGCGGCAACGCGTACCAGGCCTGGCTCCAGGACCCCTCAGGCTCCATGGTCCCGGCTGGGATGATGACCACCACTGACGGCGAGATGCTCCTCGAGGGCGACGTCGACGACGCAGCGGGCGTCGGCCTGACCAAGGAGCCTGCAGCCGGCTCACCGCAGCCGACCACCACGCCGGTCGCTCTCATCGAGCTCGGGTGACGGACGTCGATGACATCGGGTCCCGGCCGCGGAGTAAGGTCGTCCCCGTATCTGCTGCCCAATCACCGCACTAAGGGGTACGACTTCTCGTGAGCACCACTCCCGTCAAGGTCGCCGTCACCGGCGCCGCCGGCCAGATCGGCTACAGCCTTCTCTTCCGCATCGCCAGTGGGTCCCTCTTCGGTCCCGACACCCCCGTCGAGCTGCGCCTGCTGGAGATCACCCCGGCCCTGAAGGCCCTCGAGGGCGTCGTCATGGAGCTCGACGACTGCGCCTTCCCGACGCTCGCCGGTGTCGAGATCGGCGATGACGCCGAAAAGGTCTTCGACGGCGTCAACCACGCCCTTCTCGTGGGCGCCCGCCCGCGCGGCCCGGGCATGGAGCGCGGTGACCTCCTGGAGGCCAACGGCGGCATCTTCGCCCCGCAGGGCGCTGCGCTCAACAAGGTCGCGGCCGACGACGTGCACATCACGATCACCGGCAACCCGGCCAACACCAACGCACTCATCGCGATGAACAATGCGCCCGACATCCCCAACGAGCGTTTCAGCGCCCTGACCCGTCTGGACCACAACCGGGCGATCAGCCAGCTGTCCGCCAAGCTGGGCGTGCCGGTGACCGAGATCAAGAAGATGACGATCTGGGGCAACCACTCGGCCACCCAGTACCCGGACCTCTTCCACGCAGAGGTCTCCGGCAAGAACGCCGCCGAGACCGTGGGCGACCAGGACTGGCTGGAGAGCACCTTCATCCCGACCGTCGCCAAGCGTGGCGCAGCGATCATCGAGGCGCGAGGCGCCTCTTCGGCCGCCTCCGCGGCGTCAGCGACCGTCGACCACGCTCGCGACTGGGCCCTGGGCACCCCCGAGGGTGACTGGGTGTCGATGTCGGTCTGCTCCGACGGCTCCTACGGTGTCCCCGAGGGACTCATCTCCTCGTTCCCCGTCACCGTCAAGGACGGGGCCTGGGAGATCGTCCAGGGCCTCGAGATCGACGATTTCTCGCGTGCAAAGATCGACGCGTCCGTCGCCGAGCTCACCGAGGAGCGTGAGGCCGTGACCAAGCTCGGCCTCATCAAGGGCTGACCCCTCTAGAGCTCGACGAGGAGGGGCCCCGCACCAGTGGTGCGGGGCCCCTCCTGCGTGCTGTCGTGATCCCTCGCTAGGAGCTCAGCGGGCAGCGAGGTCCAAGGTGAATCCCGAGACCAGAACCGCCACGCCCAGGACGCCGAGCATCACGACATCCACGAGCGGGCCACGCACGGCGATCCCCCCGGCCGTGGACCCGGGCAGGGCCACCCTCAGCACGGACGCGAGCAGCAGTGCAGCACCCACGCTGACGGTCGCACGCAGCATGTGGTCGGTCAGGACGAAAAGCAGTCCGACGACGAGCCCGGCAAAGATGACCCACCACGCAGCCAGTGGCCGGGAGTCGAGGGCAGGGCGTACCTGCACAGGGGCGCCCTCATCCCCTGCACCCTCATCTCCGGCTCCCGGCTCGCTCATGCCAGGCTGCGCTCCGCCGCCTCGACGACATTGCTCAGCAGCATCGCCCGCGTCATCGGACCGACACCACCGGGGTTGGGGCTGACCCAGCCCGCGACGTCTGCCACGTCCGCGGCGACATCACCTGCAACCTTGGACTTCCCGTCCTCGGCCACGATCCGACTCACGCCCACGTCGAGCACGGCAGCGCCGGGCTTGACCATGTCCTTGGTGATGATCCCCGGCACGCCGGCTGCGGCGACGACGATGTCAGCCTGTCGGACCTCCGCCGCCAGGTCACGAGTGCCTGTGTGGCACGAGACCGTCGTGGCGTTTTCGCTGCGCCGGGTGAGGATCAGGCTGAGTGGCCGACCCACGGTGATCCCGCGGCCGACGATCACCACGTGCGCACCCGCGATCGGCACATCGTGGCGCCGCAGCAGCTCGATGCACCCCATCGGGGTGCACGGCAGGGGGGCCGGCTCACCGAGGACGAGCCACCCGAGGTTGGTCGGGTGCAGCCCGTCGACGTCCTTGAGCGGGTCCACCGCAGAGAGGACCCTGTTTTCGTCCAACCCGGTCGGCTGCTGGACGAGGAACCCCGTGCACGCCGGGTCCTCGTTGAGCTCGCGCACGACCTCGAGCACCTCGTCGAGGCTGGAACTGGCCGGCAGGTCACGACGGATGCTCGTGATGCCGATCTCGGCGCAGTCCTTGTGCTTGGCACCGACGTACCACCGGCTCCCGGGGTCGTCACCCACCAGCACCGTGCCGAGGCCAGGGGTGACCCCCCGCTCCTTGAGCGCGGCAACCCGCACCGTCAGCTCGGCCTTGATCGAGGCCAGCGCGGCCTTGCCATCGAGGATCTGTGCAGTCACGTGTGTCCTTCCGGTCTGGGTGGCTCGTCAGTGGGCGAAGTGGCGGGTGCCGGTGAAGTACATGGTGATGCCTGCCGCCTGCGCGGCTGCGACGACCTCGTCGTCGCGGACGGAGCCGCCCGGGGCGACCACGGCCGTGACCCCGGCGTCGAGCAGCACCTGCAGGCCATCGGCGAAGGGGAAGAAGGCGTCGGATGCAGCGGCGGCCCCCTTCGCCCGCTCCTCGCCGGCGCGGCTCACGGCCAGGTGGCAGGAGTCGACGCGGTTGACCTGGCCCATGCCGATACCGACGGAGCCTTGGCCCTTGGCCAGGAGGATCGCGTTGGACTTGGTGGCGCGCACCGCGCGCCAGGCGAAGGCGAGGTCCGCGAGGGTCGCCTCGTCGGCGCCCTCACCCGTGACGAGCACCCAAGCGCTCGGGTCGTCGCCATGACCCTGCGTCGGCTTGTCGTCCCCCTTGGCCTCGACGACGCCGTCGATCGCGTCGCGCTCCTGGACGAGGACACCACCGGAGATCGGTCGCACCTCGACACCACCGGGGGTCGGGGTCGCCACCTTGAGCAGGCGGCGGTTCTTCTTCTCCTTGAGGATCTCCAACGCATCGGCGTCGAAGTCCGGGGCGACGATCACCTCGGAGAAGGTGTCGTTGAGGGCAGTCGCCATGGCCGCGGTCACGGGGCGGTTGGTCGCGACGATGCCGCCGTAGGCGGAGACGGGGTCACAGGCGTGGGCGCGCTCGTAGGCGACCTCGATGCTCTCCCCCACCGCGATGCCGCACGGGTTGGCGTGCTTGATGATCGCGACGGTCGGCTGGTCGCCGTGGTCGTGGGCGGCACGCAGGGCAGCGTCGGCGTCGACGTAGTTGTTGTACGACATCTCCTTGCCGTGCAGCTGCTCGGCCTGGGCGAGGCCCGACTGCGTGTCGGAGACGTACAGGGCGGCGCGCTGGTGGGGGTTCTCGCCGTAGCGCAAGGTCTGCTGACGCGTCCAGGTGCCGCCGATCTGCGCGTCGAAGCCGGTGCCGTCACCCGTGTCGGCGACCGTCCCGGCCATCCAGTCCGCGACCGCGACGTCATAACGAGCGGTGTGGGCGAAGGCCTCGGCCGCGAGGCGCTGGCGCTGCTCGAGCGAGAAGCCGCCGCCGCGCACGGCCTCGAGGACCTCGCCGTAGCTCGTCGGGTCCGTGACGATCGCGACCGACGCGTGGTTCTTGGCCGCAGCGCGGACCATGGTCGGACCGCCGATGTCGATCTTTTCGATGCAGTCCTGCACCCCGGCCCCGGAAGCGACCGTGTCGGCGAAGGGGTAGAGGTTGACCAGGACGAGGTCGAAGGGGGCGACCTCCAGCTCCTCGAGCTGGCGCACGTGGTCGGGCAGGCGGGTGTCGGCGAGGATGCCCGCGTGGACGCGCGGGTGCAGGGTCTTGACCCGTCCGTCGAGGCACTCGGGGAACCCGGTCAGGTCCTCGACCTTGGTCACCGGCAGGCCCAGACCGGCGATCGTGGCGGCGGAGCCACCGGTGGACACGAGCTCGACGCCCGCCTCGGCCAGACCGCGGACGAGGTCCTCGAGCCCGGTCTTGTCGTAGACGGAGACGAGGGCACGGCGGACGGGACGGCGATCTGACACGAGTACTCCTGGAGGGTCGCTGCGGTGCGGGATGGGTGCACCCAGGCGGGCGATGCACCTCGACGTCGTCACTCCCCGGTGGTGATCCACCTTCGCCAGTCGTGTGGTCTCGAGTCTACGGCCGGACGGGACGAGCGGCGAACCGGTCAGCCCACGATGACCCGGCGTCCCTCGACGCGCCAGCCACCGGTGGCCATGGCCGTGACGACGTCGACCAGCATCTCCCGCTCGACGGCCTTGATCCGCTCGTGGAGCGTCTCCTCGGTGTCGTCGTCGGTGATCGTGACGGTCCGCTGCTCGATGATCGGGCCGGTGTCGACGCCGGCGTCGACGAGGTGGGCGGTCGATCCGGTGACGCGCACCCCGTACGCGAGGGCATCACGCACGCCGTGCGCGCCGGGGAAAGCCGGGAGCAGAGCAGGGTGGGTGTTGAGGAAGGTGCCCGCGGCCAGAGCCTGCGGGCCGAGGATCCGCATGAAGCCGGCCGTGACGACGAGGTCTGGGGTGTGCTCGCTGATCGTCGCGGCCAGGGCCGCGTCCCACGCATCCCGATCGGGGTGATCGGCCACCGGCTCGACGAAGGTCGGCACGCCGGCCGCCAGCGCCCGGGCGAGACCTGTGCAGTCGGCACGGTCGGTGCCGACGGCGACGATCTGCACGGGCAGCGTCCCGGCGGCTGCTGCATCGAGCAGTGACTGCAGGAGGGTCCCCGAGCCGGAGACGAGGACAACGATACGGAGGGGGAGCACGAAGGGAGTCTAGGCCGCGCACGAACGTGAGCCATTGGCCACTTCCCGCCGGCGAACATTGAGAGGATGGCCCTATGTCGGACACTGCCAGACCCATCGCCTCCGTCATCGTGCCGGCCCACGACGAGGAACGTTCGATCGGTCGGCTCCTGCAGGGCCTGACCACGGCGGCAGGCGAGCAAGGTCTCGAGGTGATCGTCGTCCCCAATGGCTGCACAGACGCCACGGCGGCACGAGCCGCAGCCTTCCCGCACGTGCAGGTGATCGAGATCCCAGAGTCCTCGAAGCTCCTCGCCATGCGCGGCGGCAGCGCCGTGGCCACCGTGTTTCCGCGCGTGTATGTGGACGCAGACGTCGAGATCGATGCAGAGTCCGTGCTGGGACTCGTCGACGCGCTGCGCAGTGGGACCGTGCACGCTTGCGGCCCGTCCCGGCACTACGCGCTCGACGGCGTGTCTCGACTGGCTCGGTGGTACTACGACGTCTGGCAAGAGCTGCCGCAGGCACGCGAGGGCCTGTTCGGCCGCGGCGTCATCGCGTTGTCAGAGGAAGGGCACCGGCGGTTCGAGGGGGCCGCCGAGGCCATGGCTGACGACCTCCTGCTCTCTGAGCTCTTCTCCCCCGAGGAGCGCAGAGTGGTCGAGACCGCGAGCGTCGTCGTCTACCCCGCACGTACCCTCCCAGCACTCCTCCGCCGTCGGGTCAGAGTCAGAACCGGCAACGCTCAGGCGGACGCCGGTCGGTGGCGCTCAGCCTCAGCCCGGACGCGTCCGGCCACGTTGATCGGCGTCGTGCGCAGGCGTCCTTCCCTGGCGCTGAAGATGCCGGTCTTCGTGGGGGTGGCCGTGCTGTCCTCCTATCGTGCGCGGCGAGCTGTGCGCCATGGTGACTTCACCAGCTGGTTGCGGGACGAGAGCAGCCGTACCTGAACCCGGAGCAGGGCGCTCGCCCGAGCGCGCGGCGGCGAACCGCTGCGCCGGGCTGGGCAAGGGCATCCCGTGGCGCACTCCGTGCCGCCACACGCCGCCCGCGACACCGGCCAGCACAAAAGTCACGACGGTGACCTGGGCGAAGCTGAAGAGGTCGAAGAAGAGACCCGAGGCAGCGATCGCCACCAACGAAGCCGCGACCGCCTGGCCCCGCGACGCCTCCGCCGGGCTCGCGGCACGGCGCGCTGCCCCCCGAGCACTCGCCACCCCCAGCACGAAGAACACGATGGTGGTCGCCAGCAGCGTCAGCCCCCCTTCGACCAAGGACATCAGGTACTGGTTGTCCAAGAAGAAGTACGTCTCCGGCCGGAAAGTGCCCAGCCCATACCCCAGCAACGGTTGCTGGGTCCACAGCTCGTTGATCACCGCGTAGTCCTCGGTGCGTCCGGTGATGCTGTCGTCGGTGGAAGCTCCCGTGAAAGTTGACACCACCGTCCCCAACAGTCCCGGCACGGCCGCTCTGAAGATGGCCATCCCAGCGATCGCCAGCACGAGTGCGGTGAGGCGCTGGCGGCCGTCGAGCACCGCGGCATAGACGGCGAGAGCGAGCATCACGACGAGGATCCCGGATCTCGACACAGCCATCGGGATGCTCAGGACGAGCAGGGTCATCAAGACCGCCGCCACGGCTCGCAGCCGCTGCGTCGGCGCGAACCGCACGAAGTGCAGGCCCAGGGGGACAGCGGCGCCACAGATCACGCCGAGCTCGATCGGGTGGTCGGTCGCGCCCCGGATCCGGGCAAATCCGCCCCTCGAGCCCGTGCCGGATGTGTCATCTGTGTGCAACGGGGGGATCTGGAGCACCTGGCCCCAGTCGAAGGGGACAACGAACTGGACGATGGCGATGGCTGCACCGATACCCGCGCCCAGCAGGATGCCCGCTAGCAACAGGTCACAGTGGCGACTGTCCGCCAACGTGGACACGCCGATGGTCAGGATGACCAACGGGATCAAGGTGAGCGCGAAGCGCAGCATCCCCGCGGCTTCTACCTCAGCGAGATTCCGCATCGTCGCAGCCGCCAGCGAGGTGCACAGACCGAAGATCAACAACCAGGCTCCGACTTCGACGGGAGGCGTTCCGGCTCTCCCCCCGGGCGCCTCCCTCCTCCCGGCCCACCGAGCGATCCAGCCCAGCACGATCATCGCCGCGATCCAGAAGATCAGAAGACGAGCCGGCCACCCGTTGGACCGCAACGGTCCGCTGATGACCAGTGACGCCGGGACGACCAGTGCGACGACGGGAAGCGCGAGAAGTGCCGACCAAGGGCCGGGCGCCCGACCTCCGGTACTGCGTCCATGGCGCGCCGCCATCGAATCGGTGTACACCGGCTTCCTCAGTCGTGGGCAGAGGCCGACGCTGGGTGCAGATCGCTCGGCGACTCAGCCCCGGGTGCCTCGCCGTAGGGGCCCACCCCGGCATCCGTGCTGGCGGTGTCACTCGTGGGATCACCACTCGTCCGGTCGCCGGGGTCACCGGCCACGTCGGCTTCACGCCCCTGACGTTGCTCACGGCCTTCTCGCTCACCACGAACAGGCGCCACGGTCGGACCATCCCGGCGTCGACGACGTCGAGTCAGCACTGCGTCCAGACCGACGACGAGCGCGGCAACCAAACCACCCCCCAGGACTCCGATGGCGCCAGCGGCCCTCAGACGGCTGGGCGTGGCATCCTCGACCGGCCCGGCGGGAACGGCAGGCGTGATCCGGTAACGAGTGTCCGCGGGCGCGCCCGCATCAGCCTGGAACTCGTCGAGGACGACGGCCGCCTCTCCAGCCACGACGTCCAGCAAGTCGTGGACACCCTGCTCACTGGGAGCCGTCGCGTCGATGTTGATCATCGGCTGGTCCTTGGAGGCAGTGGCCACGAAGCTGCTGTCCACACGGTCCTTGAGCCCGGTCCGCTCAGCAAAGGCAGTGCTGTTGATGTTGCGAGTTAGCACGGCAACAGCGAAGCGCGAGCCACCCTGCCCGGAGTAGGGGTTGGACTCATCATCGACTCCCTTCCCTGCATCCCCGTCCAGAGAGGCGCCCTGCTTGAGGTTGGGCAGGACCACGACCGAACGGGATGACGTGTAGAGCGGTTCGACGTTGGCGTAGGCGCGGTACGAGAAGAGACCGACCAGCAGCAGGAGTGGCAGGGTGAGGTACCACCGGCGAAAGCACGCTCCCGCGATCGTGAACAGGTCCATATTGGTGCGATGCTCCTTGTAGCCACGGACCGCAGAAGGGTCTCGGTCCCTTTCGAGGAAGGTTAGGTGCGAAGTGCCGGCGACCGTCGATGTCCTGATGATTACGTACAACAGCCCGGATCACGTCAGAAGGTCGCTCCCCCACCTGCTCGCCACCTGCGACGAATCCACTCGCGTGTGGCTCTGGCATAACGGTGATGACGAAGAGACCCTCGATGTGGTGCGCTCATATGCCAATGACCCCCGTGTCAGCAAGTTTCACCATAGTCGTGAAAACGTCCGGCTGCGACCCCCTACCAACTGGTTGTGGCAGGAGAGCAGCGCTGACTTCGTCTCCAAGGTCGACGACGACTGCCTGCCCCAATCCGGGTGGATCCAACAGCTGCGAGTCGCGCACGAGAACAACCCTGATTTCGGGGCAGTCGGCTGCTGGCGATTCCGCGACGAGGACTTCGTCCTCGAGCTGGCCGAGCGCAAGATCCAACAGTTCGCCGGAGGTGTGAGCCTCCTGCGCAACCACTGGGTGCAGGGCAGCAGCTATCTGCTGCCACGGGCGCTCGTCGAGCGGCAGGGCGGGATCCGAGAAGGTCAGTCCTTCAGCCAGTACTGCATCGACCTGGCGCGCATCGGGGCGGTCAACGGCTGGGTCTACCCCTTCCTCCGTGAAGAAAACATGGACGACCCACGCTCGCCGGAGACGCTCTTTCCCGACGATGAGGCCTTCCTGCGGAGGATGCCCCTGACAGCTCAAGCGCTGGGGATCACCACGATCGCCGACTGGGCCGCACAAGAGCACGAGTCGGCCGTGGCAGTCCAGGCGGCCACACTGGACCTTCGCGAATACTCCGGATGGCGTCTCAAGAAGCGCAATCTCACCAAACGTGCCCAACGAATGCTGCGCGGTCGAGGGTCGTGGTGACATCAGTCCGGCCCCGTGCCGCCAGCCAACTGCGTGGCCTCTTGATAGAAGTCGCTGGTGGAGGAGAGCACGCCCGGGGCAGCGAGATGCTGCACCTGTCCGTCAACGATCACCATGACGCGGTCACACATCGACAATGCCGAGGGCCGGTGGCTGACGAGGAAGAGTGTCGTCCGGCCCCTGAGCTGCTGGAGCGAGTCGTTGACCAAGGTCTCGGACTTCACGTCCAAGGCACTCGTCGCCTCGTCGAGGATGAGTACCTCTGGATGTCCCGCGAGGGCCCGGGCCAGACACAGACGTTGTCGTTGCCCGCCTGACACGGCGGAGGCGCGCTGGCCGACCACCGTCTCGTAGCCCTGTGGCCACGAGAGGATCTCGTCATGGATGTTGGCTCGACGCGCCGCCCCCTCGATGTCCTCGGCCGTGAGGTCTGGGCGAAAAAATCGGATGTTGTCCGCGACCGTGCCCCACACCAGCTGCGGGGTCTGGGGTACATAGGCCACGCGATCGCGCCACTCCTGCCTCCGGTAATCCCGAACGTCGATGCCGTTCACCTCCACCCGGCCGCTGTCTGGCTCACGTAGACGCAGCAAGAGCTGGACGACGGTCGACTTTCCCGCCCCGGAAGGGCCAGCGACCCCGATGGCCTCGCCTCGCTCGACCGTGAAGCTCATGTCGGTCAGGGCCGGTCGGTCAGAACGGTAGGCGAACCCCACATCGCGAAATCCGATGGTCTTCAAGGGCGGCAGGTCGTGCTCGCCCTCCTGCTGCGGATGGTCCTCGTACTGGTGCAGCGCCTCAGCGAGACGTTGCATGAAGGGGATGCGTTCGTCCAGGCTCGTCACGGCCGCCTGGACCTGCTGCGCGTAGGTGAGGGTTCTGAACAGGATCAGGACGACCGCGCCCAGGGTCGCGATCTCGCCACTAGCGGTCAGTGACACCGCGAACAACGCCAGGATCAGCAGCAGCAGGGCAATGCTCTGGAAGATCGCCGGCACCGCAGCCGCCAGGAATCGAGTCCGCAGCAACGGCCGGCGCACGTTGTCGATCTTCGAGTACACCTCGCGGCGGTAGGCGTCAGATGCTCCGAAGACTTCGGTCTCCTCGGCCAGGAGGACGACCTCTTGCACCCTCTTTGAGTACTCGATGTTCTCCGTGCTCAGCGACTTCGCGGCGCCCCGGAGCCGACGCGCGAGCGGGCGCAACACCACGAAGAGCACGACAGAGCTTGCGCTGAGCACAAGCGCTGCGGGCAAGTTGAGCACGAAAGCGGAGACCAGCATGGTGAAGAAGGTGACCAGGGCCGCCAGCCCGGTACCGACGTTGACGATCGCTTGGCTCGTGGAGGTGATGTGGGCGTTCATCAATGACTGGAAGTGCCCATCCCGTTCGGATGCCTTCACTGGCCAGGCGGCCTTGGTGAAGGCATCGAAGAGCCAACGCCGCAGGTCCGCGGTCGCAAAGGCGCCCAGTCGCGCGGGGACATAGGCGAGCAGCAGCTGGAGACCCGCCCGCGCCACAGCCAGTGCCGCGCCCACCGCCAAAGTGGTCGCCACTCCCGCAGTCATCCCGATCGGTCCCATGCCGGTGGTCACAACCGTCTCGGCAGTCGACAACGCTGCCGCGACCGTGGCGATCAGTGCGAGCAACCCGGCTTCTGCCAGACCAGCCAGCACAGCGACCACCACCAAGGCGACCAACGACAGCCGCGAACCCCGCAGGAAGGGGGACAGCTCGCCCCATGCCTGCCGGGCGTCACGCACAGCGGCCAATGGGTTGTTCTCGCGACGGGCTGGCTCAGTCGCGACGCTCCCTGTGACTGGCGCCGACGTGCCGGCCGCGGTACTCCTCAAGGTGAACCCCTCTAACCCGGTATGCGGAAGTGAGACCCCCGATGAGCCGAGCGTAGCCCTCCCCGCTACTTCACCCGGCTGCTGACAAGCCCCGCCACGGGAGCGCCTACCTCCGTAGCCCCACTCCGGAGCCTCTGCCCAGTATGGTCGGTCCCGTGACACTGGAGGGGCTCGCAAAGCCGACGTCGCGGGTCTTGGACGTGGGGGCTCGTGATGCGGGGGTTGCCGACGCCTTCGCGCGGGTGGGCGCCCATCACTACCTCGGCCTGGTGCTCGCCAGCGATCAGGACGTGCTCGACCGCGTGCCCGACCACCTGCAAGGTCGCTTCCACCCGATGATCAGCCCCGACCAGATCTTTCGCAATGACACAGATCTGCTGGTGCTTCGTGCGCCCGCCATCCGAGCTGTCTGGGCCATCCGGGACCTCACCCATACGCACCACATTGTCCTCGAAAGGGCCTCTGCGACAGCGTGGTTGCAGATCCATGGGGCGCTCGCCATCTCCCGTCTGACGGGCCGGATCGACCATCTGGGTACGACCACCTGCGGGCCACAACGGTTCGAGGTCTTCAAGACGTCCAGCCTGAAGCGACCGCGACCGCGACCGCGGCACTACCTGTCGGAGACGGTCGGGGTCTCAGGCCTGATCCGACGCCTGGAGCAGGACGGGCTCGACTACGTCGTCCTGCGGTGGTTCGACGATCTCCCCCATCTCGATTCCGGCGAGGACCTCGACATTCTCGTGGCCGATCGAGACCTGACGCGGCTGCACGAGATCCTGGCCGAAGAGCCGGGCACGATCCCGGTCGACGTGTACAGCGAGAGTGGGCTGGAGGGCGCCGACTTCTTGGGGATGGCCTACTACCCACCCCACCTCGCGGCCCAGATGCTGGCCCGGGCGGAAGAGCACCGCAGCGGCGCCCGCGTCCCCTCCCCCGAAGACCACCTTCATTCGTTGGCTTACCACGCGGTCTACCACAAGGGGGCGGCGTCAGGTCTGGCATCGGACCTCGTGGAACCCGAGAAGAGACCAGACCACGACTACGCGCAGGTCCTGACACGGGTGGCTCACTCACTCGGCCGCTCGTGGCCCACGTCCTTGGAGGGAGTCGACGAGGAGTTGACCGCACAGGGGTGGCGACCGCCTCTGGACACACTGCGCCGGCTCACCGATGCCAACGCGTGGGTACAGCACCGGTTCTTTCCTCAGAACGACGAGGCACCTCCCGAGCTGCCGGAGCCGACCATCTTCTTCATCCGCGAACGCGCCCTATCGGCTCTGGGCCGTGAGGAGACGGTAAGAGTTATCGAGTCCCTCGAGTTCGAGATCCTTCTGGTGCGCGAGTTGTCCGGACAAGCGGGTAGTCGGACGACCGAACTCGTCCGTGGTGGTAACTGGGGTCGTGGCCCCTTCCCGGTCAGCGGTGGCGACCCGGTCATGGTCGTGGTCGCCGCACACTACGGTCCCCGCCCACCCAACCGAGAGCTGTTGGCTCGCTACCCGCGCCTCACCAACGGTGACGTCCTCCACGCCAAGGTCCTCATGCGTGAGCTCGTCGAGTCCAGGTTCGGGACCGAGCACGCGTTCAATCCCGTGCACTCCTCCGACGACGAGTTCGAGACCTGGGAGTACCTCAAGACCAGCCTGCCCGACGAGGTGGAAGCGATCCGCGGAGCGGTCCGGTCACGGCGGGACGACTACCGGACGACTGTTCCTGTGCTGGCGGTCCTCAGCCGCGGCCGCCGGGCCAAGGTGGAGGTGGTCGAGGGCAGCGACGGTCATCCGGTCGTGCGCAAGACCTTCGCGCCCCACGGCCAACGACACATGGCCCGCGAGGTCGAGACGATGCGCGCGCTCGCGTCCCGAGTCAGCGCTGTCCCTGAGCTGCTGCGAACGGGGCCCAACTGGTTCGAGACCGAGTTCTTCACCAATGACCTCGCTGGGCTGCCTGATCGTCCGAGCGGTCGACTCGTGCCCCTCTCAGTGGCTCGGTCGATGGTGGAGGTTCTTCGTCAGGTCCACGCGCAGGGATTCGACCTCATCGATGCCAAGCCACAAAACTTCCTTCTTGCCCCGGGTGGCCAACTCCGGCTCGTCGACTTCGAGTTCAGCCACCGTTACCCCGGCGAGGCGCCCCCCCTCGACGAGATCTACAGCTTCACCGGCCCACCCAAGGACTTCGACGGAGATCTGCCCTACGGCGAGCTGTCCTACGAGAGTCGTTGGGAACCTTTCACCGGGCTGTCCCGCCAGTCCCTGCTGTACGACCCGGTCTGGCGCCAGCACCTGCACCGCAGCATCTTCCGCGCCGTCCGCCTCAGCGGCGCGCTCGCCTCGTTCGCTCGCTCCTGCCTGCGGCAGGGACGCGGAAGGTTCTCGTCCGGTCGAGCTCACGCTGGTGCCGCCTATCGGCAATGGGCGCGTCAGCGGGCAAGGTTCTCGCCATGAATGCGCCCCTCGACGTCGTCATCGTCGCCTACCGCAGTGCCGATTACATCCGCGCCTGTTTGGAACCCGTCGCTGAGGCGATCGAGCAGTTCCCCGGCGCCCGCATCCTGCTCGTGGACAACAACTCGGACGACGACATCACAAAAGCGGTGGCGGGACTGTCAGACCGCCTGACCCTCGTGCTGCGCGACGTCAATGACGGCTTCGCTGCCGGGTGCCACGCGGGTGCCTCAGCCTCTACGGCCAACAGACTGCTCTTCCTCAATCCGGATGCCGTGGTGGCACCCGACGCCATCGCAGCCCTGATGCGGACCGCCGATACCCATCCGGAGGCCGGGATCGTCGGGGGCCGAGCGCTGTCGCCGACAGGCGACTCCGACCACCAGTCCTGGATGGGGCGACCCACGCTGTGGTCGGCCGTGTGCTTCGCGACCTGCGCTTCCAGCGTGTTTCCCGGTTCCCGCGTCTTCGACCCGGAGTCAGGCCATGACTGGGATGGCGTCGCGCTCGTGGTGCCCATCGTCAGCGGCGGGATGATGCTCGTGCGACGTGAGGTCTGGGACGAACTCGATGGCTTCGACCGTACGTACTTCCTCTACGGCGAAGACGTGGACTTCTGCCTGCGGGCGCGCCGAGCGGGGTGGACCCCTATGGTCACTCGGGAGGCGGTCTACACCCACGACGTGGGTTCGTCCTCCGCCGGCTCGAATCGCCTGACCCTCGTCATGCGCGGGCGGGCGACCACATACCTGCGCAACTACCCTCGTCCCGTCGGCATCCTCGCTGGGTGGCTGCTCGTCGCGGGGACGGGACTGCGGTCTGTCGGTGCCGGCTTCCGACCTCTTGGCGGCCGAAGGGCGCACGCACCTGCACACTGGCAGGACACGTGGCACCGACGTCGCGAGTGGCGGAAGGGCTGGTGAGCATGAGCACCAAACCCACCGTGAGTGTGATCATTCCCGTCTACAACGACGTGCCGGCGCTTCAGCGGTGTTTGTCAGCTCTGGCTCAGCAGGACTACCCGGCCGAGCTCGTCCAGATCTTCGTGGTGGACAACGCCTCTACCCATGACGTGTCCCCAGCAGTGCCTTCGGATCTGCGCTTCCACCTGCTCCACGAAAGTCGCCCAGGCTCGTACGCTGCCCGCAACACGGGTGTCCGGGCGGCGACGGGCGAGGTCCTCGCATTCACCGACAGCGACTGCGTTCCCCGGCCGGACTGGCTGCGACGTGGTGTCGAGGCGCTGAGCTCGCAGCCTCCGCCCGATGCCATCGGTGGGGCCATCGAGCTGTTCTTCCCCCACGGGCCCAACCCCCGAACCGGTCCGGACCATTTCGAGATCCGTCACGAGTTCCAGCAGCGCAAGTACATCGAGGAATGGTCCTTCGCGGCGACGGCCAATGTCTTCGTCACGCGGAAGGTCTTCGACCGCGTCGGAATGTTCAACCCGCAGCTGAAGTCCGGGGGCGACACCGACTGGGGTACGCGGCTGGTCGCCGGTGGTGGCCGGTTGGTCTACGCACCGCAGGTCGTGGTCGGCCACCCGGCCCGCAGCAGCTGGATCGAGCTCGGGCGCAAGTCAGTGCGTGTGGCCAATGGCATCGCCGACCGCACCGGGCACCTCGGTCGTCGGGCTCTGGCCGACCGCGCCTACCGAGAAGCCAAGGGCGGGCTATCCGTGTGGGTGCACGTCTGGGGAGGGTCGCGTCCTGCGCCCACCGGCGTCCTCAACAAGGTGCGTTACGCAGCCGCCTTCAGCTACGTACGGGCCCTCCGCGTCGGTGTCCACCTCCGGCGTCTGACTCGGCGCTGACAGGCGAGGGCGCGGCCTCAGGCCGTCACACTCACGTCACGTCGACGTCGACGCCCCTCTACGGGG
>NZ_BCSS01000017.1 GCF_001570985.1 Janibacter limosus NBRC 16128 | reverse complement strand
GGCGGTGCGCGCGCCGAGGGCGCCCAGCGGGCCGAGGGCCGCGAGGGCGGCGGCGCCCTGGATGATCGAGCGTCGTTGGACGAAGGGGGAGTACTCGGTGCTCACGGACATGCTCTCCTTGATCAGTGTGTCGTCACCGGGCGAGGGAGACCGGGACGAGGGTCAGTCAAGAGGGGGCGAGCGACCTCACGATGGCCACGAGAGCAACTGACGGGGCCTGTGGGGTGACGCTTCGTCGTCCTGTTTTGGCCCTGCAGCGCCCCCGTGGAAGAATCCCCTGCGTACCCGTCCGTGCCGGTGATCTCTCCTGCGCGCCGGATGCCTACACCCCGAGCTCGATACCCCGTGCGACCAGCGCACGGTCTCGCCGTGCTCATGACTGAAGGGACCACTCACGTGGCCGTCAAGATCCGCCTGAAGCGTATGGGCAAGATCCACAAGCCGTTCTACCGCGTCGTCATCATGGACTCCCGCGCCAAGCGCGATGGTCGTGCGATCGAGGAGATCGGTCAGTACCACCCCACCGAGGAGCCCTCGGTCATCAAGATCGACGGCGAGCGCGCCCAGCACTGGCTCTCTCAGGGCGCCCAGCCCACCGAGGCCGTCGCCGCGCTGCTCAAGGTCACCGGTGACTGGCAGAAGTTCAAGGGCGAGCCCGGCGCCGAGGGCACCCTGAAGGTCAAGGAGCCCAAGGCCTCCAAGAAGGACCTCTACGAGGCTGCCCTCGCGTCCTCCGACAAGGAGGGTGCTGAGCACGAGGCCATCACCGCGAAGAAGAAGGCCGACAAGGAGGCCGCTGACAAGAAGGCGGCCGACGCCAAGGCTGCCGAGGACAAGGCTGCGGCCGACGCCAAGGCTGCCGAGGAGAAGGCTGCTGCCGAGGCTCCGGCCGAGGACGCTCCGGCCGAGGCCGAGACCACCACCGAGGCCTGAGATGCTCGACGAGGCGCTCGAGCACCTGGTGACCGGCATCGTCGACCACAAGGACGACGTCGTCGTGCGGAGCAAGAACCTGCGTCGCGGGCAGATCCTCGAGGTGCGCGTGCACCCCGATGACCTCGGCCGTGTCATCGGTCGCTCCGGCCGGACCGCCTCCGCGCTGCGCACCGTCCTCGGTGCTCTCGGTGGCGGCGACAATGTGCGGATCGACATCGTCGACACCGACCGCGAGCGCTGAGACCCAGCGCTGACCTCATGGTCGAATGGCCGCCATCCCTCCGGGGAGGGCGGCCATTCGCCATGTCGGGGCCCGGCTGCATAGGTTGTCCCGCATGACTCGCACCGATGGCCACGTGGTCGCCCGCATCGGCAAGCCCCACGCGCTGCGTGGTGAGGTCACCGTGCAGCTGCACACCGATGACCCGGAGGCGCGCTTCGTCCCCGGGGTCGTCTTCGACACGCGTGCCCAGGAGGGTTCCGGTGTGCCCCGTCAGCTGACGCTCGCCACGACCCGCGTGCACCAGGGCGTCTGGCTGCTCGGTTTCGAGGGCATCCCCGACCGCACCGGCGCCGAGTCGCTGCGTGGCACGCGTCTGGTGCTCGCTCTCGACCAGCCGGACCCCACCGAGGACGACGAGGGCTGGTACGAGGAGGACCTCGTGGGCCTGCAGGTGGTCGACCCGGCGGGGACGGTCCTCGGTGAGGTCGTCGCCCTGGAGCTCGGCGCCGCCCAGGACCGGCTCCGGCTGCGCCGGCCCGATGGCAAGGAGGCGCTGGTCCCCTTCGTCGAGGAGATCGTGCCGGAGGTCGACCCCGAGGCCGGTCGGGTGGTCGTCGACGCGCCCCCCGGCCTCCTCGACCTCGACGCGAAGGGGGAGTGAGCCGTGCGCATCGACGCCGTCTCGATCTTCCCGGAGTACCTCGACGCCCTCGACATCTCACTCATCGGCAAGGCCCGACGTGACGGCCTGATCGACCTGCGCGTGCACGACCTGCGCGGCTTCGCCCACGACCGGCACCGCACGGTCGACGACACCCCCTACGGCGGGGGTGCGGGCATGGTCATGAAGGCCCAGCCGTGGAGCGAGGCGCTCACCCACGTGCTCGACTCCGCGGACGAGACCACCGGAGCGGCGCCGGTGCTGATCGTCCCCGGACCCGGCGGTGAGCGCTTCAGCCAGACGATGGCCAAGGAGTTCGCGCACGCGCCCTGGCTGGCCTTCGCCTGTGGCCGGTACGAGGGCATCGACGAGCGCGTCTACGAGTGGGCTGCCGAGCGCATGGAGGTGCGCGTGGTCTCCCTCGGCGACTACGTGCTCAACGGCGGCGAGGTCGCTGTCCTGGCGATGGTCGAGGCCATCGGCCGGCTCCTGCCGGGAGTCGTGGGCAATGCCGAGTCGCTCGTCGAGGAGTCGCACGAAGGGGGTCTGCTCGAGTACCCGATCTACACCAAGCCGTCCGTGTGGGCCGGCGCCGACGGGGTGGAGCGGGCCGTCCCGGAGGTCCTCCTCGGGGGCAACCACGGTGCCGTCGCTCAGTGGCGGCACGAGCAGCGCCTCGCCCGCACCGCAGCGCGCCGCCCGGACCTGTTGCACGTGGCCGCGACCACGCACGAGCTCGCTGGCCTCGACCACGCGGTCGCCAGCCGGGCCGACGCGGCCGAGCTGGCGGTCCTGCAGCGGGCCTGCTGGGCCGAGATGGTGACGCCGGCGGAGCACTGGTGGGGCGCGCCGGCCGAGGATGCGTCCGCGGTGGCCGACAGCCTGGAGCAGTGGACGACCCATGTCTTCCGCTCCGGGGGGCGGCTGGTCATGTCGGTCCGGGTGCGCCGGGATCCGGCCGAGCCGACGACGTGGCAGATCGGACGCCTCATGGTCGCGCCCGATCTGCAGCATCAGGGCCTGGGCCGCGCTCTGCTCGCCCATGCCGAGGCACTGGCTCCCTCTGACATCACCCGGCTGTGGCTCAACACCGGGGCCGATCAGCCGCGCCTGCTGAAGATGTACAAGAAGGCGGGCTACCGCGTGATCGGGCCCGGCGAGGGGCCGGGGACCGTGGACCTCAGTCGGCCCCTGCGGCGCTGAGCGGACCTTCCTCAGACGCAGCCGGGTACCCACAGCCGGAGGACGATCTCGAGCAGGACCGTGCCGACGAGGGCAGCGGCCAGCCAGACCCAGCCCCGCGCCCGGTGCGCCAGCGAGAGCAGCGCGATCGGGATCGTGATGGCCATCGCGATGGCCGGTAGCCCGAGCTGCAGGACCGGCCACAGGGCCTCGGTGCCGACGCAGCCGGTCCCGCCGGGCTGGTCGATCTCGATGAGGCCGCGGATGCGGGAGGTGAGGACGGCTGCAGCGGGTGCCACGAGGAGCAGGGTGAGCAGGCCGCCGACGGGGTGCCAGGTGACCCCCTCCGCGTCCTGACGGCGGCGATGGGACCCACCACGATTTCTGGTCACGCGCTCCCCTCTGGCAGAATCGGACATCGCGCTCAATGACACCGCCCCTGCCACAGGGGGAGTGCCGAGACCTGGGTCCTCACGATGTGCGGACCCGACCCACGGCACGCGGCGGTGGGCGCGACACCTCATACATTACTGACGAGGGCGGACGGCCTGTGGCGTTCGCAGGAAAGCGACAAGCGCCATGCAGCGTTTCGACGAGATCGACAAGGCGTCCCTGCGGGACGACATCCCCGAGTTCCGGGCGGGCGACACCGTCAAGGTCCACGTCAAGGTCATCGAGGGCAGCCGCTCGCGTGTCCAGCTCTTCCAGGGCGTCGTCATCCGTCGCCACGGCGGCGGCATCGGCGAGACCTTCACCGTCCGCAAGGTCTCCTTCGGCGTCGGCGTGGAGCGCACCTTCCCGCTGCACACCCCGGTCATCGAGAAGATCGAGGTCGCGAGCCGTGGCGATGTCCGCCGCGCCAAGCTGTACTACCTGCGCAACCTGCGCGGCAAGGCTGCTCGCATCCGCGAGCGTCGCGACACCCCCGCGAACTGACCCTCGCCAGCGTGCGGGCCCTAGGCTGACCCCGATGTCGACCGAGCCCGCGCAGCATGACTCCTCGACCCCCGCCGGATCTCCGGCGGGGGTCGACGTGCGTCCCGCACGCCGCCTCCTGCTCGAGATCGGGGTGGCCGTCCTGCTCGTCATGCTCCTGCGGATCTTCGTCATGGAGTCCTTCCACGTCCCGAGCGCCTCGATGGCACCGACCATCGCTCCCGGCGACCGGGTCGTCGTGACCAAGATCGGGGCCTCGCACGTCGAGCGCGGCGATCTCATCGTCTTCGACGGGACGGACACCTTCGCGACGGCTGACCGCACCCCCTTCGCCTCGGACGGGCTCATCGGGCGGGTCCTCTCCGGCGCCGCGGCCACGCTGTCGATCGACCTGGGGGAGCAGGACTTCCTCAAGCGGGTCGCCGGCGTCGGGGGCGACCACGTGGCCTGCACCCCCGAGGGAGGGCTCGTCGTCAACGACGAGCGGGTGGAGGAGCCGTGGCTGGCGCCCGGCACCTCGGCCTGTGACACACCCTTCGACGTCAAGGTCCCGCAGGGACGCCTCTTCGTGCTCGGGGACAACCGGAGCGACTCGGCCGACTCCCGGGACCACCTCGGCGATCCGGGTGGAGGCATGGTGCCGATCGAGGACGTCGTCGGCCACGTCTCGTGGCGCTACTGGCCGCTTGACCGCATCGGTGGGCTCGAGCGCTGAGCCGGCCCCGCGAGGACACGTGCATCCGCGCTGACGTCCGCGAGCAGCATCAGCACGCATACTGGTTCGTCAGGGCGCCCGATTCACCGGGCGCGGTAGAGGAAGAGACCCGTGGCACACGATCCTGATTCGGCGCACGCAGAGGCGCAGGACGAGCACAAGGACCGTGCCCGCGATGAGCGTGCCCGTGACGAGCGCGGCGTCATGGCCCGCCTGGGCGCAGCAGTGCGGGAGATCGTCGTGGTCCTCGCCATGGCGCTGACGCTGTCCTTCGTCGTCAAGACCTTCCTCATCCAGGCCTTCTTCATCCCGAGCGAGTCGATGCAGGACACGCTGCTCGTCGGTGACCGGGTCGTCGTCTCCAAGCTGACGCCGGGACCCTTCGAGCTCAAGCGCGGCGACATCGTCGTCTTCGAGGACCCGGGTGACTGGCTCAGCCCGGTCCCGGTGACCAACCACGGTGCCGTGCTCAACGGCGTGCGCGACGCCCTGATGTTCGTCGGCCTCCTGCCCGACACCTCGGAGGGGCACCTCATCAAGCGAGTCATCGGCATGCCCGGTGACCATGTGCAGTGCTGCGACGCCGAGGGCAGGCTGCTCGTCAATGGCGAGCCGATCGACGAGAGCGCCTACCTCAAGCCGGGTGTCACGGCCAGCGACATGGAGTTCGACATCACCGTCCCGAGCGGCCGCATGTGGGTCATGGGTGACAACCGCAGCGACTCCTCCGACTCGCGCTACCACGACCCCGGCGGCCATGGCAGCCAGGGCGCGGTGCCGCTCGACCTCGTCGTCGGCAAGGCCGCCGTCACCGTCTGGCCCTTCGACCGCATGTCGCGGCTGTCCACGCACGAGGACGTCTACAGTGAGGTGCCTGACGCGGGGAGCAACCGCTCCCTCGGCCCGCCGCCGGGCGAGCCGCACACGTCGTGACCGGGATCCGACGCCCTGCGCGACCCAGCCTGCGCGTCGAGCGTGAGCTCCAGCGGGCCGGGCACCGGGTGCTCGCCGGGATGGACGAGGTGGGGCGCGGCTCGTTGGCCGGCCCGGTGAGCGTCGGAGTGGTCGTCATCGACGAGACCTGTCGCACGGCCCCAGCCGGGGTCCGCGACTCCAAGCTGCTCACCCCGTCGGCACGCCAGGCGATGGTCCCGCGACTGCGGCGCTGGGCGCTGGCGCACGCCGTCGGCCACGCGCTGCCGGGTGAGATCGACGAGATCGGGATCATCGCCGCTCTCCGCCTGGCGGGGACGCGGGCGCTGGCCCAGCTCGAGGTCGTCCCTGATCTCGTGCTGCTCGACGGCAACCACGACTGGTTGACCCACCCCGAGGAGGTCGGCCTCTTCGCCGAGCTCGGCGCATCCGGACGCACCCTGCCGCCGGTGCGCACGATGATCAAGGCCGACATGCGGTGCAGCACGGTCGCGGCCGCCAGCGTCCTGGCCAAGGTGGAGCGCGACCAGCGGATGGTCGAGCTCGCGGACGTGCACCCCCACTACGGCTGGGAGCACAACAAGGGGTACTCGGCGAGTGTCCACCTGGATGCCCTGCGGGTGCACGGTCCGTGCGGCGAGCACCGTCGGTCGTGGTCCTTGCCGGGGGTGACCCCGGTCGTCACCGACGACGTCGTCGTGGGAGATGATGAGGAAGGACCGGGCGAGGGACGTGATCTCCTCGCCGGCACGGTGAGCGAAGGGAGGTCCCGGTGAGCTCGGAGG
Source organism: Janibacter limosus NBRC 16128 (assembly GCF_001570985.1). Classification (GTDB taxonomy): domain Bacteria; phylum Actinomycetota; class Actinomycetes; order Actinomycetales; family Dermatophilaceae; genus Janibacter; species Janibacter limosus. The sequence continues at coordinate 62,951 of NZ_BCSS01000017.1, read as the reverse complement.
ACCTGGAGAAGTACGAGACCGAGATGGAGCTGGCGCTCTATCGCGAGTACCGGGACGTCGTGCACCTCTTCAGCCACGTCGTCGAGACCGAGCGACGGTTCTACCTGGCCAACAGCGTGGACGTCTCGGTGCGTGGCGAGGGCGCCGAGGTCTACTTCGAGGTGACGATGCAGGACGCGTGGGTGTGGGACATCTACCGTCCGGCGCGGTTCGCCAAGCAGGTGCGGGTCGTCACCTTCAAGGACGTCAACGTCGAGGAGCTGGCCAAGTCCGAGCTCGAGATGCCTGAGGGCGGCTTCTAGCCCGTCCACAGGCCCATCGTGGGCCGTGACGTCATCCCCAGCCCGTCGAGGAGCCTCGCGACCGCCGTGCTGCAGCCCTTGACTGGGTCTCGGAGGTGGTCGCCGATGACCCGCACGAGGACCGACACGCAGCCCACACGGGCCAGCGTGGGAGCCGATGGAGAGGCCTTTGCCGAGGGCCATCTGACGAGAGCCGGCATGCAGGTGCTGGATCGCAACTGGCGGTGCAGCGCAGGGGAGATCGACCTGGTCCTGCGCGATGGCGACACGATCGTCGTGTGCGAGGTCAAGACCCGACGCAGCCGCGCCTTCGGTGAGCCCATCGAGGCCATCACCCGGGCAAAGCTGGGCCGTCTGCGACGCCTCGCCGGGCGGTGGCTCGCGGTGCACGAGGTGTCCGCCCGCGGGGTGCGCATCGACATCGTCGCTCTGCACCGCGACCCTGACGGCAACTACGCCGTCCAGCACGTCGTGGGGGCGTGACGATGAGTGTGGGCGTGACCCGTGGTGTCGCCCTGCGTGGCATCTCCGGGCACCTCGTCGACATCGAGTGCCACGTGGGCCAGGGACTGCCCTGCTTCGAGATCAGCGGGCTGCCCGACACGGCCCTGCGCCAGGCCCCACAGCGGGTGCGCGCGGCCACCATCTCGGCGGGGATCTCCCTCAACTCGCGTCAGCTGACGTTCAACCTGTCACCTGCCGCGATCCCCAAGCACGGCACCGGCTTCGACCTCGGCATCGCGGTGGCAGCACTCGCCGCCTGTGGCGAGCTGCCTGTCGATGCGGTGCGCCCCGTCGCGCACGTGGCCGAGCTGGGCCTCGACGGCAGGCTGCGTCATGTGGCCGGCGTGCTGCCGGCCGTGCTCGCGGCGCAGCGGGCGGGGTGCGAGCAGGTGGTCGTGGCGCCGGACGACGTGACGGAGGCCCAGCTGGTCGAGGGAGTGCGTGTCTGCACCGCTCGGACGCTGGAGGAGCTGGTGCGTGGGTACAGCCGGATCGCGCGTGGCGGCAGATACCCGGAGGCGGCCGCCAGACCGCACGATCCTTCCGCCTGTGAGGACGGCGGACGGCGGCTAGACCTCGCTGACGTGTCCGGGCAGCACGAGGCGCTGGCGGCGCTCATGCTGGCGGCTGCCGGCGGTCACCACGTGCTGCTCAACGGACCCCCGGGGTCGGGCAAGACCATGCTTGCCGAGAGGCTCGTGACGATCCTGCCGCCGCTGACCCGGGAGCAGGCGCTCGAGACCCTCGCAGTGCGCTCACTCGTCGGCGCGATGCCCACATCGGGCATCGATCTGCAGCCTCCCTTCGTCGCTCCACACCATTCGGCGAGCGTTGCCGCGCTCGTGGGTGGCGGGACGGGTGTGGTGCTGCCCGGCGCGGTCTCCCAGGCCCACCACGGAGTGCTCTTCCTGGACGAGGCCGCCGAGTTCGGCGGCGCGGTGCTGCAGGCCCTGCGCCAGCCGCTGGAGTCCGGCCAGGTCGTGATCGCCCGTGCTCGTGAGCAGGTGGCCTACCCGGCGAGGGTGCAACTGGTGCTGGCGGCCAACCCGTGCCCGTGCGGCGAGGGCCATGGCAAGGGTCTGCTCTGCCGCTGTCGGCCGACCGAGCGGCGTGCGTACGCGGCTCGCCTGAGTGGGCCGCTGCTCGATCGCGTCGACATCCAGGTGCAGGTGCCCAAGGTCAGCCTGGCCGAGCTCCACGAGGCCCCGTCGGACTCGAGCGCAGCGGTGGCCGAGAGGGTGCTGCTCGCCCGCGCCGCTCAGCGCCGCCGATGGGAGGCGCACGGCTGGCAGCTCAACAGCCAGGTCCCGGGCCCGGTTCTGCGTCGCGCACCATGGCGGCTCCCGTCGGTCACGACCTCGGGCCTGGACCGTGCGCTTGACCTCGGGCAGGTCACCCTGCGGGGATACGACCGGGTGTTGCGGCTCGCGTGGACGAGCGCCGACCTCAACGGCCGGCCCACGCCGAGCGCCACCGATGTGGGGCTGGCCCTGATGTACCGCACCCAAGGAGCGGTGGCGGCATGAGCAGCCGAGGCGGATCGCAGCCGACCCCGACGGAGGTGTCACGAGCCCATGCCCAGGTCGGCACGGATGAGCGCCGGGCTCGGGTGGCCTGGTCGCGTGTCCTCGAAAATCGTCGTGAGCGCGCCAGTGATGTCCGGCTGCACCTCCTCACCGAGGTGCTGCGCATCGGTCATGTCCAGGCCTGGCACCGCTTGGTCGACGGTGACCTGCCGAAGTGCGCGAGTGCCCGGGCACACGTGGCATCCGTCGACGTCGAGGCCGAGCTGGACCGAGTGGCTCGCACGGGGGCACGAGTGGTCATCCCGGGCGATGCCGACTGGCCGCTGGCCCTGTCCCAGCAGGACATCGAGCCACACCTGCTCCATGTGCGGGGCCAGGGGTGTCTGGCCGACCTGGTCCAGCGGGCCGTTGCGGTCGTGGGTTCGCGGGCGAGCACGGGATACGGGGAGGCGATCTCCCGCGAGCTCGGCGCCGGGCTGGCCACTCGCGGCTGGACCGTCGTCTCCGGGGCCGCCTACGGCATCGATGCCGCGGCCCACCAGGGTGCGCTGGCGGTCGAGGGCCCGGTTGTCGCTGTCCTGCCGTGTGGCCCGGACCGGGCCTACCCGGAGGGCAACCGACGCCTCGTCGATGCCGTCGCCGAGCGCGGGGTTGTCATCACCGAGCTGGCGACCGGCACGGTCGCGATGCGGCACCGCTTCCTCGCACGCAACCGGATCATCGCGGCAGTGGCCGCGGCCACCGTCGTCGTCGAGGCCGGTCTGCGGTCCGGGTCGCTCAACACCGCCGGCTGGGCCGAGTTCCTTGGCCGACCGATCGGTGCCGTGCCCGGACCCGTCACCCAGATGTCCTCCGCCGGCTGCCACGAGTGGATCCAGAAGGGACGTGCCTCGCTGGTGACCGACTCTGCGGATGCGATCGCCCTCGCGGCACGGGTCGGGGACGCGGTCGACCAGCCCGTCGAGCAACTGGGTCCCGCGCGCGTGCTGGATGCCATGACGACCGTCCAGAGGCGCGTGCACGATGTGCTGCGCAGTCGGTCCGTCCGGTCTGTGGGAGCGGTGGCCCACGAGCTCGTGCTCCCCGTGGAGGACGTGCTCGCCGAGCTGTCGGTGATGTCCGTGGAGGGGTGGGCGGAGCAGGACGACGGCGGTGGCTGGCGGCGGGGACGTGGACCGTCGTGACGAGTCGCTCCACCGGTGCTGACGCTGCCCGTGGCACGGTGGTCGAGTGAGTGTCACGCAGTCGACCGAGACGGTCCCCACCCCCGACTGGGTGCAGGACTGCCTCGATGCCTTCGTGACCTACCTGGAGCGGGAGCGCGATCGCTCCGAGCACACCATCAGGGCATATGCCGGCGACGTCCGCGCCTGCCTCGTCTGGTGCGCGGGCGACGGCAGCGACGCGCTCGCCGACATCACCCTGCACCAGCTGCGGGCCTGGCTCGGGAGCCTCGCCTCGGCAGGGGCTGCCCGCTCCACGCTCTCGAGGCGGTCCGCTGCGATCCGCACCTTTTGTGCGTGGGCGCGCCGCACCGGTCGCATCGAGACGGACCCCGCGCTCCGTCTGGCCTCGCCCAAGCGGCAGCGGACCCTGCCCGAGGTCCTCAGCCGGGAGAGTGCCACCGCAGTCCTCGACGTCGCTGCCGTGGCCGCTGACGACGACGACCCGATCCACCTGCGCAACCGGGCCGTGCTCGAGCTGCTGTACGCAACCGGCATCCGGGTGAGCGAGCTCACCGGCCTCGACATCGACGACGTCGACCGAGGACGACGGGTGGTGCGCGTCTTCGGCAAGGGGCGCAAGGAGCGCGTCGTCCCCTACGGGGCTCCGGCGGACGAGGCCCTGGGGGAGTGGCTCGAGCGCGGACGACCGCGCGTGGTCACGGACTCCTCCGGGCCGGCGCTCCTTCTCGGTCGCCGCGGCCGCCGGGTCGACCCCCGCCAGGTGCGCGAGGTCGTCCACGCTCTCCTCGCCCATGTCCCGGACGCTCCGGACGTCGGGCCGCACGGGCTGCGCCACTCGGCGGCCACCCACCTGCTCGAGGGCGGGGCCGACCTGCGCATGGTCCAGGAGCTGCTCGGTCACTCATCCCTGGCCACGACCCAGATCTACACCCACGTCTCGCTCGACCGACTGCGCCGCAGCTACGAGCAGGCGCACCCCCGCGCCTGACGAGGCCTCACGGCACCGGCAGCAGGATCACCCGCTGGGCACCGAAGAAGGCCAAGGGATCCAGGTACGTCGCCCCTCGTCTGGCGCCGAGGTGGAGGCAGGTCGCAGGGATGCAGTGGCCGGCCTCGTCGCCGATCCGGCCGATGGTCTCGCCCCTCTCGACGCGGTCACCGATGCGGGCCGTCGAGTCCACGGGCTCGTAGGTGCTGCGGACCCCGCTCGCGTGCGTGACCGTGATGGTTCCCCGGCCGGCGATGCGCCCCCGATGTGTGACGACCCCGTCGTCGACGGCGGCGACCCGTGAGTCCGGCGTGGCCGCCAGGTCGATGCCCCGGTGTCCGGGGCCCCACCGCTCCTCGGGTGCGTCGAAGGGCGCCACGACAGGCGGGCGGCCGCCGTCACCGACGGGCCAGGACCAAGTAGCACCCGACGGCGGGGGTGGCGGGCCGATCAGGGACCCGGCCATGAGGAGGGCGAGGAGGGGCGAGGCGCTCATGTCGCCAGCGTCCCCCTTCGTCAGCAGCCGGAGAGGCCCAGCGCCGGGCTGTGGACGGAGCGAGTCGCCGTGTCGGGGCTGTGGGTCAGCCGGTGAAGGCGGCCAGCCGGCGGCAGCCCTCCTCGAGGACCTCGTCCCGCTTGCAGAAGGCGAAGCGCACGAGCGTGGCCGTGTCACCCGGGTCGTCGCAGAACACGGAGACCGGGACGGCAGCGACCCCGGCGGCCTGCGGCAGCGCGAGGCACCACTCCAGCGCATCGGTGACGCCGAGCGGCGCGGCGTCCGCCACGACGAAGTAGGTGCCCTGCGAGGGGCGCACGGCCAGACCCGCCGCACCCAGGCCCTCGACGAGGAGGTCGTGCCGGGCGCGCAGCGAGTCCCGCAGGTCATCGAGAGGCTCGGGGCCCATCCTCAACGCGTGGGCGACGCCATGCTGCAGGGGTGAGGCGGTGGTGAAGGTGAGGTACTGGCGCACCACCTGGGCGGCCTGCACGAGCTCGGCCGGCCCGCTGAGCCAACCGACCTTCCACCCCGTGACGGAGAAGAACTTGCCCGCCGACCCGATCGTCAGCGTGCGCTCCCACATCCCCGGCAGGGTCGCCATCGGTGTGTGCGCCACCCCGAAGGTCAGGTGCTCGTAGACCTCGTCGCTGATCACCCACGCGTCATGACGACGCGCCAGGTCCGCGATGACCTCGAGCTCACTGGGGGAGAAGACCTTGCCCGTCGGGTTGTGTGGACTGTTGACGATGACGACGCGGGTCCGCTCCGTGAAGGCGGCGGCCAGCTCGTCGGCGTCGAGGGACAGGTCCGGCCAGCGCAAGGGCACGGTGCGCTTGACCCCACCGGCGAGGGCGATGACGGCCGAGTAGCTGTCGTACGAGGGCTCGATGACGACGACCTCGTCGCCGGGGGAGACGAGTCCGAGGATCGAGGCAGCGATCGCCTCGGTGGCCCCCGTGGTCACGAGCACCTCGTCCGCAGGGTCAGGACGAAGGGAGTGATGGTGCGCCTGGTGCTCGGCGATCGCCTCGCGCAGGGCCGGGATGCCGATCGACGGCGGGTACTGGTTGTGGCCCGCCGAGATGGCCGCGCGGGCGGCGTCGAGGACCTCGGCCGGACCGTCGGTGTCGGGGAAGCCTTGGCCGAGGTTGACCGCGTCGTGCTCCAGCGCCAACGCCGACATCGTGGCGAAGATCGTCTCGGCGTACGGCTGCATACGGGTCACGAGTGGGTCGCTCATGTCCTGACCCTACGAGCAGCCCACCGGGATTTCTCCCTTCGTCACCCCCGCCGTAGGATGGAGGGCACACCCAGTCTGTCTGGGTGAATTCGCGTGCTCCTCACCGGATGACGAGATCTCTCTGAATCCGGGGCACACCACGGCAGTCCCGGCCTCGGCCGGGCGGGGTGGGCCGGAGCACCAGGAGACAACTGACAACCCTTCGACGAGAGGACTTCGGCATGGCCGTCGTCACCATGCGCCAGCTCCTTGAGAGCGGCGTCCACTTCGGGCACCAGACCCGACGCTGGAACCCCAAGATGAAGCGCTTCATCATGACCGAGCGCAATGGCATCTACATCATCGACCTGCAGCAGTCGCTGACCTACATCAACGACGCCTACGAGTTCGTCAAGCAGACGGTCGCCCACGGCGGCTCGATCCTGTTCGTCGGCACCAAGAAGCAGGCCCAGGAGCCCATCGCCGAGCAGGCGACGCGCGTCGGGATGCCCTACGTCAACCACCGCTGGCTCGGTGGCATGCTCACCAACTTCCAGACGATCTCCAAGCGCCTCACGCGCCTGAAGGAGCTCGAGGAGCTGGACTTCGACACCGTCGCCGGGTCCGGCTACACCAAGAAGGAGCTCCTCATCCTTCGCCGTGAGAAGGACAAGCTCACCAAGACCCTCGGTGGCATCCGCAACATGGCGAAGGTTCCCTCCGCCGTGTGGATCGTCGACACCAAGAAGGAGCACCTCGCGGTGGACGAGGCCCGCAAGCTGGGGCTGCCCGTCATCGCGATCCTCGACACCAACTGCGACCCCGACGAGGTCGACTACAAGATCCCCGGCAACGACGACGCGATCCGCTCCGTCACGCTGCTGACCCGCGTCGTCGCCGACGCGGTCGCCGACGGTCTCATGACCCGCGGTGGCGGCAACGCCAACGCTGCGTCCGCCGAGGCCGAGCCGATGGCCGAGTGGGAGCGCGAGCTCCTCGCTGGTGAGGGCGACGCCCCCGCCGCCGCGACCGAGGCTCCCGCGACCGAGGCTGCGGCGACTGAGGCTCCTGCGACCGAGGCTCCGGCCGAGGCTGCGACTACTGAGGCTCCTGCTGCCGAGGCCACCCCGGAGGCTCCGGCCGCCGAGGCCACGCCCGAGGCCTGAGCACACCCTCACTGACCACCGTCACACCTCACGAAGGAGAACGGGACACACATGGCGAAGAACTACACCGCCGCTGACATCAAGGAGCTGCGCGAGCGCACCGGCGCCGGCATGCTCGACGTGAAGAAGGCGCTCGACGAGACCGACGGCGACAAGTCGAAGGCTCAGGAGTTGCTGCGCATCAAGGGCCTCAAGGGCGTCACCAAGCGTGAGGGCCGCACGGCCTCCAACGGCTTGGTCGTCGCTCAGGCCGGCGACGGCGTGGGCACCCTGGTCGAGGTCCTCTGCGAGACCGACTTCGTCGCCAAGGGCGAGAAGTTCGGCGCACTCGCCGACGAGGTCCTCGCCGCGGCCATCGCGGCCAAGGCCACCGACGCGGACAGCCTCCTGGCTGCCCCCGCCGGTGACGCCACCGTCAAGGAGCTCCTTGACGAGGCCAACGCCACCATCGGCGAGAAGATCGAGGTCAAGCGGGTTGCTCGCGTCGAGGCCCCCGTGGTCTCGGCGTACCTGCACAAGACCAGCCCGGACCTGCCCGCCCAGATCGGAGTCCTCCTGGGCACCGACGGTGGGGACACCCAGGTGGCTCGTGACGTCGCGATGCACATCGCTGCGTTCAGCCCCAATGTCCTCACCCGGGACGAGCTCGACGCTGATGTCGTCGCCAACGAGCGTCGCATCGCCGAGGAGACGGCCAAGGAGGAGGGCAAGCCGGAGGCTGCCCTGCCCAAGATCGTCGAGGGTCGCGTGCACGGCTTCTTCAAGGAGAACGTCCTGCTCGACCAGCCCTTCGCCAAGGACTCGAAGAAGTCCGTGGCCAAGGTCCTCGAGGAGGCCGGTGCGAACGCCACCCAGTTCGCCCGCTTCCGCGTCGGTTCCTGACCGACGCACCCCAGAAGGGGGCCGCACCCGATCACGGGTGCGGCCCCCTTCGTCATGCGCGTCCACCCTCAGCCCTCAGCTGCTGGGGGCAGCGCCTCGAGCACCGTCCGCACCATCCAGGCCAGGTGCTCGGCGACCTCGTGGGGCGTGCCTGTCGGGTGCATGACCTGGGAGAGAGCGACCCGCACGATCACCTCGATCGTCGCGTCGATCCGCTCCGGGGGCAGCGGCAGCGCGAAGGGGGCGACGAGCCCCTGGACCGTGGCCGTCGCGAGCTCGAGGAGCAGCTCGGGTCGGGTGGTGAGGAGCGGCAGCAGCTCGGTGTCGGCGCCGTGGACGGCGGCGACGACACCGCGCACGAGAGCGCTCTCCTCGGAGCGCTCGAGGACCCGGGTGATGGACCGATCGATCGCGGTGGGGACGTCCGGCGCCCCGTCGAAGCCCGCGACGACCTCGGCGAGGAAGCCTTCGACCTCACGGATGACGAGGAGCTCAGCGAGCTCGGCCTTGGTCCCGACCTCGGTGTGCACCGTCTGCCGGCTGACGCCGACGACCGACGCGACCTTGCCCATCGACACGGCCGCCCAGCCGCCACCGACCGTGATGCCGGCCGTCGCGTCGAGGATCCGCTCACGCATCGGGGAGTCGCTCATGCCGACTGCAGCACGAAGTCGAGCTTGTCGCGCACACCGCAGTCCGGGCAGGTCCAGTCAGCGGGGATCTCCGCCCAGGCTGTGCCTGCGGCAAATCCTTCGTGCTCGTCCCCTGTGGCGACGAGGTACTCGTAGCCGCAGCCCGGGCACGTCGCGGCCGTGACGGCGTCCGGAGCCTGCGTCGGGACCGGGGCCAGGGACACCACGGGGCGTGGATCTGCAGCGTGCGTGGTGAGGATCGACTCTCGCTTGCGCGGATCGATGTTGGCTCGGGTCAGATCGCCGTCGAAGTGCGCCGCGACCCTCGGGTCCATGACCCGGCGCCACAGCGGCGGGACGAGGGCCAGGACGATCATGCCGGCATAGCCGGTGGGCAGCACGGGCGCGGACTCGTGGTCGCGCAGCGCCTGGTATCGACGGGTGGGGTTGGCGTGATGGTCGCTGTGTCGCTGCAGGTGGTACAGGAAGACATTGGTGGCGATGTTGTTGGAGTTCCACGAGTGGCTCTGCAGGACCCGCTCGTAGCGCTCCACATCACCGTGGTGGACCTTGGTGCGGCGCATGCCGTAGTGCTCGAGGTAGTTGACGACCTCGAGCAGGCTCAGGCCGATCACACCCTGCAGGAGCAGGTAGGGCAGGATGCCGACGCCGAGCCAGAGGATCATCGCGGCCCACAGCACGAGCGTCATCGCCCACGCATTGAGCACGTCATTGCTCGGGTGGAGCACCGACTTGCCCCGACGCCGCAGGCGAGTCGCCTCCAGCCGCCAAGCGCTGCGCAGGGAACCGATGACGGTCCGCGGCCAGAAGGCGTAGAAGCTCTCGCCGAGCCGTGAGCTCGCCGGGTCCTCCGGGGTGGCCACCCGCACGTGATGGCCGCGGTTGTGCTCGATGTAGAAGTGCCCGTACCCGCTCTGCGCGAGCGCGACCTTGGACAACCAGCGCTCGTGCTTCGGCCGCTTGTGGCCCAGCTCGTGGGCGGTGTTGATCGCGATCCCGCCGACGCAGCCGATGGAGATCGAGGTGCCGATCCGCTCGATCATGGACAGCTCGAAGGGGGTTCCCATCGCACCCGGGAGGTGGTCCAGCCAGGCACCGAGCCCGAGGGTGTGGAGGGCGTCAGGCACCGGATTGCCGCGGGCGACGAGGTACATCGCCGCGGCGAAGCCGAGGTACTGGATGGGGATGTAGGCGTAGACGATCCAGCGATAGTACGGGTCGGCCTCGAGCGCCTTGACGGCCTCTGCGGGCGGGTTGGTCCGGTCCCGTCCGACGAGCAGGTCGATGGCGGGGATGACTCCCAGGATGATGATCGGGCCCAGCCACAACCACCACGACCAGCCCGTCACGGCCCGGCCGGCGAAGGCGACGAAGGCCAAGGAGGGAACGACCAGACCGATGAGCCACAGGTATCGCTTCTCGTCGCGCCACATCGTCTGGTCAGGATCGGCTGGGGCTGTCGCCACGTCGTGCTCCTCGTCGTTGAGGTCTCCCGGCCGCAGGGACGAGACCGGTGCGGACGACGGTAGTGACTGACCGGTCACTTGACAACTGGAAGGCGAATGTCAAGTCGCGGGTCCGGCGACGAGGGTCATCGCGCGGTCTCGACCTGTGGAAGGATCGGGCGAACCCGCACGCGACCCAGGGAGCACCACCGTGACCGACCAGAACACCCCCCAGGCCGACCGCAGGGTCCTCCTCAAGCTCTCGGGCGAGGCCTTCGGCGGAGGCAAGATCGGTCTCAACCCCGACGTCGTCCGCGGGATCGCCGAGCAGATCGCGGTCGCCGTCGGTCAGGGCATCCAGGTCGCCATCGTCGTCGGCGGCGGCAACTTCTTCCGGGGCGCGGAGCTGCAGGAGCAGGGCATGGACCGCAGCCGGGCCGACTACATGGGCATGCTCGGCACGGTCATGAACTGCCTCGCCTTGCAGGACTTCCTCGAGCACGCGGGTGTCGACACCCGCGTCCAGACCGCCATCACCATGGGCCAGGTCGCCGAGGCCTACATCCCGCGTCGCGCCATCCGCCACCTCGAAAAGGGCCGTGTCGTCATCTTCGGCGCCGGCGCCGGCATGCCCTTCTTCTCCACCGACACGGTGAGCGCCCAGCGTGCCCTGGAGATCAAGTGCGACGAGGTGCTCATCGCCAAGAACGGGGTCGACGGTGTCTACGACTCCGACCCCCGCACCAACCCCGAGGCGGTCAAGCTCGAGCGCGTCACGTACGAGCAGGCCATCCAGCAGAACCTCAAGGTCGTCGACGCCGCAGCCTTCAGCCTCTGCCGCGAGAACCACCTGCCGATGCTCGTCTTCGGCATGGAGGGCGCAGGCAATGTCACTCGGGCGCTCCTCGGTGAGCCCATCGGCACCGTCGTGCATGCCTGAGTGAGAGACTGACCGCAGACCACTTGCGGCCCAGCCGCCCGCGAGGCCCCCGGGGCCGGACAAGGAGACCACGCACATGATCGAGGACGCACTGCTCGAGGCCGAGGACAAGATGGACAAGGCCGTCGACGTGGCCAAGGACAACTTCGCCGGCATCCGCACCGGGCGCGTCAACCCGGGCCTCTTCAACAAGGTGCTGGTCGACTACTACGGCTCGCCGACCCCGCTGCAGCAGCTGGCGTCCTTCCAGACGCCCGAGGCGCGCACGCTGCTGATCAGTCCCTTCGACAAGACCTCGTTGACGGCGATCGAGGGTGCGCTGCGTGAGTCCGACCTGGGCGCCAACCCGAGCAATGACGGCTCCGTCATCCGGATCACCATGCCGGAGCTGACCGCCGAGCGCCGCAAGGAGTACATCAAGCTGGCGCACAACCAGGGCGAGGACGCCAAGGTCTCCATCCGGCACATCCGGCGCGCTGCCAAGGACACGATCGACAAGCTCGTCAAGGACGGCGACATCGGCGAGGACGAGGGCAACCGTGGCGAAAAGGAGCTCGACGCGCTGACCAAGAAGTACGTGGACAGCGTCGACACCCTCCTCAAGGCCAAGGAAGCCGAGCTCTCCGAGGTCTGATGTGACCGACCCCCAGCCCGCGACCCGTCGCGCCATCAGGGCGGCCGCCCCCGCTCCAGCAGGCCCCTCGAGCCGGGCTGGCCGCAACCTCCCCGTCGCCATCGCCTCCGGGCTGACCTTGGGGGCGCTGGCGGCTGGCTCGCTCGTCATCCACCCGGTGGCCTTTGCCGTCGTCATCTGTGGGGCGATGGTGGTCGCGGTCTGGGAGATGCGTCAGGCCCTGTCCGAAGGGGGACTCTTCGCCCCCTTCATCCCGGTCGCCATCGGTGCGGTGAGCATGATCGTCGCGGCCTACATGCGGGGTGCTGAGGCACTGGTCTTCGCCACCGCGCTGACGCTTGTCGCCACCCTCGTGTGGCGCGTCGCGGACGGCACGGTCGGAGCGCTGCGCGATGTCGGGGCCGGCGCGCTCATCCTGCTGTACCCGTGCTTCCTCGCCGGGTTTGCCGCGATGATGCTCGCTGAGCCGCAGGGTCAGTGGCGCATCTTCGTCTTCATCATCATCACGGTCTTCTCCGACATCGGCGGCTACGCCTTCGGCGTGGTGCTCGGCAAGCACCCGATGGCCCCCAAGCTGTCGCCGAAGAAGTCCTGGGAGGGCTTCGCCGGGTCCGTCTTCTCCTGTGCTGTCGTGGGTGCGATCGTCATCCCGCTGACCTTGGACGGGGCGTGGTGGCAGGGCGCGGTGCTCGGCGCGCTGGTCGCGCCGGTCGCCACGATCGGCGATCTGATCGAGTCCAGCCTCAAACGCACTCTGGGCGTCAAGGACATGTCCAACATCATCCCGGGCCACGGTGGCCTCATGGATCGCCTCGACTCCCTGGTCATGGTTGTGCCGCTCGTGTGGGTGGCGCTTCGGATCATTGCGCCGCACTGAGAGACTGGACCCGATGACTGACCTGCCCACGCCCTCGACCGCCCGCCCTGTGCCCGGCCAGCTGACGATGACCGCGCCTCGGCGTGGCAAGCCGCCGCGCCATCTTGCCGACCTCGACCTCGCCGGCCGTGTCGAGCTGGCCAAGGAGCTCGGTCTGCCGGGATTCCGCGCCAAGCAGCTGTCCACGCACTACTTCACCCACCACACCGACGACCCCGAGCAGATGAGCGACCTGCCCAAGGCCGCTCGCGAGGAGCTCGTCGCCGCCATGCTCCCGCGCCTGCTCACGCCCGTGCGCACCATCAGCGCCGACCAGGGGGCGACGCTGAAGTCGGTGTGGCGTCTGCACGACGGTGCTCTCGTCGAGTCCGTCCTCATGCGCTATCCGCGTCGGGCGACGATCTGCATCTCCAGCCAGGCCGGGTGTGGGATGAACTGCCCCTTCTGCGCCACGGGCCAGGAGGGCCTGACCCGCAACATGTCGACGGCGGAGATCGTCGATCAGGTCGTGGCGGCCAACCGGATGCTCGCCGAGGCGGGCGACCTGGCTCTCGGGGGCGACGCCGGCGCGCTGGGGGCCGAGGCCGACGACGACGGTGAGTCCCTCCCTTCGACCGGTGGTCGCCGCGTCTCCAATGTCGTCTTCATGGGCATGGGGGAGGCGCTGGCCAACTACACGTCGGCGATCGGTGCCATCCGCCGCATGGTCGACCCCTCGCCCGAGGGCCTGGGCATGAGCGCCCGCGGCATCACGATGTCCTCGGTCGGGCTCGTGACCGGCATCGACCGGCTCACGGAGGAGGGCATCCCCGTGACGCTCGCCCTGTCCCTGCACGCTCCGGATGACGAGCTGCGCGACGAGCTCGTCCCGATCAACACCCGCTTCAAGGTCGACGAGGCGATCGACGCCGCCCACCGCTACTACCTCAAGACCGGGCGACGCGTGAGCATCGAGTACGCGATGATCCGCGACATCAACGACCAGGCCTGGCGCGCAGACCTGCTCGCCAAGAAGCTCCTCAAGCGTGGCAGGGGCTGGGTGCACATCAACCCGATCCCGCTCAACCCGACGCCTGGGTCGAAGTGGACCGCGTCGCGTCGCGGAGTCGAGCAGCAGTTCGTCGAGCGGCTGCGTGCCGCTGGGATCCCGACGACCGTGCGGGACACGCGCGGCAGCGACATCGACGGAGCCTGCGGGCAGCTCGCGGCGGCTACGTCGGGCGCAGAGTGAGCGCGCTCGTCGACGGCGGCTCCGGCCGCGAGATCGTCCTGACCCTCAGCGGCCCGGACCGGCGCGGCATCGTGCACGCCGTCACCGGCGCGATGGTCCGCCTCGGGCTCAACATCCTGGACAGCCAGCAGTTCGGTGACCCCTCCACCGGAGAGTTCCACCTGCGCATGCACCTGCAGGGAGAGACCGTCCTCGACGAGGGCGCACTGGAAGGGGAGCGGGCGCGTCTGGCCGCGGAGCTCGGCGCCGACGTCAGCATCCACGACCCCCACCAACCGCATCGCCTGCTGGTGATGGTCAGCCGTCAGGGCCATGTCCTCAACGACCTGCTCTTCCGCGTGCGCACCGGCCAGCTCAATGTCGTCGTGCCCGCGGTGGTCTCCAACCACGAGGACTTCCGGGCCGAGGTCGAGTGGCACGGCATCCCCTTCCACCACGTGCCGGTGACGCGGGAGACCAAGCCGCAGGCCGAGGCGCGGCTGCGCGAGATCATCGAGGCCGAGCAGGTCGAGACGGTCGCGCTGGCCCGCTACATGCAGGTGCTGTCGCACGAGATGTGCACGGACTTCCCCGGACGGATCATCAACATCCACCACTCGCTCCTGCCGTCCTTCAAGGGGGCTCGCCCCTACTCCCAGGCACACGAGCGTGGGGTCAAGGTCATCGGTGCGACGGCCCACTACGTGACGGCCGACCTCGACGAGGGCCCGATCATCGAGCAGGACTTCCGTCGGGTCGACCACCGGATGAGTCCCGCCCAGCTGGCCGCGACCGGCGCCGAGCTCGAGGCGATGGCCTTTGGCCGGGCCCTGCGATGGCACGTCGAGCGGCGGGTCGTGCTGCGCGGCCGCCGCACGATCGTCTTCGACTGACCGACGCAGGGAGGCCCCCTCTGGCCGTGCGAGGGTGGTCTGCCTTAGATTTTGGTCATGAACACAGTCGGTGCCGCTCCGGGGTCACAGTCCTCGCTGCGCCGTGCCAACCGTGAGCGGGTGGTCGAGACCCTCTCGACCCATGGCCCGCTGACCCAGGTCGAGATCGCCGGGGCGACCGGGCTGTCTCCCGCGACGATCTCCAACCTGGTCCGCGACCTGGATGCGGACGCAGCCGTCGATCTGTCCAACAGCGTGCGCAACGGACGCAGGGCGGTCCTCGTCTCGCTCGTCGGGGGAGCGCCACTGCTGGCCGGGGTCGCCTTCGGGGACAGGGACATCCGCATCGCCGTCGGGACCGGGCCCAATGACATCCTGGCCCGCCACCGGATGCCGTTGCCACAGGATCATGTGGCCGACGAGGGCTTGGACCGGGCGGCCCGGCTGCTCCACGAGATGCTCAGCGACAACGGTCGCACGACGAGCGATCTCGCGCAGGTGGCGCTCGGGCTCCCGGCGCCCGTGGACTCCGTCAGCGGAGCCGTGGGCTCGGAGCTGATCATGCCGGGATGGCGAGGTGTGCACGCTGCGGCGGAGCTGCAGACCGCGCTGGCCACCCCGGTCATCCTCGACAACACCGCCAACTTCGCAGCGGAGGGCGAGCTGCTCGCCGGAGCCCTGGGCGGGGTCGAGACCGGCGCCTACCTCAAGCTCTCGCACGGCGTGGGTGCTGGCCTTGTGATCGGCGGTGCGGTCTTCCGGGGGAGCGCCGGCACTGCTGGCGAGATCGGCCACCTGACGATCGACGAGGCGGGGCCGGTGTGTCGCTGCGGCAACCGCGGCTGCCTCAACACCTATGTGGGGTCACCGGCCCTCATCGCGGCCATCACCCCCTCCCAGGGGCCGATCCCCTTGCGCGAGATCGTCTCCCGCGCCCATCAGGGCGACCCCGGCTGTCGTCGGGTCATCACCGACGCGGGGCGTCACCTGGGGGTGGCGCTCGCGGGCGTGGTCAACCTGCTCAACCCACAGGTCATCGCTGTCGGTGGGCAGCTGGCGCGCACGGGGGACCTGCTGCTCGACGCCATGCGTGAGGGCGTGGAGCGGGGCGCCATCCCGAGCGCCGCGGCCAGCGTCTCGCTCGTGCCGGCGGCGCTGGGGGATGACGCCGAGGTGCGAGGTGCCCTCCTCAGGGCGGCGGCGGCCAGGTCTGCCCGGGTCGGTTGAGATTGCACTTTGGCGACACGTTGGATTTAAGTCTTGACGCCAAGGGCGGCGAGTTCTAGCGTCCACCTGAGCGGGTCACACGGTGTGGCTCGGACATCTCAATGAGGAGATCGACATGACCACTCGCGCGCACCGCTTGTCCCGCGCCCTGGCGCTTCCGCTGACGCTGGTCCTAAGCGCTGGCGCCCTGGCCGCCTGCAGCTCCGGGGAGGGCGCCGGGGACAGCTCCGGCTCCGGCGGCGCTGGCGAAGGGGGTGCGCTGAAGATCGCGCTGCTGCTCCCCGAGTCCAAGACCACTCGCTACGAGTCCTTCGACCGACCGCTCTTCGAGGCCGCAGTCAAGGCGGAGTGCTCCGACTGCGAAGTCATCTACAACAACGCCGACCAGGACGCCACCAAGCAGCAGCAGCAGTTCGAGTCAGCGGTCACCGAGGGAGCCGATGTCATCGTCCTCGACGCGGTGGACGGCAAGTCGGCCGCCTCGCTGGTGAGCAATGCCAAGAGCCAGGACATCCCGGTCATCGCCTACGACCGCTTCATCGCAGGCGCGGACTACTACGTCTCCTTCGACAACCGGAAGGTCGGGGAGCTGCAGGGACAGGCCCTGCTCGATGCGCTCAAGGCAGACGGCAAGACCTCCGGCGACATCCTGATGATCAATGGCGCTCCGACGGACGCCAACGCCGCCGACTTCAAGAAGGGCGCGCACGCCGTCCTGGACAAGAGCGACTTCACGATCGCCGGTGAGTACGACACCCCTGACTGGAGCCCGGACAAGGCGCAGTCGTGGGCCGAGGGCCAGCTGGCCAAGGTCAAGGGTGACCTCGTCGGCGTCTACGCCGCCAACGACGGCACCGCAGGCGGCGCCATCGCCGCGCTCAAGGGAGGCGGCGTCGACCCCCTTCCTCCCGTCACGGGTCAGGATGCCGAGCTCGCGGCCATCCAGCGGATCATCGCCGGCGATCAGGACATGACGATCTACAAGGCGATCAAGCCGGAGGCCGAGGACGCCGCCAAGGCCGCCATCGCCCTGGGCAACGGTGACAAGCCGGAGGCCAAGGACGACAAGGAGGGTGTGCCGTCGACCCTCCTGGACCCGGTCGTCGTCACCAAGGACACCGTCAAGGACACGATCGTCAAGGACGGCTTCTACACGGTCGATGACATCTGCGCTGGCAGCTTCGCCAAGGCCTGCGCGTCCGCTGGCCTGAAGTGACGCCCTCCTCGACGACGAAGGACTGACATGACCACGACCTCCACCGGGGAACCGGTGCTGTCCATCAGCGGACTGTCGAAGCGATTCGGCGCCGTGCAGGCACTCAAGGACATCGAGTTCGATGTCCGCCCGGGGGAGGTCGTGGCCCTCGTCGGAGACAACGGCGCGGGCAAGTCCACGCTCGTCAAGGCGATCGCGGGCGTCTACGTCCCTGACTCGGGGGTGCTCACGGTCAGTGGCCGTCGGGTCAACATCACCAGCCCGACCGAGTCGCAGAGCCTGGGGATCGCCACCGTCCACCAGGACCTCGCGCTGTGCGACAACCTCGATGTCGTCGGCAACCTCTTCCTCGGCCAGGAGCGTCGTCGCTTCGGTGTCCTCGACGAGGTGGCGATGGAGAGCGAGAGCTGGCGGCTGCTGCGCCAGCTGAGCGCCAAGATCCCGTCGGTGCGCATCCCCGTCGCGAGCCTCTCCGGTGGTCAGCGCCAGACGGTGGCGATCGCCCGCAGTCTCCTCGGGGACCCCAAGGTCGTCATGCTCGACGAGCCGACTGCGGCACTGGGGGTGGCGCAGACCGCGGAGGTGCTCAACCTCGTGGAGCGCCTGCGGGAGAACGGCCACGGCGTGATCCTCATCAGCCACAACATGTCCGATGTCATGGCGGTCGCCGACCGGGTGAGCGTGCTGCGGCTGGGCCGCAACAACGGCACCTTCCACGTCAGTCAGACGACCGCGCAGGAGATCATCGCCGCCATCACCGGCGCGACGACCAATGCCGTCTCGCAGCGCGCCGAGCGCCGAGCCACCCAGGAGACCCGATGAGCACGCCGCACCGTCCTGACGTCGAGTCCACGTCCCCGGTCACACCGGCCACCACGGATGCGGCCGCGCTGCCGGCCGACCTCCAGGACGAGCGACTGATCTCCGAGCACGGGGTCGCCGGGTGGCTCTCCGCCACCTGGGGGCGCATCCGCACGGGTGACCTGGGGTCCCTTCCTGTCGTGCTGGGACTGGTCATCATCTGGATCGTCTTCCAGAGTCTCAACGACAACTTCCTCTCCAGCCGCAACCTGGTCAACCTCGCTCTGCAGTCCGCGGCCGTCGGCACGATCTCCATCGGCGTGGTCCTCGTCCTGCTGCTCGGCCAGATCGACCTGTCGATCGGCTCGATCAGCGGGTTGGCGGGCGCGGTGCTGGCGGTCGGGTTCGTCAACCACGGGTGGTCGGCGCCCGTCGCGATCATCGCCGCCTTGGTCGCCGGGGTGCTCGTGGGCCTGGTCTACGGCGCGATCTTCACCGCCTTCGGCGTGCCGAGCTTCGTCATCACGCTCGCTGGGCTGCTCGGTATCCTGGGTCTCCAGCTCTTCGTGCTCGGCGACGAGGGGACGGTCAACCTCCCCTTCGACTCCGGCCTGGTCAACTTCGCGCAGAAGACCTTCCTCGTCCCCGCGGTGAGCTACGCCCTGATCGCCCTCGTCGTGGCCGGCTATGTCGCGACCCGGTTGCTGGCAGGCGCGCAGCGCAAGGCTGCCGGTCTGTCGGCGCCCTCCATGACGGCGACGATCGTGCGGGCCGTGGTGCTCGCACTGGTCCTTGGTGTCCCAGCCTTCGTGCTCAACCGTGACCGCGGTGTCCCGATGATGTTCTTGACCTTCCTCGTCCTGGTCGTCGTCATGGACCTGGCGCTGCGGAGGACCTCGTGGGGTCGCGCCGTCATGGCCGTCGGTGGCAATGTCGAGGCGGCCCGGCGCGCTGGCATCAGGGTCACGCGGGTGTACCTGTCGGTCTTCGTGCTCACGGCCACGTTCGCCGCTCTCGGTGGCATCTTCGCGGCCTGCCGGCTGGCAGCGGCGAACCAAAGCAGTGGTGGGGCGGACACCAACCTCAACGCGATCGCGGCAGCAGTCATCGGTGGGACGAGCCTCTTCGGTGGTCGAGGGTCGGCCTACTCGGCCCTACTGGGTGTCATCGTCATCCAGTCGATCAGCTCGGGTCTGAGCCTGCTCAACCTCGACTCGTCGGTGCGCTACATGGTGACCGGCGGCGTCCTCCTGCTGGCCGTCGTCATCGACTCGCTGAGCCGCCGCAGCCGAGCGGCGCACGGACGAGCCTGAGCCGCCCCCACGCGCCCGCCCTCCCGGGTGGAGGTATGCGCGCGGACCTTTCGTCCGCGAGTTGACGTCCACCCACGCTGGGGAGTGCGTGGGTGGACGCAGACGCGCCGAGCAATCGTCCGCGCGCATACCTCCAAGCGCACGAAGGGAGAGGTGGGAGTCAGGCCAGGAGGATCTCGGCGGCCTCCTGCGGCGTGGCGACGAGGTGCAGCACCTCGCCGAGGGGTCGGCCGGTGCCCAGGGTTCGCAGGGCGGGCCACACGGGCACCGTCTCGGTCCAGTGCTCGAGGCCGACGAGCACGAGCGGGGGGAGGGGCTCGTCCTCGGGCGCGTAGTACAGGGGCGTCGCTGCCTGGAAGATCTCCTGGACCGTCCCTGCAGCGCCCGGCAGCACGGCGAGACCGCCGGTGCTCTGCGCGAGCAGCACGTCCTCGCGCAAGGCATTGGAAAAGTACTTGGCGATGCCGTTGCACATGACATTGGGCGGCTCGTGCCCGTAGAACCACGTGGGGATGCCGAAGCTGCGGGCACCGTCATCGGGCACGTCGAGGTCGGCCCGCACCGACAGGGACAACCCGGCCCACTCGTCGATCGACGGGCGGAAGCTCGGCACGCCGGCCAGCCGGTCCAGTGCGGAGTCCACCGCCTCGGGTGATGCTGCCAGCGCGCCGAGGTTGGCGGCCTCCATGGCCCCCGGCCCGCCGCCGGTGAGGACCGCGCGACCACCGGCGGCCAGGGCGTGGCCGAGCCGAGCGGCATCGGCGTAGTCGCTGCTGTCGCGGCCCAGCGCGTGCCCGCCCATGACACCGACGACGTCGAGCCCGTGCAGGGCCTCGATGAGGGCGTCCTGGACGGCGTCGTCGTGCACGGCCCGCAGCAGCGTCGCATAGGCATCGTGCTGGGTGTGCGCCTCACCGCTCCACGCGTAGGCACGAGCGTCGACCGTGCTCGCGTACCCCTCGGCCTGCATGCCGTCGTAGAGCTCGAAGGGGGTGTACAGCCGAGCGCGGAAGGGCTCCACCGGACAGCTGGGGTCCGGCGGGATGAGCACGGCGCCGCGGGCGACAAGGCTCGCGGCCACGTCCGGGGGCACCTGCCCGCCGAGCACGACCAGTCCCCGGACGTCTGCCTGGGAGAGGTGGTTGGCATGCGGCTCGAGGTCGAGGCCCTGGAGGCGCCATCCCGCGAGTGACCCGCCGGCGTCCTCGAGCCGGCGCAGGGCCGCGGCGTCGTGGACCTCGCGATAGGCGGGGTCGCCCGACGCGCGGCCGAGCCGGTCACGCAGGGGGTGGCGGTGGGTCTCTCTCGTCATCCGGTCAACCTAGCCATGACGACGTGCATGGTGTCGCCTACGTCAGGAAGCGTATGGATTTGATCAGGAAGTGCAGCCCCGCGGGCTGGTCCATGCCCTCCTGACAGCACGTCGCGACCCGCGCGGAAGTCGTTGTCGTGCACCGCTTTTTACTGTCCGTTGACGGTGCTGTCCACGGATCCCGATCCGTGGACAGCAGCGCGAGGCGCTCCTAGGGTCGGGCCGCAGCCGCCTCGAGATCCGGCGCGGCTGACGAAAGGAACACATGAAGTACTCGATGAAGAGCACCGGTGTTGTTGTTTCCTCTGCGGCCCTGCTGTTGGCGGTCGCCCCCTTCGCCACGGCACAGGGAAGCGAGGATCTCGCCCCCCTGACCACGCACGGCGACTCCGCCGTGACGATGCAGGGTGAGACCACCTATGTGGTCACCCTCGAGGAGGGTGAGTCCGCGACCGAGGTCGCCAGCTCCCTCGGTGTCACGCCGCAGCACGTCTACACCCACGTCATCGACGGCTTTTCCGCCACGATGACCCCCGACCAGCTGCACGCGGTGCGAGCCGACTCGAGTGTCTCAGCGGTCTCCGAGAACATGAGCATCCAGGTCGAGCTGCCCGAGGGCAGCCCCTCGGCGAACACCCCGTGGGGCCTGGACCGGATCGACGACCCCGCGCTGCCCCTCGACGACAGCTACGAGCCAGCCGGTACGGGCGACGGGGTGACCGCCTACATCCTCGACACCGGTATCGACCCCGACCACCCGGACTTCGGCGGCCGGGCCTCGGTCGGCTTCGACGTGACGGGTGGCGACGGGCTCGACCGACAGGGCCACGGCACGCACGTCGCCGGCACGATCGGCAGCGAGTCCTACGGCGTCGCCACGGACGTCGAGCTGGTGGGCGTCAAGGTGCTCGACGACAGCGGCAGCGGCTCCTCGGCCGGCATCATCGAGGCGATGGACTGGATCGCGCAGAACGCCGACGGGCCGTCCGTGGCCAACATGTCGCTCGGTGGCTCCAAGGACCCCGCACTCGACGAGGCCGCAGCAGGCCTGGTCGACAGTGATGTCTTCACCGCGGTCGCGGCGGGCAACGAGTCGCAGGACGCGGCACGTGTCTCGCCGGCCGGTGCCGACGGTGTCTTCACGACGGGAGCCTCCACGAGTGAGGACGGCAACGCGTCGTTCTCCAACTTCGGCTCCGTCGTCGAGGGCTATGCGCCCGGGCAGGACATCGAGTCGACGGTGCCGGGCGGCGGCACCGACACCTACAGCGGCACCTCGATGGCCAGCCCGCACGTGGCCGGCGCGGCCGCGCTGTACCTCGGCGCCAACCCCGGCGCGACGCCCGACGCCATCACCAGTGGCCTGCAGGAGGACTCGGTCGACGTCATCAGCGACGCACCGTCCGGCACGACGTCCGACCTGCTCCAGGTGGACGCCGGCTGATCGCAGCCCGACGCGAAGGGGGCACG
Source organism: Janibacter limosus NBRC 16128 (assembly GCF_001570985.1). Lineage (GTDB taxonomy): Bacteria > Actinomycetota > Actinomycetes > Actinomycetales > Dermatophilaceae > Janibacter > Janibacter limosus. Next base: position 40,687 of record NZ_BCSS01000017.1, on the reverse strand, counting down.
GGAGCGGCGTGATCGCCGCTCCCGTGCCCCCTTCGCGAGGTCGTGCCTCAGAGGTGGTTCTCGGCCTCGGTGAGGACCGAACGCAGGCGCGACTCGATGTCGTCGAACTCCGCCTGACCGATGGTCAGTGGCGGAGCCAGCTGCACCACCGGGTCGCCACGGTCGTCGGCACGGCAGTAGAGGCCGGCGTCGAAGAGCGCCTTGGACAAGAACCCGCGGAGCATCGACTCGGACTCGGCCTCGGTGAAGGTCTCCCGGGTCGTCTTGTCCTTGACCAGCTCGATCCCGTAGAAGTACCCCTCGCCGCGGACATCGCCCACGAGCGGCAGGTCGAGCAGCCTTTCGAGGGTCTTGCGGAACTTCGGCGCGTTTTCCTGGACGTGGGCGTTCAGGCCCTCGCGCTCGAAGATGTCCAGGTTGGCCAGGGCCACGGCGGAGCTCACCGGGTGACCTCCGAAGGTGTAGCCGTGCAGGAAGGAGGCGGTGCCCTTCTTGTACGGCTCGAAGAGCCGGTCGCTGGCGATCATTGCGCCGATGGGGGAGTAGCCGGAGGTCATCCCCTTGGCGCAGGTGATGATGTCGGGCACGTACCCGAAGTCGGTGCAGGCGAACATCGACCCGATCCGGCCGAAGGCGCAGATGACCTCGTCGGAGACGAGGAGCACGTCGTACTCGTCGCAGATCTCGCGCACCCGCTCGAAGTACCCGGGCGGCGGCGGGAAGCAGCCGCCGGCATTTTGCACGGGCTCGAGGAAGACGGCGGCGACGGTCTCGGGTCCCTCGAACTCGATCGCCTCGGCGATCCGGTCAGCGGCCCAGCGACCGAAGGCCTTGGGGTCATCGCGCAGGTCCTCGGAGGCGCGGTAGATGTTGGTGTTCGGCACCTTGTGCGCACCGGGGACGAGCGGCTCGAAGTCGGCCTTCATCCCCGGGATGCCGGTGATCGACAGGGCGCCGTGCGGCGTGCCGTGGTAGGCGACCGCGCGGGAGATGACCTTGGTCTTGTGCGGCTTGCCGGTCATCTTGAAGTACTGCTTGGCCAGCTTCCACGCGGACTCCACGGCCTCACCACCACCGGTGGTGAAGAAGACGCGGTTGAGGTCGCCCGGGGCTCCCTTGGCCAGCCGCTCGGCGAGCTCGATCGCGGCCGGGTGGGCGTAGGACCACAGCGGGAAGAAGGCGAGCTTCTCCGACTGCTTGAGCGCGGCCTCGGCCAGCTCGGTCCGGCCGTGACCGACCTGGACGACGAAGAGACCGGAGAGGCCGTCGATGTACTCGCGACCGGCGTCGTCCCAGATCTTGTGGCCCTCACCGCGGACGATGATCGGGACCTTGCCGCCCTCCTCGTACACGGAGTGGCGGCTGAAGTGCATCCACAGGTGGTCGCGCGCCGCCTGCTGCATGTCGGTGCCGAGAGTGGTGGTGGTCGATTGGGTCATCTGGTCCCCCAGTTGTAGTGCTGCTTGTTGAGCTTGAGATAGACGAAGGTCTCGGTGGATCGCACGCCCGGCAGGGTGCGGATGCGCTCGGTGAGCAGGGTGAGCAGCTCGTCGTCGTCCTCGCAGACGATCTCGGCGAGCAGGTCGAAGCTGCCAGCGGTGGTGACGACGTACGAGACCTCGGTCATGGCCGCGAGCGCATCCCCGACGGGGCGCAGGTCGCCGTCGACCGAGATGCCGATCATCGCCTGGCGGTGGAAGCCCACCTGGAGCGGGTCGGTCACCGCGACGATCTGCATGACCTCGGCATCGAGGAGCCGCTGGACCCGCTGGCGCACCGCAGCCTCCGAGAGACCCACGGCGCGGGCGATCGTCGCGTAGGACTGGCGTCCGTCCTCCTGGAGGTGCTCGATGATCTGCTTGCTCATCGCGTCGAGCTGGACCGGGGCGGACATGCTGCCATCGTGTACTGATCTCGTCTCGTTGGCAAGCCGAGGTCTACGGAATCAGTGCCTCTATCGAGTGCATCCAGAGGTTTTCCCAGTTTTCCTTGCGTGGGGCTGTCGATATCGTCATGATCAGACTATGGTCGACATCACATTCCCGATCGGAAGGACCCTTGTCGTGACCCAGCCCCGGAAACTGCGCAACTTCGTCGGAGGCCAGTACGTCGATGCCTCGACCGACGCGAGCAGCGAGCTGGTCAACCCGGCCACCGGCACGGTGGTCGCCCACGCGCCCGTCTCCGTGCAGGACGACATCGACGCTGCCTACGCGAGTGCGGAAGCGGGCTTCGCCGAGTGGGGCGAGGTGACCCCGGGGGAGCGGCAGAGCGCGATGCTCAAGTTCGCCGACGCCCTCGAGGCCCGCGCCGAGGACCTCATCCGGATCGAAGGGGAGAACACCGGTAAGCCGCATGCCCTCACCGCCTCCGAGGAGGTCCCGGTGATGTGCGACCAGCTGCGCTTCTTCGCCGGCGCCGCCCGGGTGCTCGAGGGCCGGGCCTCCGCGGAGTACATGAAGGGCCACACGAGCTGGATCCGCCGCGAGCCGATCGGTGTCGTCGGCCAGGTGACGCCGTGGAACTACCCGATGATGATGGCCGCGTGGAAGATCGGCCCGGCCTTGGCGGCCGGCAACTCGATCGTCCTCAAGCCGAGCGACACCACTCCCGAGAGCACCCTGCTCATGGCCGAGATCGCCAGCGAGTTCCTGCCGGCCGGCACCTTCAACGTCGTCACCGGTGACCGTGACACCGGGCGCATGCTCGTCGAGCACGACACCCCGGCCCTGGTCGCGATCACCGGCTCGGTGCGTGCCGGCGTCGAGGTCGCGGCCTCCGCGGCCAAGAACCTCAAGCGGGCCCACCTCGAGCTCGGTGGCAAGGCTCCTGTCGTCGTCTTCGACGATGCCGACATCGAGGCGGCCGTCGAGGGCATCGCGACCGCCGGCTACTTCAACGCCGGCCAGGACTGCACGGCGGCGACGCGCGTGCTGGCCGCGCCCGGCATCCACGACGACTTCGTCGCCGCGCTGGCCGAGTACGCCCGCGACCACGCCAAGGTGGGCATGCCCGACGACGACGATGCACTGCTCGGACCGGTCAACAACCGCGATCAGCTGGCCAAGGTCGCTGGCTTCATCGACCGCCTGCCCGACCACGCCAACCTCGCGCAGGGTGGCGAGCGGCTCACCGCCATGGGGGAGGGCTTCTTCTACGCACCGACCGTCGTCTCGGGGCTCAAGCAGGACGACGAGGCCATCCAGGATGAGATCTTCGGACCGGTCATCACCGTCCAGCGATTCACCGACGAGGAGGAAGCGCTGGCCTGGGCCAACGGTGTCGAGTACGGACTGGCTTCATCCGTCTGGACCAAGGACTTCGGTCGGGCCATGCGGATGAGCAAGCGTCTGGACTTCGGGTGCGTCTGGATCAACACCCACATCCCGCTCGTCGCCGAGATGCCGCACGGTGGCTTCAAGAAGTCCGGCTACGGCAAGGACCTGTCGATGTACGGCTTCGAGGACTACACCCGCATCAAGCACGTCATGGCCAACATCGACAGCTGACCCACCGCACCAGCGCACCACCGGCAGCACCCCCTTCGTCCCTGCTCACGGAAGCGAGGTCCACATGGACCGCTTTCGGCGTCCTGCCGACCCACAAATCGATGGTCTCGTCCGGGCTGCGCAGGCCTCGGCCCGGGCGAGGTCCTCCCTTCGTCCCAGTCGTCGCCAGGTGCTCGGCGGCGGTGCGCTCGGAGCCGGCGCCGCCCTGCTCGGGGCCTGTGCCCCACCGCAGCCCCCGACCGGTGGTGCGGCGCAGGTGGAGCTGCCGCAGGACCTGTCCGACACCGACAAGACGGTGCGGTGGGCCAACTGGACCGCCTATCTCGACATGGACGACGCGGGCAAGACGTATCCGACCCTCGAGGCCTTCGAGAAGGAGATCGGCCTCACGGTCTCCTACACCGAGGACATCGACGACAACGACACCTACTTCAACAAGATCGCGCCGCAGCTGCGTGCGAAGCAGGACATCAACCGCGACATCTTCACCTTCACCGACTGGATGGCCAACCGGATCATCCGCGAGGGCCTGTGCCAGCCGCTGGAGCTGATCCAGATGCCCAATGCGAGCAACCTCCTGACGCCGCTCAAGGAGGTGGGCTTCGATCCCGGCCGCCAGCACTCGCTGACCTGGCAGTCCGGGTTCGCCGGCATCGGCTACCACAAGAAGAAGGTGGGCCGTGAGCTGAAGTCGCTCGAGGACCTGTGGGCCGATGACCTCAAGGGCCGCATCTCCGTGCTCAGCGAGTTCCGCGACACCCTCGGCCTGATCATGCAGGGACAGGGCGTCGACCCCTCGGGCGAGTTCACCCGGGCGCAGTTCGAGGCCGCGATCGGCGAGATCGACAAGCGGCTGACCGATGGCTACATCCGTCGGATCAAGGGCAACAGCTACCTCAACGACCTCAAGAGCGGCAATGCCGTCGCTGGCATCGTCTGGTCGGGTGACCTCTTCATCCTGCGGGCCGAGACCGAGGACGACGACTGGGAGTTCGTCATCCCGGAGTCGGGTGGGATGCTCTGGAGCGACAACCTCATGGTGCCGATCACGAGCCAGCACCGGCGCAATGCCCAGCAGCTCATGGACTACTACTACGAGCCGCAGGTCGCTGCCGAGGTCGCCGCCTGGGTCAACTACATCTGCCCGGTCGAGGGGGCCCGGGAGGAGATGGAGAAGATCGATCCCGAGCTGGCCGAGTCCCCCTTCATCTTCCCCGGGGAGAAGTACATCGAGGACAAGAACATCGTGGGCTTCCGCGCGTTGTCGGCGCAGGACGACGCGGACTACTCGGCCCTGTGGGCCAAGGCGGTGGGCAACTGATGGGCATCTTCACGCGTTCCGCCGGCGGTGGCTTCCGGGAGGCGAAGGGGGACCTGGTCCTGGAGTCGGTGACCAAGAGATTCGCGGACTTCACCGCCGTGGACGACCTCGACCTGCACGTTCCCCGCGGCTCCTTCTTCGCCCTGCTCGGCCCCTCCGGCTGCGGCAAGACGACGACGCTGCGCATGGTCGCCGGGCTCGAGCAGCCGACCTCGGGTCGGGTGCTCATCGGTGGGACCGACCTGACCGGGTCGCGCCCCTACGAGCGCCCGGTCAACACCGTCTTCCAGAGCTACGCACTCTTCCCGCACCTGAGCATCCGCGACAACGTCGCCTTCGGGCCAAAGCGTCGTGGCCAGTCCGATGCAGTGAATCTGGCCGACGATGCCCTGGAGCTGGTCCAGATGAGCCACCTCGCCGGACGTCGTCCGGCGCAGCTCTCCGGCGGCCAGCAGCAGCGCGTGGCGCTGGCCCGGGCGATCGTCAACCGTCCCGAGGTGCTGCTGCTCGACGAGCCACTGGGTGCCCTCGACCTCAAGCTGCGACGCCAGATGCAGGTGGAGCTCAAGCGCATCCAGACCGAGGTGGGGCTGACCTTCATCCACGTCACCCATGACCAGGAGGAGGCCATGACGATGGCCGACACGGTCGCGGTGATGAACGGCGGGCACATCGAGCAGATGGGGGCGCCCGAGGCGTTGTACGACCTGCCGGGCACCGCCTTCGTCGCCGGGTTCGTCGGACAGTCCAACCTCGTCCCGGCCACGATCACCGGGAACGACGGTGATCGCCTGGTCGCCGACGCCGCGGGCACGACCGTGGGGGTGCCGAGGGCGCGTGCCGCGCAGGGCGAGGGCAGCGTGCTCTTCGGGGTCCGTCCCGAGAAGGTGCGCATCCACCGTGATCGGCCCGGCGGCGCCGGCAACGACGTGCGGGCCACCGTCACGGACGTCTCCTTCACCGGAGTGGCCACCCAGTACCTCGTCACGGTGCCCTCGGGCGGCCAGTGGTCGGTCTATGAGCAAAATCTCGACGTCGAGCCACAGTCCATCCGCCCCGGCGACGAGGTCTGGTTGTCCTGGGACCCCGCCCACGCCTTCGTGGTGGCCTCCGAGGGCCTGCCTGAGGGGGCGGAGGGCAAGGCCTTCATCGCCACGGCCGGGACCGGGACATGAGTGCGACGACGGGGTCGTCGAGAGAGGCGACGGCGCAGCCTCGCAGTGGGCCCGACCCGGACGTCGTGCAGGCCCGCCGGTCCGCTCGCTACGCCTACCTCCTGCTGCTCCCCGGGATCCTGTGGCTCGTCGTCTTCTTCGTCGTCCCGGTCGTCCAGCTCTTCACGGTCTCGCTGCAGAGTGACTACCCGGGCTCGCCCGGCTACTACTACCGGGACGTCAACTTCAGCAACTACGTCGACGCGCTCGTCGAGTTCTGGCCGCACATGCTCCGCTCGCTGCTCTTCGGCGCGCTGGCGACCTTCTTCGCCTTCGTCCTGGCCTACCCGCTGGCGTATGCGATGGCCTTCAAGGCGGGCAGGTGGCGCTCGGTGATGCTCATCTGCGTCATCGCTCCCTTCTTCACCTCCTTCATCCTGCGCACGATCGCATGGCGCCAGATCCTCGCCGATGACGGGATCGTGGCGAATGTGCTCACGACCTTGCACATGCTGCCCGGTGGGCGGATCACCGAGACCTGGGTGGCGGTCGTCGCGGGCCTGACCTACAACTTCCTGCCCTTCATGGTGCTGCCGATCTACGCCTCGCTCGAGCGCGCTGACGCCCGGGTCATCGAGGCAGGTGGCGACCTCTACGGCAATGGCCTGACGACCTTCGCCCGGGTGACGCTGCCGATCTCGATGCCGGGGGTGCTCGCCGGGACGCTGCTGACCTTCATCCCCGCCTCGGGGGACTACGTCAACGCCGAACTGCTGGGCTCGGACCGCAGTACCAAGATGGTCGGCAATGTCATCGAGAGCCAGTTCTTCAAGGTGCCGGGTGGGTACGACACGGCGGCCGCGCTGAGCTTCACGCTCATGGCGATGATCCTCGTGCTCGTCTTCCTGTACGTGCGCCGCTTCGGCACCGAGGAGCTGGTCTGAGATGCGCATGATCACCCGGTGGATCGGCGACCGCTTCGCGATGATCGCCGCGCTGCTCGTGCTCTTCTACCTCTTCCTGCCGGTGCTCTACACCTTCATCTTCAGCTTCAACGACTACCGCAAGTCCAACATCACCTGGAACCACAACGCCGGCCCGACCCTCAAGCACTGGACCAATCCCTGTGGGGCACCGGGCATCTGCGAGTCACTGGCGACCTCCTTGCAGGTCGGCATCATCGCGACACTCGTCGCGACGGTGCTCGGCACGATGATCGCCTTCGCCCTCGTGCGCCATCGTTTCCGCGGCAAGGCTGCCGGCAACCTGCTCGTCTTCGTGCCGATGGCCACACCCGAGATCGTGCTCGGCGCGAGCCTGCTGACGATCTTCGTGCAGGGCTTTTCGCAGGTGGGTCTGCGGCTGGGCTTCGTCACGATCGTCATCGCGCACATCATGTTCTGCCTGAGCTTCGTCGTCGTGACGGTCCGAGCGCGCCTGCAGAGCCTCGACCCACGGATGGAGGAGGCGGCCCAGGACCTCTACGCCGGGCCGGGTGGGACCTTCCTGCGCGTCACGCTGCCCCTGGTCCTGCCGGGTGTCGTCGGGGCCGCGATGCTCGCCTTCAGCCTGAGCTTCGACGACTTCATCATCACCAACTTCGTCTCGGGTGACACGAGCACCTTCCCGAAGTTCGTCTACGTCAGCTACCTGCGCGGCATCCCCGCCCAGGCCAATGTCATCGGCTTCTCGCTCTTCGTCACCGCTGTCCTGCTCGTCGTGATCGGGCAGCGCGTGGCGACCAGCCGGACGTCGAAATGAGACAGGAGAGTCACATGCGCGTGCTCATGATCGGTGCCGGCGGGGTCGGCGACGCAGCGGCGAAGATCGCCGCGGAGCGGGCCTACTACGAGCTGTGGGTGGTGGCCGACTACTCGCGAGAGCGGGCGGAGGCGACGGTCGCCGCGGCCACCGCACGACGGGGGGACGCTCCCTTCGTCGCGGCGCAGGTCGATGCCTCCGACGAGGAGGCGGTCGCGGCGCTGGCCCGTGAGCACGGTGCCACCCATGTCTTCAACGCGGTCGACCCTCGCTTCGTCATGCCGATCTTCCAGGGCGCGCTCGCCGCTGGCGCCGACTACCTCGACATGGCGATGTCGTTGTCGACGCCCCACCCGGAGCAGCCGCACGAGCTGCCAGGGGTCAAGCTCGGCGACCGGCAGCTGGCGATGGCGGGGGCGTGGGAGTCGGCCGGGCGGCTGGCGCTGCTGGGCATCGGGGTCGAGCCGGGGCTCTCGGACGTCTTCGCGCGGTACGCGGCCGATGAGCTCTTCGACGAGATCGACGAGCTCGGCACCCGCGACGGAGCCAATCTGGTCGTGCGCGACGAGGCCGGCCACGAGGTCTTCGCTCCCGGCTTCTCGATGTGGACGATCATCGAGGAGTGCCTCAACCCACCAGTGGTGTGGGAGAAGCGCCGGGCAGCGGGGGAGGTCGAGGCAGGATTCGCGACGATGCCTCCCTTCGCCGAGCCGGAGATCTTTGACTTCCCGGAGGGGATCGGGCCGGTCGAGTGCGTCCACGTCGAGCACGAGGAGGTCCTGCTCATGCCGCGGTGGGTGGATGCGCAGCGCGTGACCTTCAAGTACGGCCTCGGCGAGCAGATGATCTCGATGCTGAAGATGCTGCACGAGCTGGGCCTGGACTCGACCGAGCCCGTGGACGTCAAGGGCGTCGCGGTGAGCCCGCGTGACGTGGTCGCGGCGGTGCTGCCGGACCCGGGCACGATCGGTCCGCGGATGACGGGCAAGACCTGCGCCGGTCTGCTCGTCACGGGCACCAAGGACGGACGACCACGTGCGGTGTACCTCTACCACGTCGCGGACAACGAGGTCTCGATGCGTGACTACGACGCCCAGGCCGTGGTCTGGCAGACCGCGCTCAACCCGGTCATCGCGCTCGAGCTGCTGTCGACGGGGGTGTGGTCGGGGTCGGGTGCCAAGGGGCCGGAGGCCTTCGACGCCAAGCCCTTCCTCGAGCTGCTGGCTGCGCCCGCGCCGTATGGCTACGGGTCCCCGTGGGGCTTCGAGGAACGCGACCCGCAGGCCCCCAACCGCTCGACCGCCCCGTCCGCCTGAGCAGATGCGCACGGGATGGGCACGACCGTGAGGGGATGCGCGATCAGCGGGTGATGAGCAGCTCGCGCTCGGGGAGCGTGCGCGTGGGCTGGCCGGGCACGGGCGCCGACCAGGCTGCCGTGAGCGGCTGGAGGTTGGTCACGCTCGGCTTCGGCAGGTCGAAGGGGTGTGTCCGCAACCAGATGGCCGCGGGGACCGGCACCGGCTGGGGTCGGTGCGTCTCCGGGGCGGCCACGGGCTCGGGCCGCGAGAACGTCGGCAGGCGATAGCTCCACCCGAAGGGCAGGCCGCGCCGGGCGAGGGCCCGGTCGAGGTCGACCATGACGCGCAGGACGAGACCACCGGCCAGCAGCCCCGCGACGAGATCGGTCGGCCAGTGGTACCCGAGGTAGAAGGCCACGACGATCGCGTTGAGCGCGATGAGTCCCACGAGCCAGGTCAGCCGCCGGCGAAGACGCGAGTCCGGACCGGTGTAGGAGATCAGCAGGTAGGCCGCGGCACCGTAGATGAGCACGGCCTCGGCCGCGTGGCCGGAGGGGTAGGCGATGCCGTACCAGCCGTGGGCAAAGGGGCCGCCCTCCCAGAAGTCGCCCTCACCGGCCGCGGGGGCCGTGCGGCCGAGCAGCACCTTGAGGCCGCCGACGCCTCCGTAGAAGCCGGCCTCCGCGGCGACGACGATCGCCAGCGGGTGCCACGTGCGGTGACGCCACGCGAGGAAGATCGCCACGGCCGCGAGGACGGGCAGGCAGACGGCCTGACCGGCCACGGCATTGGGCACCGTGTCGAGGAACATCCACCAGTTGGGGGTGTAGTGCTTGGCCCAGTAGCCCTGGAACATCTCGTCGTACGGGCGAAGTGGGCCGGCCGCCAGCAGCGTGAACACGACGAGCGCACCGGCGAGAACCGGTGCGCTGGTCAGTCGAGGAAGGCGGGCCACCCTTCAGGTGTAGAGGATCAGTCTGAATACTTCCTGTGCAAACGGCCGTTTGTGAGCAATCGCACACGGTCAGCGCAGCTCTGAGCGGACCGCCTCGACGAAGCGATCGACATCGCTCTCGGTCGTGTCCCAGGCGCACATCCAGCGCACCTGGCCGGTCGTCTCGTCCCAGAAGTAGAACCGGAAGCTCTCCATGAGTCGCTCGCTGGACTCTCGGGGCAGGATCGGGAAGACGGCATTGGCCTCGACCTCGTTGGGCAGGACGAGACCGTCGATGCCGGCGACGCCGTCGGCGAGTCGCCGGGCCATCGCGTTGGCGTGCTCGGCGTTGCGCCGCCACAGGTCGCCCTCGAAGAGCGCGAGCAGCTGCGCGGAGACGAAGCGCATCTTGCTCGCCAGCTGCATCGACTGCTTGCGCAGGAAGGTCGCACCGTGGACCCGCTCGGGGGTCAGGACGACCACGGCCTCGGCGAGCATGGCCCCGCCCTTGGTCCCACCCAGGGAGAGGATGTCGACGCCGGCGTCGGTCGTCAGCTCGCGCAGCTCGACACCGAGCGCGGCCGCCGCGTTGGACAACCGCGAGCCGTCGAGGTGCAGGACCCAGCCGAGCTCGTGGACGAGGTCGGCGATGGCCCGGATCTCGGCCGGCGTGTAGACGGTGCCGACCTCGGTGGAGTTGGTGATCGACACGACGCCGATCTGCGCGAAGTGCTCGTCCTCGACCCGGGCCGGGTAGGCGCGGATGAGCTCGGGCGTGAGCTTGCCGTCCGGGGTGTCGATGACATTGACCTTGAAGCCGCCGACCCGCTCGGGGGCGGCCGCCTCGTCGACATGGATGTGGGCGCTGCTCGTCGTGAGCACCGAGGCCCAGCGGCTCGTGCAGGCCTGCAGCGCCAGGACATTGGCCCCGGTGCCGTTGAAGACCGGGAAGACCTCGACCGGGGCACCGAAGACCTCACCGAGGACCTGCGTGAGCCGCGCGGTGTACACGTCCTCGCCGTAGGCCACCTGGTGACCGCCGTTGGCCGCGACGATCGCCGCGAGGACCTCGGGATGGATACCGGCGTAGTTGTCGCTCGCGAAGCCCCTCGTCGACGGGTCGTGGATGGGGGCGAAGGGGTTGGCCTGGGTGCTGGTGTCGGTCACGCGGACATCCTTGCAGCGTCGCTGGCAGCCTCGTCGGCGCGGGGGTCACGCGTACCCGTGATGCCGCGGGTGGACTCGATGACCGGCGCGAGCTTCTTGCGCAGGGCCTCGTAGAAGACGTTGAGCGGGAACTCGTCGGGCTGGACGAGGTCGGTCAGGCCCTTGGGTGGGCCGTCGAGGGGGAGGTGCTCCGCCCCCTTCGCCCAGGTGGATGCGGGGTGCGGCGCGACATAGCCGGCGATGAAGCCGTGCGCGGCCATCCAGTGGCCGACCCGGGAGCGGCCGATGCCGTCGCGGTAGAGGGTCTCCACCTCGTCGGACAGGGCGACGACCACGGCCGGGACCCGCGCCCAGTCGAAGGTCAGCGTGTTGTCCGTCCAGCGCAGTGCGTCGTGCTTGTGCAGCCACGCGAAGAGCAGCTGACCACCCAGGCCGTCGTAGTTGCGCACCCGGTCGCCGGTCACGGGGAAGCGGAAGAGCCGGTCGAAGAGGATCGCCAGCTGCACGGACCGCGCATAGGGGTGGCCCTCGGTCGCGAGCGTCACGCTCTGCCGGAAGGTGTTGAGGTCGCAGCGCAGCTCCTCCAGGGCGTACATCCAAAAGGGCATCCGCTGCTTGATCATGAAGGGATCGAAGGGGAGGTCCCCGTGGCTGTGCGTGCGGTCGTGGATGAGGTCCCACATCGCGAAGGTCGCCTGCGCGACCTCCTGGGAGGCGACCAGGCGCTCGCCCTCCGGGGGCAGGTCGAGACCCAGGACCTCGGCGGACGCGGCCGTCACGCGGCGGAAGCGGGCGGCCTCGCGGTCGCAGAAGATCGCGCCCCAGCTGAACTTCGGCACCTCGCGCACGGCGACCGTCTCGGGGAAGAGCACGGCCGAGTTGGTGTCGTAGCCGGGCGTGAAGTCGATGAAGCGCACCGGCAGGAACATCGGGTTGTCGTAGCGGGCCTCGACATCGGCGAGCCACTGCGGCCACATGACGTCGAAGAGCACCGCCTCGAAGACCCGGTCGAGGTTGCCGTTCTGCGTGTACATCGGGAAGACGACGAGGTGCTCGGCGCCGTCGACGCGGTGCTGGTCCGGACGGAAGGCCAGGAGCGAGTCGAGGAAGTCGGGCACCCCGAAGCCGCCATCCACCCAGCGCTGCAGGTCGACCGGCAGCGCGGCCAGGTAGGCGGCGTCGTGGGGGAAGTGCGGTGCCATCTCGGCGATCCGCTCGGTCATCGTCGCCACGAGGGCGGTGGCGCGCTCGCGGTCGGCGTCCTCGCGCAGGGAGCCGTCCTTGACCTGCATCAGGCGCAGCTCCTCGACGGCGGTCTTCAGGGCCAGCCAGGCCTCGCTGCTCGCCACGCTCGGTCCCTGGGGATCGGGTCCGCCCTGCGGGCGAATGTCTCGAAGGGCGGCAGTCCCGTTGCCCGCCCAGGTCACCAGGTTGACCCACAGCTCCTCGTGGTCGAGCTCGCCGATCGAGTCGTCGCCGATCAGGTCGGAGTCGGCGAGGACGACGACGCGCCCCTGCCCGTGCTCGACGGTGACGGCGAGCGGCTGGCCGGCCGGGTGGGCGGTGGCGGAGGTGCGGGCGAGGACACGGGCACCCGCTGCCCCGGAGATGTCGATCGTGCCCGCGCGGTAGAAGCACAGCTCGTTGATGCCGGCGATGACGCCCTGACCGGGACGGGTGGTGGTCTCGCCGAGGACCCAGGTCGCATTGCCCAGGTGGCGGCGGCCGCCGTCGGCCCGCTCGTGGACGAGGGTGGAGACGATGCTCAGACCGAAGGCGGCGAGGACGTCGTTGAGGTTGTTGCCGTGGGCGTCGTGGTCGCACTCGGCGAGGACGATCAGGCCGCCCCCTTGGGCCACGTGGTCGGTCACCGCGGTGATCTCGGCGGGGGAGAGGACCGGCGGCAGGTCGCCGGCGACGCGCTCGCTGGAGGCCGCGGCAGGGTGCGCGATGACGAGGACGTCGGCGCCGTCGAGGGCGGCGGCGGTCAGCTCACCGTCGGTGTGGGCCAGCACCTCGGTGCCGCGCTCGCGCAGGACCGAGGCGGCCCGGGCCAGGCTCGCGTCACCGGGGTTGGCGGGGTTCATGTGCGCGGCGAGCTCGGCATCGATCGACCACGCGCTGCTGTGGGCCTGATCGAGGAGGACGCGGGCGAAGGGGGAGTTGAAAGTCATCACGGCCTCCGGAGACATCTGCGGGAAGTTCATCCTCCATAGCGTCTCAAAACCGGAGGATTTGCGCCAGTTCGATGATTGGACGCAGAGACTGTGCCGCGGAGGGCAAATCCTCGTACCGTAGGGCCCATGGCAGCCGTCACGCAGAAGTCAGCCCTCGAGTACGCACCCACCCAGCTCTTCATCGCCGGCGAATGGCGCGATGCCGGCGAGGGGGCCTCCTTCGCGGTGGCCGACCCCGCCACGGGCAAGACGCTGGCCGAGGTCGCCGACGCGACCGTCGCTGACGGCCGGGCCGCCCTCGACGCCGCCGTCGCAGCCCAGGCCGAGTGGGCCGCCACCGACCCGCGGGTGCGCTCGGAGCTGCTGCGCTCGGCCTTCGAGCTGCTCACCGAGCGGGCCGAGACCTTCGCGATGCTCATGACCCTCGAGATGGGCAAGCCCCTGGCCGAGTCGCGCGGCGAGGTCACCTACGGAGCCGAGTTCTTCCGCTGGTTCGCCGAGGAGGCCGTGCGCATCCACGGCCGCTACGCCGTAGCCCCCTCCGGCGGCACCCGCCTGATGACGATGAAGCAGCCCGTCGGCCCGGTCTTCGCCATCACGCCGTGGAACTTCCCGCTCGCGATGGGCACCCGCAAGATCGGGCCCGCGATCGCGGCCGGCTGCACGACTGTCGTCAAGCCCGCCCACGAGACGCCGCTCACCATGCTGGCGCTCGCGCGGCTCCTCGAGGAGGTCGGCCTGCCCGCCGGCGTGCTCAATGTCGTCCCGACGACCTCCTCCGGCGAGGTCAGCGAGCCGATCATCCGCGATCCGCGACTGCGCAAGCTCACCTTCACCGGCTCCACCCCGGTCGGCAAGAAGCTCGTCGAGCAGTCCTCCGAGCAGCTCCTGCGCACGTCCATGGAACTGGGGGGCAATGCCCCCTTCGTCGTCTTCGAGGACGCCGACCTCGAGCGCGCCGTCGAGGGCGCGATGCTCGCCAAGATGCGCAACATCGGCGAGGCCTGCACGGCCGCCAACCGCTTCATCGTCCACGAGTCCGTCGCCGACGACTTCGCGAAGGCGCTCGCCGACCGGATGGGTGCGCTGAGCATGGGCAAGGGCACGACCAAGGGCGTCGACGTCGGTCCGCTCATCACCGAAAAGGCCCGTACCGGCGTCGCCGAGCTCGTCGACGACGCCATCGCCCAGGGAGCCACCGCGCTCGTGGGTGGCGAGGTGCCCTCGGGCAAGGGCTGGTTCTACCCGCCGACCGTCCTCACCGGCGTGCCGGCGAGCGCCCGCGTGCTCACCGAGGAGATCTTCGGCCCGGTCGCCCCGATCACGACCTTCCGCACCGAGGAGGAGGCGATCCGCCTGGCCAACTCCACCGAGTACGGCCTCGTCGCGTACGTGTTCACGGAACGCACGAGCCGTGTCATCACGGTCGCCGAGGCGCTCGAGTTCGGCATGGTCGGGATCAACCAAGGCATCGTCTCCAACCCCTCCGCTCCCTTCGGCGGGGTCAAGCACTCCGGCTTCGGCCGCGAAGGGGGATTCGAGGGCATCGAGGAGTACCTCGAGACCAAGTACGTCGGCCTGGCGCTCTGACATGAGGCAGGCCTGGCGCACCCGACTGCAGCTCCTCGGGGGGTTCGTCCTCATCCTGCTCGCCGCGTGGATCGTCCTCACGGGCGCACCGGACGACCCGCCGGCGGAACGCTCGGGTGGGACGACCTCTGCGACGTCCTCCGCGCACCACGGTGAGTCCGGCTCGACTCCAGACGGAGGCTCGACCCCGGACTCGGGGCTCGGCACGATCGCGGAGTCGGCCCTGCCCGCCGAGGGGCAGGAGACGCTTGACCTCATCCGGTCCGGCGGGCCCTTCCCGTACGACCGCGACGGGATCACCTTCGGCAACAGGGAGGGGATCCTCCCGTCGCAGCAGCGCGGGTACTACCGCGAGTACACGGTGCCCACGCCGGGCCTCGACCACCGCGGCGCCAAGCGCATCGTCTGCGGTGAGCAGCATGATTGCTACTTCTCGTCCGACCACTACGAGAGCTTCCGGCAGATCGAGGAGGACCAGTGATCCACATCGAGGCCGCGGGGGTCGACGGGCTGCTCGCCCGTGCCGTCGCCGGGACCGACCACGTGCATCTCGTCGACGGGGGAGCCGATCGCGAGGGGATCTACGACCACTTCGCGCAGTCGCTGCTCTTCCCGGAGCACTTCGGACGCAACCTCGACGCGCTGATGGACTCCCTGCGTGAGGTCGCCGACCGTCACGACGCACCGTGGACGCTCGTGTGGCGACCCGGTCGTCACGACGCGCCCGACCCTCGCCGCCCGGGCAGCGGCGCCGGGACCGACCCCGCCGTCCTCGAGGTGCTGGCCGATCTCGACGACGAGTACCCGGACCTGAGCATCGTGATCGCCGACCGCTGACTCAGGTCAGCTTGGACAGGCCCGCGGCGAGGGCGAAGCCGACGACCGTGGCCAGACCCGCCGCCGGTCCGGCCTTGGAGCGCGCCTCGGGGATCATCTCGTCGACGAGCATGACGAGCAGGGCGCCCGCCGCGAAGCCGTTGATGACGCTCGTGCCCGTGTCGCCGGAGATGTCGGCAACGGCGTAGCCGCCGAGGGTGGCCAGGGCGCAGACCGCGGTCACGCCGGTCCACAGCAGCAGGATGACGCGCCGGGTCGTGCCGTCGCGCCGCATGTCGGACGCCGAGCCGATCGACTCCGGCAGGTTGGAGATCCACACAGCGACGAGCAGGGCGATGCTCACGCCCCCGCCCGACGCGAGCCCGATCCCGAGCACGGCCTGCTCGGGGATGCCGTCCAGGAAGGCGCCGAAGGCCAGGCCCGTCCCCCCTTCGTCCTCGTGGGTCCTGCCACGGTGGCGGCGGGCGCCCAGTGCCTGGATCGCCGCATTGCCGCCGGCGAAGGCGGCCGCGCCGAGGGTGATGCCGATGGCCACCGGGACCGGTCCGCCGGTCTGCAGGCCCTCCTCCGCGAGCTCGAAGGACACGGAGGCGATCAGAGCGCCACCACCGAAGGCGAGGACGAGGCCGACGAGACGGCCCGGCCAGGTGCGCGCCACACCCAGCAGCGCGCCGACGAGCAGGGAGGAGGCGGCGAGGGCGCCCCACAGAAGTGCAGTGGTCACGCTGCCATGATGGCCCCGTGACGACACCCACCGACACCCGCATCACCCTCTCCCGCATCATGTCCCAGGCGGAGGCCAACCTCCTGGGCAATGTGCACGGCGGCAACATCATGAAGATCGTCGACGACACCGCCGGTGTCTCCGCCAACCGCTTCGCCGAGGGGCCGGCCGTGACCGCGGCGATGGACGAGATGGCCTTCCTCAACCCCGTGCGCGTCGGTGACGTGCTCCACGTGAGCGCGCAGGTCAACTGGGCCGGCACCTCGTCCATGGAGGTCGGCGTGCGGGCCGAGGTCGACCGCTGGGACGCCGTCACCGAGCGCGTCCACGTCGCGAGCGCCTACCTCGTCTTCGTCGCCGTCGATGCCGCAGGGGGGACCCGTCGCGTCCCCGAGCTGACCATCGAGACACCGGAGGAGCGGCGCCGCTTCCGTGAGGCGGAGATCCGGCGCGCCAACCGGCTGGCCCGGCGCGAGGCGATCGACCACAGCCGCCGTGAGAGCGACGAGGTGGGCGCATGAGCACCCGCGTCACACTGCTGGGCTCCACCGGGTCGATCGGGACCCAGGGCCTGCAGGTCATCGAGGCCCACCCGGACCGCTTCGAGGTGGAGGTGCTCTCGGGTGGCTCCAACATCGGGCTGCTCGCCGAGCAGGCCGCACGTCATCTCCCTTCGCTCGTGGCCGCTGCGACCGGTACCCGTGAGGACCTGACCGCTGCCATCGCCGCCGCGGCTGACGCGGCGGGGGTCATCGGCTACGCCCCCGAGGTGATCGTGGGGGAGGAGGCCGCGACCGAGGCCGCTGCCGCACCCACCGATGTCGTGCTCAACGGCATCACCGGCGCGATCGGGCTGCGACCCACGCTCGCTGCGCTGCGCTCCGGAGCGCGTCTGGCCCTGGCCAACAAGGAGTCCCTGATCATCGGCGGCCCGATCGTCAAGCAGGTCGCCGCGCCGGGCCAGATCGTGCCCGTCGACTCCGAGCACTCCGCGATCGCGCAGGCGCTGCGCTCCGGGCGCGCCGACGAGGTGCGCAAGCTCATCGTGACGGCGAGCGGTGGACCCTTCCGCGGGATGGACCGGGCCGCGCTGCGCGAGGTGACCCCGGCCGCGGCGCTCAAGCACCCCAACTTCGCGATGGGGCGCGTCATCACCACCAACAGCGCGACCCTGGTCAACAAGGGGCTGGAGCTGATCGAGGCGCACCTGCTCTTCGACGTGCCGATGGAGCGCATCGAGGCGGTCGTCCACCCGCAGCAGATCATCCACTCGATGGTCGAGTTCCACGACGGCGCGGTCATCGCCCAGCTCGGGCTGCCCACGATGCTCGCGCCCATCGCGCTCGGCCTGTCCTGGCCGGAGCGGCTGACCGATGTCGAGACGCCGGTGGACTGGACCCGGGCGCAGGACTGGCGTTTCGAGAGCCTGGACGACGAGGCCTTCCCGGCCGTGCGGCTGGCCCAACAGGTCGGCGCTGCGGGGGGTACGCACCCGGCGGTCTACAACGCCGCCAACGAGGTGGGGGTGGATGCCTTCCACGAGGGTGCCTGCCGGTTCACCGACATCGTCGACACGATCGCTGCGGTGCTGCAGCGGCATGACGACGCGCGCTTCGACGCGCACACGGTCGAAGGTGTGCTCGCGGCCGACGCGTGGGCGCGGGACGAAGCCGCAGCCATCCTCGTGGGCTGAGCGGGTCCTCCCTTCGGCGGAGGAAGCTGTCAGGTCCGCGTGACATCATCAGCGCATGCTTTATGTGCTGGGGATGCTGCTTGCCGTGCTCGGTATCGGTCTGTCGATCGCGCTGCACGAGATCGGTCACCTCGTCCCTGCCAAGAAGTTCGGCGTCCGGGTACCGCAGTACATGGTGGGCTTCGGGCCGACGATCTGGTCACGCCGCCGCGGCGAGACCGAGTACGGGATCAAGGCCATCCCGCTGGGTGGCTACATCCGGATGATCGGCATGTTCCCCCCGGCCAAGGACCAGGCCGAGGGGACGATGCGCAGCTCCAGCACCGGCCGGATGAGCCAGCTCGTCGAGGAGGCCCGCCAGCAGAGCCTCGAGGAGGTGCGGCCCGGGGACGACGGCCGGATGTTCTTCCAGCTGCCGATCTGGAAGCGGATCATCATCATGCTCGGCGGCCCGGTGATGAACCTGCTCATCGCGCTCGTCCTCTTCACCGGCATCTTCACCCTGCACGGGGTGGCCGTCACGACCCCGACGATCTCGTCGGTCAGCGAGTGCGTCGACATCAAGCAGCTGGGTCAGCAGACCGCGGACGAGTGCACCGATGAGATGCCCGTGGCCCCCGCCAATGCTGCGGGGCTGAAGCCCGGCGACACGATCACGGCGATCAACGGCACCCCCGTCGAGTCCTGGACGGATGTGCGCATGGCCATCCGCGCCAACCTTGACGAGCCGCTGACGATGAAGGTCGACCGCGACGGGGCGTCCACGACGCTCCAGGCCGACCCCATCGTGCTGAACATGCCCGTCTACGGCGACGACGGCCAGCCCGAGAAGGACGCCTCGGGAGCGATCCGCACCGAGCGGGCCGGGTTCCTCGGTGCCTCCGGCAGCGTCGAGCAGGAGAAGCAGCCGCTCACCGCGGTCCCCGCGCTCTTCGGCGGGTACGTCGGGGACACCTACGAGCTCCTCGTCAAGATCCCGCAAAAGCTCGTCGGTGTCTCGCAGGCGGCCTTCGGCAGCAGCGAGCGCGACCCCAACGGCCCGATGTCGGTCGTCGGTGTCGGCCGGATCGCGGGTGAGGTCGCCAGCTCCGACCTCTTCGGTGACACGAGTGACAAGGCGATCCTGCTGCTGAGCCTGCTGGGCTCGCTCAACCTCGTCCTCTTCGCCTTCAACACCGTCCCTCTCCTCCCGCTCGACGGCGGCCACGTCGCGGGTGCGCTCTGGGAGGGCGTCAAGAAGGGATGGGCCAGGCTGCGCGGCCTCCCGGACCCGGGGCCCGTCGACGTGGCCAAGGCGATGCCGCTGGCCTATGTCGTCGCGCTGGCCTTCATCGGCATGACCCTGCTGCTCGTCTACGCCGACATCGTCAAGCCGGTACGACTGACCTGACGGGTCCACAGCGGGCACTCAGACTCGACGACGCATAATGGATGGCATGAGCGTTTCCCTCGGTATGCCCAAGGCTCCGGCCCCGGTCCTCACCCCCCGTCGCCCCACTCGCCAGATCAAGGTCGGTTCGGTCGGTGTCGGGAGTGAGTCGCCGATCTCGGTGCAGTCGATGACGACGACGTTGACCTCCGACATCAACTCGACGCTGCAGCAGATCGCCGAGCTGACCGCCGCCGGCTGCGACATCGTGCGGGTGGCCTGCCCGAGCACCGATGACGCCGAGGCGCTTCCGGCGATCGCCAGCAAGTCCCAGATCCCGGTCATCGCCGACATCCACTTCCAGCCCAAGTACGTCTTCGCGGCCATCGAGGCCGGCTGCGCCGCCGTGCGCGTCAACCCGGGCAACATCCGCAAGTTCGACGATCAGGTCAAGGAGATCGCCAAGGCGGCCAAGGACCACGGGACCTCGATCCGGATCGGCGTCAACGCCGGCAGCCTCGACAAGCGCCTGCTCGAAAAGTACGGCAAGGCCACCCCTGAGGCCCTCGTCGAGTCCGCGGTGTGGGAGGCCAGCCTTTTCGAGGAGCACGGCTTCCACGACTTCAAGATCTCGGTCAAGCACAACGACCCGGTGGTCATGGTGCGTGCCTACGAGCTGCTGGCCGAGGCGGGGGACTGGCCGCTGCACCTCGGGGTCACCGAGGCCGGCCCCGCCTTCCAGGGCACGATCAAGTCCGCGACGGCCTTTGGGGCGCTCCTCTCCCGGGGCATCGGCGACACGATCCGCGTCTCGCTCTCGGCCCCGCCGGTCGAGGAGATCAAGGTCGGCCAGCAGATCCTGCAGAGCCTCGGGCTGCGCCCGCGCAAGCTCGAGATTGTCTCCTGCCCCAGCTGTGGTCGCGCCCAGGTCGACGTCTACAAGCTCGCCGAGGAGGTCACCGCCGGACTCGAGGGAATGACCGTCCCGCTGCGCGTCGCCGTCATGGGCTGCGTCGTCAACGGACCGGGCGAAGCCCGCGAGGCCGACCTCGGAGTCGCCTCCGGCAACGGCAAGGGCCAGATCTTCGTCAAGGGTGAGGTCATCAAGACCGTCCCCGAGAGCCAGATCGTCGAGACCCTCATCGAGGAGGCCATGCGCCTGGCCGAGGAGATGGGCGAGCCGATCGACGGTGAAGAGGCCGGCGCGACCGTCTCGGTCAGCTAGCACCTTCTACGCAACCTCCGGGTCCTGAGGAGGTTGCGCAGCAACCGTCTGTTGCGGAGATGAATCGCATCTCCTGCCCCGCACGCCCCCTCGGGCCGACCACGTGGACTATGGCGGGGAGGGGTTGGACGAAGGGGAGGTGCCGGGCGCTCCCTTCGCCCTGATCTCCTCGTGGGTCGACACCGCGAGGGCCCGTCAGGTCGAGCGGGGTGACGTCCCCGAGGCGCTGTCCTTCGCGGTCGCGACCGTGGACGAGCAGGGCCGGCCGGACGTGCGCACGGTCCTCATGCGTTTCCTCGACCCGGTGGGGCCGGGCTTCGTCACCAGTCTCGAGTCGGCGAAGAGCCGGCAGCTGGAGGCGACCCCCTTCGTCGCGGCGACGCTCACGTGGCCCGCGATGTTTCGCTCCATCCGCTTCCGAGGTCGCGCCGAACGGATCGACCCCGAGCAGCTCGACACCTACTTCGCCGACCGCCCGCGAGGCTCACAGCATGTCGTGCGCGCCCGGCGACCGCTCGGCGGAGGGCCCTGCGAGCAGCTCCATCGCGCGCTGTGAGTGCATCTCGGCGATGGGTTGGCGCCGCAGTGGGGCACCCGCTGCTCCGGCGTCTTGTGCTCGTAGCTCGTGTACCGCCGGGCGGTCCACGACTCGAGGGCGTGGCAGAAGATGTCCATGCCGGGCGCAGCCGTTCGTGGCTCGAATGGAGGATCGGAACCCGGCCGCCCCCTTCGCCACCCGCCGTGCGGCTGGCTCACTACTCTGGAGGGGTGCTGCGCACCCGCCAACCCACCCGACTCCTGGGCCCCGACGATGTCGATGCCGCCCTGGATCTGTGCGCGCGCGACCCCGCGGCCCATGTCTTCGTCGCCAGCCGCATCCTCGACGGTGGGCTGGGCTCCGGCTCCACGGCGGCCTACGGCTGGTTCGATGACGGTGAGCTCGAGGCCCTCGTGTGGACCTTGGCCAATGTCGTGCCGGTCGCGACGTCGACCGTCAGCTGGGCCGCGCTCGCCGCGCAGGTGCGCAAGGTGCGCCGCCGCTCCGCGTCCTTCCTCGGTCCGCGCGAGGAGGTGCACGGGTTGTGGCGGGCGGCCGGCAACGACTTCCCTGCGCCGCGGACCATCCGTGGTGAGCAGCCGCTGATGGCGTCACACACGCCACCCTCGCAGCTGGGCGTCCGGCTCGACCCGCGCGTGCGCCCGGCCACCCTCGACGAGGTCGACCTCGTCCTGCCCGCCGCGGAGCACATGTTCACCCAGGAGATCGGGTACCGCCCCTACACAGGCAGCCCTGCCTTCTACCGCGACTCGATCTGGCGGCTCGTGCGCGCCGGCCGCACCTATGTCGTCATCGAGGGCGGTCGGGTGATCTTCAAGGCCGATGTCGGGTCCGTGGCCCTCGGTACCTGTCAGATCCAGGGTGTGTGGCTCAGCCCGGAGCTGCGAGGGCAGGGCCTGGCTGCGTCGATGATGGCTGCCGCCCTCGAGCAGTCGATGATCGACCACGCACCCTTGGCCACGCTCTACGTCAACGACTTCAACGCGCCGGCCCTGGCGACCTATCGACGTATCGGCATGGAGCGGGTCGGGACCTTTTCGACGATCCTCTTCTGACCCCTGCCAAGCGGGTCAGAGGGTGAAGACGATCTTGCCCACGTGGTCGCCGTCGACCATCTGGGCAAACCCGTCGCGTGCGCGGTCCAGCGGCATCTCGGCGTGGACGAGCGGGCGGGTGCCGGTCGAGTGGAGCATCTGCACGAGGGAGTCGAGCTCGTCGCGCGTGCCCATCGTCGAGCCGATGACACTCAGCTGGAGAAAGAAGATGCGGGTCAGCTCGGCGTCGTCGGGCTTGGGGCCGCTCGTGGTGCCGGCGATGACGATCCGACCGCCGGGCCGCAGGGCACGGATGGAGTGCGTCCACGTCGCCTTGCCGACGGTCTCCATGACGGCGTCGACCTTGACCGGCAGACGCTCTCCCGAGCCGAAGACCTCGTGGGCGCCCAGCTCGAGAGCACGGGCGCGCTTGGCCTCGCTGCGCGAGGTGGCGTAGACCCGCAGCCCGGCTGCGCGAGCAAGCGTGATGAGCGCGGTCGAGACGCCGCCGCCGACACCCTGGACGAGCACGCTCTCGCCGGGGCGCATCGCTCCGCGGACGAAGAGCATCCGGTAGGCCG
This sequence comes from Janibacter limosus NBRC 16128, assembly GCF_001570985.1. GTDB lineage: Bacteria > Actinomycetota > Actinomycetes > Actinomycetales > Dermatophilaceae > Janibacter > Janibacter limosus. Next base: position 17,754 of record NZ_BCSS01000017.1, on the reverse strand, counting down.
TGAGCCATGCCGTCGGGAGGCACGCGGCCTCGACCATGCTCAGGCCCTCGGGCTTGGGGACGAGGTTGCGACGGGGGACGACGACCGTGTCGGCGAAGGTGCCCTGGTAGCGCTCCGAGAGGAGGGAGCGACGCGGGTCGGTCGTCTCGTCGGCCCCCGTGAAGCCGGGGTCGTTGATGACGGCGTGGACGACGACCTCGTTGCCGTCCTCGTCGATGCCCGCGGCATCACAGCCGAGGATCATCGGGAGGGCATCGGCCGTGAGGCCCTGACCGCGCAGCGACCACACGTCGTGGTGGTTGAGGGCGGCAGCCTTGACGCTCACCGTGGCCCAGCCCTCCGGGGCGACCGGGTCGGGGCGCTCACCGACCACCAGTCCGGCCAGCGGGTCCTGCGGGTTGATGCTCTCGGCGTACACGGCGCGCATCGGTGCGCTCCTCTCGGTCGGGGTCACTCGCTCCCACTCTGCCAGTAGCCGTCGGGATAGCGTGGAGGCGACCGGTACCCCCGTCGTCAGGAGTCACCATGGGCACGATCGCCGACAATGTCATCGCCACGCTCCGGGCCAACGGAGTGACCCGCGCCTACGGGGTGCCCGGGGACTCGCTCAACGGCTTCACCGAGGCGATGCGCCGCGACGGGTCGATCGCCTGGCGGCTGGTCCGTCATGAGGAGTCGGGGGCCTTCGCAGCTGCGGCCGATGCCGAGCTGACCGGTGACCTGGCGGTCGTCCTCGGGAGCTGCGGCCCGGGCAACCTGCACCTCATCAACGGTCTCTTCGACGCCCAGCGCAGTCGCGTGCCGGTCCTGGCGATCGCCGCGCAGATCCCGAGCTCGGAGATCGGCAGCGGGTACTTCCAGGAGACCCACCCGCAAAACCTCTTCCAGGAGTGCAGCGTCTACTGCGAGATGGTCTCCGACCCCTCGCAGATGCCCCGGATGCTCGAGACGGCGATGCGCGCCGCCATCCAGGAGCGCGGTGTCGCGGTCCTCGTGGTCCCCGGCGAGGTGGCCCAGGCCGAGGCTGTCGACGAGCGGGTCACCGTCATCGAGCGGGCCCGCGCCCGCGTCGTCCCCGCAGCCGACCAGCTCGAGCGGGCGGCCGCGCTGCTCGGGTCCTCCAGGCGCACCACCCTGCTCGTCGGTGCCGGTGCCGCCGGAGCCAAGACCGAGGTCCTCGCGCTTGCCGGTCGCCTTGCGGCACCGGTGGTGCACACCCTTCGCTCCAAGCAGGAGATCGAGGGGGACAACCCCTTCGACGTCGGCCTCACCGGGCTGCTCGGCTTCGCGTCCGGGTACCGGGCGATGGAGGAGGCCGAGATCGTCCTCATGCTCGGCACCGACTTCCCGTACCGTCAGTTCTACCCAGAGGGTGCGAAGTTCATCCAGGTCGACCTGCGCGGTGAGCACCTGGGCCGACGGGTCCCGCTCGATCTCGGCCTCGTCGGTGACGTCGGCGACACCATCCGGGCGCTGCTCCCGCTCCTGCAGCCAGCGTCCGACCGCAAGCACCTCGAGGACTCGGTCAAGCACTACGCCAAGACGCGCGACAAGCTCGACGAGCTGGCCGAGGCGCCCAAGAAGGGGATCTTCACCAAGAAGGACCAGCCGATCCACCCCCAGTACCTCGCGCGCCTCGTCGACGAGATCGCCGCGGACGACGCGGTCTTCATCCCCGACGTCGGATCGCCGGTCGTCTACGCCGCCCGCTATCTGGAGTGCCGCGGCGATCGCCGACTCATCGGCTCCTTCATCCACGGCTCGATGGCCAATGCCATCCCGCAGGCCATCGGTGCGCAGCTGGCCCACCCCGACCGGCAGGTCGTCACGCTGAGCGGCGACGGCGGGCTTGCGATGCTCATGGGTGAGCTGCTCACCGTGCGCCAGCACGACCTGCCGATCAAGATCGTGGTGCTCAACAACTCCTCGCTCAACTTCGTCGAGCTGGAGATGAAGGCCGCCGGCCTGCCCGGCTTCGGCACCGATCTGCACAACCCCGACTTCTCGCAGGTCGCCGAGGCCTGCGGCATCAAGGGCTTCCGGGTGACCGAGGCTGCCGACCTCGAAGGGAGCCTGCGCGCGGCCTTCGCGCACGACGGCCCCGCCCTCGTCGACGTCATCACCGAGCGCCAGGAGCTGACGATCCCGCCGGCCATCTCGGCGGAACAGGTCAAGGGCTTCACGCTCTATGCGCTGCGCACCGTCATGTCCGGCCGCGGCGACGAGCTGCTCGACCTGTCGCGGGTCAACCTGCGACAGATCTTCTGACAAGGAGCCCCATGTCCCGACCTGACCTGCCCACCCTCGGCCTCGCCGGCATCTTCCTCGCCTCGGGCGTCATCCACCTCGTGCGCCCGCAGGTCTTCGAGCCGATCGTCCCGGCACCGCTGCGCCAGCACGACAGGACGCTCGTCAAGGCTTCCGGTGTCGCCGAGATCGCCTGTGCCACTGGACTGCTCGTCCCGGCCACTCGGCCGGTTGCCGGATGGGCGAGTGCCGCGCTGCTCGCTGGCGTCTTCCCCGCCAATGTCCAGATGAGCATCGACCACGGACGACGGGCGCAGCGCAAGCGCACTCCGCAGGCCGCCGGTGTCTTTGCCGGGACCCTCGCGAGGTTGCCCCTGCAGTGGCCCCTGCTGCGGGTCGCCCTCCGCGCCGCGCGCCGGGACTGAGGGAGATGGGCGTGCTGGAGTGGTCCCCGACGACGGAGGATGACCTCGACGCGCTCGTGCGTCTCGGCCAGGCCTGCCTCGAGCGTGACGGTGGGCTGCCGGACCTCGCCGACCGCGAGCACCTGCGGACGACCTTCGTCACCGACCTGGCGATCCGAGGACGTGATGAGCTGGGCGACGTCGTCGCGGCGGCAGCCATCGGCATCACCACCTCGGGCGGGCGCACGGCGACCGGGCTCGTCGACCCGAGCGCCATGGGGCAGGGGATCGGGCACGAGATCGCCGAGTGGGTCCTCGGGCACTCCATCGGCTCAGTGCGCTTCCTGCTGGACTCCGTGAGCCCGGAGGCAGAGTCCCTCTTTGCGGACCTGGGGCTCCACCGCGTCTTCGCGGAGACGGTGATGCGTCACACCCTGAAGCACATCCCCGTCGTGCGCCGGCCGGACGGCGTGGTCACCCTGCCCTTCACCGACGACACCTCCGAGGCCTTCCAGCACGCCTATGCGGCGTCCTTCGCCGACCAGCCCGGCTACGACAGCGGCACTGCTCGGGCCTGGGGGCGGTGGCTGCGGGAGCAGCGCGGCTTCCAGCCCGAGGACTCGCGGGTGGCGATGGACAACAGCGGCCACGTCGCGGGCTTCGTCACCGTGTCCGAGGGGTGGATCGAGGAGGTCGGTGTCGTGCCCGAGTGGCGGGGCAAGCGGCTGGGCGCGCACCTCGTGGCGCGCTCCCTGACCGCCCTGGAGCACGGTGGCGCCGATCACGCCTGGCTCGCGGTCGGCTGCGACAACCCCGCGCGTTCCCTCTACGAGCGCCTCGGCTTCCGCAGCCGCGGGACTCGCGGCCTCTACGAGCAGCCCACGCCGGGCGACGAGGGCTGACCCGTGAACGTGCGTGGGCGCCACCGACGCTGCGAGGATGTGGCAGCACGCCCAGCCAGCGCACCTCGCCCAGGAGCAACGATGACCACGCCCACTGTCACCACCACCCTCCCGGACGCCGTCATCGACGCCGTGAGGGGAGCCCGCCGGGTCCTCGTGCTCTCCGGCGCCGGGATGAGCGTGGAGTCCGGGGTGCCCACCTTCCGGGACGCGCAGAGCGGGCTGTGGGAGCAGTTCGACCCCAGCCAGCTGGCGACCATCGAGGCCTTCCAGATGGATCCCCCCTTCGTCTGGGCCTGGTACGCGTGGCGGATGCAGCTCGTGCGCGGGGTCGACCCCAACGCTGGCCACGTCGCGCTCGCGGAGCTGGCCGGGCTGCGCGATGTGACGATCTCGACGCAAAATGTCGACGACCTGCACGAGCGGGCCGGATCGAGCGTGGCGGCGCACCTGCACGGGTCGCTCTTCGACCCTCGGTGCAGCGAGTGCGACACCCCCTACGAGGGCGAGATCGAGCTGCCGCAGGAGCCGATCGAGCGTCTCGAGCCGCCCACCTGCCCCCAGTGCGAAGGGGACGTCCGTCCCGGTGTCGTGTGGTTCGGCGAGATGCTCCCCGACGAGGCGGTCGAGACCACAGAGTCGGCCGTCGACTCCCTCGAGACCGGCGATGTCGTCCTCGTCATCGGTACGTCAGGGCTGGTCTACCCGGCTGCGGGGTATCCGGCGATGGCGCGCGCCGAGGGCGCGACCGTCATCGAGATCAACCCGCACGAGAGCGAGGTCTCCGACATGTGCCACCACGTGGTGCGTGGGCCGGCTGCCGAGGTGCTGCCGCAGCTCGTGGCCGCGCTGGGCTGAGGGACGGGCCGCCTCAGACCTGTTGCACCGCGGGTTCGGGGAGCGGCTCGGGCTCGGGGAGTGCGGTCGGTCGATGACGTGAGGCCCACAGCACCCCGCCGACGACGAGCACCCCACCCGCCAGCTCGAGTGGCGCCGGGACCTCGCCGAGCATCGCCCAGGCGAGTGCGAGACCGGTGACCGGCACGAGCATGGAGAAGGGGGCGACCGTCCCCGACGGGTGCCGCGCCATGAGCCAGGTCCAGATCCCCGAGCCGACGACGGTCGCGAGGATCGTCGTGTAGGCCAGGCCCAGCCAGGCGGGGATCGCCGCTGTGGTCATCGAGTCGCCGAAGGCGCTGGCGATGCGGTCCGGCCCTTCGACGGCGAGAGAGAGCAGGAGCAGTGGGACGGGCGGGACCACCGTCATCCACATCGTCAGGTGCAGCGGCTTGGGTGCCGCCGCCCGGCGGGCGGCGAGGTTGCCGAAGGCCCAGCCCAGGCCCGCGAGCAGGGTCAGGACGAAGGGGAGGAGCCCCGCCTCCGCGGACAGTCGCTGGGACCCGACGATCGCCATGCCCAGGGCCGCGACGCCCACGCCCGTGGCGGCGCGGGCCGACAGGCGCTCGCCGAGGAGGACGGCTCCGAGGACGACGGTGAAGGGGGCCGAGCTCTGCAGCACGAGCGACGCGAGGCCGGTCGGCATGCCGATGTCCATCGCGAGGTAGAGGAAGGCGAACTGCAGGACGCCGAAGCCGATGCCGTAGCCGAGCAGCCACCGTGTCGGGACCTGCGGTCGCGGGACGAGGAGGATCGTCGGGATGGCCAGGAGCAGGAAGCGCAGCGCCGAGCAGAGGAAAGGAGGGAAGATCGCCAGCGAGGCGTGGATGGCGATGAAGTTGGCGCCCCAGAGGACGGCGACGACGACGGCGAGCAGGCGGTGACGGATGGGCACCCCTGATGGTGCGCTCCCACAACCATGCAGGACAAGCGATTCGTCATGACGTGATCCTTTAGGCTTCCTACATGGACATCCGGCACCTGGAACTGCTGCGGGACCTGCGGGAGCGCGGCAGCCTTGCCGCAGTCGCCGCGGCGACCCACCGCACTCCGTCGGCGCTGTCCCAGCAGCTGCGCACCGCACAGCGAGCGGCGGGTGTGCCTCTCGTCGAGCCCAGTGGTCGTGGGTTGCGGCTGACCGAGGCCGGCGAGCTGCTCGCCGACGGCGCCGACGACGTGACGGCCGCACTTGCACGTGTGGCCGCGCGGCTCGACGAGCACCGTGGGCGCCCCACCGGACGGGTGAGCATCGCCGGACTGCCCAGTGGGCTGACCGCCCTGCTGCCCGGCGCGCTGACCCTGCTCGCCGAGTCCGACGTCGAGATCGCCGTCGACGACCTCGACCTGGCCGAGCACGACTACGCGAGCGCGGCGGCCGACGCCGACATCGTCATCGCCCACTCCCTGACGAGTGAGGTGCCTGCCGGCGGCGAGGGCCTGCGCAGCACGGTCCTCACCAGGGAGCCGCTCGACGTGGCGCTGCCACCGAACCACCCGCTGGCCGGACGTGCCCAGCTGCGTCCGTGCGATGTCATCGCCGAGGACTGGATCAGCGTGCCCGAGCACTACCCCTTCGACACCGTGCTCCAGCGCATCGAGAGCGCCTGCGGGAGGGCGCTGCACCGGCGGCTGCGGATCCGCGACAACCACCTCGTCGCCGCGCTCGTCGCATCGGGCGAGGGCATCGCCCTGCTGCCGCGCTACACCACGCGCACGGCCGACGAGTTCGTGCTCGTGCCCCTGTCCGAGGTCCGCTCCGCCCGCTGGATCGTGGCACTGTCCCGACCCGACCGGGCCGAGCGCGCTGCAGTCCGTCTCGTGACCCGGCAGCTGGCTGCCGCGGGGGCAGCGCTCATGGGGGAGCGGATACGCTGAGGTGGCACACCCCTCACCGCCTCACCAGGAGCACCTTCCGTGGTCACACGCATGTCGTCCTTCTTCCTTCGCACCCTTCGCGAGGACCCGGCGGACGCCGAGCTGCCGGGCCACAAGCTCCTCGTGCGGGCCGGCTACGTCCGGCGGGCGGCTCCGGGCGTCTACACGTGGCTGCCGCTGGGGCTGAAGGTCCTGCGCAAGGTCGAGGCGATCGTGCGTGAGGAGATGGAGGCCATCGGCGGGCAGGAGCTCTCCTTCCCGGCGCTGCTGCCCAAGGAGCCCTACGAGGCCACCAACCGCTGGACCGAGTACGGCGACAACCTCTTCCGCCTGACCGACCGCAAGGGCACGCAGATGCTCCTCGGCCCGACGCACGAGGAGATGTTCTGCCTCGCGGTCAAGGACATGTACACGTCCTACAAGGACCTGCCGCTGACGCTCTTCCAGATCCAGAACAAGTACCGCGACGAGGCCCGGCCGCGTGCCGGTGTGCTGCGCGGGCGCGAGTTCATCATGAAGGACAGCTACTCCTTCGACATCAACCAGGCCGGACTGCAGAAGGCGTACGACGCGCACCGCGACGCCTACATCAAGATCTTCGACCGGCTCGGCTTCGAGTACGTCATCGTCCACGCCGACTCCGGCGCGATGGGTGGCAGCGCGAGCGAGGAGTTCCTCGCCGTCAGCCCCAACGGTGAGGACACCTTCGTGCGGGACGCCTCCGGTTACGCCGCCAATGTCGAGGCCGTCGAGGTGCCTCAGGCGCCGCCCGTCGAGGTGACCGCCGGCCCCGCGCACGTCGAGGACACGCCCGACACCCCCACCATCGACACGCTCGTGGCCGCGCTCAACGCCAACCACCCGCGCACCGACGGACGCGAGTGGACTGCTGCGGACACGCTGAAGAATGTCATCGTCATGCTGGTCCACCCCGCCGACGAGGAGCACGACGGGCCGTGGCGCGAGCCGCTGGCCATCGGCGTCCCCGGCGACCGCGAGGTCGACGCCAAGCGGCTCGAGGCGCAGGTGGCACCGGCCGAGGTCGAGGCCTTCGAGGAGGCGGACTTCGCCAAGCACCCGACCCTGGCCAAGGGGTACATCGGCCCCGGCGTCCTCGGCTCGGAGCGGGCCAGCACGATCCGGTACCTGCTCGACCCGAGCATCGCCGAGGGCAGTGCTTGGGTCACCGGCGCCGACGAGCACGGCAAGCACGTCATCGACCTGGTCCACGGTCGTGACTTCACCGCTGACGGCACCATCCAGGCCGCCGAGATCCGCGAGGGCGACCCGAGCCCCCAGGGCGAGGGCACATTGACCCTGGCGCGCGGCGTCGAGATGGGCCACATCTTCCAGCTCGGCACCAAGTACGCCGAGGCCCTGGGTCTGAAGGTCCTCGACGAGAACGGCAAGCTCGTCACCGTCACGATGGGCTCCTACGGCATCGGCGTCACGCGCGCCGTCGGCGTCATCGCGGAGGACAACCACGACGAGCAGGGCCTGATCTGGCCGCGCGCGCTCGCCCCCTTCGACGTGCACGTCGTCGCCGCGGGCAAGAGCGAGGAGATCTTCGGGGCGGCCGAGGACCTGTCCGCCCAGCTCGAGGCGAAGGGCGTCGCCGTCCTCTACGACGACCGCGCCGGCAAGGTGAGCCCGGGCGTGAAGTTCAAGGACGCCGAGATCATCGGCATCCCGACGATCCTCGTCGTCGGCAAGGGCCTGGCCGACGGCGTCGTCGAGATCAAGGACCGTCGCACCGGTGAGCGTCGTGAGGTCCCCGTGGCGGAGGCCGTCGAGGCCCTGCTGGGTGAGGTGCGGGGCCAGGCGTGAGTGCCGACGAGATGCGTCACCCCCTGTCGGTCCACGAGCGTCCGCCGGCCGGTCCGGTGCAGGCCGTCGTCTTCGACTGGGGCGGGACGCTCACGCCGTGGCACGCGATCGACCTCGGACAGCAGTGGCGCGTCTTCGCCAGGGAGATCCACGGCATCCCGATCGAGTCCGACGAGGTGCCGCAGGAGGACCTCGATCGCGCGCAGGAGCTGGCTGACCGGATCCTCGCCGTGGAGGACCGCGCCTGGCAGCGCGGTCGGGCAGACGACCGCTCGAGCGCGCACCTCGACGAGATCCTGCGGGAGGCCGGTCTCGATCCGCGCGAGGATCGTCACCATGTGGCACTGGCCGCGTACCGCCGCTTTTGGGAGCCGCACACGCGCACCGATCCGCAGGTGCGTTCCCTGTGGGAGGGGCTGCGCGAGCGCGGGCTCAAGATCGGCGTGCTGTCCAACACGATCTGGAGCGGCGACTACCACCGCGAGATCTTCGAGCGGGACGGCGTGCTCGACCTCATCGACGGCGACGTCTACTCCTCGGAGATCGGCGTGGTCAAGCCGCACCGAGAGGCCTTCGAGGCGGTCGCCACCCGGCTCGGGGTGCCTGTGGCCAATGCCGTCTATGTCGGTGACCGCCTCTTCGAGGACGTGCTCGGCTCGCAGGAGGTCGGGATGCGCGCCATCTGGGTGCCGCACAGCGACATCCCGGCGGACCAGCAGGTCACGGTCGACGTCGAGCCCGACGGGGTGGCGACGCAGCTGCTCGACGTGCTCGACCTCGTCGACGGATGGCTCGAGGTCTGAGCCGACCTCAGGAGCGCTGATCGCGCCGGCGGCGCCACCAGCCCACCGCGTCGGTGCACCACAGGGCCCAGAGCACGAGGACGGGTTGGAAGAGCAGTCGCACCGCCCTGCTCGTGTCGCTCGTCAGACCGAAGGCGTCACGGTGCTCGGTGAACTGCGCGATGTTGCCCGGGAAGACGGCGATGAAGAGGAGCGCGACAATGCCCCCGACGGTCGCCCGGTGCGGCTGACGCCAGGCGAGCAGCAGCGCTGCCCCGCAGCAGATCTCGACGACCCCTGAGACGAGCACGACGAGGTCCACGTCCATGGGGATCCACGGGGGCACCTGGGCCCTGAAGTCGGTCCTGGCAAAGGTCAGGTGGGCGGTTCCGGCGAGGACGAGGAAGGTACCCAGCAGGACCTGCAGGGCGGCGCGCAGTGACGAGGGCATGCCTCACGCTCCCACGGCGGTACGCACGACGGCGACGACGAGCCAGCTCGCCGCGGCGAGCATGACGACACATGTGGCGACCCAGACCGGGCCGGGGATGCCCGTCGCCCTGGCCAGGACACCCGGGTCGCTCCCGGGATCGACCCGATGCAACATCGACCCGAGGTGACGCCAGGCGCCGACGAGCAGCAGGACTCCGGCCCCGATGAGCAGCCACGCCTGAAGCGTGTCGTCGCCCCACCACCACAGGGACGCGGTGCCGGCGATGACCGCGAGCACGACGAGCCCGGTGAGCGCCGAGCGCACCCTGGTCAGGGCCGCGAGGAGCCCGACGCTGAGCACGGCAAGGGCCGGGGCCGACCAGCCGGACGTCGCGAGCCAGACGAGACCGGCGCCCAGGATGCCCGGAGCCGGGTAGCCCGCCCAGGTCGTCGCGATGACCCCGGCTCCGCGCGCCGGCCCGACGGTCACGGCATGGCCGGACATGTCGGAGCGCAGGACGAATCCGGTGAACCGCCGGCCGCACAGCATCCCGACGACAGCGTGACCGAGCTCGTGGACGAGCGTCACGGCCAGCCGCAGGACCCGCCAGGCCGGCCACCAGGTCGCGGCGACACCGGCGAGCACGAGCACCGCGACGAGCGTCCAGCCGGTGAGGTCTGGTGCCGTGGTCGCGGGTGCGAGGCGGTCGATGATCTGGTCCACGCAGGTGACCGTAGGTGGTCAACCTGTCAGCACGTGCAGGCAGGCGTGAGATTCTGGGCGGATGACGCACGTGCTCCTCCTCGGCGGAACCGCTGAGGCCCGTGACCTCGCTGCCCACCTCGAGGCGAAGGGAGTGCCCTTCACCTCCTCGTTGGCCGGCCGGGTCTCCCGCCCTCGGCTGCCGGTGGGGCCGGTGCGCATCGGTGGCTTCGGGGGAGCCGAGGGGTTGACGCGGTGGCTGCGCGAGCACCACGTCAGCGCGGTCGTGGACGCGACGCATCCCTTTGCCGCGACGATGGGCAGCCATGCGGCACAAGCGTGCTCGTCGCTCGGTGTGCCCTTGCTGCGCCTGGCGCGGCCCGGGTGGGGGACCCACCCTGATGCGGCGTCCTGGACCTGGGTCGGCGGCCACGTGGCCGCGCGGGAGGCGGCGGACGACGTGGGGGGGACTCCCTTCGTCACGACGGGACGTCAGACCCTGCACCACCACGTCGACGCATGGGCCGACCGGTCGGTCGTCGTGCGACTCGTCGAGCCGCCGGAGATGCCGCTGCCGGCCGCGTGGACCGTGCTGCGGTCGCGCGGCCCCTTCGACATCGCCGGTGAGGAGGCCCTGATGCGCGAGCACGGGGTGTCGGTCCTGCTGACCAAGGACTCGGGCGGTCGCTACACGCAGGCCAAGCTCGACGCGGCCCGCCGCCTGGGTGTGCCGGTCGTCGTCGTGTCGAGGCCGGAGCGGGCTGCAGGGGTCGCGACGGCGGCGGACGCCGTGGCGGCAGCCACCTGGGTGACCTCGCTCAGCGCGGTGCGGCCCTGACGGCATGGCGCGCGCCCACGACCGCGACCAGCGTGATGATCCCCACCCGGCGAGCGAGCTCGACGGTCCGGGGGAGATCGACTGCAGTCGGAGCCGGTCCCGCTCCCATGACGACACGGTCCTCGACGCCACTGGCGTAGACGGTCCTGCCGCCGAGCCGGATCCCGAGGGCGGCGGCAAAGCCCGCCTCGACCGGGCCCGCGTTGGGGCTCGGATGGTCCCGGCCGTCACGCAGCGCGGTGCGCACGACCTCACGAGCACGCAGGGGGCTGGCCACCGCGGTCACGAGCACCGTCACCCGAGCGGGGAGCCAACCAAGGGCATCGTCGAACCTCGCTGCGACCCAACCGAACCGGGCATACCGCGGCGTGCGGTGACCGTGCATCGCGTCGAGCGTGTTGGCAGCCCGGTGCAGGACCACACCGAGCGGGCCGAGGAGGGCGCCCCACACGAGGGTGCCGACGACGGCGTCGGAGGTGTTTTCCGCGACCGACTCGATCGCGGCTCGAGCGACCTCGTCCGGGTCCAGGTCATCGGTGACGCGGCCGACGAGGTTGCGCACCCGCCGTCGCGCACCGGGCAGGTCGCCGGCCACGAGCAGGCCGTGGACTGCCCTGCCCTCGCGCCCCAGGCTCGTGCCCCCGAGAGCAGCCCAGGTGAGCGCCGCCGTGGCGCCCGCGCGGCCAGCCGGTGGCAGGCGGCTCGTCGCCAGCCCGAGCGCGACGACGGGCGTGAGGACGACCGTCTCGGTGACGACGCCAGCGGCACGTGAGTCACGGTGCGTGCGCTGCTCGACCCACGCGGCCCACTGGCCGAAGAGCGCCACCGGGTGACCACGCCGAGGGTCCCCGACGAGCTCGTCGGCGATCCACCCGAGCACCAGGCCGACCGCGATGGGGTCGAGCCGAGCGATGGAGCCTCGTTGGACGCTCACGCCCCACCCTTGATGGTCAGCACCTGCCCGGCGACGACGAGGTCGACCCGATCGGCGGAGGCCGCCAGACGCTGGTTGAGCCAGCCGAGGCGATCGGTGAAGATCCGCCCGGACCGGTGCTCCGACACCACGCCCCACCCGACCTCGTTGGTCACGGCGACGACGTGGTCCGTGGCGAGCCAGGCAGCCTCGAGGTCGGTGACGCGCTCGTCGAGGGCTGCGGTCCAGTGCGACTCGGGGGCCTCCCACGCCTCCATCTCGTCGAGCTGCGCGGTCAGCCAGGTGCCGAGGCAGTCGAGCAGGACCGGACCCTCGGCATCCCACAGGGCGCTCGCGGCGTCCGTGCTCTCGACCGTGCGCCACGATGCAGGGCGGCGGGACCGGTGCGCGTCGACCCGTGCCCTCCAGTCCGCGTCATCGCTCTGCGGCCCCGTGGCCAGGTAGGTGACGGTGGCGTCGGGTGACACGTGCGGTGGCAGGAGGAGGGCCTCCGCGTGGCGGGACTTGCCCGAGCGGACGCCGCCGGTGACGAGGTGCCGCATGGTCACCAGGCCACCGTGAGCAGGACGAGGACGACCGTGAGGGCGACTTCGACGCCCGCGCCGATGACATCACCGTTGACCCCGCCGATGACACGAGCGGCCTTGTCCCGCACCCGGACCGCCGCAAGCATGGCGATCGGCGCAGCCAGTGCGGTGACGAGGAGCATGCGGGTCGTCAGCCACAGGGGAGTGGACGAGTCGCCAAGGGCGTCAGGGCGCAGCACGACGACCATGGGGGAGACGGCAGCCACGAGCACCGCGGCGACGACGAGGGTGAGCAGCGCAGCCGCAGCGAAGGGGATGGTCCCGACGAAGGCGGCCCCAAGACGCGATCCAGCGGCGGTGCGCTGCCCGCGACCGCAGACGACCGCGGCCGCTGCGCGTGAGGCGATGACCGCGGCCCCGACGAGGAGGGCACCACGCCACCCGGAGCCGAGAAGCGCGGTGATGGCACCCACCTGGACGAGCAGCACGAGGACGAGCGCGACCGCGCCCATCGGGCCGACATCGCCCCGGCGCATGACCTCGAGAGGGTCCTTGCCCAGCCCCGCACCGAGCCCGTCCACCGTGTCGGCGAGGCCGTCGAGGTGCATGGCCCGTGAGCCGTGGGCCAGGACCGCGAGCGCAGCGCCGGCGGCGACGAGGGGAGGGACACCGAGCTCGACGCTCGCACTGATGAGGGTGACCTGCAGAGCGAGCGGCAGGACGGCCACGGGCGCGAGGAGCAGTGCCGACCGGGCGGTCTGCGGGGTGACGCTGACCGGCCCGCTCGTGCGCCGGGTGAAGGTACCCGTCGCCAGCCGCATGCCCTCGCCGAGGCTCATGACGAGGTGACCTCGAGCGCGTCGACGACGTCACCGACGACGGTGATGGCCGGGGGAGCGAAGCCCCCCGCGTCGGCGGTGGCGGCGATGTCGGAGAGGGCGGCGCGCACCGTGCGCTGCTGCGGGCTGGCACCGTCGGCGATGCATGCGGCGGGGGTGTCGGCGGGCAAGCCGGCCGCGATGAGTGCCTCGGCGATCGACCCGAGGGTCGCGACCCCCATGAGGATGACGATCGTGAGGCGCGAGGTGGCCAGCGCCGCCCAGTCGACCTCGCTGCGCGGGTCGGCGGGAGCGACGTGCCCGGAGACGACCGCGACGCCTTGGGACAGGCCGCGGTGGGTGACGGGGATGCCGGCGAGCGCGGGGACGGAGAAGGCGGAGGAGACGCCCGGCACGATGTCGACGGGGATCCCGGCGGCGGTGCAGTGCTGCCACTCCTCGCCACCCCGACCGAAGAGGTACCCGTCGCCGCCCTTGAGCCGCACGACGACCTTGCCGGCGCGGGCGTGCTCGACGAGCAGCTCGTTGATCCGCTCCTGGGGGGTGAACTCGCCGCGCGGGATCTTGCCGACGTGGATGACCTCGGCCTGCGGAGCGTGCTCGGCGATCGCGGCGAGGGGGGCGAGACGGTCGGTGACGACGACATCGGCGGCGATCAGGGCGTCACGGCCGGCGACGGTGAGCAGACCGGGGTCGCCGGGGCCTCCGCCGACGAGCAGGACTCGTCCGGTGGACGTGGGGGTGGCGTCGGTCATGCGGTCCTCCGGTGGAGCAGGTGGGTCAGCTCTCGCAGCAGCCCGTCGATGGTGTGTGGGTCACGGACGGCGATCCTCACCCACGTGGGGTCGAGCCCGGGGAAAGTATCTCCCCTGCGGACCGCCCAACCCGATTCGCGCAGTGCGGTGTGCACACCGTCACCCACCTGCGCCAGGACGAAGGGGGCGTCGCTGCCCCCTGTCGGGATGGCCAGGGCTCGCAGCCCTGAGGTCAGGTGGGTCCGCCACGCGGCGAGCTCGTCGGCGGCTCGCTCGGCCTCTGCCAAGGCGTGCGGGGCGGCGGTCTCGATCATGACGCGCAGCGCGAGCGAGCCGACCGACCAGTGCGGTTGGTGCGCCGCGAGCATGGCCACCAGGTCGGGGTCGCCGGCGAGGTAGCCGGCGCGGATGCCGGCCACGGCCCAGGTCTTGGTGAGCGAGCGCACGACGAGCACGCCGGTGAGGTCGCCGGGCAGGAGCGACTCGCGCTCGCCGGGTACCGCGTCGATGAAGGCCTCGTCGACGAGCACGACCCGCCCGGGTCGCACGAGTGAGCGGATCGCTTCGGCCGGGTGGAGCACACCCGTCGGGTTGGTCGGGTTGCCGATGACGACGAGGTCCGCGTCGCCGATCCGCTCGATCGCGGCGCTCGTGAGGGCGAAGCCGTCTTCCGGTCGCAGCAGCATCCGCCGGACGTCGTGGCCGGCGGCCCGCAGCGCGGCCTCCGGCTCCGTGAACTGTGGGTGCACGACCACCGCATCCCGAGGTGTCAGCGCCCGGGCCAGCAGCGTGAAGGCCTCAGCCCCACCACTCGTCGGCAGCACCTGCTCGCGCGACAGTCCATGACGAGCAGCCAGCGCATCGCGAGCCCCCGTCGCGTCGGGGTACGCAGCGACCGAGCTCAGCTCGTCAGCGAGGGCGGAGGCCAGCCAGACGGGCGGCTGCGTGAGCCGCACGTTGACCGCGAGATCGACGAGATCGCCCGACACCTCGACATCCCCATGGTGACGAAGGGGGTCCGCGACCTCGTCCGGCAAGGACGCGGACCGGGTACGGGTAGCACCTGGGGCCACACCTCCCGATCCTCGTCCGCTCCAGCCACGCGGGTCTTCCGCACGCCAGCCACGCGGGTCCTGCCTCTGCGGGACTTCCCAGGTGGCGGCGGCTTCGACGAAGGCGGCGGTCACCGCAGGCGAGCCGGCCCAGTGGGTGTGCAGGTAGGACGCGACGAGGGTCGCGCGACCGGTGCCGGCGGGGTCGAGCGCGAAGCCTTCGGTGCGACCGTCCAGGTCCCAGGCGGCGGGGGCGCCGGCAGAGGGGGCGGTGGTGGTCCGGTGGAACTCGTGACCCGTGACCCGGGTGCCTGCCGGGCCGAGGACCGAGTCCACGAGCGAGGTCGCCTCGCGGTAGCCCAGGGTGAGGCGACGTCCCATCGCGGTGCGCGCCGGGAGCGCGCCGACCATCGGGTGGTCGTCGAGCGTCGCGGCGAGGTAGAGCATCCCGGCGCACTCGGCGACGGTCGGCATCCCGTCCGCGATCGCGGCCCGGATCTGGTGCACGAGAGGGCGGTTGGTCGCCAGCGTGCGGGCATGCACCTCGGGGAAGCCGCCGCCGAGGTAGAGGCCCTGGATGCCGTCCGGCAGGGTGGCGTCGCACGCTGGGTCGAGCTCGACGACCTGCGCACCCGCAGCCTCCAGGAGCTCGACCGTCTCGGGGTAGCGGAAGGTGAAGGCCCGCCCGCCGGCGACGGCGATGACGGGGGACTCCCTTCGAGACGCTTGCTGCGCAAACTCCTCAGGGAGCGTGAGGGCCGTGGTCGGGTCCCACGGCTCGGTGTCGAGCGCGGGTGCCGTCGCGGCGGCGGCGAGGAAGGCGTCGAGGTCGAGGTGCTCCTCGGCGACGGCGGCGATGTGGTCGAGGGTCGCGGCGGCCTCCCCGCGCTCCGCCGCAGGGACGAGCCCGAGGTGACGTGAGGGCACGTGCATGGCGGCATCGCGCGGGAGGACACCCCACACCGGCACGCCGACGGACTCGACCGCGCGGCGGGCCTCGTCGCCGTGGCGTGGGGTGCCGGCCTTGTTGAGCACGACGCCGACGACGTCGAGGGCGGGGTCGATGGTCGCCAGGCCGTGGACGGTCGCGGCCACCGTGCGCGAGGTCGAGCTGATGTCGACGACGAGCACGACGGGCGTGCGGGTCAGGGCGGCGACGTGCGCGCTGGAGGCGAAGCCATCGGTCCCGAGTCGCCCGTCCATCAGGCCCATGACGCCCTCGAGGACCGCGATGTCCGCCACCGTCGGGTATGTGGCGCCGCGCAGGAGGAGGGGGGCGACCCTCCCTTCGCCGACGAGCCACGGGTCCAGGGTGCGGCTGGGTCGCCCGGTCGCCAGGGCGTGGTAGCCGGGGTCGATGTAGTCGGGGCCGACCTTCGCCGGTGCGACGGTGAGTCCTCGGCGGGACAGCGCCGCCATGATCCCCACCGCGATCGTCGTCTTGCCGTGCCCCGATGCGGGTGCCGCGACGAGCACCCGGGGGAGAGTCACCACTCGATGCCCTTCTGGCCCTTTTGCCCCTGGTCGAAGGGGTGCTTGATCTTGGTCATCTCGGTCGCGACATCGGCGATCTCGAGCAGGCGCGGGTGCGGGTCGCGACCGGTGATGATCACGTGCTGGTAGCCGGGGCGGTGGGTGAGCGTGTCGATGACGTCGTCGAGCTCGACCCAGCCCCACTTCATGACATAGGTGAACTCGTCGAGCACGTAGACGGTGTGCGTCTCGGCGGCCAGACGACGCTTGATCTCGGCCCAGCCCTCACGGGCGTCGGCAGCGTGGTCCTCCTCGCTGCCGGGCTTGCGCGACCACGACCAGCCGGAACCCATCTTGTGCCACTCGACGGGGCCCCCTTCGCCGGTCTCCTCGTGGACGCGGCCGAGGGTCTTGTAGACCTCCTCCTCGCCGATGCGCCACTTGGCGGACTTGACGAACTGGAAGACACCGATCGCCCAGCCCTGGTTCCAGCCGCGCAGGGCCAAGCCGAAGGCTGCGGTCGACTTGCCCTTGCCGGTGCCTCCGTGGACGACGACGAGCGGTCGGTTGCGGCGCAGCCGCGTGGTGAGCCCGTCCTTGGGGGTGACGGGGGTCTGTCCCTGTGCCATCAGGCGGCGCTCCTGCGTGAGGTGGTGCGGTCGGTGACGATCTCGACGAGGCCGCTCGCGGCGACCTGCTCGAGGGCGATGTGCTCGGCGCCCATCCGGTGGGCGAGGTCGGCTGCCAGTCCCATGCGGAAGCGGCCGGACTCGCAGTCGACGACGACGGTGTCCGCGGTGTGCCCCCAGGCGTCCGCGATGCGCTGGGCGCGGGCGAGCGCGTCGTCGCCGGCGGTGGCCCGACCGTCGGTGACGATGATGACGAGAGCGCGTTGGTTGCGGTCCCGGATGCGTTCTCTCGCAACGACTCTGGCGACCTCCGTGAGGCCCTCCGCCAGTGGCGTCCGGCCGCCGTGCGGCAGCTCGGCGAGGCGTGCTGCGGCTGCGTCCACCGACGAGGTGGGCGGGAGGGCGACCTCGGCCCCGGTGCCACGGAATGTCACGAGGCCCACCCGGTCGCGCCGCTGGTAGGCGTCCAGGAGCAGCGAGAGCACGGCGGTCTTGACCTCGCCCATCCGCTTGCGGGCAGCCATCGAGCCGGACGCATCGACGGCGAGCAGCACGAGGTTGGCCTCGCGGCCGCGGGTGATCGCGTGCCGCAGGTCGTCGCCGGTCACGCGGGCGGGCCCGGTGCGGCCTGCGCGGCG